>NZ_JACHDP010000001.1:5101477-5739161 GCF_014201145.1 Micromonospora parathelypteridis
GGCGGCACCGGGCCGACGGCCGCGTTGGCCGGCGCGGTGGGCATGCTCTACCTCTTCGTCATCGCGGTGGCGCTGCTCGCGCCGAGGATCAACGCGCACGCGGCGCGCCTGCTCACCCCGGTGCTGCCGCGAATCTGGCAGGCCAGCGGCTACTTGGCCGCAGCCAACCTGCGCGCCAACGCACAGGGGATGGCGACCGTGCTGACCGCCCTCGTGCTGTCGGTCGGGTTCGGCGGATCGGTGTGGTTCCTGCAGACCAACCTGGAGCGGCAGACCATCGCGCAGAGCGCTGCGGGGACGCTCGCCGAGCGGGTGCTCGTCGCGTCGGGCGGGCTGCCAACCGATACGGCGCGGGAGGTCCGCGAGTTGGCCGGGGTGCGAGCGGCCACCGGTGTCCGGCGTACGCAGGTGGTGGTGCGGTCCTTCGACGGGATCGAGCCGGTCGGCGCGCAGGCGGTCGACCCGGCCGGCATCACGTCCACCATCGACCTGGGCGTGCGCGAGGGCGACCTGGCCGATCTGCGGGCGGGCGCTGTTGCGCTGTCCGCGACCCAGGCGTCCGCGTCCGGCTGGGACGTCGGCGACCAGGCGGAGCTCTGGTTGGGCGACGGCACCCCGGTCAAGCTGGAGGTCGTCGCGATCTACGGCCGCGGACTCGGCTTCGGCGACGTCACGCTGGCCGCGGAGACGGTCGCCGCGCACACGGCCGGGGCCACCGACGACGAGGTCCTGATCAGCGCCAGCCCGGACGCCGACGCCGCGTTGGCCGCCTGGTCGGCAGGGCATCCGGGTAGTCAGGTGCTCGACGCGGCCACCCGCACCCGGCTGGTCGGCACGGATCTGGCGCTCGGCGCCTGGCTGAACCGGCTGCTGATCGGCGTGATGGTGGGTTATGCCGCGCTGGCGGCGGCCACCACGATGGTGTTGGCCGCGTTGGCTCGTCGCCGTGAGCTGGCGCTGCTGCAACTGGTCGGGGTCACCCGCCGGCAGATCCGAGGGATGGTCCACGCCGAACAGGCCGGGCTGCTCGGCACCGCGCTGCTGATCGGCGCGACGATCGCGGCGCTGACCCTGGGCGCGATCGTCAACGCGCTGACCGGTAGTCCGATCCCGTACGTCCCGCCGCTCGGTTGGGTGGCGGTGCTCGGCGGCACGACACTGCTGGCGCTGGCAACCACGGTGTGGCCCGTCCGGCGGCTGCTCAGCGCCCCTCCGATCGACAACATCGGGGTGAAGGAGTAGGAGTTGGCCGCGTGGTTGGGAGCAGAATGTTCCGTGGAGATGGGAGCACGCATGACACTGGGACGGGTGCTGGTGATCGGCGTCGATCCGGTCCGAATTCCTGGCTGGGATCCCGCGCCGGTTGTCGCGGCGATAGCACGCGGTCAGGCCCGCTTCGACGATCACGGCATAGAGGCCGACCTGTGCCTGGTGGCGCCCGACGAGGACGCCGAGGGGGTGATCGTCGAGGCGCTGACCCGCCGGAACTACGCCTGTGTGGTCGTCGGCGGCGGTATCCGCAAGCACGAGCCGTTGCTCGAACTCTTCGAGAAGGTGGTCAACCTCGTCCGGCAGCATGCTCCCGCCGCGGCCATCGCCTTCAACAGCAGCCCCGAGGACACCGCGGACGCCGCGCTGCGGTGGCTGCGGCCCTGACTCGGCCTACGGCGCGCTGTCGAACCACCAGTTGGCGATGAAGTAGAGCCCCGGCAACCACGCGACCACCGCGGCCGCGAGCCACGCAACGTAGGCCGGAACCGCCTTCCGCGTGCGGCGTACGAGGAGGGCGTTCACGCCCAGGAAGGCCGTACCGAGGATGACCAGGGCGACGACGACGAGCATCCCCACGGGTGCGGCCTCATCGGTGTCGACCTCGAACGGGGGATAGCGCCCGGCGATCTTCGCGTAGGTGTGATTCGTGCCCAGTGCGTACGGGCCCTCGAGCCAGTGGGTCAGCAGGGAGACGACCATGCCCAGCGGAACGACGGCCAGGACACCGATCACGAGGTTGCACAGCAGGGTCGCGCCGGCGGCCACGGAGATCCGTCGCCGGTCGGCGCCGATCACGGTTTCCGATCTTGGAGGACGTCGTTCATCGTGAAATTCCGTTGCCTCGGCCGACCCGGTCAGCGCTGAAGACGAACGGGCTTGCCCGAACCGCTGCGGCGGACCAGCCAGGCCTCGGTGATGTGGGTGAACATCGCCCCGGCGGCGCCGTTGGAGTCGTGGGCGGCGATGCGCTCGTAGATGCGTCGGTGGCCCTGGTTGGACGCCACGCACAAGGCGCGTTCGGGCCGGCCCATGTAGCGGGCGGTGTTGATGACCTGGCTCTCCAGCGCCCGTACGACACCCCGAGCGATGCGGTTGCCCGATGCCTGCATGATCGTGTCGTGGAAGGCCCGGTCATGCTCGTGGTACGTGAGGTGGTCGTCGACGAGCTCGTCCATCCGGTCCACCATGGCGCGCAGCCGTTCGGTGGTCTCCGCGTCGGCGAGGCGGGCAGCGACGTTCGCCATGTCGGACTCCAGCACCCGGCGGGTGACGACGAGGTCGTCGAGGATGGCGAGGCTGTCGTCCACGGCGATGGTGGCCGCGAGGACGAGCTCGTCGAGCATGTCCCAGTGTGACGGTGGGGTGACCATGGTGCCGGCGCCCTGGCGGACCTGCACCAGCTCCTTCTCCTGAAGGATCTTCACCGCTTCTCGGACGACGGTCCGGCTCACGCCGAAGGTCTCGCAGAGGATCGGCTCCGGGGGCAGCGACGTCCCGGGCGGGTGTACCCCACGGACGATGCGCTCCACCAGCTCGGCGGTGACCGCCCTGGCGAGATTGGTCGGTCGACGCACCCAGGCCGGGGTTGCCGGACTGTCCAGGGCTGTCTCCTGCGGTGGCGTCATGTCCCCTCCGAATGGCTCGCCGTGGCACGACGTCCGGGTCAGTGTACGGCCGAGCATTTGACGCCACACGTTATACGAATTACGTCCTGGCGGTACTGGCGCGGCCCCCGGCCGGGCGGACAGTGCGCGGCCTGCTTGCGCGGAAACTCCCACGTCTGCCACGCCATGAACTGTGCGACGATGTCATCGACGTGAATATCAACAACCAGTCCATCCTGAGTAGGGAGATCGGCCGTACGATGACGGGCCAGCAGCCGCCCGAGGTGCGCTTCGTGCTCGACCACCAGGGTGAGCCCGCGCGCCGCGTCCACGGGCTGGAGGCGTGATGAAGGCGCGCGCACTGCCAGGTCGCCCGGAGGTACGTCTCACCGACCTGGGCTTCGGCGCGGCCCAGGGTGGCAACCTCTACCGGGTGACGACAGACGAGGAGTTCGCCTCGGCGGTCGACGCGGCGTGGTCGGCGGGCGTCCGTTACTACGACACCGCGCCGCACTACGGGCTCGGGCTCTCCGAGCGCCGCCTCGGCGCAGCGCTGCGGCACCGGCCGCGCGACGAGTACGTCGTGTCGACGAAGGTCGGGCGACTCCTGGTGCCGTCACCGGAGGACGCGCACCTGCGAGACTCCGCCGGGTTCGACGTTCCCGCGAGCCACCGGCGGGTGTGGGACTTCAGCAGCGACGGCATCCGCCGCTCGATCGAGGCCAGCCTCGACCGCACCGGACTCGACCGGATCGACATCGTCTACCTGCACGATCCCGACGACCACTGGGAGCAGGCGGTACGCGAGGCCGTGCCCGCCCTGGTCGACCTGCGTGATCAGGGGGTGGTGGGCGCCATCGGCGCCGGCATGAACCAGTCGGCGATGCTCGCTCGGTTCGTGCGGGAGGCCGACGTCGACGTGATGATGTGCGCCGGGCGGTACACCCTGCTGGAGCAGGGTGCGGCCGACGACCTGCTACCCGCCGCCGAGACCAGCGGGGTGGGGGTGGTCGTCGCGGGCGTCTACAACTCGGGGCTGCTGTCGCAGGACCGGCCGCCGGCGGATGCCGTCTACAACTACCAGCAGGCTCCGGCAGAGTTGATCGAGCGGACGCGGCGGATCGCCGAGGTCTGCGAGACCTACGGGGTGACCCTGCCACAGGCGGCACTCGCCTTCGTCCGCAGGCATCCGGCCGTGGTGTCGACGGTGGTCGGCGTACGCAACGAGGCGCAGACGGTCGAGGCGGTGCGACGGTCCGAGATCGCCGTGCCGGAGGAACTGTGGGACGCCCTGGCGGCGGCCGGGCTGCTCGCCGCGCCGCCCGGTCGGGACTCCTCCGCCCGCCCGGAGTGACGACGACGTCCCGGCCGGGACCGGCTCCGCTTCCCGGACACCGGTCCCGATCGGGACGTCATCTGCTGCCGCGACAGCCGCAGGTCAGACCGCGGTGAAGCGCCACTGCTGATTGGCCCCACTGTGGCAGGTCCACTGCAGCAGTCGGGCGCCGTCGTTGGTGGCGGCGCCGTTGACGTCCACGCAGAGCCCACTCAGCACATTCCGCACCGTGTACACGCCGGAGGTTCCCGTCGCGGTGGCGGTGAACTTCTGCTGGTTGCCGTTGTTGCAGGTGGCCTGCTGCAGGAAGGCGCCCGCCGCGGTGGAGCTGCCGATCACCTCGACGCACTTGCCGCTGTGCACCGCCTTGAGGTAGACCGCACCGCTACCGGCGTCGACGGCCTGCCACTTCTGGTTGTTGCCACCCGTGGCGGCCCACTGGGTGATCTGGGCGCCGTCGGCGGTGGAGACACCGCTGACGTCCATCAGTTTTCCGCTGTGCTGCGCGGTGACCGTCCAGGTCTTGCCCGCCAGGCCACCGCCGGTGCTGGGAACGCCGACGCCGGCGCCACCGAAGGTGTGCGAGTCGAGATCGAACCAGTTGGTCGCACTGCCCTTGAACACCATGTAGAGCGTGTGGGTCCCGGACAGGGCCGAGACGCTCACCGGCGTCGTGGACTGGTAGTTGTCCCAACCGCCCGTGCTGGGCACCGAGGTCGTGGCCAGCAGCGTTCCGGTCGGTGAGTCGGCTCGCAGCTCGATCGAACCGCCACCGGACGGCGACGACAGCCGGTAGCTGACTGTCGTGATGCCCGACAGGCTCATCGGGCTGAACGCGATCCAGTCGTTGTTGGCGATGTCACCGATGCGCTTGCCGCTCTCCGCGCCAGACTGCTCGATGATCCGGGTGCCCGACTGGCTCCTGTAGTACTCGGCCTGCTTGTGCTTCGGTTGCAAAATCACCTGCGCGGTACCGGTGAGCGGGGCCGCGCCACCCGCGCCGCCGTTGTCCGTGTACCGCGCGTTCAGCACGTAGAACAGGTTGGCGCCGTCGGGGTGCCCACCGAGCAGGTCGGTGGAGATGGTGCCCGAGCAGCCCGGGTACTCCGTGGTCTCGTGCGCGTGGTCGTCGTGACCCAGCGCCGGGTTGAGGACCACCTTGCTGCAGTCGATCGTTCCGCCGTCGGGGTCGGAGACGCTGATCGAGTACGACACCCGGTCGCCGAAGGTGAGCATGCCCCCATTGGGCGGGGTGGTGATGGTGACCACCGGCGCGCTGTTGCCGACGGTGATCTGGACGTTGGCGAAGCCCGTCTTACCGGTGTTGTCGGTGACCTTCAACTGCGCCGTGTAGTTGCCGTTGCTGGTGTAGACATGCGACGGGTTGGCCGCCGTGGAGCTCGTGCCGTCGCCGAACGTCCACTGGTAGCTGAGTGTGTTGCCGGGGTCCGGGTCGGCGGTGCCGGCACTGCTGAACTGGACGGTGAGCGGCGCGGTACCGCTGGTGGGGGTGCCGACAGCCTTGGCGATCGGCGACCGGCCGCCCTGGATGTAGTCGATCCGGTAGAGGCCGGAGTCGCTGTTGCCACCGCCGAAGTTGGTGCCCCACTCCAGCAGGTAGAGCGAGCCGTCCTTGCCGAACTCCATGTCCATCGGCTTGTTGAACCCACCCGACGGCAGGAACGGGTTGGTGCGGGTCACCGCCGTGGACGAGTCGAAGTGCACCTCCTTGATGTAGCTGCGCGACCACTCGTAGAAGAAGTGGACGCCGTCGTAGTAGGGCGGGAACTTCGTCGCGGACGTGTTCGCCGCGTCGTACCGGTAGACCGGTCCGCCCATCGGCGCCGAGCCGCCGGAGCCGAGCTCCGGGAAGTTCGGCGAGTTCCCGTAGCCGTACCACATGTTGGGGGCGACGACCGGCTTCAAGCTGGTCAGGCCGGTGTTGTTGGGCGAGTTGTTGACCGGTGCCGAGCAGTTGAACTTCGAGCCGACGACGCCGGTGTCCGGGTTGAACGGCGCGTAGGGCTGGTTGTCACCGTGGCAGAACGGCCAGCCGTAGTTGCCGGGCGTCTTGATCACGTTGAGCTCGACCAGGCCCTCGGGGCCCCGGTTGGTGGTCGGCGGGTTGCGGTCCGGTCCGTAGTCGGCCAGGTAGACCCAGCCGGTGGCCGGGTCGATCGAGAAACGGAACGGGTTGCGGAAGCCCATCGCGTAGATTTCCGGCTTGGTCTGCGCCGTGCCCTGGGGGTAGAGGTTGCCGGACGGGATGGTGTAGCTGCCGCTGGCTCCGGGACGGATACGCAGCAGCTTGCCGCGCAGGTCGTTGGTGTTGCCGGCGGTCCGGGCGGCATCGAGGTTGGACTTGCCCGAGCGCCAGTCCAGCGGGGCGTAGCCCTGCCAGTTGGGGTCGAGGTTCGGGGGCGTGTCGTCGCCGGTGCCGATGTAGAGGTTGCCGTCCGGACCGAACTCGAGGTAACCGCCGGTGTGACCAGGCTCCGGGAACGTCCGGTCCCGGTACGCCGGGATGTCGATGATCGTCACACCGCTGGACGTGTTCAGCGTGTCGCCGCTGAGGGTGTAGCGGGAGACGCGGTTGACGTCGGTCGAGCTGCTCGCCGGCGAGTGGTACAGGTACACGTACCCGTTGGTGGCGAAGTTGGGATCCAGCGCCATGCCGGTTAGCCCGTCCTCGCCGCCGGTGTAGACGCTCAGCGTGCCGGCGGTGACGGTGCTGTTGGTGGAGGGCTTGAAGATCTTGACCTGGCCGCCGCGCTGGACGTAGAGCACCCGTCCGTCCGGGGCCACCGCCATCGCCATCGGGTCGACGGTGTTGTCGTCGAGGGTGCGCTTCTCGAAGTTGCCCCAGACGGTGCCGCCGCAGTCACCGGGAACGTTGCCGGCCGCCCACCGGACGCCGCCGAGGACGTGGTTACGGAAGTTGGTCTCGCTGTAGGAATCGATCGCGTGGCCCATCGCGGTGGCCCACACCCGCCCGCCGCCGGCGTTGCGACACCAGGAGATCGGGTGGTCCGGGCCCATCGCCCGGGACCCCGGGTTGTACGTGCGCTCGTCCGCGGTCACCAGGACGTGCACGTTGCCGCGCGGGTTGGCGTCGAAGTTGTACCACTCCTCGCTGCGGTTCCATCGATCCGGCAGACCGGCCGTTGACGGGTGCTGTTTGTCGGCCACGATGGCGGTGCCGGGCAGCACGCCGGGGGAGTGTTCGGGCATGTGGGCGCCGCCGTTGATGGTCTGGTCCCACCACGGGTATTCGGACTCGATGCCCATGTCGGTGGCGTTGTGGACGCCGACGATGCCCTTGCCGCTGGCGAGGTAACCCTCCACCGCCTGGCGCTGCGCCGCCGAGGTCCAGACCATGCCCGAGGTCTGGAACATGATGATGACGTCGAAGGTCGCCAGGTTGCTGGCGGTGAAGACGTTCGCGTCCTCGGTCTGCACCAGCTCGAAGTTGTTGGCCGCCGCCTGCTGCTGGAACATCGAGATCCCGGCGGGGATCGAGTCGTGCCGGTAGCCCGCGGTCTTGGTGAACAACAGGGCGCGGAAGGCCGGCGCCGCTGACGCGGGTGGGGCGAGTCCGAGCGCCAGCAACAGGCCGGCGATCACTGAGATGAGCAATGTGTTGCGACGCATGCCGTCTCCTCGGTTGGGCGGGCGTGGGGATCGCGATCACGGGCCTACGGTGCGTCAGGTTGTGCCTGGACGCGTGGGTGGGCACGAGCGCGCGCTGGGCAGCCCTCGTGCCGTTCGCCGAAACGGCAGTCAGACCGGCAGGACGTCACACAGCGTGATGGTGGCCGTGGTTCTCGTCCGGTGGCCCACGAGGCCAGGATGAGCTAGGGATAGATATCTGTCAATCAAAGTCGGTAACGTCCGATGTTCTGCCCGGCGAGCGGCGGCCGTGATCGGTTCCCTCGGTGCGGCGTCACCGTCGATCAAGGATCGGCCTGGCAGTTGGCCTGGATCGAGGATTGCGGACCCGAATCCAAACATCTATCTTCATACGTGTGATGTTTCGCCGATGTCAAGAGGATGTTTTCGACGCGCGAACGTAAGTCGCCGCCGTTCCTACGAAAGTTTGATGTCCAGCGCCGCGAAGTCACCGTAGTGTGGCATTGAATCTTGTCGATAATTACTGTCTGTGAGGGCTTTCGGGATGTCAGACTCGCGGCCGGTGCCGCTACTCACCCTTCGGGGCATCGGTAAGTCCTTCCTCGGGGTACGCGTTCTCGACGGTGTCGATCTCGATGTCGCGCCGGGTGAGGTCCACGCGGTTGTCGGTGAGAACGGCGCCGGGAAGTCGACTCTCATGAAGATCGTCTCGGGCGGGTACGCCCCGGACGAGGGCACCGTCGAGTTCGCCGGTGAGCCGCGCGTGTTCCGGGGCCCACGCGACGCGCAGCGGGCCGGCGTCGGCATCATCCACCAGGAGTTCAACCTGCTCCCGGAGCGCACCGTCGCGGAGAACGTCTACCTGGGACACGAGCCGGTCCGTCGCGGTCTGGTCGACCGTCGGGGAATGCTCGATCGCACGCGGCGACTGCTCGACTCGATCGGGGAGACCACGTTGCCGGCCGACGCCCGGGTGGGGCAGCTCGGCGTCGCTCAGCAGCAGGTCGTCGAGATCGCCAAGGCTCTCGCCCTGGACGCGCGGCTGCTCATCATGGACGAGCCGACCGCCGCGTTGGCCGACCACGAGGTCGAGCTGCTCTACGGGTTGGTGCGCCGACTCCAGGAGCGGGGCATCGGCCTGCTGTACGTCTCACATCGGCTCACGGAGGTCTTCGACCTGTCGAGCCGGATCACGGTCCTCAAGGACGGCCGCCGGGTCACCACCGTCGACACCGCGGACACCGCCGGCGACGAGCTGGTGCGGCACATGGTCGGCCGGGCGCTGTCCAGCTACTACCCGGACCGGGCCCGCCCCGACGACCTCGGCCCGGTGCGGCTCACCGTCCGCGACGCGGGAAACCGGAAGCTGCGTGGCGTGGGCCTCCAGTTGCGCGCCGGCGAGGTGCTCGGCGTCGGCGGCCTGCAGGGCTCCGGGCGCTCGGCGCTGGCCCGCGCGCTCTTCGGGGTGTCTCCGTTCACCACCGGCGACGTCACGCTCGACGGCAAGCCGGTCCGCCTGCGCTCGCCCCGCACCGCGATGCGGGCCGGCATCGCCTACGTCACGGAGGACCGCAAGGGTGAGGGGATCGTCGGTCGGCAGTCGGTCCTCGACAACGCGCTGCTCGCCAGCCGGGCCGTCTTCGCGGCACGGTCCGGCCGTGCCGACCGCACCGCTCGGGTACGCGAGGTGCTCGCCGCCGTGGAAGTCCGCGCCGCAGGGGACGACCAGGAGATCCGCTTTCTGTCGGGCGGAAACCAGCAGAAGGTCGTACTGGCCCGATGGCTCGCACTCAACCCGCGGATCCTGCTCTTCGACGAGCCGACCCGAGGCATCGACGTGGGCGCGAAGTCAGCCATCCACGACCTCGTCCGCCGCCTCGCCCGTGACGGCGCGGCCGTGTTGATGATCTCGTCTGACCTACCGGAGCTGTTGGGGATGAGCGACCGGATCATCGTCCTGCGCGAGGGCCGCATCGCGGGCGAGTTGCCCGCCGGCGCGACCGAGGAGGACGTCGTCGCGCTGGCGGTCGGGACCGTGCGGGAGGCGGTTCAGTGAGCGTGAGGAGTGAGCCGATTTTGCGAGCCCCGCAATCGCGAACGGAGATGGCTCAGTGAGCGTGAGGAGTGAGCCGATTTTGCGAGCCCCGCAATCGCGAATGGAGATGGCTCAGTGAGCGCCCTGTCGCTGCTGCCGGCCCGTCGACCCGTACCGGGTGTGTTCGTGGCCCTGACCCTCACTCTGGCGATCGGCTGGCTGGTTGTCCTCCTGGACGGCGGCCAGCTCTTCAACCAATCCACGACGGTGAGCCTCCTGCACGTCGCGGCGGGCCTCGGGCTCGTCGCCGTCGGCCAGACCCTGGTCATCCTGGGCGGCTCGCTCGACCTCTCCGTGGCGTACGTGATCAGCCTGAGCACTCTCGTCGCGGCCGAGACGATGAACGGCAGCGACGGCGCGCTGCTGCCGGCGATCGGCCTGGCGCTCGCGGTCAGCGCCGGCGTCGGGTTGCTCAACGGGCTCCTCGTCACCAAGCTCCGGGTCAACGCGTTCATCGCGACCCTCGGCGTCGGGTTGTTGCTCAAGGGGTACCTCGACAACGGCTACGACGGCCCGGCCGGCACCACCGCACCCACGCTCGTGCAGTCTCTCGGCTACCAGCGGATCGGCCCGGTGCCGCTGTCGTTCCTGCTGCTGGTCGCCGTGACCGCGGCGGCCTGGTTCGCGCTCTCGAAGACCCGCTTCGGCCATCACCTGGTCGCCGTCGGCGGGGATCCGGAGGTGGCCCGGCTCTCCGGCGTCCGTAACGACCGGATCCTCGTCACCGCCCACGTGCTGTGCTCGATGTGTGCCGGGCTCGCCGGTATCTACCTCGCCAGTCGGCTCGGCTCGGGCGCGCCCCGGGTGGGCACCGAGGGCCTCTACGACCTGGAGTCGATCGCGGCGGTGGTCATCGGTGGGACCGCCCTCGCCGGTGGGCGCGGCGGCGTCATCGGCACGGTCGGGGGAGTGCTGCTGCTCGCCAGCATCGATGCGATCTTCAACCAGCTTGAGGTCGACGCCTTCTTCAAGCAGGTGATCCGAGGCGCGATCATCATCGCCGCGGTCGCCGTGTACGCCCGTAGGGCCATGCGAAAGGCGGCTGCCTAGCCATGCAGACCGTTCAGCGTCGTACGCTGCCGCTGCGTCTCCCGCGGGTGCGCCCCGGTGGTGTCCTGCCGATCCTCGCCATTCTCGCGGTGCTGTTGGTGCTCGTCGGCATCCGGCAGCCCGACTTCCTCGCCCCGCCGTCGCTGATGTCGTTCCTCGGTCGTTCGGCGCCGATCATCCTGCTCGCCGCCGGCCAGTACTTCGTGATCGTCTCCGGCGAGTTCGACCTCTCGGTCGGGTCCCTGGTCACCGCGCAGGTGGTCGTCGCGGCCCGGCTGATCGACAGCGACCCGACGCGTACCTGGCCGGTGGTGCTGCTCCTGCTCGTCTTCGGAGCACTCGTCGGGCTGGTCAACGGCCTGATCACGACACGCCTGCGGGTGCCGTCGTTCATCACCACCCTCGGCATGTTCCTGATCCTCGTCGGCGCGGTCTACCTGTGGTCCGACGGTGCCCCGAAGGGTGGGCTCAGCGAGGAGTTCCGGCGGTTCGGCCGGCGGGCCTTCGAGGACGTGCCGCTGCTCGGTCGCGTGCCGTACGCGCTGTTGGTCCTTCTGGTTCTGGCGGCGGTGGCCGTGCTGCTGATGCGGTCCGACTTCGGCCGGACGCTGGTCGCCGTCGGCGACAATCCGCGCACCGCCGAGTTGAGCGGGGTACGCGTCTGGCGTACCCGGACGATCGCCTTCATCCTCAGCGGGCTCGCGGCGGCGGCCGCGGCGATCCTCCTGGGCGGCTACAGCGGAGTGTCGTTCCAGGCCGGCGCCGGCCTGGAATTCGGCGCGATCACCGCGGTCGTCCTCGGTGGCGTCGCGCTGGGCGGCGGTCGCGGCTCGGTCGTCGGCGCGATGCTCGGGGCGCTGACCCTCGAACTGCTCTTCGCTCTCATGAATTTCTACGGCGTCTCCGGCGCCCTCAGGTCGACCGTCCAAGGCGCGATCATCCTGCTCGCCGTGGCGGTCTCGGCAACCCGTTCTTCGTCGAGATAAAGGGGAACCCTAGTGCGACGTTCCATGGCGGCGCTGGCCGCAGTCACCCTGCTCTCCCTCACGGCCTGTGCCACCGACGAGCCGTCCGCGAGCCCTTCGGGCAGTGCGCCCGCCGCCGGGTCCGGCACCGGGGACCAGTCGAAGTTCTTTGTGCAGGCCGACTATGACGCCGAGCTCTCACTGCTCACCGCGACCCCGACCGGGCCCGCCGACAAGCCGTGGGAGCAGGTGCTCAACCCGAAGATGGTCGACACCGCCAAGTTCAAGAAGAAGGGCCCGTACAAGATCTGCTTCTCGAACGCCGCGTTGAACAACCCCTGGCGGCAGGTCGGGTTCAAGACCATGCAGGCCGAGGTGGAGGCGCAGAAGAGTCGCATCAAGGAGTTCGTGCACGTCGACGCCGAAGGCAAGGACCAGAAGCAGATCGCGGACATCAACGACCTGCTCGGCAAGAGCTGTGACGCGCTCATCGTCTCGCCGAACACCACCGCCACGCTCACGCCGGCCGTCGAGGCGGCCTGCCAGGCCGGGCTGCCGGTCATCGTCTTCGACCGCGGCGTCAACACCAAGTGCCCGGTGACGTTCATCAACCCCATCGGCGGTTACGGGTTCGGTCACGTCGGCGCAGAGTTCGTCAGCCAGAAGATGAAGCCCGGCGGGAAGGTCCTCGCCCTGCGCATCCTGCCCGGCGTCGACGTGCTGGAAACCCGCTGGTCGGCGGCGAAGGTGGCGTTCGACAAGGCGAAGGTCGACGTCGTGGGCGTCGAGTTCACCGACGGCGATCCGGCCAAGACCAAGAAGATCGTCGACGACTACATCCAGCGGTACGGCACGATCGACGGAATCTGGATGGACGCCGGAGCGGTGGCCGTCGCGGCGGTCGAGGCCTTTCAGGACGCGGGCAAGCCCGTTCCGCCAATGAATGGCGAGGACCAACTCGACTTCCTCAAGATCTGGAAGGACAAGAACCTCACCGCGATCGCGCCGACCTACCCGACCTACCAGTGGCGTACGCCGATCATCGCGGCGCTGCGGATCCTCGACGGCGAGCAGGTGTCCAGCCCGTGGAAGCTGCCACAGCCGACCGTCACCCAGGACAACCTGGACCGGTACCTCGATCCGAGCATGCCGCCGCTGCACTACGCGATGTGCGGCTGCACCGACCTGCCCGGTTATCCGCAGCGCTGGAAGTAGGTCGCGGTGTACGCCATCGGCGTCAATCCCTGGGTGTGGGCCTCGCCAGTCGACGACAAGGCCCTGGCCGAGTTGGTCCCGCGGATCGCCTCGTTCGGCTTCGACGCGGTCGAACTGCCGATCGAGCAGCCCGGTGACTGGGACCCGGTCCGTACCCGGGACCTGCTGGCCGAACATGGCCTCGTCGCTGCCGGTGTCTGTGCGGTCACCCCGCCCGGGCGGGACCTGGTGAACGCCGCACCGGCCGTCGTGGAGTCGACCGTCGCGTACCTCAGGGGGTGCGTGGCGGTCGCGGCGGCCGTCGGCGCGCCGTGCGTCGGCGGTCCCGTGTACGCCTCGGTCGGTCGCACCTGGCGGATGTCGCCGATGGCTCGCGCGGCCTGCTACGCGGAGTTTCGGCGAGCCCTGGCGCCGGTGGCCGACCAGGCGGGCGAGTGCGGCGTGAGCATCGGCGTCGAGGCCTTGAACCGCTACGAGACGAGCGTCGTCAACACGATCGAGCAGACGGTCGAGCTGATCGACGGTCTGCCTCCGAACGTGGGCATCATGATCGACACCTATCACATGAACATCGAGGAGGCCGATCCCTACGCGGCCCTCTCCGTCGCTGGCCAGCACATCAAGCACGTCCAGGTCAGCGGCACCAACCGGGGCGCGCCCGGTGCGGACCACTTCGACTGGCCCCGCTTCTTCACCTCCCTGCGGGACACCGGCTATCAGGGTGCGATCTGCATCGAGTCGTTCACGGCGGAGAACGAGACCATCGCCACCGCCGCGGCGATCTGGCGTCCGTTGGCACCCTCTCAGGACCGTCTCGCCACGGACGGCCTGCGCTATCTCCGGCAGATCCTCGGGTGACCGCCGCCGCTCATCCCCGCCCGTTCCGGGACCGACGTGCGCAGACGGTGAGCGACGGCGCGGGCGTGCAGAACGGTGGCGCGAACCAGCGGTGGCAGGTACGGAGCTGACCTGAGAGTTGGACACAGACAGGTCCGGGCTGGGGTGACACGCCTCAGCCCGGACCTGTGTCCTGGGCACTGCAACAAACCTGCAAGCGCGAACCCTTGCCTACAGGGAAACCGCTTTCCTACCATTGCGTTACATCGATGTTTCATTCCTGAGCTGGGCGATCGCATTTCACCCAGTGCCACCAGTGGGCGGCGATGGCGCGACGCCTCTCCGCGTTCACCTGGGCGGCAGGGATGTCGAGGTCAATCCGGCAATTGATAGACGCCAATTCTTAAGAGATCGCGAGGTGCCGGCCGATCGCGACGGCCGCGCTCGCCTCGGCGACGACCAGACGAATGCGAAGTGAGGCGAGATGAGACGACCAGTCGCATTGCGACTTCAGGCAGCACTGGCCACGGCCGCCGTCGGCATCGCGATCGGGGTGACCCTGCCGACCCCCCAGGCGTCGGCGGCGGTCGGCAGCGCGACCGGCTATGCCACGCAGAACGGCGGGACCACCGGCGGCGCGGGCGGTCAGACGGTACGGGCCACCACGGGGACCGCGATCCACGCGGCGCTGTGTGGTCGGGCCAGCAGCAGCACCCCGATCACCATCGAGGTCATCGGAACGATCAACCACGGCAACACCACCAAGGTGTCAGGTTCGAGCTGCAACACCGCGGCGGGCGTGATCGAGCTCAAGCAGATCAGCAACGTCACCATCATCGGAGTCGGCAGTGGAGCCGTCTTCGATCAGCTCGGCATCCACATCCGTGACTCCAGCAACATCATCATCCAGAACGTGACCGTCCGAAACGTCAAGAAGTCGGGCTCACCCACCTCCAACGGCGGGGACGCCATCGGCATGGAGAGCACGGTCCGCAACGTCTGGGTCGATCACGTCACCCTGGAGGCCTCGGGCGGAGAGTCGGAGGGGTACGACGGCCTCTTCGACATGAAGGACAACACCCAGTACGTCACCCTGTCCTACAGCATCCTGCGCAACTCCGGTCGCGGTGGCCTCGTCGGGTCCAGCGAGAGCGACCTCTCGAACGGCTTCATCACGTACCACCACAACCTCTACGAGAACATCGACTCCCGGACGCCGTTGCTGCGTGGCGGCACCGCGCACATTTACAACAACCACTACGTGAGCCTCCACGAGTCCGGCATCAACTCCCGAGCCGGGGCCAGAGCCAAGGTGGAGAACAACTACTTCCGCGACTCCAAGGACGTCCTGGGCACCTTCTACACCGACGAGCGCGGCTACTGGCAGGTGAGCGGCAACGTCTTCGACAACGTGACCTGGTCCAGCGCCGGCAGCGAGAACTACCCCGCCGGTCCCAACCCGACGTCGAACACCACCATCAGCATCCCGTACTCGTACCGCCTCGACGGGGCGAGCTGCGTGCCGGACGTCGTTCGTCAGACGGTGGGTGCCAACACGGGTCTGCGGGTGTCGGACGGCAGTTGTTCGCCGCAGACCCCGCCGCCGACCACGCCTGCGCCGACCACCCCGCCACCCACCACGCCGCCGCCGACCACCCCGCCACCCACCACGCCGCCGCCGAGCAGTGGGACGAACCTCAGCCTCGGTGCCGGTGCCGACGGCTCCAGCAAGGCCAGCGGGACAAGCTACGGCAACGTGCGGGACGGCAACATCAGCACCTACTGGTCGCCGGCCGGATCAACCGGCTCCATTTCGATCAAGTGGGGCTCGGCCACCGGGGTCTCCCGGGTGATCATTCGCGAGCCGTCGGGAACCCAGGGCTCCATCGGGTCGTGGCAGCTCATCAACCACGACACCGGGGCCGTCCTGGCCTCCGGCAGCGGCGCCGGGTCCATCAGTTTCTCCGCGACGTCGCTCAGCAAGATCACCTTCAAGATCAACAGCTCGAGCGGTGCGCCGCGGGTCGGCGAGTTCGAGACGTACGCCAGCTAGCAGGCGGCGCGGGCGGAAGCGACGGACACTGTCGCTTCCGCCCGCGATGCGTGAGCACCCGTCACGAATGCGCGGCGGGCAGGGTGTCCATGAAGGAGCTGACCGAGAACACGGCTCGGCCGGCCCCGGCCGGGCCGTACCCGGGTGGGCTGGACAGGCCGTGAGCCTCCATCGTCGCGCGATAGACCTCGAGCAGACGGACGTGGTATTCGAGCGGTGCTCCTTCCGGGTTGGCCCGGCCGAGCGGCGTGGTGGGCTCCGGGCACCAGGTGGTGAATCGCGGCATGATCCCTCGCGACATGAAGTACTCGAGCCCCTCGGCGGTGGAGTCGATCGCCGCACCCACGCTCGTGAAGCCATCCGGGGACGCCATCTCGATGCCCGCCACGAAGTTCGGGATCACGTTGCGTGGGCCGAACACCTCGGCGGAATCGAGGATGCGGCGGTGCCATTCCTCCCGGCCCACGTACCGTTCCTTGCCGGGGCAGTACAACTCGAACAGCCGCTTGTCCCACACCTCGTAGTTGGGGTGGTAGATGCGGATCCCGTAGTCGTGGAATCGTTGCACGTCGGCTCGGGGCAGCGCCTGGGCGACGACCTTGCCGATCCACCGCCCGGGAAACCGCTCCTCGATGGCCTGAGCGTACCGACCGTAGAAATCCGCCTCGGCCAACCCGTTGACCTGCGAGGTGATGCTGCCACCGGTCAGCGTGTATGCCTGCGAGGCACGCTCGGTGTCGTGCCGGTCGATGATCTCCAGCGCTTCCAGCACCTCGTCGACGGGCTTGACCCCGGTGTAGGGGCGGCCAGCCTGCTTGTGCTGCCGCCAGTTGTGGTTGATGTCGCAGTACTGGCACTCCTCCTTCGCGCCGAAGTACTGGCAGACGCGGAACGCCGTGAGATAGATGAGGTAGCCCCACTGGATCGTCGGAGCGACCTCCATCACCGACTTGCCGTTGGCGAGCGTGTGCCGGTAGTAGGCCGGCATGGGAGGTAGTCCGACGTCGGCGATCGGCCGTCCGTCCAGGAACAGGCGCAGCCGACCGTCGCCGTCGGATCCGACGCGGTACGGCGAGCTGGGGTTGGTGCGGACCGAGACCACGGTACGACGCAGGTCGTACGGCCCGCCGGTGAGCACGATCTCCTCCGGTGGCCGCCGCAGCGCGGCCGTCCCCAGCTCCGGCAGCGTCCGGTGATCGAAGGAGAAGATGAAGTACGACTTCGGCTTGACGTTTCCGTTCTCGTTGTCGGTCAGGGCCGCGTCGTCGAAGGCGAGTCCGCCGCGCAGCAGATCCTCCTTGATGACCGCCTCTCGCGGCACCTCAGGGAAGCGGCCCATCAACTCTTCGATGAGGTCGGTACGCGACGCCATCGCAGTCCTCCTTCACGCGGGGTGCCGGACCGGGTGGCCAGCGCCACCCGGTTTCGGTCGGATCAGCTCTGCTTGGTCTCCCAGAAGATCTTCGAGATCTCCTCGATCTTCGCAAGGAGTTGCTCCGCGACCGCCGGGTCCGCCGCGCCCTTCGCACCGCCGGCTCCAGCGAGCTTGGTGGCCTCGTTGAAGAGGCCGTGCAGGTGGGGGTACTTCTCGAAGTGCGGTGCCTTGAAGTAGTCGGTCCACAGGACCCAGAGGTGGTGCTTGACCAGCTCGGCGCGCTGCTCCTTGATGATCAGCGATCGAGTCCGGAACTCCGGATCGTCGCTGGCCTGGTACTTCTCGGAGATCGCCTTGATCGACTCAGCCTCGATGCGGGCCTGCGCCGGGTCGTACACGCCGCAGGGAAGATCGCAGTGCGCGCTCACGACGACGCGCGGGCGGAGTAGGCGTGGCAGGTACATCCGAATCCTTCCGACAACGGTGATGGTTGGCGAACTTCCGGCCGGGCAGCTCCGCCGTCCGTCCGCCTCCCGAGCCGTAACTTGATCTACAACGGCACGCTAGAACCTGAACCGCGCTTCATGTCAAGAGTGGGCCGTTGGCCGGCGGCGCCGACTCACCTCACCGCGGGACCGCTCACGCGCAGCGCCAGCCTGGCCAGGAGCGCGCCCAGGGAGAGGTCTGCGGCGCTGGGCAACACCAGGTCCGCAGCCGTGAAGCGGGCGTGGTCCGCGTGTGGGTTCGGCACGGCAACGCAGCGGAGCCCAGCGGCGAGTGCCGCCGCCACGCCATGCGCGGTGTCCTCGAACGCGACCGCCTGATCCGCAGGCAGCCCGAGCCGTTCGAGTGCCAGCAGGTAGACCGCCGGATCGGGCTTGTGCGCGTGCACCTCCTCGCCGGTCGCCAGCACGTCGAACCGCGCCCGCAGCCCTGCCTGGTCCAGCAGGGCACCCACGTGTGCGAGCGGGGAACTGCTCGCCACGGCGAGCCGCAGCCCCAGCTCTGCGGCCTGGTCCAGCCATTCGACGATGCCGGGCGCGGGCTTCAGCGCCGCATTCAGCTCTGCTCGGTACGCCATCCGCAGCGCGTGGCTGGACGTGCGGTCGTAACCCGACCCGACTGCCGCTTCGAGCGCCGTGTACCGAGCCGCGTTCGCGTCCCCGCCATGGTCGGCGAAGAAGCCCTTCGGGTCGAGCCGCAGGCCATGCCGCCGCCACTCCCAACGCCAACTCTCCAGCAGGGTGGTCTCCGTGTCCATCAGCAGACCGTCGAAGTCGAGGATCAGGGCTTTCGTCGTCACAGCGGCCAGTATCCCGGTCCTGCTCACCGGGCCCACCAGCCGGCCGGCGCGGTCGCTCGGGCCTCAGTCCCTCCCCGGGCGCTGATTCTGAATGAGAGTCAACAGGGCGGCATGTGTCCGCTCGTCCGCGGCGACGAGGAGACCGTTCCCGCCGGCGTGAACCGGCTGACCGTCGATCCCGGTGACCACGCAACCGGCCGCCTGACAGAGGGCGATCCCGGCCGCGAAGTGGACGCTGTCGCCCAGGTGGTGCCCGTCCGTGACATAGGCGGCGCGGCGACCGGCAGCGACCCAACCCACGGCCAGGGTGGTGGAGACGACGCGCGGGCGGAACTGTTCGATGAAGCCTTCGTCGGCGAGCATCCGGGCCGCCCGGAAGACGTGCTTGTTGGGAAATGGCGGGTCGAGATTGACGTCGACCAGACTCGACTCGGCCGACGGGGTGAGCCGCTCGTCGAGGCCACCACGGCGCACGAACGCGGCGATGCCGTCGGTCCAGAACACCTCGTCGGTGAAGGGGTCAGCGGAGGCGGCCACCGTGACTCCCGCCCCTGATCGCAGAGCGACGTTGACCGAGGCCAGCATGTTGCCCACGGCATAGTTCAACGTCCCGCACAACGGGTCGACTAACCACGTACGTCCGTTTCCGCCGGTGCCGGTGCGTCCGCTCTCCTCCGCCAACACGACGTCGTGCGGACGCTCCGCGCGCAGGACAGCGAGGATCGCCTTCTCCGCCTCGACGTCGGCGGTGGTGGCGAAGTCGCCCGCGGTCTTCATGAAGCGTGTCAGCGACGATCCGTAATGGGAACGGACGACTGTGGCTCCGGCTTCCGCCGCCTCGATGGCCAGCGCGTGATCGGTGATCGACATGCGGTAAGTATCGCGGGCCGGACCGCGGTGACCGCCGCCCGCTCGGTCGGGCGGGCGGCGGTCACGAACGCATCAGCAGTCGCAGTCGGGCGGCACGATGTAGAAGAAGACGCTCGTGGTGCCCGCCTGGTACGTGGCGTTGCCGGCCCAGGAGAACTCGTACTGGAATTGCGGGTAGGTGCTGGCATCCATCGTCGGCGGCGAGTCGCGGTAGGAGAAGGTGCCGTCCGTGGCGGTGGTCACCTGAGGAAGGGTGACCGAGGAGCCGTCCGGGCCGATCCGCTGCACGGTCAGTCGCAGCCGCGCGCCGATCGACTCGGCGTTGACATCCGTGACCTTGCCCTCGACGACCGCCTGCTGCCCGTTGAGGAGGGTGCGGTCGGGCGAGGTGGCGTCGATGACGGACGGCTGCTTCTGCACGGTGCCGGTGATCGTGCCGGTGGCTCTGCGGTGGGTGGAGTTGCCTCCCCAGGTCACGGTGTAGGCGACCTGCCCGGTCCTGCTCACGGTGTCGTCGAAGCCGAAGCCACAGGAGGCGTCGGTGGTCACGTCCGGCAATCGCTTCGCCGCGCCGCCGTTGATCCGCCGGCTCACCTGGACCACGGTCGGCCCCTGGCATGCGCCGACGTCGTAGGTCACGGCGCCGGTGACCTGGAACGTCATTCCGATGTACGCCGGGTCCGCCACCTGCCCGGCGATGTGCGAGTCCGGGGACGACACGCTGATCTCGTGGCTGGCGGACGGGGCCGCGTACACCTCATTGCCGTGCCAGCTGACGGTGTAGACGTACCGGCCGCCCTGAACAGGGGTGTCGAGGACGGTGAAGGCGCCACGGCTGTCGGTGGTGACGTTTGCCAGCTGCTCGATGGCGCCGTCGAGGCGGTTGTTCCAGATGGTCCGGGTCACCGCCAGGGTCTCTGACTGCGCGGGCGCCTCATCGTCGAGGCCCAGCGTGCCGGCGAGCGACAGTTGCCTGCCGTCCCTGCCGCTTGTCGGGCCGTCGAGGGTGAGCGACGCGGCGCGCCCCGCGACCGGAACGGTCACCGAGGCAGTGCTGCCCTCATAGTTCTCGGTCCCATACCAGTAGGCGTCGTAGCGGAGGTGGCCACTCAGCGGGGGAGTGTCCGTGAGGGTGAAGGTGCCGTCGGCTGTGGTGGTGGTGGAGAGCGTGGTCCAGGTCCCGTCCGGGACGACGCGGTTGACCAGTAGCTGTTGCACCCCTGGATCGGCGCCGTCGGCCAGGGTGAGCCGGCCGGTGATGCTGATCGGGTCGAGCGCGGTCGCGGAGGCAGGTGCGGTCAGCGAGATGGCCGACGTGGAGAGCGTCGGATCGGCCAGGCTGACTGCGGCCGAGCCTGGCCCGGCCACGCCGGCCGCGGCGGAGGCCGGCCCGGCCACGCCGACTGCGGCGGCGGCAACCAGGGTCACCGCGGCGGTCGTGCCGGCGATCCGGCGCGGCAGTGCGGCGCGGATCTGTGCGAAAGACGATCTGTGCAGCATGAGCGCTCCCAGTCTGGGCAACACGTCGTCACCCGAACGGGATCATGGCTGGCCCCTCCGACGGGAATCCACCCAGCTACGTCTATCGGCCCGGCATCTTCACATATTGATAAATGTGACGCCGCCGGCCGGCCTGCGGACCTTGCGGTGCTGCTCGGGCCCAACCGCTGGCGACAGTCAGGTCAGGACACCGCGGCCTTCACCAGCTCGATGACCTTCTTCTCCACCGCCGGGCTCCACTTCTGCAGCGCGTACGCCACCGGCCAGAGGTCTCCGTCGTCGAGGTTGGCCGTGTCCTGGAAGCCCAGCGTCGAGTACCGGTAGTTGAACTTGCCGGAGTCCTGGAAGAACACGACGATCTTGCCGTCCGCGTTCGCGTAGGCGGGCATGCCGTACCAGGTCTTCGGCGAGAGATCCGGGGCGGCGGCGGTCACCGCCACGTGGACGCGCTCCGCGAGCGCACGATCCTCCGGCTCCATCTGCGCGATCCGGTCGAGGATCGCTTGCAGTCCGTCGGCCTTCTTGGCACCCTTCTTGCCCTCGGCGCGCAGCTCGGAGGCGCGCTCCTTCATCGCGGCCCGCTCCTCCGGGCTGAAACCGTCGGACGTGGTCGTGGTGGTCTTCGCGGACATTCTCGGGCTCCCTCTCGTCGTCCAGGTGCGGCGTGATGCCGGCGACCTGGGAAAAGGCTAGGCCGGGACGACGCCCGCGGGCTTCTCGATTCCTGATCGGTCCGTCTCGGGACGGCGGCGTCTCCCGACCTAAGCCGCCTCGTTCGACGTCGAGGCTCGGGCAGCGGCGATGGTCCGTCCACGCTCCGACTCGGGGAAGCGGTCGATCATGGCACGCACCTCGTCGGCGCTCACGTCGGCGCCGAACAACTCGCTGCCCGGCTCGAGCCGTACGCCCTCGGCGAGGGGACCGGCGACGACCGGATCGAAGCCCAGTGCGTCCACGAGACCCGCGACCGTGGTGAGATCAGTGGCGCTGTCGGCGGCGATCGCGATGGCCTTGCGGCCAGGTGTTCCCGCTGGGCGGGCCTCGTCCTCAAGATCGTGGTAGCCCATGTGGTTGAACGCCTTGACGACACGGGACCCGGACAGGAACGCCTGGACGGTCTCGCTCGACGAGGTACGCGGGTTGGTGAGGTCGTCGCGAATGCCGTCGATCTCCCACCAGTAGTTCATGGCATCGACGACAAGCTTGCCGTGCAGTGCGTCAGCGGGAACGCTGCGGTACTTGCCCAGCGGAAGGGCGAGGATGACGATGTCCGCACCGGCCACCGCGTCAACCGCCGTGGTGGCTGCCGCCCCGGGCGCGAGCACCTCGACGGTGAGGGCGATCTTCGCCGGGTCGCCGGAGCCGGCGACCAGCACCCGGTAGCCGGCGGCGACGGCGAGCCGGGCGAGCACCGTACCCACCTTGCCGGCCCCGAGGATACCGAGGGTCTGGGGCCGGCTCCGGTCGTTGTCGTTCATGTCGTCCTTTCGGTACGTCGTGCGTCGGTGAGACTTCGTGCGTCCGTGAGCGCCGGTCAGCTGGCCAGGATGTCGCGGACCATGGGGATCACCCTGGAGCCGTACAGTTCCACGGCCCGCATCCGGGCGCTCACCGGCTGCGCGCCAGCCGAGTAGATGAGGTCGAACCGCCCGACGCCCAGGCTGCGGATCGCGCGCGCCATCCGGCGGGCCACGGTCTCCGGCGAGCCGATGTAGAGGGATCCTCCCTCCACCTCGGAGTCGAACTCCTGGCGGCGGATCGGTGGCCAACCCCGCAGCGCGCCGATCCGGTTTCGCATGACGCGGTAGTGCGGCCAGTAGATCTCCTTCGCCTCCTCGTCGGTGTCGGCGATGAAGCCTGGCGAGTGCATACCGACCGGGTGTGCGGTCGTACCGAGCTGATCGGCCGCCCGGCGGTACAGGTCGATGTAGGGCGCGAAGCGCTCGGGGGCGCCGCCGATGATGGCGAGCATGAGCGGAAGCCCGTACTGGGCGGTGCGCACGACCGACTGCGGTGAGCCGCCCACACCGACCCAGGTGCTCAGGTGGCCCGACTCGGTCTTCGGGAAGACGTCGGCGTTCTCCAGCGGGGCGCGCAGGGTGCCGCTCCAGGTGACCGGCTTCTCGTCGAGGAGCTTGACGAACAGCTCGATCTTCTCTTCGAACAGCGTGTCGTAGTCGCGCAGGTCGTAGCCGAAGAGGGGAAAGGACTCGGTGAACGATCCGCGACCGAGGATGACCTCGGCCCGGCCGTGCGACAGCGCGTCGACCGTGGCGAACCGCTGGAACACCCGGACCGGATCGTCCGAACTCAGCACGGTCACCCCGGACGCCAACCGGATCCGCTTCGTACGGGTGGCGATCCCCGCGAGCACCGTCTCCGGTGTCGACACCGAGTACTCCGGCCGATGGTGCTCGCCTAGGGCGATGACGTCGACGCCGAGTTCGTCGGCGAGCACCGCCTCGTCGACGACCTGTCGGATCGCCGCAGCGTGGGACACGAGCTTGCCGGCGTCGTCCTCCGGTACGTCGCCGAACGTGTCGAGGCCGAACAAGAGGTCAGACATTGGTGGGCTCCTTCGCCAGCAGCTCCCGGACCCGCGGCGCGACCTCACTGCCGAGCAGTTGGATGGTGCGTGCGCGTGCCTCGCGGGGCAGGTGCATGATGTCGTACTTCAGGTCGAAGCGGCTCAGCCGCAGGTCACGGGCGACCGTGGCGATCTTCTGCGCCACCGTCTCGGGTGATCCGACGAAGAGCGCGCCGTGGTCGATTTCAGCCTCGTAGCGCGCGCGGTCCGGTTTGTAGAAGCCGCGTTCCTCGGCGAGCGCCGCCACGACCGGCTGCCAGTATCGCCACCACGTCTCCACCGCCTCCTCGTCGGTGTCTGCGACAAGGCCGAGTGAGTGCTGCCCGATTGGCTGCAGGGTATGCCCGAATTGTTCGAGCGCCTTGGTGTAGAGGTCGACGTGGCCGGCGAAGCGCTGGGGACGCCCACCGATGATCGCGAGCATCAGCGGAAGTCCGTGCCGGGCGGCGCGGATGACCGAGTTCGGGCTCCCTCCGACGCCGATCCACGTCGGAATGCCGCCGGGCCGCATCCGCGGATGGAGGCGCTGCCCAATCAGGGGGCTTCGTACGGTGCCGGACCAGGTGACGGGTTCGTCCCGCTGAAGCCGCAGGAAGAGGTCCAGCTTCTCCTCGAACAACCGCTCGTAGTCGGCCAGGTCGTAGCCGAACAGCGGGAACGACTCGGTCGCCGATGCGCGTCCGAGAACCATCTGGGCGCGACCGTTGGACACGGCGTCGAGGGTGGCGAACTCGTGGAAGAGGCGTACCGGATCGTTCGTGCTGAGCACCGTGACCGAGGTGCCGAGGCGGATCCGCTCGGTCGCGGTCGCCGCCGCCGCGAGCAACACGGGTGTGGCCGAGTCGTTGTGGCCCTCTCGGTAGTGCTCACCGAGGCTGAACACGTCGAGCCCGACCGACTCGGCGAGTCGTGCCTCGTCCACGAGGAGCCGTACGGTCTCGGCGTCGCTCAGGACCCGGTCGCCGTCGGTGGCCACCTCCCCGAACGAGTTGAGCCCCAGTTCGAAACCTGCGGCTGTCATCCTGTCCTCCTCGGTGCTCCGGCCGGTGACCCCGCGGGAGCGGACCTACCGGTTGACGTGTCAATGATGCTAACTTGGCGATTGACACGTCAATTCCAGGAGAGTGAGATGACGGACGCCACACCCGGCCGGCGGGGAGGACGCCAACTCCCGACCGCGGAGGAGCTGCGGATCTGGCGGGACTTCATCGAGACGACGGCGGCGTTGGGCTCCCGGCTCGAGTCCCGCCTACAGAGCGACTCCTCGCTCTCGACGGGGGACTACGCCGTCCTGCTCGCTCTGAGCGAGGCGGAGGGTCAGGCGATGCGTTCCTCCGCACTCGCGTCGCACATCGGATGGGAGCGAAGTCGGCTCTCCCACCACCTGGGGCGGATGGAGCGGCGTGGCCTCATCCGTCGGCAGGAGTGCGCGACTGTGCCCCGGGGGGCGGAGGTGCTGCTCACAGCGGCCGGAGCCGAGGCGTTCCGGGGAGCCACGTTTCCGCACCTGCGCGCCATTCGCGAACTCTTCGTCGACGCCCTGACGCCGGATCAGGTCCTCGTGGCGGGCGAGATCGCAGCGGCGCTCAGAGTGCACCTCGACGCCCTGCGCGAGAAATGATCTCCAGGCGCCCGTCAGTCATCGGCTGAGCTGTCGGAGCACCGTGGTGTCGGTGATCGTGTCGTCGGCAGCGAGCATCATCGCCTTGGACAGAATCGTCGACAGCATGGGGTCGTCGTCGAACGGCAGGTGAAGCCGGCCGGTGCGGTCGCGCGCAGGGACGATGCACAGGTAGGAATCGTCGGGCTCCATCATGACGTTGCCGGACCCGAGGTGGATCCGATAGGTGCGGACGTTCCCGCGGACGTGCAGGTACCGGTCGAAGAGGTCCACCCGATCGGCGATGTTCGTACGCGGTAGCAGCCGAGCCAGCGCGTCACGACGTACCTCCGCCGACGGGGTCAGTGCGGCGGTCACGGTGCTGTGCCAGTAGGTATGCAGCCGGTCCTCGCCGCGGTCGGCCCACTGCGGGTCAGTGGCGATCGACGTGACGCCGACGAACAGGTCCACGTCACGCATGGCCTCGGTGAAGACCAGTGGCGGCACGTCGACGACCGAAGCCTCTTGCCAGGTCGCCCCGTCGCGGCGGGCGAAACGCACCTGGTCGGTGGAGCAGTATTCGACGTCGTAGCTGTGCGGATCCGGGTTGTCGACCAGTTGGTGATGGAACGACGCGCGCCACGCGCCGCCGCCGAAGAGCTTGGTGGCTTCGCTGTCGTAACCGCCGTCCCAGGTGCCGAGGTATCCGGCCTGCCAGCCCCGGGCGCGCATGAGGGCGTTCGCCTGCCGGTAGCGCAGGATGTGCGCGGCGAACCGGTTGGAGTAGACGTGCGTCCCCTCCTCGGCGGGCGTAACCAGGTAGACCTCGCGGAAGGCCTGCTTGAACGGCTGCGCCAGACCAGCGGCAACCACGTGCTCACGCCAGGCGAGCACCTCGCTAGTCGACGACCGGGCGGGATGCCACAGCCGGACCCGGTCGCCGGAGATCACCTGGCCGTCCAGGCCGGCGATCATCCACCCGTCGCCGTCCCGTCGGGGCAGGCCCGCCGTCCACGTCTGCCCGTCGGTGCTGGTCTCCCACAACAGCCGCCGCCCGTAGGCCCCGGTGATCGGGTGTGCGAGCAATCGGGACGACCATTCCGGGTACGACCAGGTGCGCTCCTCGGACAGCAGACCTTCCACCCGCTGGCGCTCGGCGGCCAGGGTCACGCCAACACGTTTGACGAGGTCACGTAACTGCTTCAGGTCCTCGCCGTACGCCTGTTTGACCTGAGCCGGGATGCCCTTGAGCGGAACACCGTCACGAGCGAAGGTCAGGTGTGCCTTCTCGCCCAGGACGTCGACCGTCGCCTCGTACGGCCCGACCGGTCTGCACAGTCGCCCGTCGAGGCCGAGCCCGTGGTCGTCGATGGCGAGTTCCATCACCTCGCTGAGCGACCACCCCCGCAACGCGCCGATGCGGGTCAGCGCGGTCTGGATCCGGTTCTGCAGCGCCTTGTTCCTGACCGTCACGGCCAACCTCGCCAGTGTGCGTACCGGCACCTCGCCTTCCCGACTCGCGAGCAGTTGCACGGCCGCGACAGCCGTCCGCTGGGCATGGGGAGAGCCGGACGACTGCCGTGGTGCCGCCACCGCGGCGGCGGTGACCCGCGCCAACAAGTCGGTCGCCGGCTCGTCAGGCTGTCGTGACAGCGCCCAGACCAGGCCTCGGACGAGGCGGTCCGAGTCGTCATGCAGGGGCCGCCCGTAGGCGGCGAATGCTTCGAGGGCCGACCGCACGACCTGGGCACCGCCCGGCGTGGTGGCGAGCAACTCGTCGAGGCGCCGCTGCCATTTCGCCGGCGCTGCCGGCTTCTCCAGAGCCGCGCAGTGCGCCAACACCTCCGGCACGCCCGGTGCGGCGAGGACGGCACTCATCTCGGCGCGGACGAGCGGCCCGAACCCGTCTCCATCGTGGAGCAGCCACGACGGCACGCGACGGCCGGTGGCGCGATCGAGGGCGTCGCCGATCAGCCTGACAGCGCGTCGTCGCGGCTCCGCCTCGACGAAGTAGTCGCTGACCAGCTCGTTGATGAGGGCGTCGAGGACCGGCACCAGGTCGGCCAGCTCAGCGGGAGCCAGGCGCGCGGCGATCGCGGCCGGCAGCTCCAGGTACGCGCCGTTGTCGTAGGACTCGTCCCACGCGGCAACCTCCAAGCACCACACGAGGTCTGCCCGCGTCCAGGGCAGGTCTCCGTCAGCCAGACTCCGCACCACATCGTTCAGCGCGGTCGGAGTCCAACTTGTCGAGGACTCCAGGTGCATGGCCAGCGCAGCGCTGCGGCGCTCTTCGACCGGCCACGACTCGACCGCGCCCCAGACCGGCACGTTGGTTATCGAGTGTCGCCAGTGGTAGGTGTTCGCGCTGTGGAGAACGGCCCTGATCCGAGCATCAGCCTCGGCGAGACCGATCTCCACCTGTCGTCGGTCCTCATCGCTCAGGGTGGGGAGGAGCTTCTTCCAATTGCCCATGTCAGCCACCGACCAACGGGACGAGCCGCACGAAGGCCACATCCGGGTCGGCGAGCAGGTCGATCTCCTCGTCGAGGTCCTCGATCTGGCGGTTGCCAACCAGCAGCAGGAAACCGTTGCGAGCAAAGGCCGCGCAGGCGGAATCTGCCTGCTGCTCCCAGTCGAGACGCCTGCCCCGGGCGACCCGGTAGCCGTTCAACGTGGCCTCCGTGTCGGTCGGCTGCACCAGCCCTCGGAAGTGCTCGGGTCGGTGGGCGTTGAACCGGGCGACCTCCTCGCGCACCCGCAGACGGACCAACTCCCGGGCCGAGATGCGCTCTGGCAACCCGGTCAACGGCCAATGGTCGATGGCTTTCCCGGTCGCTGTCTCGTCCCGCACGATCGCCATGGCCATGCCGCCGAACTCCTTGCCTTGAGGTGTGGCGCATCATGGCACGAGCCTGCGACGAACTGCTCTGACCTGCGGTTTTGTCGGATCCGAGCAGTGGCTTTCTCGGGCTGCGAGTGGTACGACTGGAACATCGACCCATCGGCAGGTGCGGTGGTCAGTAGGAGGTACGGTCCGTGCGTCTCACCAGCACCAGATCCCCGGATCGGCCGGCGAGACCGTCGTGACGGGCCCGGAGAGCACCGAGGAGAAGGCGGCCGCCTACAACCGCGGTCTCGACGCGGGCCGAATCGAGCAGCGTCTGCAGGGGCACGATGAGCATCTGCGGAAGATCAACGGTTCGATCGACGCGATGACGCGGGCGCTACAGTCCCTCACCGACGAGCTACGGTCCGACGCTGCTCTGTTCAGCGCCGATGTGACCTCGGACCGACGGGACAACGTCGAGCGGGACAGGATCGCGGCCGCTCGAGTGGAGGAGGCGGGTATCGCCGAGTCCCAGCGGACGGTCCGATGGACGGCGTGGCAGCGCTGGTTCGCGGTCGTCGGCGCGATCATTTTGGTGGTCAACTTCGGCCTCGGCCTGTACGTCGCGTTCAGCCGCTGACTCCACCGGCTCTCGCCACCAGGAACGCCTGATCGTCGCGCTCGGTGCCCCGAGCCCGCCGCACCAGGCGGCACTCATTGCACCGTTGGGGCACCGCCCGGTCTGGGCTCCAGCACCACCACCGCGGTTTCGGACGGCCTTCGCGCCGCGTTGCCGTCGAGGTTCGTGTCGACCTCGCGCCAGCGCGCCCACAGTCGCACCCGCTCTTCGTCGGTGGCGGCGCGACCGCGTACCAACCGCGGACCGCCGACCATTTCGACGGAAGCATCCGGATGCGCCTGCAGGTTGAGCCACCACGCGGGCTCAGCCTCACCCCACCCGTTCATTGCCAGCGAGAACAGATTCGGACCATCCTCGAGGTACCCCAGGATGACGCTGCGCTGCTGACCGGAGCGGCGGCCGGTGGTGGTCAGCCGCAGCGTCCCCCAGCCGTTCGTACGCGGTCGCCACAGGCCGATCCGGCCGCCTCCGGCCCGGTACAGACCTCGATGCACGGACCAGGCCAGACGGATGAACCAACGCGGTGGTAGCCACGGCGTCTTCTCCCCATGACCGTCTGACATGCTGGCCTCCTACCCGGACTGATAACTCAGTCTCCCGGGCTGAGCGCAGCCGGCGTCCTGCTGTCGTTGATCTGACCGAGGCCCGGGCCGTTCGACCGACCTCCGTGCACCGGAACAAGGTGGCAGGGGTTGTGACTACCGCTGCCAGGCGTCGAGGGTCTTCACCCCGTCGCGGACAACCCGGTCCAGGATGGCGGCATTGCCGCTGGTGCCCTCCCACCCCTGATCATCGAAGACCGTCACCGCGTTGTCGACGCGTGCCACCGCGATCTGACTGGTGGCGTTGTTGCCGGTGCGTTCCCCGTTCAAGCTCGTCTCGAGCCACGTCCGGGTCAGCAGCAACGCCTCGTCGCCGACACCGGGCAGGGCCTGGGACTTGACGGTGCCGGGGCTCCCCGAGTGGTCGTAGGAGGGGCATGCTTGGACCGCGGTGCGGAGACGTCCCATGTACGCCGAGGCACCGTCGCCGTCGAAGGTGAAGATGGTTTGGTGGATCATCCCCTGCGGCGTATTGCCGTCGGAGTCGCCGGCCTTCTTGTAGGTGACGGTCATCGCGGCGCTCGCGGTCACCTGTCGGCCTCCCGTGCCGAACTCGTTGGCACACAGCTTCGGCAGGGCCTCCTCGACCGGCGTCGTCCGTCGAGGAGACTTCCGCAGCTCGGACGGCAACTCGACGAACGCCGACGTCGGGATCGTCGCCTGGGTGCTCGCGCTCGGCGATGGTGGTGCGGTCGGGTCCACCGCTGCCGCCGCGGACGTCGGCGCCGCGGTCGGCGAGGCCGAGTCGGACGGGTCCGAAGTAGCGGTGCAGGCAGTGGCGACAGCGATGGCGCCCACCAGCGGGACCAGCGCAAGCAGGTTTCGCATACGGGCGGGCGGTAGCGGTGCGTATTGGCTCATGATCACCCCTCGTCGATATTCGAGAGGTTCCCTGTGGTGAGCTGTCCCAAACGACCACGCGCAGCCGCCGGACGCCGACCGGACCCGCGGGGATCGAGGCCCCGCCCGCGACCGGCGCGTCGAGCCGTCACCATTCGTCCGGACGAGCCGCGGCGCGTTGGCTGCTGCTGCGCAGGGTCAGCGGGCCTTCTTCGTCGCCCGCTTTCGGGGCGGCGTCAACAGATCAGCGATCTGCGCGATCGCGGCCGGCACCAGGCGGTAGTACGCCCAGACCCCCCGCTTGTCGCGTTCGAGTAGGCCCGCCTCGGTGAGAATTCGAAGGTGATGACTCACTGTCGGCTGGGAGAGATTGAGCGCCCCGGTGAGGTCACTTACGGACGCCTCACCTTCCGGCGCGGACTGGATCAGGCTGAGTAGTCGCAGTCGAGCTGGGTCGGCGAATGCCTTCAGCACCCCCGCAAGTCGCTCAGCATCGGCCCGCTTGATTGGATCGCCGGTGAGCGGCGAGATCGCAGGCATGGCAGTTTTCGCAGTTCCCACGCCCACTATCGTTACACCAACACCATCGATAAGCCGGTAGAACCGGCACCAATACTCCAATGGCGTCCGTATGGCTGGCCGGAACGACCGAACGTGAGCAATTCTTCGACGTCCGTGGTGGCGGACAGGCCGTGTGGGGCTTCGGAAAGCCCCACACGGCCTCACGGCTGTATCCGCGCCGCCGGATCAGCCGAGCCCACAGGTCAGCGACGGGGTTTGGGGGTGACCCGCGGCAGGACGTACGGCGGTCCGGCGAAGATCAGGTCAGACTTCAGCTCGTGGTACGCCCGCTTGGGCTGGTAGTTCTCGTCGTAGATCGTGGCCAGGCCCTCGAGCGGGTCGTCGAACCAGCCCGGCACCCAGGAGTGGTTGTCGCTGAATCCCCAGACCGTGTACGACAGGCAGCTGCGTACGGCGAGGCATGCCTTCATCAGCACGCTGAAGTTGGCGGCCGACGCCTGCAACCGGGGGTTGATCTCCTCCGAGTTGCCGGCCTGGACGGCCGCTGTCATCTGGCTCCGGACGTCGACCTCGGTGAACGCGGTGGCGACGCCGAGCCCACTGAACTTCTTCAGCGCGGCGGTCACCTGGAGGGTGTCGTAGTTGCCGTACTGGGTGCCCAGGTGGCCCTGGGAGCCGATGCCGTCGATCGGGACGCCCTGGGCGCGCAGGCCTTTGGTCATCTCGTAGACGAACTGGGTCTTGTCGTCCGCCGGGTTGCCCGAGCCGAACGCCTCAATGTTGTAGTCGTTGTAGAACAGCAGTGCCTTCGGGTCGGCGGCCCGCGCCCAGCGGAACGCGTCGGCGATGTAGCCGGGCCCGAGGTTCTGCGCCCAGAAGCCCTTGTAGTGCAGGGTCGACGGGGTGTCCCACGGGTCACTGACCGCCTCGTTGACCACGTCCCACTGCCAGATCTTGCCCTTGTAGCGATTGACGACGGTGGTGATGTGCTTGCGCAGCAGCTCGCGCAGCTCCTGCTTGCTGATGGACCCGTCGGCGACGCCGCTGGTCAGCCAGCCGGGCAGTTGGTTGTGCCAGACCAGTACGTGGCCGCGCACGCTCTGCCGGTTGCGCTTGGCGAACTCGACCAGTTGGTCGGCCGGGGCCCAGTTGTAGCTGCCGCGGGTGGGCTCCAGGCTCTCCCACTTCATCGCGTTCTCGGCGGTGACCGAGGAGAACTCGGAGGAGGCCAGCGTGCGGTACTGCGGGTCGCTGGCGTCGTTGAGGGCATCAGCGCTCACCGCGGTGCCGACCTGGAGGCCGTGGCGCAGGCCGAGGGCGGCGAGGCTCTGCGCCGTCGGGTCGTACGGCCGGCTCGCGGTGGCCGGCACAGTGTTCAGCGCCGCGACGGTCGCGACGGCGACCACCCCGACGGTCGTCCACTGTCTCAGCTTCATCTGCCTTCCTTTCACATCATCGATAGACGCTAGTCGATCAAGAAGGTGCGGGTCCGGCTGCTGACAGGTGGGAGCGGACTCGGGCGCCCGAGGCGGTCTGCTGGTCTGCGGCGCCGGTAGTTCCGGCCGGAAACCGGAAACTTGCTCGAAACGTTAAGGCCGTCGATGTCGGCCAGTCAATGCTGAAAACTTCCGGAAATTCATCACATGAGCTGCGGAAGCCCTCACCCACCGCCCACGAAACTTTCGAAGGCTGCTGATGTGCTGCCGCCCTCCCGGCCGACCCGATACCGCGGATCGGCTGATCGAGCAGCGCACGTGGGGCTACCTCGAGGCGGCCGATCGGGCGCAGCCCGGCTACGTGACCGCCCTGTACGTAATGGGGTGCGCCGCACTCGGCGCCACTACGGAGACTGATCCGGATCGATCAGCGCAGGCCGGCGAAGAGGTCGTCCTCGGGTGTCGGCGCGCCGGTACGGTCACGAACCCGAACGAAGGTCTCCACACCCATCAACTCGGTGAATCGCTCCCGGCCCAGTTGCAGGAAGAAGATGTTCTCGGTCTGACTCGCATGGGTGGCCAGCGCGTCGAACTTCTGCCCGCCGTAGCTGTTCGTGTCGACCCAGGTGGTGATTTCATCGTCGGGGAGGCCGAGCTCCGGCTCCGGCTCCGCCGTCGCGTCCGGCTCGGCCCACTCCACGCCGAGCTCCTTCATGATCCGGCCGAACTGCTCGAACGCGGTGCGCGGCACCGTGGTCCAGTACACCTTCGCCGGAACGTCCGTCTGCTCGACAGCGGCCATGGTGATCCGATGAGCCTGGATATGGTCCGGGTGGCCGTAGAAACCGTTCTCGTCGTACGTGACGATCACGTCTGGCTGGTACTGCCGGATCAACTCCGCGAGGCGGCCCGCCGCCTCCGCCACCGGCGTCGTCCAGAACGCGCCGGGCTGGTCGTTGGTCGGCCAGCCCATCATCCCGGAGTCCGCGTAACCAAGGGTCTCCAGGTGGCTGACCTTCAACACCGCGCAGCTGGCCTCCAACTCGGCCTGGCGCATGGCCACCACAGCGGCCGGGTCGTGCCCCGGGTCGCCCGGCTTGACTCCACCGGGGCCGTCGCCACACCGCCCGTCGGTGCAGGTCACGAGCACCGTCGTGATCCCCTCCGCGGCATAGCGGGCAAGGACGCCACCGGTGCTCGTCGCCTCGTCGTCGGGGTGTGCGTGCACCGCCATCAAGGTCAGAGGTCGCTCAGCCATGCCATCACCCTACGGTCGTTTGACACCATGAGTCGCGAAGGGCGGGGTAGCGGCCGTGGCCGACGGTTCGCATCCTAGCCAGCTCGGGATCGCGTCGGGCCGATCACGGGCAAACCGCGACCGACCACGCGACGCTCCCTAGATTGGGGCGTAGCCAGCACATCCGAGAGGTCGGGGCGCGAGGAGAAGGTCAATGGCGGGGGCGAAGGCATCGTTCGGTGAGGTGAAACAAATCGACGCCGGGGTCCTGAACATCGGGTACGTCGATGCCGGGCCGGCCGACGGCACCGCCGCGATCCTCCTGCACGGCTGGCCGTACGACATTCACAGCTTCGTCGACGTCGTGCCGCCGCTCACCGCCGCCGGCTACCGGGTCGTGGTGCCGTACCTCCGTGGCTACGGCACGACCCGATTTCTCTCCGACGACACCATGCGCAACGGCGAACCGGCGGCCATGGGCCTCGACCTCATCGCGTTCATGGACGCCCTGAAGATCGATACTGCGAAGCTGGCCGGGTTCGACTGGGGTGCGCGCACGGCCGACGTCGTGGCCGCCCTGTGGCCCGAGCGCTGCCGTGGATTGGTCTCGGTTAGCGGCTACCTGATCGACGGCCAGGCTTCGGGCAAGGTGCCGCTGCCGCCAAAGGCGGAGCTGGCGTGGTGGTACCAGTACTACTTCGCCACCGAACGGGGCCGGGACGGGTACGACAAGAACCGGCGTGACTTCGCCCGGCTGATCTGGCAGACCGCGTCCCCGAAGTGGTCGTTCGACGACGCCACCTTCGACCGCAGTGCCGCCGCGTTCGACAACCCCGACCACGTCGACATCGTGATCCACAACTACCGGTGGCGGCTGGCCCTCGCCTCCGGCGAGTCGCAGTACGACGAGGTGGAGAAGCGCCTGGCCGCGAAGCCGAAGATCACGGTGCCCAGCATCTCCATGGAAGGTGATGCCAACGGCGCGCCGCACCTCGAGCCCAGCGTCTATGGCAAACAGTTCGCCGGGCAGTACGAGCACCGGACCATCGGCGGCGGTGTCGGGCACAACCTGCCCCAGGAGGCGCCCCAGGCATTCGCGGACGCGGTGCTGGAGGTCTGACCCGCCTCGCTACCCTCGGCGGCCCGGTCGCTGCGGCTCCGGACGTTCCACCCGCACGGGGTCGCCGCGTACGAGCTCGTCGTGGATGCGCCACCGAGCGGTGGTGACGGCACGCCGTGCCGCCTCGTCGCCGTGCTCGATGCGTTGCCGCAGCAGTTGCAGGGCGATGCGGCGGTTGAGGCTGAACTGCCGCTCCTCATCCACCACGACGACGATGCCCGACGGCCGGTGCGTCGCTCGTACCGCGGTGCTGGCCTTGTTGCGGTGCTGACCACCCGGACCACCGGTACGGCAGGCGACGATGTCGACGTCCGCCTCCACGAACGTCGTCGGCTGGGCGTCGCGGTGCGGCGGCTGGGCGGTGACGTACCAGTTCTTTCGGCCGGCGCTCGCCCGGTACGGGCTGGGAGCCTGCCAGCACAGCGTGCCGGTCCAGGAGGCGGCGAACGTCTCGGCGCCGGCACCGGAGATCTGGATGAGCACCGATCGGTAGGTGCCGTGCCGGTCACCGGGCACGGCCTGAACCTGCTGGATCGTCAGGCCTCGACCAGTGCCGTCCGCGGTCAGGCGGTGCAGCAACCGGGCAAGCGCCCAGGCGCACTCCTGCGGGCCACGCCCGGCGGACAGCAGCAGGAACGCGCTCACGACCGGCCTCGCGCGCCGCGGTGGCCTCGCGGGCCCGGGCGTGACGTGGACCCGAGATCGGGTGTCTTGTAGGTGACCAGGGGAATCGTGCTGACCACCGGCGTGGCCAGCCGGTGCTCGACAAGGTCGGCGATCACCTGCTCGATGCGCTTGTACGCCGTGGGCGCCTCCTCGAAGAGCAGTTGGCGCTCACCGCACACCACCAGCGAGCCCACCGGCGTCCGGCGTAGCTCCTCGACCGTGTGCTTGGCGCGGCCCCGCCGGAGGGCGTCGGCGCGCGACATCTTCCGGCCGGCGCCATGCGCCACCGAGTGGTTGGCCTCCGGCCCGGCGTGGGCGGCCACCAGGTAGGACGCCGTGCCGCGCGTACCGGCGACGAGAACGTCCCGGCCGTCACCCGACGCCGCGCCCTTGCGGTGCAGGTAGACCCCGTCGCGGACCTCGACCAGGTTGTGGCACTCATCGACGATCGGTTCGGACGGCTCGGCCCCCAACGCGTACGCGACCCGGGCGGCCAGCACCCGGCGGTTGAGCGAACCCCACCGCACGGCTTCGTCGTGCATCGCCAGGTAGGCGGCAGGATCGGGGGCGGCGCCGGCGCCGTGGACCTCGGTGTGCGCCCGAAGGATCCGCTCACCCAGACCACGCGAACCGCTGTGGACGATGAGAACGAGATCGCCGGCGTTCAGCCCGAGGCGAGCCGCGTGGCCCGCATCGAGGATCGTGTCGACGCGCGCCAACTCGACGAAGTGGTTTCCCCGTCCGACTGTCCCGAGACCCTCCAGGTGACCGGCCGGGACGTCACCCTCAACGACGACCCAGGCCGGATCGTCGGCGTCCCGCTCCGGGTCCAACGCGCGGTCGAGGTCGGGAAACCGGGAGGCGAGCCGCTCCGGCACGGCACGCTTGAGCTTGATGGGGAACACGGCGATGCCACAGCCGATGTCGGAGCCCACCAGAAACGGGTACAGCACGGTCGACGCCATGGCCGCGCCGATGGGCGCGCCCTTGCCGGGGTGCAGGTCCGGCATCGCGGCAACGTGGATCATGCCGTCGAGGGCGGCTACCTGCTGGCACTGCGTGAGCGCATCGGACTCGATCCAGCTCGCGGGTGAGGCGAAGACCGTGACGGTGGCCGGGGCGGACGAGGGCAGGGACTCCCGAGGGAGGTGGTGCTCAGACAAGGATGCTCACTTCTCGCTGCGAACGTGGGAACGGACGGCGTCACGGCCGCCGGGAGTCGTCACCGGTGGCGCGGAGCAGGGGAAGGTGTCCGTCAGTACGTCATGGACGTAACTCTCGCCGAGCACGCCGGACACGACAAGCGATTTTCCCTCACGTACTGAGCGACGGGCGCAGCCGCGTGCCGCAGAACGTTCGGCCAGGCATCATGGTCTCCATGAACGCCGATTGGGTCACCATCGCGGCCTACGAGAACACGCGGGGCTGTCCGCAGCCGCTGGCAGCCGTCCGCGTTTGACTGCGTGACCGAGGCATCGACTGGATGCCGTTCGAGTCGGGCGAGGTCCACTGGGGTCTGGCCTGCGGCGTCGGTCCTGACGGCCACTGGCACGGCTGGCTCGAGATCCGGATCGCCGCCGCCGCACTTCTCCGCCTCGGCCTGCATCCCGACCAGCCCACCGCGACGGTAACCGGGCCCGCCCCGCCCGGCTGGTGGCACGCAGCAGCAGAACGCAACGCTCGGCGAACTCAGTGATCAGTTCCGAAAGACGCCCCGTTACCAGATAGGACTGTCGATGAAATCTGCGGAGACGCCCGTACGCGACGAGATCACCGCCTTCCTGCACGACTACGCGCGGGCCGTCGCGGCCGGCGACAGCGCCGCCGTTGCCGCCAGCTACGCCGAGACCTACATCGAGGGTGACCCGGGCGGGGCGGCCGCCATCACCAACGACACCGACTACCGAACCGCACTCGACCAACGCCACACGGCGATGACCGAGCAGTTCGGTCTCACCGGAGCCCACGTCACCGTCCTGGACGTGCTCGACCTGGCGCCGGGGTACGTGCTCGTCCCCACCAGGTGGACGTTGGACTTCGCGCCGCCCCACGGCACCGCCGGCAGCGCCCAGTTCGCGCAGACCTACGTCGTGCGCGTCGGCGACGAAGGGCCACAAATTCTGCTCTACCTCTCGCATGAGCGGGAGGACGAGGCCATGCGCAAGCTGGGGCTCAGCGACTGACGTCCTCCCGCGGGGTCCGTGGCAGTTCGACCTGGCAAATGCCTCGTCGGCCCACTCCCAGCTGGGAGTGGGCCGACGACAGGGCAGGTCAGAGGTGCCGGGGCGGCCCGGCCGGCAGATCACCGGCCGGGCCGTCGATCAGGACTCCTGACGTCGACGCCGCGCGAGGAAGAACGCGAACGCACCCAGCACGACCATCACGCTTCCGATGCCCGTCATGGCCGGGACCACACCGCCACCGGTCACCGGCAGGATGGGGGCCTTGCCGCCCGGGCTGCCGGGTGCGCCAGGTGCTCCGGGGCTGCCGGGTGCACCGGGGGCTCCAGGGCTGCCGGGTGCTCCGGGTGCTCCGGGGCTGCCGGGTGCTCCGGGGCTGCCGGGTGCTCCGGGGCTGCCGGGTGCGCCGGGTGCTCCGGGTGCTCCGGGGCTGCCGGGTGCGCCAGGTGCTCCGGGTGCGCCAGGTGCTCCGGGTGCTCCGGGGGCTCCAGGGCTACCGGGTGCTCCGGGGCTACCGGGTGCTCCGGGGCTACCGGGTGCTCCGGGGCTGCCAGGTGCTCCGGGGCTGCCAGGTGCTCCGGGGCTGCCGGGTGCTCCGGGGCTGCCGGGTGCTCCGGGGCTGCCGGGTGCTCCGGGGCTGCCGGGCGCGCCGGGGCTGCCAGGTGCTCCAGGGCTGCCGGGTGCGCCGGGGCTGCCGGGCGGACCCGATGGGCCGGGCTGGCCGGTGGGCCCGGGTGGGCCGGTCGGTCCGGGCGGGCCAGTCGGTCCGGGTGGGCCCGTCGGTCCGGCGCAAACCGGTGCGGTGATGACGTTGTTGTCGAGGGTGACGGCGGCGGTTCGCGCCAGCGCGCGTCCCTGGAGGGTCGCGCTCGTGGCCATCGTGATCGACGCCTGGGCCATGACGGTGCCGACGAAGGTGGTGCCCGTGCCGATCGTCGCCGAGCTGCCGATCTTCCAGAAGACGTTGCAGGCCGAAGCGCCGTTGGTCAGGACGACGCTGCTGTTCGACGCGGTCGTCAGCGATGAATCGACCTGGAAGATGTAGACGGCGGCGGGGTCGCCCTGACCGTTGAGCGTCAACGCCCCGGTCAGTTGCGCTGCCCCGATCCGGTAGACGCCGGGGTTGAGCGTGTTGCCGCCGAGTTCCGCGGGAAGGTTGGTGAAGGGCGTCCGCCCGGCGGCGTCGTTGTAGGCAATGGTCAGGTCACTCTGCGCCTGGAGAGCGTCGGCGTCGCCGAGGTGGACCTCGCCACCGATGGTCGCCGTTCCGAAGCCCATAGCGGTGTTCCCCGGGAATCGTCCGAGGCTTTGAGCCAGGAAGCTCGGGCCGGTGTTGGTCGGCTCGGCTCCGGCGAGGACGGAGAAGTCGCCGGCCGTCCCCAGGCCTACCGGTGCATCCGCGGCACTGGCCGGGGTCGAGTCAAGCAGCAGAAAGCTGGCCGCGATGACGGCGGCTGCGGACGCCGCGAGTGCGGGCAGTAGCCCTCGTCGAAGACGTAGATGATCGGGTTTTGCTGTCACAGGAACACCCTCCGTGGGTACTACTTCGCAGGGGGCGCCTGGTGAGCCACGCCCCTGCGCGAAACGGTCTGAATGGGCAGACGAAGTGCGCTGACCACCACATCACGTCACGGGCGCGTATGCCCATAAAACGGAATAATGGGAACGCGTTACTGCTCAATATCCATTCACATTCATGTCCGCCCCATTACGCACAGTGATTGACTGGCGTCTGGTCCGCAGCGCCGGCATCGCGCGAAAAGGGGCCAACCATAGAGTGACCGTCGTATCTATCCGCAGCCCAGCGACCATCCTCGGTGCTGGTTCGCCGCTCAGGGCCTGATCGCCTGACCGTGGACACAGGGTGAGGACGGGCTGTTGCTGGTGGCCGGGAAACGGAACCGGTGCAGCTCCTCGATCGTGAATCCTGCGGCCTCGATGGCCGCGATGGTGTCGCGGTTGGTGTGGCAGCCGGCGAACAGCGTCGGCCACAGTGTCGCGTCGACCAGTCGTTGGGCCCGGTGCAGCCGGCTGTGCTTCTCGGCGGCGACGTGCTCGAAGAAGCGCAACTGGCCGCCCGGGCGCAACACTCGACTGACCTCGGCGAGCGCGCTCGCCTGATCCGGAACGGTGCACAACACCAACGCGACCACCGCGGCGTCGAACTCGCCGTCCCCTGCGGGCAGTGCCTCGGCCAGACCGTCGACGACCGTGACCGGCACCCGCGTGATCGAGGCCGCCCGCTGGGCAGCGGCACGCAGACGCCGTTCCGGCTCCACCGCGACGACCTCGGTCACCCCCAGCGGATAGTGGGAGAACATTCGGCCGTTGCCCGCGCCGATCTCGATCACCCGACCGGAAAGGCCGGCGGCCACGTCCCGTCGGAACTCGGCCGTGCCGGCGCGGTCCATGGCGACGCTGAGCCGCTCGTAGACCCGGGCGAACACCGGGTGGGATACCGCGGCCACGTCGACCTCCAGCGGTGGGGGTGATCTCCGTAGAACTGTTCTCCCGCGATTGTCCTGCATCGGCGCACTGTTTCCGTCTTACTGGTTGGCAGGCGATTCAACCCAGCGCAGACAGGACGTGGTTCGACCATGAAGATCGTCGTCATCGGTGGCAGCGGCCTCATCGGCTCCAAGCTCGTGCAGAGCCTCGGCGCCCAGGGTCACGAGGCGGTGCCGGCATCGCCGAAGACCGGCGTGAACACCCTGACCGGCGACGGAGTGGCGGAAGCGCTCGTCGGCGCCGACGTCGTCGTCGACGTGTCGAACTCGCCGTCGTTCGAGGACGCCGCCGTACTCAACTTCTTCGAGACCTCGACCCGGACTCTCCTCGCCGCCGCGACGGACGCCGGGGTGGGCCACTACGTGGCGCTTTCCGTCGTGGGCTCCGACCGGCTCCCGGACAGCGGCTACATGCGGGCGAAGGTCGCTCAGGAGAAGCTCATCGTCGCGTCCGGGATCCCGTACTCGCTGGTGCACGCCACGCAGTTCTTCGAGTTCGTCCAGGGGATCATCGACGCCGCCACGGACGGCGACACCGTGCACCTCGCGCCGGTGCTCATCCAGCCGATGGCGGCGGACGACGTCGCGGCCGAGGTGGCCGAGGTCGCCGTCAACGCGCCCACGAACGCCCTGGTCGAGGTCGGTGGCCCGGAGCGGTTCCGGCTCGACGAGCTGGGACGGACCATCCTCGCGGCACAGCAGGACGCTCGGTCGGTGGTGGCCGACCCCGACGCCCGGTATTTCGGCACCACGCTGGGCGAACACTCGCTCGTCCCCGGCGACGGCGCACGCATCGCCGGTACGCGCCTCGACGAATGGCGTACGCGGGCGACCCGCGGCAAGTGACCCAGCCCGTTACGTGGCTCGCCCCTGCCCGGGTGGATCCGCCCGCCCTCCGAGGCGCTGCGCCAACTCCCGCACCGCCTCGATGAACGACTCGTCCGTCTCGTCCGGCCAGTGCCCGTGGATGGGTGGGGGGACGCTGTCGCTGGCCGGCGTCACCACGCCCCCGGGATCGCGCTGTCGGCGATCCACGGCGGGCGCAGGGTCGCTGGTCGTGGCCGCCGGGGGTGGCCGGTGAGCGGAGAAGACCCAGCCACCGATGGGGTCGGTGTCGCGCCACAGGTTCACCCAGCGCCAGCCGACCCGGCGGCCGATGTCCTGTAGTGCCGCCTCGTCGATGTAGGCGGGAAAGAGCCGCGCGTAGAGGCGGCGCAGCGGTGACCCGTGGGTGAGCAGGGCGACCCGGCTGACGATCTCCGGGGGCAACTGGAGCACGGTCGCCGCGAGCAGGACCGAGCCGTGGCTGTGCCCGTTGAGCAGCACCGCGTGGCCGCTCTCGACGAGGTACGTGATTCGGCGGGTCAGCTCCGGTACGGCGCGTTCCGCGTAGCAAGGGGGTGCGAAGGGGTGGGCGGCCCGGGGCCAGAAGGTGCCGAGGTCCCAGAGGACGCCGACGTGCCGCCGGAACGGGAGGGTCCGGTAGGCGAAGATGCTGCCGAGGATCAGGCCGACGATGATCGCCGCGATCAGCCAACTGCCGAACGCGATGGCGAAGGTGACCGCGTCCGCCGGTAACCCGACGTTTCGCTCGATGACGTCGCTCGGGAACTGCCCCAACAGGCCGACGGTGGTGGTGGCCGTGGCGAGCCCGGCGAGGCAGCCGTAGAGCACGGCCAGCGGTACCAGTTTCTCGGTGAACCGAGCCCGGGCTATCGCATCTCGGACCTGCCGCAGTCGGGAGCTCGCCTCCGGCGGCGGGTCCGGGTAGTCGTGGGCGACGATTGCCGCCGCAGCGCGGCGCCTGCTGCGGCGGGAGATCACGATCAGCAGACCGGCGACGATCAGCGTGACCAGGACCCCGCGAAGGAAGCCGTAGATCGCCCAGGTGTACGCGCGGGGTGGGCCGGCGGCGATGCCCGTACCGGTCGGCACGTCGCGATCGAGGAAATCTGCCGCCCGATAGACCAGTTCGGCTGCGTACGCCACCGCCACGCTGATGCCGGTGGCGGCGATCGCGAGCGCTCCCAGCCCGAACAGAGGGGTGGCACCCCGCGGCCGGTCCCGGCGCCGGAGCAGCACCACGCCCAGGGCGGCCAGCAGGGTGGTCTGTGCGACGAACAGCCCGGCCAGGGTCGTGTCGTAACCGGGAAGTCCGCGTCGCCCGTCCCATGGCTGCGGACTCGCCAGCACGTACGCCACGACGACGACCGTCAGGACGATGGCGGCGGTCCGAAGCGCGGTGGTGACCCGGTCGAACCGCCGATCGGCGGCGGCCCGGTCGATCAGCGGGGGCGTGCAGAGGCAGCCCACGCAGGCCGCCAGGACCACCGCGGTGGCCACGGTCAGCGCGACGGTGGCGGCCGTGGCGCCGGTCGCGGCTCGGGCCAGGAGCAGGGTGAGGTTCAGCGTTGCGAACGCGGCGGCGACGTGGAGGGAGCGCAGCCGACCGACCAGCGGCTCGGCGTCCCACTGGCCGACCGCGCCGAGCCGGTGCCCGGAGACCTGCTCGGGTGCGCGAAACGCCTCGAACGTCCGCCCCGGTCGGTTGCTGACACGCCAGATCAGGCTGATCGCAATGACCGGGACCAGCGCGAGCACCGCCAGTCGCAGCCCAACCGATCGCCCGCTCAGCCAGGACAACCAGCTTCGCCCAGCGAGGCACCGCGGCGAGTCCAGACACTTCCAGCCGACCAGGTCCAGAGCGATGCCGGCGATGGCGAGCACGTAGAGCACGGTGAGGGTGAGCGCCAGCAACCGGCACAGGGACCTGACCAGCGCCTCGGAGCCAGGGTTCGCGGGGCGCATCCAGATCGCCACGTTGACCAACATGAACGGCAGCAGGAAAACCAGCCCCAGGGCGCGGGTCACGGTCCCGGAGGGCAGGTCACCCCAGCGGTACGCCTCCAGCGTCACCCCATGCGGGTTGGTGGTGTCCGGGTACCGAGGGCGCGTCCGGTAGAAGCCTCCGTTGCGGTCACCCGCCACCTGCGCGGTCTGCTGCAGGTTCAGCACCTCTTCGGGGTTCGCGCCGGAGACTCCGTGCACCCGCAGCTCCACGATGTCGCCGGAGATGTCCGGGCCGCTCAACCGCGCTGATCCATCCGACGTCCCCCCGAGGCGTCTCGGCAGCCCTCGTCACACGATCCACCCGAGGCCAGCCCCGCCGGCACCGTGCCGGGGCGCCGCCCCGACGGCGGCAGACCGCGGGTCTACCCGAACCGGACGGCTTCAATCGTGGCGGGCCTCGACGCGCCACCGCTCACTCGCCTCCCCGGCCGCGCGGTCGGCGTACCTCGGTCTGTGCCGCCGCCGGTCGCCGGGCGTGTCGATCCGCTGGCGGTGGATTGATCCGGTCAGGGCGGGGTAGGTGCCGCCATGGTCGCTGCCGGTCGGCGCGGAGCGGGCGGGGGCGCTCCGGCCGTCGTCCGACTCTGGGAACGCGCGGCTGGCACGCTGCGCGACCGGCTTCTCCGGGTACGCGCCATCGGCGGTCTCGCTGTGCAGGCTGGCCTGGCCGCGGCCCTGTCCTGGATTGTGGCGCACGAGCTGCTGAACATCTCGCAGCCGGTCTTCGCACCGATCTCCGCCGTCTCCACTCTCGCCGCGTCGGTCGGCCAACGGCTGCGCCGTACCGTCGAGCTGATCATCGGTGTCACCGTCGGGGTGCTGATCGGCGACCTGCTGCTCGTGGTGATCGGCACCGGGTGGTGGCAACTCGCCCTGATCGTCGTGTTGGCGATCGTGGTCGCGTTGTTCCTCGCGGGCAGTGCGGCGGTGGTGATCCAGGCCGGGGCGACGGCGGTCCTCATCTGCACGCTCAGCCCTTCCATTCGTGATCTGGAGTTCCCCCGGTTCGTGGACGCGCTCGTCGGGGGAGGGACGGCGCTGCTGGTCACCGCCGTGTTGCTGCCGCTGAACCCGCTGCGGGTGCTCAACCGGGCCGCACGGCCGGCGTTGGATCTCCTCATCACCCAGCTCGACGCCACCGCCGGCGCGCTGGCCGAACGTGACGCCGCCCGTGCCCGGACCGCCCGAACCAGGTTGCGGCAGAACAAGGACGAGCTGAAGGCGTTCGTCGAGGCGACCCAGGGCGCCCGGGAAGCCAGCACCCTGTCGCCGTTGCACTGGCGCGAACGGCACGGGCCAGTGGGTCGGTACGCGCGGGCAGCCGAGCCGATCGACCGGGCGATGCGTAACAGCGGAACCTTGATCCGTCGGTCGGTGACGTTGATCGAGGACGGCGAACCGGTTCCGGAATCACTGCCGCAAGCGGTGGCCGATCTCGCCGAGGCCGTCCGGTTGCTGAAGCGGCAATTCGCCGCCGGTGATGAGCCAAACCGGGCGCGGGAGCAGGCGCTGCGGGCGGTCCAGGCGGCCGGCAATGCCTATCGGGAGGGTGTCGGCTTCTCCGGTGCGGTGGTGGTGGCGCAGGTCCGGACGACAGTCAGCGACCTTCTGGTGGGCACGGGACTGACCCAGGAGGAGGCGAATCACCTGGTCCGGGGCATGTTCGGCGACCTGCGAGCACCCGCCGACCCGCAGCGGGACTAATCGGTGGCGCCGCCATGAGCCATGACTGTTGCGACCTGAGCCAAAGTGGTGCCATGATGGTGCCATGGAGCTGAGGTCATACGTCGAGAACCTGCGTAACGAGTTCGCCGTGGCCGCGGAGGGCGTCGATCCGGAGGCCCGGGTGCTGGCCGAGCGGCTCTTCGCACAGTTGGAGGCGGCCACCCGTCTCACCCTGCTCGAAGCCCTGTCCGACGCGGCAGACGAGATCACCCGTGAGCTTGCACCCGGTTCGGTGCACGTCCGACTGCGCGGGCGTGAGCCCGATTTCGTGGTGGCGCCGGCCAGCCCACCAACCGACGAGGCGGGCGAGGCCAGCGGCCCATCGACGCCATCGGCACCACTTCTCGCGCCGCCCGAGGGTGACGACGGTGGCACCTCGCGGATCAACCTCCGGCTTCCCGACCACCTCAAGGCCAGCGTCGAGGAGGCCGCGGGCCGTGCCGGGCTCTCGGTCAACGCCTGGCTGGTGCGAGCTGTCGCCGGCGCCATCGGGACGGGCGAAACGGAGCGTCGTCCGCCCCGCCGGGTGGAGCCGCGCTCCGGCCAGCACTTCACCGGCTGGGCCCGCTAACCCCCCGTACCCCTCTTTCCCCTCGCGCCGCTGACCAGCGGCGACATTCGCCGACCACCTTCCGGGAGACCACCATGCCTGTTTTCGACACACCAGAACCGATAACCGTCCAGATCGAATTGCCCGTCGGGGACGCCTGGATCGCCGCGAGTGACCGCACCGACACGGTGGTGACGGTGCGACCCCGCGATTCGTCGAGCAAAGCCGACGTGAGCGCCGCGGAACAGACCACCGTCGAGTACGCCGCCGGCAAACTGCTGATCAGGGCGCCGAAGAATTGGCGTCGCTACGGATTCTTCGGCAACGGCCCGTCGGTCGACGTGCTGATCGAGGTGCCGACCGGTTCACGGGTGCACGCCGAGGCGGCGTGGGCGGCGTTCCGCTGCGAGGGTCGGCTCGGCGAGTGCCGCCTCAAGACCGGAGGTGGGATCCGCCTCGAGGAGACCGGACCGCTGGACATCGACACCAGTCACGGCGAGGTCGCGGTCGACCGCGTTGCCGGTTCCGCTCGGATCAAGTCCTCATCCGGCAAGGTGCGCATCGGTGCGGTCGACGGCACCGCGGAGGTCAAGAACTCCTCCGGCGACTGCTGGATCGGCCAGAGCGGTGGAAACGTCCGGATCAACACCGCCTACGGCGACATCACCGTCGACGCGCCGGCGGCCTCGGTGAACGCCCGCACCGCGTACGGCAACGTCCGGCTGGGCGAGGTCGTACGCGGGTCGATCGAACTGCAGACCTCCTACGGCGCGATCGAGATCGGCATCCGGCGGGGCACCGCCGCCTGGCTCGACGTCAGCTCCAAGCACGGTCGAGTGCACAACGCGCTCGAAACGACCGACAGCCCGGCGCAGACCGACGAGACGGTCGAGGTCCGGGCGCACACCTCCTACGGCGACGTCACCATCCGCCGCGCCTGATCCGGCAGCACACCGACCACAAAGGAGGAAACCATGGCCAGCCCCATGAGGCCCGCGATCGTCGCCACCGAGCTGCGGAAGTCCTACGGCGACAAGGTCGTGCTCGACGGCATCGACCTGATGATCACCGAGGGAACGATCTTCGCGCTGCTCGGCCCCAACGGCGCCGGCAAGACCACGACCGTGCAGATCCTCTCCACCCTGATCAACGCCGATGGCGGCACCGCCCGCGTCTTCGGCCACGACCTGAGGCGAGAGCCCGACGCGGTACGCGAACTGATCGGCGTCACCGGCCAGTTCTCCGCCGTCGACAACCTGCTCACCGGCCGGGAGAACCTCAACCTGATGGCCGACCTGTGTCACCTGGACAAGGCCACCGGTCGGCGACGGATCACCAACCTGCTTGAGCAGTTCGACCTGACCGAGGCGGCGGGCAAGCCGGCGTCGACGTACTCCGGTGGTATGCGCCGCCGGCTCGACCTCGCGATGACCCTGGTCGGCGAACCCCGCGTCATCTTCCTCGACGAGCCCACCACCGGCCTCGACCCGCGCAGCCGCCGTGCCATGTGGCAGATCATCCGCGCTCTCGCCGCTGAGGGCGTCACCATCCTGCTCACCACCCAGTATCTGGAGGAGGCCGACCAGCTCGCCGACCGGGTCGCGTTCCTCGACCATGGTCGCCTGATCGCCGAAGGCACTCCGAACGAGCTCAAGCGCCTGATTCCGGGCGGGCACATCGTGCTGCAGTTCGCCCACCCGCAAGGGCTCGACTCGGCGGCCCGTACCTTCGCGGCCTCCACCCGCGACGACGCGGCGCTCACCCTCCAGGTGCCGAGCGACGGCGGAGTCGGGTCGCTGCGCTCCCTGCTCGACCAGCTCGACCACGCCTCGATCGAGGTGGCCGGCCTCTCCGTGCACACCCCCAACCTCGACGACGTCTTCCTCACCCTCACCGGCCAACCCGACACCCGGGCCGGCCGACCCGACCACGAAAGGGCCCCGGCGCGATGAGCACCCTCTCCCTCGCCGTCCGCGACTCGAGCACGATGCTGCGGCGCAACCTCCTGCACCTGCGGCGCTATCCGTCGATGACCTTCTTCCTCGTCGGGATTCCGGTCATCATCCTGCTGCTGTTCGTCTACGTCTTCGGTGGCACGCTCGGCGCCGGCCTCGGACCCTCCGGCGACCGCACCGACTACGCCAACTACGTCACCCCCGGCATCCTGCTCATCACGGTCGCCACCGCGGCGCAGGGCACCGCCATCTCCGTCGCGATGGACATGACCGAGGGCATCATCGCCAGGTTCCGAACCATGGCGATCTTCCGACCCTCGGTCCTCACGGGCCACGTGCTGGGCAGCCTGATCCAGACCCTGTTCAGCCTCGCGGTCGTCACCGGCGTGGCAGTGCTCGTCGGGTTCCGCCCCACGGCCAACCCGGTCGAGTGGCTCGCCGCGATCGGCGTCCTCGCCATGATCACCTTTGCGCTCATCTGGCTGTCGGTCGCCCTCGGCATGGTGAGCGACAGTGTCGAGACGGCGAGCAACCTGCCCATGCCGCTGGTGCTCCTGCCCTTCCTCGGCAGCGGGTTCGTCCCCACCGACTCCATGCCGACGCCGGTACGCTTGTTCGCCGACTACCAGCCCTTCACGCCCGTCATGGAAACCCTCCGCGGTCTGCTGCTCGGCAGCGGGATCGGCGCCAACGGGATCATCGCGGTCGCCTGGTGCGTCGTCATCACCGTGGTCTGCTTCCTCTGGGCCAAAGCCCTGTACAACCGCAATCGGTCCGCCTGATCCGCCCGGCGGGTCTGGCCCTGCGCAATCCGGCGCATGATCGACTGCATATCGCCGATATTGCGGTGTCCGGCGGACCGGATACCGCAATGTCGCCGATATGGAGTCGATCACGGCGGCCTGGTTACCCTCGGGCCGCAGGATGCGCGGACGCTGGGCGCATGACAGACGCAACGCGCGCCTGCACTCGGCACGCCCGCCCGCGCGGCACGTCCGCCCGCGCGAGCCGTTCTCGTGGGGCGCGTCTGCTCGTGGGGCGCGTCTGCTCGTGGGGCGCGTCTGCTCGTGGGGCGCGTCTGCTCGTGGGGCGCGTCTGCTCGTGCGGCGCGTCCGCTCGTGCGGCGCGTCCGCTCGCGCGGCACGTCCGCTCGCCGGGCGCGGCACGGCGCGGGACGCACGCGGCACGGCGTACGGTCCGGTGCGACGGGTTCCGGCGCATGATCGACTCCATGTCGCCGATATTGCGGTGTCCGGCCGCCTCGATACCGCAATGTCGCCGATATGGAGTCGATCACGACCATTTGATTCGCTGCGGCCGCGCGAGACACGCGGCAAGCGGCACGGGCGCACAATCCACTGCGGCACGACGCACAAGCACGACGCCGCACGCACCAAGCACCACGCACGACGCACCACGCATGACGGGCGGGGTCACTGGACGCGTGGGGCGTAGGACGCGCACGACGCACGACGCACGACGCACGACGCACGACGCATGACGGGTGGGGTCACTGGACGCGTGGGGCGTAGGACGCGCGCGGCGCACGACGAACAACCACGACGCGCGACGGGCGGGTCACTGGACGCCTGCGGCGTAGGACGCGCGGCGCACGACGCGTGGGCGTATGACGCGTGGGCGTATGACGCGCGGGGCGCGCGGGAGCGCGACTGACGCGGGCGGCGCGCGGTGCGGGCTTGTGTCGACTGGGTGGGACTGGAACGTCGAATGTTATCGATAACAAGGCCCGATGTGTTGGCTGCGGCAGGCGCGCGCTGGCTTCCGAAGCGCTCAGCTATGAGCCCGGTAGTGGCCGCGGGTCAATTCAGGGGCTTGATCATGAGGGCGTAGCCACCTCGTTGATGTTATCGCTGACATCATCGCCGGTTGCCGATCGGTCGTGACCGGACGAGCGTCCCGAAGTCGTCCGAGATGCAGTGTCTGGCGCCCGGCCTGCGGAGGGGTTCCCGGTCGGCCGTCGGGCCGGGCGCCGAGTCCTTCCGTCCCCGCGTTCTGCGGTTGGCACCGGAATCACGCCTTTTGTGCCGGTCCGTTATCGACGCGCCCGAGTCGGTCCGGCTTCCGCGTTCCGTTACGGAGCTGTTGCGCCTGGATGTCTTGACGAGGCTGGATGTGAGCGTTAACACTATCCCCGTTAACGGTGGAGGTGAACATGAACGGTGTGGACGGAGCTGACGACCGCTATGTCGTCGGTGTCGATTTCGGCACCCTGTCCGGGCGAGCTCTGGTGGTCCGAATCGGTGATGGTGCCGAGTTGGGGACCGCGGTGCACGAGTACGGCGACGGCGTCATCAGTTCGGCGCTTCCGGGAGGCCAGACGCTGCCCCCGGACTGGGCTCTGCAGAATCCGGAGGACTACCGCGACGTGCTGCGGTACGCCGTCCCGGCCGCGGTGTCGGCCGCGGGGGTGGATCCCGCCGCGGTCGTCGGCATCGGCATCGACTTCACCGCCTGCACGGTGCTGCCGACGGACGCCGACGGCACTCCGCTCTGCGAGGTCCCCGAGCTGCGCGACCGGCCGCACGCCTGGGTCAAGCTGTGGAAGCACCACGCCGCGCAGCCGCACGCCGACCGGATCAACGCGCTCGCCCACGAGCGGGCAGAGCCGTGGATCGGCCGGTACGGCGGCAAGATCTCCGCCGAGTGGCAGTTCGCCAAGGGACTTCAGGTGCTGGAGGAGGACCCCGAGGTCTACCACCGCGCCGAGCGCTTCATCGAGGCAGCCGACTGGATCGTCTGGCAGCTCAGCGGCACCGAGACCCGCAACGTGTGCACGGCCGGATACAAGGGCATCCTGCAGGACGGTCAGTACCCCAGTGCGGGTTTCCTGACCGCGCTCAACCCCGGCTTCGGCGACTTCGTGACGAAGCTGGACGGCCCGTTGCTGCCGCTCGGCGCCCAAGCTGGCACGCTCACCGCGCAAGCCGCCGCGTGGACCGGCCTCCCGGAGGGGATCGCGGTTGCCGCCGGCAACGTCGACGCACACGTCACCGCGGCGGCCGCGCAGGCCGTGGAGCCCGGCCGGCTCGTCGCGATCATGGGTACCTCGACCTGCCACGTCGTCAACGGCGCGGAGCTCGCCGAGGTGGCCGGCATGTGCGGTGTCGTGGACGGCGGCATCAGCCCCGGCGCATGGGGTTACGAGGCTGGGCAGAGCGGCGTCGGCGACATCTTCGGCTGGTTCGTCAACCACGCCGCCCCGGCTGGCGTCTCCTCGCACGAACACCTCACCGAGTTGGCCGCGAGCCAACCGGTCGGGGCGCACGGCCTGATCGCGTTGGACTGGTGGAACGGCAACCGCTCGCTGCTGGTCAACCACGATCTCAGCGGGATGATCGTCGGGATGACCCTGGCCACCCGGCCGCAGGACATCTACCGGGCGCTTTTGGAGTCGACTGCCTTCGGCACGCGGATGATCATCGAGGCGTTCGTCGAAGCCGGAGTCGCCGTGAACGACCTGGTGATCGCCGGTGGCCTCACCAACAACAAACTGCTGATGCAGATCTACGCCGACGTGACCCGGCGGCCGCTGAACATCATCGCTTCCGCACAGGGACCGGCGCTGGGGTCGGCGATCCATGCCGCCGTCGCCGCCGGTGAGTTCCCCTCGATCCATGAAGCCTCGCAGGCGATGGGTCGGGTGCACGAGGCCGTCTACCGACCGGATCCCGAGCGGGCGCGCGCGTACGACGCCCTGTACGCCGAGTACCGGACGCTGCACGACCACTTCGGTCGCGGCGGCAACGACGTCATGCTCCGCCTGCGGGCGATCCGGAACGCGGCCGTCGAGACCGACGCGGTCACGCCCGAGCCCGCGCTGGAGGTGGTCGCATGAGCACCGAGGTGACCCGACAGATCGGCGAGCTGCGTGCAACGGTCGCCCGCCTGCACACCGAACTCACCCGGTACGGCCTGGTCGCGTGGACGGCCGGCAACGTCTCGGCGCGGGTTCCCGGCCAGAACCTCATGGTGATCAAGCCGAGCGGCGTTGGCTACGACGATCTCTCGGCCGACACGATGGTGGTGTGTGACCTCGACGGCGTCCTCGTCGAGGGGGATCTCGCACCGTCCAGCGACACCGCCGCCCACGCCTACGTCTACCGGGCCATGCCCGAGGTCGGTGGGGTCGTGCACACGCACAGCTCGTACGCCACCGCCTGGGCCGCGCGTGGGGAGGCGATTCCCTGCCACCTCACCGCCCAGGCCGACGAGTTCGGCGGGGAGATTCCGGTGGGTCCGTTCGCCCTGATCGGCGGCGACGACATCGGCAAGGGCATCGTCGGCACGCTCGCCGGGCACCGCTCACCCGCGGTGCTGATGCGTAACCACGGCGTCTTCACCATCGGCCGTGACGCCCGCGCGGCGGTCAAGGCCGCGGTCATGTGTGAGGACGTCGCGCGTACGGCGCACCTGGCCCGCGCACTCGGGCAACCGGTGCCGATCGCGCAGGCCGACATCGACGCGCTCTACCACCGCTACCAGAACGTCTACGGCCAACAACCAGTCCCGCCGACGGGTTCCTGACCCTCCACCGGCAATGCCCGACCCCGTCGGTCTGCACCACCGAAGTAGCAGCACGCACCACCCGCGTACGCCGCTCCTTGCACATCGGCGGTTGGCGCGGTTACCCACCACACCGAGCCAAGGAGATTCGATGATGGGAAAGATGCGAGTGCACTCCGCTCCGTGGCGCGCTGCCACGGTCCTCGCCAGCGTGCTGCTCGTCGGCAGCATGGCAGCCTGCGGCAACAGCGACACCGGTGGCGGCTCCAAGGACGACGGCAAGCTCACGATGGGTTTCTCGCAGGTCGGCGCGGAGAGCGGCTGGCGTACCGCGAACACCACCTCGATCAAGGACGCCGCCACCGCGGCGGGGATCGAGCTGAAGTTCGACGACGCTCAGCAGAAGCAGGAAAACCAGATCAAGGCGATCCGCAACTACATCCAGCAGAAGGTCGACGTGATCGCCTTCTCGCCGGTGGTGGAGTCCGGGTGGGACACCGTGCTCAAGGAGGCCAAGGACGCCGGCATCCCGGTCATCCTGACCGACCGCTCGGTCGACTCGGCCGACAAGACCCTGTACAAGACCTTCCTCGGCTCGGACTTCGTCAAGGAGGGCAAGCTCGCCGGTGAGTGGCTGGTCGAGCAGAAGAAGACCGCCTCGGGCCCGGTGAACATCGTCGAGCTGCAGGGCACCACCGGCGCGGCGCCGGCCAACGACCGCAAGAAGGGCTTCGCCGAGGCGATCGGCGCCAACCCGAACCTGAAGATCATCGCCTCTCAGACGGGCGACTTCACCCGGGCCGGCGGCAAGCAGGTCATGGAGCAGTTCCTCAAGGCCAACAAGCAGATCGACGTGCTGTTCGCGCACAACGACGACATGGGCCTTGGCGCGCTTGAGGCGATCACCGCCGCTGGCAAGGTACCGGGCAAGGACATCACCATCATCACGGTCGACGCTGTCAAGGACGGCATGCAGGCTCTCGCCGACGGGAAGTTCAACTTCATCGCGGAGTGCAGCCCGCTGCTCGGCCCACAGCTGATGGACCTGGCCAAGAAGGTCGACGCCGGCGAGGAGGTGCCTGCTCGGATCGAGACCGAGGAGACCACCTTCACGACCGAGCAGGCCAAGGAAGCACTGCCGAACCGCAAGTACTGATCGACGCTGGGGGTCGCCGCGTTCGCGTGGCGGCCCCGCTGCGTCGCGCCATCGCCCACAACGGACCGGGCCTGGCCCGCGACCAACCCGTACGACGCCCGCCGGAGCGGCCCCGCAGGGACGACCGGCCGGGGCGCCGGGAGCGTAGCGGCCCTTCCGTGCCGACAACCCAGAAGAGGTCTGATGGGATGACGGATAGCCGTCCGGTCCTGACGATGACCGGGATCAGCAAGTCCTTCCCCGGGGTGCGCGCACTCCACGACGTCAACTTCCAGCTCTTTCCCGGCGAGGTGCACGCCCTGATGGGCGAGAACGGCGCCGGCAAGTCGACCCTCATCAAGGTGCTGACCGGCGTCTACGACACCGACGATGGTGTGATCACCCTCGCCGACGAGCCGGTGTCGTTCAGCGGGCCGATGCAGGCGACCGCCGCCGGGGTGAGCACCGTCTTCCAGGAGGTCAATCTCTGCACCAACCTCTCGGTGGCGGAGAACATCTTCATCGGTCGCGAGCCCCGGCTCCTCGGCGCCGTCCGCTGGGGCGAGGTTCGCCGCCGCGCCCGCGCCCTGCTGGCCCGCCTCGAGCTCGACCTCGATGTGAGCGCGCCGCTCGGTTCGTACTCGCTGGCGATCCAACAGATGGTCGCCATCGCTCGCGCGATCGACATCCAGGCTCGGGTGCTGATCCTGGACGAGCCGACGTCCAGCCTCGACGCCAGCGAGGTGGCGCAGCTGTTCCGCATCATGCGGCAGCTGCGTGACGAGGGCATCGCGATCCTCTTCGTGACCCACTTCCTCGACCAGGTCTACGAGATCGCCGACCGCATCACCGTGCTGCGCAACGGCGGGCTCGTCGGCGAGTACCTGACCACCGAGCTGCCCCAGCTCTCCCTGATCGAGAAGATGATCGGCAAGGAACTCGACGTCCTCGAGGGCATCGAGGAGCACTCCCGCCGGAACCTGGCCGCGCTGGAGGAGGGCACCCCCCTGGTGGCGGTGTCGAACTTCCGGCGGGCGGGCGCGGTCGAACCGTTCAGCCTCACCATCCACGCCGGCGAGGTGGTGGGCCTGGCCGGCCTGCTGGGCTCCGGGCGTACCGAGGTCGCGCGGTTGTTGTTCGGGGCCGACCGGACCGACGGCGGCCAGGTCGCGGTCGACGGCGCGGCCAGCAGCCTGCGCACCCCCGCGCAGGCCATCGACCACGGCGTCGGCTTCTGTTCGGAGAACCGCCGCGCGGAGGGCATCGTCGCCGACCTGTCGGTCCGCGAGAACATGATCCTCGCCATGCAGGCCGCCCGTGGCTGGCTGCGGCCCATTCCGCGTCGTCGCCAGGACGAGCTGGTCGACAAGTACATCAAGGCACTCAACATCCGGCCCGCGGATCCGGAGGTGCCGGTACGCAACCTCTCCGGTGGCAACCAGCAGAAGGTGCTGCTGGCCCGGTGGCTGATCACCGAGCCACGACTGTTGATCCTCGACGAGCCGACCCGGGGCATCGACATCGGTGCGAAGACCGAGATCCAGAAGCTCGTGACGCAGTTGTCCGACGGCGGCATGGCGGTGCTGTTCATCTCCGCCGAGTTGGAGGAGGTGCTGCGTCTCAGCCACAAGGTGGCCGTGATGCGGGACCGGCAGATGGTCGCGCAGCTCGCCAACGACGACACCCTCGACGCCGACCGCATCATGCAGACCATCGCCAGTGGATCTCACCGGGAGGAGGCAGACCGATGAACGACACCATGGGCCGCTACCGGACGGTGATCGGTCACCGGCTGTTCTGGCCCGCCGCCGTGCTGGTCGTCATGCTCGCCGCTAACACGATCTACCGGCCCGGGTTCCTGTCCATCGAGCTCAAGGACGGGCACCTGTACGGCACGCCGATCGACATCCTGCGGCTGAGCGCACCGCTGATCCTCGTCGCCCTGGGCATGACCATGGTCATCTCGACCGGCGGCATCGACCTGTCGGTCGGCTCGCTCTGCGCGATCAGTGGCGCGATCGCCTGCATGTACATCAGCAAGCAGCCCGACCAGAACAGCCTCGGCGTGGTGCTGACCGCCCTCGCGATGGCGTTGGGGGTCTCGCTCGTGCTCGGCGCCTGGAACGGCGTGCTGGTGGCCGTGATCGGCATTCAACCGATCATCGCCACCCTGATCCTGATGGTGGCTGGCCGGGGCCTCGCCCAGCTGATCACCGAGGGGCAGATCATCACCATCAACTCCGAGCCGTACCGCGCGATCGGCCTGGGCCACATGCTGACCCTGCCGCTGGCCATCTTCATCGCCCTCGCCGCTGCCCTGCTCGTCGCCGCGTTCACCCGCCGCAGTGCGCTCGGCATGATCATCGAGTCGGTCGGCGGTAACGCCGAGGCCAGCCGCCTGGCGGGCATCCGCTCCGGCCGGATCGTGTTCCTCGTGTACGTGCTCAGTGCCGGCTGCGCCGCGATCGCCGGTTTCATGATGACGGCCAACGTCTCCAGCGCCGACGGTAACGCGGCCGGCCTCTGGGTGGAGTTGGACGCCATTCTCGCGGTCGTCATCGGCGGCACGTCCCTCGCGGGCGGCCGGTTCTTCCTCAGCGGCACGATCATCGGTGCGCTGATCATTCAAACCCTGACCACCACGGTGTACGCCATGGACATCTCCCCGCAGACCTCGCTGCTGTTCAAAGCGGTCGTCGTCATCGCGGTCTGCCTCATCCAGGCACCGGCCTTCCGGGCCCGGTTCGCCCGCCGCAGGCGCAACGCGCCGTCGCCGGGCGCCATCGCCGACAAGCCGAAGGAGCAGGTGCCGGCATGACCACTGGATCGCTTACCGCTGGCCGTGCCAGGTTCCGGCTGCCGAGGCGGCAGATACCGGTCCTCGCGACGCTCGTCCTGCTCCTGGTGATGTACGGCATCGGGGTGTCCCAATACCAGGCGTTCTCCAACGTGCAGGTCATCTTCAACGTCTTCATCGACAACGGCTTCCTGCTCGTCGTCGCGGTGGGCATGACCTTCGTGATCCTCACCGGTGGCATCGACCTGTCGGTCGGATCGGTCGTCGCCATGACGGCGATGGTGTCGGCCTGGCTGCTCCAGGAGGGCCTGCCGGCGGCGCTGGTGCTCGTCATCGCCCTGCTCATCGGCCCGACGCTCGGTCTGCTGATGGGATGCGCAATCCACTTCTTCGAGATCCAGCCGTTCATCGTCACGCTCGCCGGAATGTTCTTCGCCCGGGGGATGTGCACGTTCATCTCCGGAGCGTCCATCCCGATCACGGACGGGTTCTGGACCAGGATGTCGCAGGAGCGGATCGGTGATCCGCGGGGCAACTTCGTGTCGATCAGCGTGCTCGTCGCCTTCGTCGTGGTCGCCATCGCGGCGTACGCGTTGGCCTACACCCGCCTGGGCCGCAACGTGTACGCGATCGGCGGCAACCCCCAGTCGGCCCTGCTGATGGGCCTGCCGGTGGGGCGGACCCGGATCGCCGTCTACACGATCAGTGGCCTGTGCTCGGCCATCGGCGGCATCCTGCTGTCCTTCTACACCCTGTCCGGTGCCCCGCTGATCGCCGTGGGCATGGAATTGGACGTCATCGCCGCCGTCGTCATCGGTGGCACGGTGCTCACCGGCGGCGCCGGTTACATCTTCGGCACGGTGCTCGGCGTACTCGTCCTGGGCGTGATCCAGACCCTCATCACCTTCGATGGGAGCCTCAACTCCTGGTGGACCAAGATCGTGATCGGCAGCCTGCTGTTCGCGTTCATCCTCCTCCAGCGTCTCATCGGAATCCGTTACAAGTGACCGCCCCTCTCGCGGAAGGCAATCCCATGGCACCACACACCGAACCCGAGATCTGGTTCCTCACCGGCAGCCAAGGCATGTACGGCGAGGAGACGCTCCGGCAGGTCGCCGAGCAGTCCCGTCAGATCGCGGCCGCGCTCGACGACTCACCGCAGATTCCCGCCCGAGTGGTCTGGAAGCCCGTCCTGACCAACAGTGGTGAGATCCTGCAGGTCTGCCGGGACGCTGCCGCCCAGGGCGCCATCGGGGTGATCGCGTGGATGCACACCTTCTCTCCGGCGAAGATGTGGATCTCTGGTCTGGACGCGCTGCAGACGCCGCTGCTGCACCTGCACACGCAGGCCAACGTCCTGCTGCCGTGGAACGACATCGACATGGACTTCATGAACCTGAACCAGGCGGCGCACGGCGACCGCGAGTTCGGGTACATCCAGACTCGTCTCGGTGTGGCCCGCAAGACGGTGGCCGGGCACGTCAGTGACCCGCGAGTGACCACGCGGGTCGGGGCGTGGGCGCGCGCGGCGCTCGGCTGGTCGGCGATGCGGTCGCTGCGTCTGGCCCGTTTCGGCGACAACATGCGCGACGTCGCGGTGACCGAGGGCGACAAGGTCGAGGCGGAGCTGCGGTTCGGGGTCTCGGTCAACACCTACGGCGTCAACGACCTGGTCAAGGTGGTCGGCGAGGTCACCGACGCGCAGGTGGACGACCTGGTCAAGGAGTACGAGGACACCTACCGCATCGGCGGTGAACTGCTGCCCGGCGGTGAGCGGCACGACTCGTTGCGGTACGCGGCACGCCTGGAACTCGGCATGCGCACGTTCCTGGACGCTGGCGGTTTCCGGGCGTTCACCACGAACTTCGAGGACCTCGGAGGTCTTCGCCAGCTGCCGGGCATCGCCGTGCAGCGGCTGATGGCGGACGGCTACGGCTTCGGTGGCGAGGGCGACTGGAAGACCTCCGTCCTGGTCCGCACCCTCAAGGCGATGTCGGTGGGCGTGGACGGCGGCACGTCGTTCATGGAGGACTACACCTACGACCTCACTCCGGGTCAGGAGTTGGTGCTCGGCGCCCACATGCTCGAGGTCTGTCCGACCATCGCGTCCGACGTGCCCAACGTGGAGATCCACCCGCTGAGCATCGGCGGGCGGGAGGACCCGGTCCGTCTCGTGTTCGACGCGGCGCCCGGGCCGGCGGTGGTGCTCGGACTGGCCGACATGGGGGAGCGCTTCCGTCTCGTGGCCAACGAGATCGACGTGGTGTCTCCGCCGCAGCCGCTGCGCCGGCTGCCGGTCGCCCGAGCCGTCTGGCGTCCGCGACCCGACCTGCCGGTGTCGGCCGAGGCGTGGATCACCGCTGGAGCGCCGCACCACACCGTGCTGTCGCAGGCGGTGGGGGTGGAGGAGTTGCACGACCTCGCCGAGATGAGCCGCACCGAACTCGTCGTCATCGACGCCGACACGGAGCCCCGCCGCTTCGCAGACGAGATCCGCTGGAACCAGGCCTACTACCGGTTGGCCCGCGGCTTCTGACCCGCGCGGCCCGGCCGCGTCCATGACGGGTGGTCCGTCCCTGCCTGCGTTTCCGAGGCAGGGGTGGGCCACCCGTCTTGTGTGCGCCTGGCACCACCACGAGCCGACTGGGTTACGTCTTGACTCAGGACGTGTTATCGCTCACAGTGTATAGCTAAGACAGTCGATGTCTGTGGCTGGCCCGGCCGCGATCACGTTCCTCCCCGTGTGCGGCAGATCATCGCCACGAACCACGGTGAGTGATGTTAGCGATCACATGTGGCGACTCGGCCAGCTCTGCACACCGCCCGGTGCCGCAGATGACGACCCAGACCGTTCGGTTCGCATCGTCGGAGGAGGATCATGGTTGCCATCGGTCGGGTTTCCGGGACAGCGCCATCAGCGCGGAGACGTGGGTGGCTGTCGCGAGTCGCCGCCGCCGCGGTCGCGGTGGTGGTGGGCGGCGCGCTGGCGGCGGTCGCGCCGACGCCGGCGTCGGCCGCGACGGTGGACACCAATGCGTGGTACGTGTTGGTGAACCGCAACAGCGGCAAGGCGCTGGACGTCTACAACCAGGCGACGAACGACGGTGCGCGCATCACCCAGTGGGCGCGTAACGACGGTGCGTGGCAGCAGTGGCAGTTCGTGGACTCCGGTGGTGGCTACTACCGGTTGAAGTCGCGACACTCGGGCAAGGTGCTCGACGTCTACAACCTCTCGACCGTGAACGGCGCGTCGATCGTGCAGTGGGCGGACGGCAACGGGGCCAACCAGCAGTTCCGCTTGGCGGACTCGTCCGGTGGTTACGTCCGGCTGATCAACCGGAACAGCAACAAGGCAGTGGAGATCCAGAACGCGTCGACCGCCGACGGTGGCAACGTCGTGCAGTACGACGACTGGGGTGGCAACAACCAGCAGTGGCAACTCGTCGCCGTCGGCGGCAGCAACCCCGGCAACCCCGGCACGTCGTACTCGAACCCGACGGTCTGGCAGGACTTCGCCGACGTCGACATCATCCGGGTGGACAACGCCTACTACCTGTCGGCGTCCACCATGCACTACTCGCCGGGCGCGCCGGTCCTGCGCTCGTACGACCTGGTGAACTGGGAGTTCGCCGGTCACTCCGTGCCCCGGCTCGACTTCGGGTCGAAATACGACCTGAGCGGCGGTCACGCGTACGTCGACGGAATCTGGGCCTCCACGTTGAACTACCGGCCGAGCAACCGGACGTACTACTGGGCCGGGTGCATCGACTTCGCGCAGACCCACATCTACACCGCGTCCGCCGTCGACGGCGCCTGGAGCAAGCACACCACCATTCCCAACTGTTACTACGACGCCGGGATGCTGATCGACGACAACGACACCATGTACGTGGCGTACGGCAACGGCACCATCAGCGTCGCGCAACTGTCCGCCGACGGGAAGTCCCAGGTGCGCGCCCAGCAGGTCTACACCACGCCGTCGAGCATCGGGACGCTGGAGGGCGCGCGCTTCTACAAGCGCAACGGCGCCTACTACATCTGGCTCACCCGCCCGGCCAACGGCCAGTACGTGCTGAAGTCGACAAACGGTCCGTTCGGCCCGTACGAGCAGCGTCAGGTGCTGCTCAACCTGCCCGGCCCGATCTCCGGCGGCGGTGTGCCGCACCAGGGTGGGCTGGTGCAGACCCAGAACGGCGACTGGTACTACCTGGCCTTCGTCGACGCGTACCCCGGTGGTCGGATGCCGGCCATGGCCCCGATCACCTGGACCGGCGACGGCTGGCCCGTGCTGCAGACGGTCAACGGCGCGTGGGGCAACTCGTACCCGAAGCCGAACCTGCCCGCGCCGCCCCGAACGGTCAAGCCGCTCACCGGCACCGACACGTTCGCCGGCACCACTCTCGGCCCGCAGTGGGAGTGGAACCACAACCCCGACAACAGCAGGTGGTCGGTCAACAACGCACTGAGCCTGCAGACCGCCACCGTCACCGGCGACCTGTACGCCGCGCGTAACACGTTGACCCACCGGATCCAGGGCCCCACTTCGACCGCCACCATCGAGTTGGAGTACTCCACGATGCGCGACGGTGATCGCACCGGTCTGGCGGTGCTGCGCAACTCGTCGGCCTGGATCGGGGTCCGACGGGACAACGGGTCCACACGTCTGGTCATGCAGAACGGCCTGACGATGGACGGCAACTGGAACACCACCAGCACCGGCAGCGAGGTGGCGAGCACCGCCGTCTCCGGCGGCCGGATCTGGTTGCGCGCCAACGCCGACATCAGACCCGGGTCCGGCCGGCAGGCTCGCTTCTCGTACAGCACGGACGGGGTCAACTTCACCTCGTTCGGCAACGCCCTGACCCTGGAGAACAACTGGCAGTTCTTCATGGGCTATCGGTTCGCCGTCTTCAACCACGCGACCCAGGCGCTCGGCGGTGCGGTCACCGTGCGTCGGTTCGATCTGACGACACCATGACGCCAGTCACACGGCGATCGGTCTGACCGGTGGCGCTTGCCGCACCGCGGCAAGCGCCACACGTCGTTGGCCGCGTACTCGGTGCGAGGATTGCGTTGTACGGCTGCGGCACCTCCACAGTCCGCCCACAGCCGTGCCGAGACCGGGGCGGTAACTGGCGTAGACTGACGGCGATCCAGCGCTGGTCACCTGGGATTCAGCACCGGCGTGGTGGCTGAGCGAGAGGTGATCGGGCCGGGCCGCTCCAGTCGACGTCGGCGGGTCGCGGGCCGGCGGTGTAGCGGGGGGAGTGCAATGGCCGTCCACGGTCCCGCGATGACGGACGTCGCTCGTCTGGCCGGTGTCTCCCATCAGACGGTGTCGCGGGTGCTCAACGGGCACCCCAACGTCCGTGAGCAGACCCGGCTGCGGGTCCGGGCGGCGATCGCCGAGCTCGGCTATCGCCCGAACGGCGCGGCTCGCGCCCTGGTGACCGGCCGATCTCAGGTCATCGGCGTCGTCGCGCAGAACACGACGCTCTACGGTCCGGCGTCGCTGTTGGCCGCCTTGGAGCAGACCGCCGCCGAAGAGGGTTTCGCGGTCAGTGTCGGCAGCGTGCGTAATCTGGACCACGGTTCCATCTCGGCCGCCGTGGAGCGGCACCTGTCGCACCGGGTCGCCGGCATCGTGGTCATCGCGCCGGTGGAGTCGGCGGGCGAGGCACTGGAACACCTGCCCAAGGATGTCCCGCTGGTCACGGTCGACGGTGACCCGAGCCGGCCGGTGCCGTTGGTGACGGTCGACCAGGTGGCGGGCGCCCGGGCGGCGACCCAGCATCTACTTGACGCCGGGCATCGCACCGTCTGGCACGTGTCGGGGCCGTCCGACTGGTTCGACAGCGTCGGCCGGATCGACGGTTGGCGGCAGGCACTGCTGGCAGCCGGGGTTGAACCGCCGCCGCTGATGCCGGGGGACTGGTCCGCAGCCTCGGGTTACCGGAGTGGGCAGATGTTGGCGCGGATGCCGGAGGTCACCGCGGTCTTCACCGCCAACGACCATCTCGCGCTGGGCGTGCTGCGGGCGTTGCACGAGTTCGGCCGACGAGTGCCGGACGAGATCAGCGTGGTCGGCTTCGACGATGTTCCGGAGGCGGCCTACTTCATTCCGCCGCTGACCACCGTTCGTCCGGACTTCGACGCGGTGGCGCGGGCGAGCCTGCAGATGCTGCTGGCCCAGATCGAGTCGGGCACCGGTGGGGCGTTGCGGCAGACCATCGCCCCGGCTCTGGTCGCCCGCGAGAGCGTCGCCCCACCGCGTCACTGACGGCGGCACGCTGCCGAAACGCCCTGCTTCTTCGCGGGTTCGATAAGACACCTTCTCAATCGATCGAAGCCGATGTCGATCGATGGTTTGCGATGCGGCGACCACAAGGTATTGAACCTCATGAAATGTCGCCGTAACATGATGGACGTCTCTGTTAACGCTAACAGGAATTGGCGTCCAAAAATCAGCCCATCAAGCAGATCGTAGTCACGGGCGGGCGCCACCGACAAGGAGGCTCGATGAACCGCATGACCCGAGGTCGTCGCTGGGGGAGCGTGCTGGCGGCCGGACTGCTGCTCGCCGGCGCTCTGGTCGGCCTCCGCGCCCCGGCGGCGCAGGCACTGGAGAACGGTGTGGCGCGCACTCCTCCCATGGGTTGGAATTCGTGGAACTCGTTCGGCTGCAACATCAACGAAGCGCTGATCCGGCAGTCCGCGGACGCGATCGTCAGCAGCGGGATGAGGGACCTCGGTTACCAGTACGTCGTGGTCGACGACTGCTGGTTCAACCCGAACCGGGACGGCTCCGGCAACCTCCAGGGAGACCCGGGTCGGTTCCCGAGCGGGATGAAGGCGCTCGGCGACTACCTGCACGCCCGAGGCCTGAAGTTCGGCCTCTATCAGGTGCCGGTCGACAAGACCTGCGCACAGTACTTCGGCGCCTACCCGGGCGCGACCGGCAGCCGAGGACACGAGGCGCAGGACGCCCGTCAGTTCGCCGCCTGGGGTGTCGACTTCCTCAAGTACGACTGGTGCTCGCCGGAGGGCAGCATCGACGAACAGGTCGCCACCTTCGCCCGGATGCGTGACGCGCTGGCCGCCACCGGTCGACCGATCGTCTACAGCATCAACTCGAACAGCATCCACGCCAAGACCGGCCCCCAGCGCAACTGGGGCGACGTGGCCAACATGTGGCGCACCACCGAGGACATCACCAACGCCTGGAACACCGGCCAGACCAACGGTTACCCGATGGGCATCCAGAACATCATCAACGTGACCGTTCCGCTGGCCTCGTACGCGAGGCCGGGCGGCTTCAACGACCCGGACATGATGGAGATCGGCCGGGGCGGCATGAACGACACGGAGATGCGCAGTCACTTCGCGATGTGGGCGATCATGGCATCGCCGCTGATCGCCGGCAACGACGTGCGGAGCATGGACTCCGCCACGCAGACCATCCTGAAGAACAGCAACCTCATCGCGATCAACCAGGATTCGCTCGGGTTGCAGGGAACGCAGGTGTCGTTCGACGGTACGCGTCGGGTGCTCGCCAAGCGGCTCGCCAACGGTGACGTGGCGGTCGCCCTGTTCAACCAGGGCGGGTCGACGACGACGATCTCGACCACGGCCGCCGCCGTGGGCAAGTCCGGGACCTCGTTCACGCTGGTGGACGCGTGGTCCGGTGCTACCAGCTCCAGCGGCGGGGCCATCAGTGCCAGCGTTCCGGCCCACGGCACGGTGGTGTTCCGGGTCAGCGGTGGCGGCACGACGACGCCGCCTCCGACGACGTCGAGCGCGTTCGCCAGTGCCGCCTCCGGCCGCTGCCTCGACGTTCCGGCGAGCAACACCACCAACGGCACCCAGCCGGTGATCTGGGACTGCAACGGCGCCGCCAACCAGCGCTGGAGCATCAGTGGTCAGACCCTGCAGTCGCTCGGCAAGTGCCTGGACGCGCCCCTCAACGCCACGGCCGGCTCCCGGGTGCAGATCTGGGACTGCAACGGTGGGACCAACCAGCGGTGGACGATCAACTCCAACGGCACGATCAGCGGAGTGCAGTCCGGGCTCTGCCTGGACGTCAACAACAACGGCACGGCCAACGGCACCACGGTGCTCCTCTGGACCTGCACTGCCGCGGCGAACCAGCGGTGGTCGCAGCGGTAGTCGACCGGGTCCGTCGAGCGACCGGGTCGCGGCAGCCCACCTGATCCAGCCGCGTTGTTGGTGCCCGCGGACGACGCCCGTCGTCTGCGGGCACCTGTCGCGCCGGCCGCCTACACCCATGGTGGCCGCCGTCACGATCCCAGGTAGGGTCCGGTCTTGCCGTCGGTCGAACCCCTCGGGACGCCTCCGTTACGAGACCGTGACACCGGTATTTCGGATCAAGTGTTGACGTGCCCTATGTGAGCGCTAACACTACCCGAAAGATGACAGTTGGCCCCGGCAGTCGGCGGGGGAGTCCGGAGAGGAGAAGCCCGTGGGCAGGAAATTCCTGGTTGCTCTCGGCGGCGCGATGCTGACGCTGAGTATGGCGGCGTGCAGTGGCGGGGGTGCTGGCAGCGGTGGTGACAAGAGTGGCGACAAGCCCTCGGACCTGACCATCGGCGTCTCGATGCCGACCCAGACCTCGGAGCGGTGGATCGCCGACGGCAACGCGGTGAAGTCGAAGCTGGAGGCGAAGGGCTACAAGGTCGACCTCCAGTACGCCGGCGACGACATCCCCACCCAGTCGCAGCAGGTCGACCAGATGATCACCCAGGGCGCGGATGTCCTGGTCATCGCGGCGATCGACGGCACGGCGCTCAACAGCCAGCTGCAGGCCGCCGCGGCTGCGAAGATCCCGGTGATCTCCTACGACCGGCTGATCCGCGGTAGCAAGGACGTCGACTTCTACGTCAGCTTCGACAACTACAAGGTTGGCGTCGCCCAGGGCACCGCGCTGCTCGTCGGTCTCGGCCTGCTGAACAAGGACGGCTCGAAGGGCACGGCCAAGGGGCCGCTGAACGTCGAGCTCTTCGCCGGGTCGCTGGACGACAACAACACCCAGTACTTCTACGGCGGCGCGATGGACACGTTGAAGCCGTTCATCGACGACGGCACGCTGATCGTCAAGTCCAAGCAGACCACCCCCGAGCAGGTAGCCATCCTGCGGTGGCAGCAGGAGACCGCGCAGAAGCGGATGGAGAACCTGCTCACCTCCAGCTACAACGACGGCTCGAAGGTCGACGGGGTGCTGTCGCCGTACGACGGCATCTCCCGGGGCATCATCACCGCCCTGCAGAACGCCGGCTACGGCAGCGGCGCGAAGAAGCTCCCGGTCGTCACCGGCCAGGACGCGGAGATCGCCTCGATCAAGCTGATCAATGACGGCGTGCAGGGCTCCACGATCTTCAAGGACACCCGCCTGCTGGCCGACCAGGCCGTGAACGCCGCCGAGGCGTTCCTGCAGAAGAAGCAGCCGCAGGCCAACGACACGAAGACGTACAACAATGGTGTCAAGGTCGTCCCGGCGTACCTGCTGCCGTTCGCGACCGTCTACAAGGACGACATCAAGGCGACGCTGATCGACTCCGGCTACTGGACGGCGGAAGAGGTCGCCGCCGGCCAGGCCAAGAAGTAAGTCATTCGTCGGGCCCGGCGGTCACCGCCGGGCCCGACGCGTTGGCGTACCGCGTCCAGACCTGACGGAGGACAGACCATGGACGACACCATCCTCGAGATGCGTCACATCACCAAGACGTTCCCCGGCGTGACCGCGCTGGAGGACGTCACCCTCGCGGTCCGCCGAGGTGAGATCCACGCCATCTGCGGGGAGAACGGCGCCGGCAAGTCCACCCTGATGAAGGTGCTGTCCGGCGTCCACCCGTCCGGCTCGTACGACGGCGAGATCCTCTTCGACGGAAAGCCGATGCAGTTCCGTGGCATCCGGGACAGCGAGGCGAACGGCATCGTCATCATCCACCAGGAGTTGGCCCTGGTGCCGTACCTGTCGATCGCGGAGAACATCTTCCTCGGGACCGAGCGCCGCGGCCGCCTCGGGCTCATCGACTGGAACCTGGCCAACGCCGAAGCGGCCAAGCTGCTGGCGTCCGTCGGGTTGCACGAGAACCCGGTCACCCCGGTCATCCAACTCGGCGTCGGCAAGCAGCAGTTGGTCGAGATCGCCAAGGCGCTGTCGAAGAAGGTGCGTCTGCTCATCCTGGACGAGCCGACCGCCGCCCTCAACGACGTCGACTCGGCGCACCTGCTGGACCTGTTGCGGGCGCTCAAGGAGCAGGGCATCACCTGCATCATGATCTCGCACAAGCTCAACGAGATCACCGCCATCGCCGACTCGACGACCGTCATCCGCGACGGGCGCACGGTGGAGACCCTCGACATGAAAGCCGACGAGGTGACCCAGCAGCGGATCATTCGCGGCATGGTCGGGCGGGACCTGGACAGCTTCTACCCCGACCGTGAGTCGTCCCCCGGCGAGGAGGTCCTCCGGATCGAGAACTGGACGGTGCGGCACCCGGTCCAGGACCGGATGGTCGTCGAGGACGTCGCCGTGTCCGTCCGCGCCGGTGAGGTCGTCGGCATCGCGGGTCTGATGGGTGCGGGTCGCACCGAACTGGCGATGAGCGTGTTTGGTCGGTCCTACGGGCGCGACATCCGGGGCCGGATCTTCGTTCGCGGGCGGGAGGTGCAGGCGCGTTCCGTCGCGGAGGCGATCGACAACGGCATCGCCTACGTCACCGAGGACCGCAAGAGGTACGGCCTCAACCTCATCGACGACGTCCGCCGCAACGTCTCCGCCGCCGCGTTGGACCGGCTCGCCCGCCTCGGTTGGGTGAACGGCAACGAGGAGATCAAGGTCGCCGAGGCGAGCCGGCGGGAGATGAACATCAGGACGCCCAGCGTCATGGCGGTGGTCGGCAAGCTCTCCGGCGGCAACCAGCAGAAGGTCGTGCTGTCGAAGTGGCTGTTCACCGACCCGGATGTGCTGATCCTGGACGAACCCACCCGGGGAATCGACGTCGGTGCCAAGTACGAGATTTATACGATCATCAATCGGTTGGTGGCCGCCGGCAAGGCGGTGATTGTCATCTCCTCCGAGTTGCCGGAGCTGCTCGGCATGTGCGACCGCATCTACACCCTCGCCGCCGGCCGGATCACCGGTGAGATGCCGGTGGCCGAGGCGACTCAGGAGAGCCTCATGGAGCTGATGACCAAGGACAAGGAGCTCGTCGCGTGACCAGCATCAAGACCCCCTCGACGGAGCGCCCGACGCCCCCGGACAGCACACCCGCCGCCGCCCTGCACAGCGGGACGAACGACCTGCGGGCGCTGGTGTTGAACAACCTGCGGCAGAGCGGGATCTACGTCGCCCTGGTCGTCATCGTCGCGCTCTTCGCGATCATGACCGACGGGGTGTTGCTGAGCCCCGGCAACATCACCAACATCGTCCTCCAGTACTCGTACATCCTGGTGCTCGCGATCGGGATGGTCATCCTGATCATCGGCGGCCACATCGACCTGTCGGTCGGATCGGTCGTCGCGTTGACCGGAGCGGTGTCCGCCGTCCTGGTGATCCAGCAGGGCCATCCCTGGTGGGTTGGCGTGCTGGCCGCGCTGGCCGTCGGCATCGTGGTGGGCGCGTGGCACGGATTCTGGGTGGCGTACGCCGGCATTCCGGCCTTCATCGTGACCCTGGCCGGAATGCTGCTGTTCCGGGGCCTCACCCTGCGGGTGCTCGACAACATCTCGCTGTCGCCGTTCCCGTCCGAATACCAGCAGGTCGCGGCGGGCTTCCTCAACGGGCTGCTCGGTGGGGAGGGCTACGACGCCTTCACGTTGCTGATCGGCGCCGTCGCCGTGGCCGGGTACGCGGTGAGTGGCTTCCGCACCCGCGTGGCGCGCATCCGCTACCAGCAGCCGGTCGAGTCGTTCCCGCTGTTCGTCGCCCGGGTCGTGCTGGTCGGCGCGGTCATCATGTACTTCGCGTGGCAGTTGGCGCACGCCCGTGGGTTGCCGATCGTGCTGATCATCCTTGCCGTCCTCGTGCTGGTCTACGGCCTGCTCACCCGGCGTACGGTGTTCGGTCGGCAGGTCTACGCGATCGGCGGCAACCTGTCGGCGGCGGCGCTGTCCGGGGTGAAGGTCCGCACCGTCAACTTCTGGATGTTCGTCAACATGGGCTTCCTGGCGGCGGTGGCCGGCGTCATCTACTCCTCGCGGTCGAACGGCGCCCAGCCTGCCGCCGGCAACATGTTCGAGCTGGACGCGATCGCCGCTGCCTTCATCGGCGGCGCGGCGGTCACCGGTGGCGTGGGCACCGTGGTGGGCGCGATGGTCGGCGGTCTGATCATGGCGGTGATGAGCAACGGCATGCAGCTGATGGGTGTCGACCAGTCGACCCAGTCGGTGGTGAAGGGCCTCGTCCTGCTCGTCGCGGTCGCCTTCGACGTCTACAACAAGCGCCGCGCCGGCACGGCCCGCTGACGTCGTAACAACACGACCGTGGCCCCTGCCCGCCTCTGCGGGCGGGGCCACGCGTCGGTAGGCCGCAGTGCGCCCGTCTCCGCGCCCTGCGTCGGCCTTCGGCACTTCGCCGACCGAGGAGTCCCTACGGCGATGCCTGAGCCGCCCCGCGGGGTCGACCCACCTGACGGCACCCCTGTAGAGCTGCCCCAGATATGGACCGCGCCCTGCGGAGGTGGCTGCGGCTTGCGGTGCTTGCGGTGCCTGCGGAGCTTGCGGTGTTTGCGGTGCTTGCTGTGCCTGCGGCGCTCGCGGTGATCCGGTCGGGGCCGCCCCACAACTGGGGCAGCTCTACAGGGAACCGGACACACCCTGGCAGCGCCAGGGAGCGACGCGGACGATCCCGCTGCGCCGCGCACGGCGCAGCGGGATCACGCGGTCAGTGGCAGTTGCCGGTGCCGCTGTCGTTGTAGGTCTGCCCGGCCACCGGCACGAACCGCCAGTCGTAGCTGCCGGAGTGCAGGGTGAACTTCAGGACACCCCACGCGGAGCTGTTGCGCGCCTCGCTGTTGGGCTGGATGGTGCCGAAGCCGTAGTGACCCGCACCGCCCATCCCGGCGACGAAGCTGCGCATGCCTCGGCTGGCGTCGGCGCCACCGGCCGGGTTCATCGGAGCGAACCGCTCGTACACGTGGTTGTGCCCCCACACGACGACGTCGGCGTTGTAGTCGTAGAGCGCCTGGTACAGCGGACGTGTCGACGTCGACGGCGCGTGGTTGGAGCTGGACGTGAACAGCGGGTGGTGCCAGTACGCCAGCGTGCACGGCTTGCTGCTGGCGGCCAGGTCCGCACGCAGCCACTGCTCCTGCGTCGAGCCGGCCGACATGCTGATGTTCGAGTTCAGCGAAACGATGTGCCAGTTGCCGAGGTCGAACGAGTAGTAGCCGCGACCGCTCGGGCCGGCGGACGTACCGAAGTAGTTGTAGTAGCCGGTCGCACCCGACGTGTTGTAGTCGTGGTTGCCCGGCGACGGGCGGGTGCGCGTCTTGTGCCGACCCCAGGTGGGCTCGTAGTAGCTGTTGAACTGCGACGCGGTGCCGCTGTCGTAGACGTTGTCGCCGGTGGTGAAGACCGTCCCCGGGATGCTGTCGAGCAGCGTGGCGGTGGCGCTGTCGCCGGCGCCCGAGTCGGCGATGTCGCCAGCGCCGACGAAGACCGGGTCCCCGGAGGGCGGCGGTGTCGTGGTCCCGGTGGAGACCACCAGCTGCGGGGCGTCGGCACCGCTCTCGCGCGTGTCGTAGTAGGCGCCGTCGCCGCTGGCGGAGGTCCCACCGAAGCTGTACGTGCCGTTGCCGGTGACGGCCGCCGTGACGTCGACCTCGTACCAGCTGTTGCCGCTGACCGCGCCGATCGTGCCGAGAGTTGCCCCGTCGATGGCCGGCTGGTTGTTCCAGGTGGTGCCGGTCTCCGACCACGTCGTGTTGGACATCCGCCGGAACGTGCCGCCGGCGTCGCTGCCGCTGTTGCCGCTGATCGTGCGCAGTCTCAGCTTGGCACTGGTCACCGTGCCGCTGACACCGCTCACCGTGAAGCGCAGGAACGAACGCCGCACGGGCGAGTTGTCGACCACGACCTGGGTGGACGTGCCGTAGTTGGTGGACGCGGTGTCGCTCTGGACGTAGGTGTCGGCGACCGGCGTGAACGTCACGCTCGCCGCCGACGCCGCGCCAGCGCCGCTGACGACGACCGCGGCGGTGGCGGCGACGAGCACCACGACCGTCCCCATCGTCACCGATGGACGCGGGAATCGAATGTGCATCCAGGACTCCTCTGCAGTGGGTGTAGAGCGCAAGGAATGTAGGAAGGTCGATGGGACGGCGGGCGACGGACGGATGAACAGTGCGTCCGGGCCGGCAAACATCTCGATGTTCGAGGTGAGTTCACCCGTGCCATGCCTGGCTGCCACGCACGGTCCGTTGTGCGCTCTCCGATAAGTACGGACGATGGCTGACCGGCAGCCGTCGATCCGAGGAGATGCTCGTGTACCTGTCGACCGTCTCCCGACCGGTCACCGACCCGCCCGAGGTCGGGCCACGCCGCCGACGGATGGCGATGGTCAGTGGCAACGTCGTGGCACTCGGCACGGTCAGCTTGATCACCGACATCTCCGCGGAGATGGTGGCCGCCGTACTGCCGCTCTATCTGGTGCTGGGCCTGCAGCTCAGCCCGGTGGCCTTCGGTGTGCTCGACGGAGTCCACACTGGCGCGACCGCGCTGCTGCGGGTCGTCGGCGGTTACGCCGCGGACCGGTTCCGGCGACGCAAGCTGATCGCCGGCATCGGTTACACGCTCTCGGCGGTCGCGAAGCTCGGCCTGCTGCTCGCCGGCCGGTCGGTACCGGCGATCGGCGCCGTCATCGCCGTCGACCGGCTCGGCAAGGGCGTACGCAGTGCGCCGCGGGATGCACTGATCACGCTCTCCACACCACCTGAGGCCCTGGGCCGGGCGTTCGGGGTGCACCGGGCGATGGACAGCGTCGGCGCGTTCCTCGGGCCGCTCGCCGCGTTCGCGGTCCTGCTGGTCGTCGGAGAGTCGTACGACGCGGTCTTCGTCACCAGCTTCTGCGTCGCCGCCCTGGCCGTCGTCGTGCTCGTGCTCTTCGTTCGCGAGCGCCCGGCCGGTGCGCCGACGGACGGCCCGGACGACCCGAAGGTCTCCGTGCGCGAGGCGTTCGGCCTGCTGCGCAGCCGGCCGACCCGCCGGATCGTGCTGGCCGCGGCCCTGCTCGGGCTGGCCACCATCGGCGACGGCTTCGTCTACCTGCTGCTGCAGCGCCGAGCGGAGCTCGACCTGCACTGGTTCCCGCTGCTCGCGGTGGGGACCAGCCTGGCCTACCTGCTGCTCGCCGCCCCGCTCGGTGTGCTCGCCGACCGGATCGGCCGGCTGCCGGTGGTGATCGGCGGCTACTCGGCCCTCGGTGCGGCCTACCTGCTGCTGGCCGGACCGGTCGACGGTTGGCCGCTGATCGCGCTGACCCTGGCGCTGTACGGCGCGTTCTACGCGGCCACCGACGGCGTGCTCATCGCGCTCGCCGGGCCGGTGCTGCCCGCGCGGCTGCGAACCACCGGAATCGCGCTGGTGCAGACCGGGCAGGCACTGGCGTACCTCGTCTCCTCGGTCCTGTTCGGTCTTGCCTGGCAGGCGTGGGGGCCGGGGAACGCCATCCGGGTGGCGGCCGTTGCCGTCGCCGGCGTCCTCGTCGTCACCCTGCTCCTCCTGGCCACCCCCTCCCGTCTCGTCACCCGGAAGGTGCCCCGATGACCGCGTTGTCGACCCGAGCCAAGCTCGGTGTGGTTGCCGCCTCGGCGGTCCTGCTGGGCAGCGTGGCGGCCGGCTACGCCGCCACGGCCGCAGAACCGGCCCGAACGCCGCCACCAACCAGCGGGGACCAGGCGGTCACCCTGGATCCCGGCGCTCGCCTGCTGGCGATCACGGACCGGCACGTCTCCACGGTCGCCACGGCCGACCCCGCCGGGCCCCGTACCGTCTCCGGCCTGGAATGCCTGCGGGTGTACGCGGCGGCCGGCACCGGTGTCTGCCTGAAACCAGAGACCGCCTGGTCGTACCAGGTCGTCGTGCTCGACTCCGCGCTGCGCCAGCAGCGGGCGGTCAGCGTGCCGGGCCTGCCGAACCGGGCCCGGGTCTCGGCCTCCGGCCGGATGGTCTCCTGGACGACGTTCGTCGGCGGCGACTCCTACACCTCCAGTGGCTTCTCCACCCGCACCGGGATCCTCGACACCACCACCGGCGTAACGGTGAGTTCGCTCGAGGAGTTCGCGATCACCCGGGACGGTCGGAGCTACCGCAGCCCCGACGTCAACTTCTGGGGCGTCACCTTCACCGCCGACGACAACCGCTTCTACGCGACCATGTCGACCGGGGGCAAGAGATACCTCGTCCGGGGCGACGTCGCCGCCCGCTCGGTCGAGACGCTGAAGGAGAACGTCGAGTGCCCGTCGCTGTCACCGGACGGCACCCGGGTCGCCTTCAAGGAGGCGATCGACGCCGACCCGGCGAAGGGTTGGCGACTGTCGGTGCTCGACCTGGCGACCATGCGGGTCACCGCGACGGCCGAGACCAGCAGCGTGGACGACCAGGCCGCCTGGCTGGACGGCGGGACTCTCGCCTACACGCTGCGCCAGGACGACGGCCAGCCCGACGTCTGGACGGTCCCGGCCGACGGCTCCGGTACGCCGAAGCTGACGATCCCCGGCGCGGAGTCACCGTCACCGCTCACCTGACCGCCGGCACCGATCCCGGCGGTCAGGACACCTGACTGCCTTGGTGCGGACAGCAATCCGTCATGTCCGATTCCGCGCCACACCCATCGCCGTTCATCGAAGATCCCGAAGGTATGGCGCATGACAAGGCTGAGCCGTCGCATCTTCGTCCTCGGTGGACTCGCTGCCGCTGGTGCTGCGATGACACCCCAACAGAGTGCCCAGGCCGCGGCACCGTTCCCCTTCAAGCTCGGTATCGCCTCCGGTGATCCGGCACCTGACAGCGTCGTCCTCTGGACCCGGCTGGCACCGTCGCCGCTCAACGCCGACGGGCAGGGCGGCATGGCCAACGCCGACGTGACAGTGGAGTGGCAGGTGTCCACCACCGACCGGTTCACCTCGCTGGTCGCCTCGGGCTCGGTGGTCGCCCGCTACACCGACGCGCACTCGGTGCACGCGATCGCGGGTGGGCTCGCCGCCGACTCCGACTACTACTACCGCTTCCGGGCCCAGGGTCACATCTCGCCGGTTGGTCGGACGCGGACCGCCCCGGCGCCCGGCACCTTCGGCCGTGACCTGGTGATGGCCTTCGCCTCCTGCGCCCACTACGAGGCCGGCTACTACACCGCCTACCGCCGGATGGCCGAGGAGAACCCCGGGCTGATCCTGCACCTCGGGGACTACATCTACGAGGGTGGCGTCGGCAGCTCCGTGGTGCGACAGCACGTGGGCGCCGAGATCGTGTCGCTTGCCGACTACCGCCGCCGGTACGCGCTCTACAAGTCCGACCCGGACCTGCAGGCGGCACACGCGGCCGCACCCTGGCTGGTCGTGCCGGACGACCACGAGGTGGAGAACAACTACGCCAACATGGTCCGCAACGACAGCAGCCCGACGCTGACCGCCGCCCAGTGGACCGCCCGGCGGACCGCCGCGTACCGGGCCTACTACGAGAACATGCCGCTGCGGCCGGCCTCCGCCCCGAGCGGCAACAGCATCCCGCTGTACCGCCGCGTCCGCTGGGGACAACTCGCCACCTTCCACATGCTCGACACCCGGCAGTTCCGCGACGACCAGGCCTGCGGTGACGGCTGGAAGGTCTGCGCGGACGCGGACCTGGCCTCCCGGTCCCTGACCGGCGCGACCCAGGAGGCGTGGCTGCTCGACGGACTGGCCCAGCGCTACGGCACCTGGGACATCCTCGGCCAGCAGGTCTTCTTCGCCCGCCAGTTCGACGCGAGCGGGGCGGCGAGCATGGACGCCTGGGACGGCTACCGTGCCTCCCGCAGCCGCATCCAGACCGGCTGGCAGCAGCGCGGGGTGCGTAACCCCCTGGTGCTCACCGGCGACGTGCACAGGTCCTGGGCCAACGAGCTCAAGGCCGACTACGCCAACCCGTCCTCCGCCACCATCGGCACCGAACTCGTCTGCACCTCGATCAGCTCGACCGGTAACGGCAGCGGCAGCACCACCATCCCGAACGCGGCGACCAACCCGCACCTGAAGTTCTACTCGGACCGGCGCGGCTACGTCCGTACCACGATCAGTCGCAGCCAGGTCCGCGCGGACTTCCGCACGGTGAACACGGTGACCGAGCACGGGGCCGCGGCGTCCACGGCGCGCTCGTTCGTCATCCTCGACGGCCAGCCCGGCCTGCAGGCCGGGTAGAAGGAGAACCACCATGACCGCACTCACGTCACTGCTCGCCGCGTCCCTCCTGGTGCCGAACGTCGTACCGGCCCCGATCGCCGTCACCGCCGAGGCGATCACCTGGACCACCGCGAACAGCGTCGCCACCGGCGACCAGGACCTGCCCTCCATCGCCATGAACCGCAACGGTCAGGTCGCGGTGGTGTGGGAGGACGACCGGGACAGCACCGCCCCCGAGTCCGACACCCACAGCGAGATCTACCTGCGGCTGTTCCGCGACGGCACGCCCGCGTACGAGCTCAAGCTCTCCGGCGGGGGCACCAGCGGGGCCGCCTGGCGACACATCAGCCCCGATGTGGGGCTCGACGACCGGGGCAACGCCGTGGTGGTCTGGGCCGCCGACGGCGACGGCAACGGCGTCTACAACATCCAGTACCGGGTGGTCTCGCCGAGCGGCACGGTGCTCGGCTCGGGGCAGGCCAACGCCAGCGATGCCGGGCAGCAGATCTGGCCGAAGGTGGCGGTCGACCCGGACGGCGCGCCGACCACCGGCGCGGTCGGCTTCAGCGTGGTCTGGGAGGACGTGCAGGGGACCGCGCCCGCCACCGTCAAGGCCGCCGGCTTCACCGCCCCGACCACCAAGGCGTACGAGGTGACGGCCTCGCAGACGACGGGGACGCACCACCGCCCCGACGTGGCGGTGGCCGCCGCCGGCGAGGCGCTGGTGGTCTGGGACGAGGACGCCGACGCGAACGGCTCGTACAACATCGGCTTGACCCGGCTGGCCCGGTCCAACGGCGCGGTGGTGCTGTCGCGGCGGACGGCCAACGCGCAGAGCGGCGGGCAGCAGCAGCGGGCCTCGGTCGCGGCGAACTTCGCCGGGGACTTCACCGTCGGGTGGGAATCCGACCACACCGGCACCCGGGGCGTCTGGGCGCGTTCGTTCACCCCGGCCGGCGTCGCCCGACACGACGAGGTCCAGGTCTCCACCGGCGCCGGGGCCATCGCCCCCGGCGTCGGCATCGACGACCAGGACAACATCGTGGTGGGCTGGACGGTGTCGGGCACCAACCCGGACGTCTGGGCGCGCGGCCTCAACCCGGACGGCACGTCGACCGGTCGCCTGGCGGCCCAGGCGCTGAGCCAGACCACGACGGGTCGTCAGGAGCATCTGGCCATCGCCGCTTCTCCCTGGGGCGAGGTGAGCCTCTGCTACACCGACGACAACGACGGGAACGGCTTCGACCAGGTGCTTCTCGGCCTCGGGGCGACGAACTCCACCTGGCTGATGTCCGCTGACGAACTGCGCCGGCTGAAGGCGCGGGGCAACACGGCGGCGCGCTGAGCGGATCGCGTCTCCCGGGTCGCGGGCCGCGTTCCGACAACGGGACGTGGCCCGGGACCCGGGGGCTCAGCCGGCGCGGCCGTTCTCCCTCGCCGCCGCCTCCTCGCCCGACGACGGGCTCGCCACGGCGCGCAAGGTGATCGACTGGTCGGTGTGGTCGACCTCGAACATCGTCCCGGCCGGGAAGGTCGCCAACGTCTCGGGCGGCAACTGGATCGTGCCGTCCCCGGCCACCACGGCGAAGTCCCGGCCATTCCGCCCTTCGGCCCCGACCCGGCCGTCCCGGATGGTGACGGCGCGGCCGAGCCGGGCACCCACCTCACTGTCATGGGTCACCACGACCACGGTGGTGCCCCGCTCCGCGTTGACGGTGGCCAGCGCCGCGAGCACCTCGTCCCGACCGGACGCGTCGAGCTGACTGGTCGGCTCGTCGACCAGGAGCAGCCCCGGCCCGGCGGCGAGCCCCTGCGCCAGCGCGGCCCGCTGACGCTGCCCCGGGGTCAGATCGCCCACCCGCCGCGCACCGGCACCGGCGAGACCGACGAGGTCCAGGATCGCCTCCGGCGGATCGAGCCGACGCCCGGCGAGGCGTGCCGCCGGTCGCTGGGCCAACCAGACGTTGCGCGACAGCGACACGTACGGCAGCAGGTTGCGCTCGGCGCCCTGCAACACCGTGCCGACCGTGGCCCCGCGGAGGGCGGCCAGGCCTTTGGCGGAGAGCCGGGACAGCTCGTGGTCGCCCACGTACACACGGCCGGCGGAGGGCTGCATGAGCCCGCCGAGGATCGCCACCAGCGTGGACTTGCCGGAGCCGGACGGACCGACCAGCGCCAGCATCTCGCCGGGGGAGATCTGCAGGTCCACGCCGGAGAGAGCGACCACGTCACCGGTGCTGGTGGGGTAGATGTGGATCAGTCGGTGGCAGCCGACGGCCACACCCGCAGCCGGCGGCGCGGTCATCGGCTCGTCCGGCGGCGGGGCGGTCATCGGCCGCTCCGGCGGCGGGGCGGTCATCGGCTCGTCCGGCGGCGGGGCGGTCATTGGCCGCTCCGGCGGCGTACCGCGGCGGCGACGATCCGACCGAGCACGACCGCGGTGAGGGCGAACAGCGTGACCGTGGGCACCGTGAACAACAGCAGACGGCCGACGTCCGGCCACTCGGGCAACGGGACCGGTGAGCGACCGTCGCTGAACACGCGCTGCCCGCTCCGCGTGAGAAGCCAGATCACCAGGGTGACGAGACCGCCCGACACGGCGGCGACGGCGACCGGCCACCCGTAACCGCCACGGACGGCGCGTGGCGACAGTCCCTGCCGACGAAGCGCCACCAACATGGCCACCCGGGTGCGCTGCTCGGCCGCCGCCATCGCGATCAGGCCGGCCGCCCCGATCAGCACCCCGGCCAGCGCGGCGAACACGTTGAAGCGCAAGGCCAACGCCGCACCCTGTCGGTCGAAGTCCTGTCGTACGTGGGTGATCGTCCGGTCGCTCTTCACGACCAGACCCTGGGCACGAAGCCGGTCGAGGACGTCGACGGGGGCCGCCCCCGCCAACCAGACCTCCTCGTTGCCGTTCTGGCTGGCGACCGCGAGCCGGTCCGCGTACTCCAGGTCGACGACCAGGCCGGCTCCACCGAGCCGCGGCAGCCGGTCGGCCACGCCACCGACCAATGCCGTGGTCGGCGTCCCGTCGACGCCGTCGTACGGATGAGCCGCGCCGAGCGGCGTCCCCGTCGACCGGGTCAGGTAACCGGGTAGCGGGAAAGGCGCATCGTTGACACTGATGCCGGCCGGCGTCGCGCGCCGGTTCTCCATCACCTCCATCACCAGCGCCGCGTCCGGCCCGTTCATGGCGCTGAGGAACGTCTCGTTCGGGTCGGACAGCCGCCACCGTTTCGGATCGGCGAACTGTGCGCCGGTCAGCACCACCGTCTCGCGGCCGCCGTCCTCATCGCCGGTGCGCAACTCCTCGAAGTGGATCTCCAACTGGCTGGAGACCACTGGAGCGACAATCTCGATCTTGACCAGCCGGCATCCCTGCGCGCACTCGGGCACCTGTAGGACGTAATCCTTGCGACCGGGCTTGATGTCGTCGCGGGCGACGACCACCCGGGTGCCGTTGGCGCTGGACACCGTGAGCGCGAGGCGGACCCGATTGCCGCCGAAGACCTCGGCGTCGAAGTCGGCGGAGCTGACCACGGTGAGCAGTCGCCCGCGTAGGTGCACCGGTTCCCCGGGTGCGGCCGGGCGGATCTTTCGCGTGACGTCCGCCAGGGACACTCCGTAGGACGAATGCGGCGCGGCCACCGCCGCCAGCCGGTCGGAGTCCACGGCCAGCAACGGTGTGCCGGCCGCGAAGGCCGAACCCGACACCACCGCGGCCATCGCGAACCGGCCGTCGGGATCGGCCGCCCGCACGGCGGACAACAGGTGCGAACGTGACGTCGCATCGACCTCGACCACGCGAGGCGCGCCGACCTCGACTGTCGCCCGATCGCGGTAGGCGGCCGACGCGACCTCGCTCGTCGCGGCGGTGAAGGCGAGCATCGCGACAACCACGGTGAGCAGCGCGATCAGGGGCCGGAAACGTGGTTGTCGGGCCACCTGCACCAGGGCGAGACCGGCCGCTGTCCGGCCGCGCGCCAGCAGTGCCGCACCCACCGCCGCGCCGGTGATCATCGCGATCCGCGCCAGCAGCACCGCCGCGGCGAGCGCCCCGGCGACCGGTGCCAAGAGAGCCAGCCCGCTGGGCGATCCGCCGGAGCGCAGCTGCACCACGGCGGCCACGGCGACGGACACCGCGACGACGTCGCCGATGGTCGCCCGCCATCCCCTGACCCGTGCCGGCACCCGACGTAGCAGGTCGACGACCGGTGCGGACAACATCCGAGCCTGGGCCAGCAGCACGGCGGCGAGCGCGCCGGCGGCGCCGATGGCGGCGAAGCCGATCGCGGTCGCGTCCACCGTGACGTCGGCGGGGGCCGGGAGGGTGTGCGCGGCGAGCAGTGTGGCAGCGGCGACGCCGCCCAGGCAGCCGAGGGGGATCGCGATCAGCGCGGGGACGGCGTGCTCGCCGATTGCCAGCGCCCACAGTCGTCGGCGCTGCACCCCGCGGAGCAGGAGCAGGCCCTGCTCCGGTCGCCGTTGATCGGCCGCCGAACTGATCGCGACGAAGAGCACCAGCCAACAGAGCAGCACGAGCAGCCCGGCACCCAGCGTCACGCCGTCGGCCAGTTGCCCTCGTTGCACGGTGACGCGGTCAAGCAGGCCGGGCAGGGTGGTGCCGGCCCCGAGACCCTCGCGGCCCCCGTCGCGCTCCAACAGGGTGACCGCGGCCCGCAGCTCCTGCACGGATCGGCTGTCCAACAGTCGCTCGGTGACGTAGAGGTCGGCCGTCGATCGGTACACGATGGCCTGCTCGTCGGCGAGGGGCGCGGTCTCGGCGGTGAAGATCGCGTCCTCGGCGCTGCCCGCGGTCGACGTGGTGGCCGAGCCCGCGGCGGGTGGCCGAATGTACTCCCCACCCAGCCAGAACGGATCCGTCACGTCCAGCGGTCGGTAGACGCCGGCCACCCGCACCGGCACGGCGCCGAACGTGAACTGGTCCCCGACTACGACACCGAGACGCGCGGCGGTGTGCGTGCTGACCATGACCTCGGGGAGTTGACCCTTCGAAGTGGCCCGGGGGCAGGCACCGGCCACGGTGACCCGCTCGCAGACCCCCGCTCGGAAGGTCAGGTTCGAGGTGACCGTCCCGGCCCGACCGGCGGCGACGCCACCGCTCTGGGCGCCCAGGACGACGTCGAACCCGGCCGGCGTCAGTCGCTTGACCTTGCCGGCGAACAGGGTCCGTGTCGGGTCTCCGGGCATCCCCGGAAATTCGACGGGGTCGGCGAGCCGCACCCGAAGCTCGTTCGGCGATGCCCGGGACAGTTCGTAGCTGGCCAGGGCCTGCCCGGCGGCGGCGACATAGCTCGGCGCGGCCGCGGCGGCGGCACTGGCGAGGACCGCGAGCAGGAGCACCGCCAGGGCCTGTGCCCGGCGTGCGGTAAGTGCTCCCCAGATCACGGCCAGCATTGACCGGATGCTATCGATGCGGCACGTGGCCCACCGTCCCGTGCGGGCGAACTGAAACCTGCCCGTTACGGCCTAACGGTCAGCCGCGCACAACCTCCGCCCGCCCCTCGACCAGGTGCAACTCCGCTTCGCAGGCGGCCGCCACCTCCGGGTCGTGGGTGGCGAACACGACCGCCGCGCCCCGCCGGGCCTCGTCGTGCAGCAGATCCAGCACCCGCTGCCGATTACCCGCGTCCAACTCGCTGGTCACCTCGTCGGCCAGCAGCACACCCCCGCGCAGGGCCAGGCCGCGAGCGACGGCCGTACGCTGCTGTTGGCCGCCGGACAGCTCCTCGACGAGCTGGTCGGCCTGGCCGGAGAGGCCCAGCAGGTCCAGGGTCACGGCGGTCTGCCGGCGGGCTTCCGGTGGTGTCACGCCGTCGGCCACGAGTGCCACCTGCAGGTTCTCGGCGGCGGTGAGGATCGGGGCCAGGCCATTGTCCTGCGGGATGAGGACGATCCGCTGCTCCACCGCGTGATCACGATCGCGGAGCGGCTGCCCGTCAACGGTCACGGTGCCCTCCAGCGGCCGCAACAACCCCGCCATCGCGTTGAGAAGAGTGGTCTTGCCCGCGCCCGACGACCCGGTCAACGCCAGCAACCGACCCGGGCGGACCATGACCGAGATCTCCCTGAGGACGGCCGGCGCATCGCCGTAGCCGACAGACACCCCCTGGACACTCAACATGTGCCACCGCCTCTTCTGCGCACCGACGATCCGCAGACTGCCACGGCGAGTTGGAGCCGCACAATCCCCGTCGATCCGCTGGCGGTGCGACGTGGTCAGGCGGCCCGTATCCGCCGCCGTTCGAGCAGGACCAGGGCGGTGAGGAAGGCCGCGAGCAGCCCGAGGGAGGCCAGCGCGGGCAGGACCCGGGCGACGGGCACCAGCAGGAGTACGACGGCGATCGCGACGAGCTGACCCGGCGAGCCGCGTACGGTCAGCCGCGCGAACAGCAGACGACCGACGAGGTAGAGCGCAACCCCGCCGTACAGCACGAGTGTCGCCGACCAGCCCATCGGCTCCCCGCTGGCCTGGTGGGGTCGTGCCTCGACCGTCACGTTCGCGAGGATCAGGTGGATGCCCAGGGCGAAGTAGACGATCCCGGCGATCATCGGGAGGTGCGCCAGCGTGTACGCGTCCGACGCCAACTGCTGGCGGCGTCGGGAGCGCGGTGACGCGTCGCTCAGCGCCTTCGCGGCGGCCGGCGCGACGCCGACGAAGTAGAGCCACCACAGGCACACGGTCGCGGCGAAGCCGAACACCGCGGCCAGCAGCGTCGGCCAGTCGATGACGCCCGGACCCGTGCCGGCCCCGGCCGACAGCAGGGACTCGCCGAGCACGATGATCAGCACCAGACCGTGGCGTTCGGCGAAGTGCGCCCCACTGCGGACCTCCCCGAAGCTGGCGGCGGTGGCGACCCGGCCACCGCCGTAGTCGACGAGGAACGCCACGGTCCACAGCACGGTCTGGGCGGTCCCGCCGAGTACGGCGCCCACGAGCAGAGGAGCCCAGGCGAGGGTCGTGGACACCGCGAAGCGCAGTGTCTGCCGGCGGTACTGCGTGTTGCCGGCCGAGGAGTAGAACATCAGGGCGAGGTGCAGCCCTCGAACCACGATGTAGGCGATGGCCAGGGTGAGTGGCGGGCTCAGCGCGCCGCCGTGGCGCTGCCACGCCGCTGGGATCACGAGCGCGGCCACGAAGATGGCGGCCATCGCCACGGTCATCCCGGCCAGCACGACGCCGCCGTCCGCGCGGACCTGATTGCCCAGCCAGGTGTAGCAGCTCCACGCGTACCAGAACCAGAGCAGGAGCAGCAGCCCTTGATACAGGGTGAGCGGCTCCATCGACTCGGCCATGAAACCGATGAGCCGCGTCAGCGCGAAGACCAGGACCAGATCGAAGAAGATCTCGAAGGTCGTGGCCCGGTGCGCCTCCTCGACCAGCACCGGCCGGGACCGGGGGACGCGGCTCATCCGCTCATCCTGGTCTGTGCACCACCGTGTCCGGGTGCCAATGCGCAGAGCCGAAGAGGAGGTCGAGGTGGGCGTCCAGCGCGCCCAGGGCCTGCTCGGTGGTGTACTGCCCACCCAGCAGGTAGACGCCGAGCCCTTCCATCAGCGCCAGCAGGCCGGCTGCGGCAGCCTCACCGTGGCCGTCGGGCAGGATCCCGGCGATGAACCCGGTGAGCTGTCGGGTGCCCTCGCGGAGACTGGGCGCGGCATCCGGACGTACCGCCATGTAGGCGAGGAACGCGAGCGCCACGCGCCCGTCGTCGCGGGTCCCCTCATCGAGGGGCAGCAGCGCCCCGATCATCGTACGCAGCAGCAGCCGGGGCGACGGGTCCACGCCCAGTTGTGCGACCGCCTCGGTGACCCTGATCTGGCTGCGCTCACGCACCACGCTCAACGCGAACGCCATCATCTCGTCCTTGGTGCGGAAGTAGTGCTGGACCATCCCGGCGGACACCCCGGCCTCGGCGGCCACGTGACGGAGGCTGACGGCCTCCAGGCCCTGATCCGCGGCGACCCGCATCAACGCGTCCGCGATGAGGGTGCGTCGCTCCTGGTGATCGACCTTCTTGGGCATGGCCTCGATCGTTTCACAGTGGGTGGCCCGGACACGTCGCCAGCGGCGGTGGCTACCGGCTGACGGTGCTGCTCACGGGGGTGCCGCGAGCGCTGCTAAGGAGGCCGTCCGGGTCGTCGGCGTACAGTCGCAGCTCATTCACCGGCTCGGTTCGACAGTTGGTGAGGTCGAACGTCAGCGGTCGGCGCAGCAGGACGTCGATGCTGGTCTGGCTGCCGACCGAGACGGATACCACCCGACGATCGCCCTCCTGCTCGACCTGCACCGACTTGCTCGACGGCAGCGAGCGGTAACGCTTGCGCAGCGCTTCGACGTCGGTCCACGGGATCCAGATGTCGATGCCCGAGCTGAGGCGTACGCGCAGCCCGCGATCACCCACGACGTGTGGATGGATCGTCATGCTGGCGAAGAGCCCGATCATCCAGAGCAGACCCCAGATGCCGAGTCCGAGCACGATCCAGCGGGCCGGTCGCCACGGCACCACGTGGGTGACGACGACATCGAAGATCGGGATCTCCACGACCGACAGGCCGATGAAGATGCCGAGGATCGGCTTGACCACACCGAGGTAGCCGAACGGCTCGTCGCCCGGAGCCAGCGGCAGCGGTCTGCGCAGCGCCCAGAGGAAGAGGCTCCGCCACATCGCGGCCTCGACCTCGGCCGCGCGGCGCAACAGCGGGCCCACCTGCACCCTGGTCGATGTCTTCGTGTCGGTCATGGTCGTCCTCGTCGGGTAGGAGGGCGGAGAGTCAGTGGATGGTGATGGTGCCGGCGCCGCCGTCCACGGTGATGAGCTGCCCCGTGGAGATCGTCCGGGTGGCGTCCGGCACGCAGATGACGGCGGGGATGCCGTACTCGCGGGCCACCGTCGGGCCGTGCGCCATGATCGCGCCGGTCTCGGTCACCAGCGCCGCGGCGGTGAGGAACAGCGGGGTCCAACCGGGGTCGGTGGTCGCGGTGACCAGGACGTCACCGGGCTCGACGCGGGCGGTGGCCGGGTCGTGAACGACCCGGGCGGGGCCGGTCACCCGGCCCGCCGACGCACCCACACCGGTGAGCGTCCCGTCGCCCGTGGACACCGCCGGCAGGACCGTTTCGACATCCGTGCCATCGGAGAGCAGCGCCACCGGCACCGTGCGCCGGCGCAGCTCCCGCCGGTGCACCTCCCGCCGGGAGGCGACCGTCCCACGAGGATCAACCTCCTGGTGTACGGCGGCGTGCACCTCGTCGAGGGTCAGGAACATGATGTCGTCGGGCTGGTCCAGCAGACCCGTGCCGTGCAGGTCGGCGCCGATGAGCAGCAGTTGCCGGCGCGTCTCGCGCAGCGGATACAACCCGGCGAACTTGCCGGCCTCGCGCAGGCCGGCCAACGACCGCGCCCGGCGCAGCAGGAACCCGGCGACCCTGCCCCGCACCGGCCGCCGACGGCGGGCTCGCGCGACCAGCTCCGCCAGCGCGGCCTCCGCAGCGGTGGCGGCCCGCTGGAAGCGCTGGTCGGGGCCCTGCTGCGGATCGGTGACCCGCAGGTAGTTGGCGACCGCGGCGAAGACCGGTGCGGGATCTTCCTCCCAGCGCGGCACGCCGAGGTCGACCTCGGCGGCGCCGCGATGACCGTAGACGTCCAGGAAGGCGGCCATGCCGATGTCGGGCAGCGTTCCGCGCAGATAGCGCGCGGCCAACTCGGCCGGCGGAGTGTCGAGCAGGAGCTGGCGGTGGTCCTGCGCGCCCTGGGCGAGTCGCCAGAGCGCCAGGTCCATGTCGATGGTCACGTTGTGTGGCATCCCGCCCAGCACGGTATGGATCTCGTCGGGGGTGGCGACCCCCTTGAGCAACGAGGTCGGCAGTGCGGCGGCGAGCATCCCCGCGACGATCGGCCACATGATCGCGTCGGCGCTGTCGTCGGTGTCCCGCGCCTGCACGAAGCGCAGCCGATCGGCGGCGGACCGCAGGTCGGCGGGGGCGGCCGACCGTACTCGCATCTGCTCGATCGCCTCGAACATCCGGATCCGTGCGGTGTCGGGACGGGCCAGAGCCCGCACGACCCCCACCACCGCGCGGCCGGCGGTCCGCAGCGACGCGGCCCCGTGCCCCCCGCCGCGCCCGGTGCCGCCGCGGGTCGGGGCGAACCGGGGATCCGCCAGCACGTGCTGCATCACCGCCTGGGCGCGCGGACCGAAGTCGACCGCCAGGAGCTTGACCAGTCGCTTGCGGGCTGAGGGGTCTCGCGCCAGGTCGGTCAGGTCGCCGTAGAGGCGACCGCCGATGTCGACGATCTCGACCCGGACGCCGAGCGCGGCCAGCATCGCGGCGATCTGCGTCCGCAGGGTCGACATGCCCATCGGGGTGACCGGTTGCAGCATGCCCTGAACGTGACCGAACTCCAGGTAGACCCGGGGGAGGGGCTTCCCGGTGTCCGGTGGGAGGGGGAACAGGCTGGTGATCGGCCGCGACTGCAGGAGCCACCGGACGCCGTCCGCGTCGATCGCCCACTCCACGTCCTGTGGGCAGCCGAAGTGGGCCTGCAACCGCGCACCCGTCTCGCGCAGGTCGGCCAGGTGCGCGGATGTCAGGCATCCCGTGTCGTCCCGCGTGACGTCGTCGAGGACGTAGTGGTCCACGGTCGCCGCGCCGTCCACCACGATCGCGCCGAGACCGGCAGCGGCGTCGACCGCCATCTCGTCGCGGCGGCCGGTCAGCGGGTTCGCGGTGAACAGCACCCCCGCCACCGTGGGCGTGATCATGCGCTGCACGACGACGGCCATCCGCACCACGCGATGATCGATCTGGTGGGCGTCGCGGTAGGCGGTGGCACGGTCGGTGTGCAGCGAAGCCCAGCATTTGCCGATCGCGGCGATCAGCTCTTCGGTGCCTGTGACGTTGAGGATGGTGTCCTGCTGCCCGGCGAAGCTCGCCTCCGGCAGGTCCTCCGCGGTGGCGCTGGAACGCACCGCCACCAGGCCCGCTCCGAGCCGCTCGTACGCGGCGACGACCTCGGCCGTCGGGATGACACCGAGTCGGTGCGCCTCGGTGGTGACGCAGAAGCCCTCGGGGACCCGTTCGCCTCGCCGGATCAACTCGCCCAGCCCGGCGGCCTTGCCGCCGACCAGGTCGACCATGTCGGCGGTCGCCTCGGACAACGCGATCACGTGCATCGGGGCCTGCCTCCGGTTGCAATACGCCTGTATTGCATCCTACCGTAGCGCCTTTACGATGCGACTGCAATGTCACCTGGGTGGTGCGCTACCCGGAGACGAGGCGTTGCCGGCATCTGCCATGCTCGGGCCGGTGACGACCGGCCGCCCGACCAGAGCCCGTTCCCACCGCCGCCCGCGAAGCCGCGCCATCCGGGTCCTCCTCGCGCTCGTCGCGGCGGCAGCCGTGCTGGGCATCGCGGTGGTCGCGGTGCCGATGCTGCGACCGGCCGGGCCGCGCCCGCTCTTCCAGATGCCGGTCGCCTGCGGCGAGACGTGGCAGCTCAGCACCTACCCGGGTCACGACGACTACGACGTCGATTTTTTTCCGACCGAGGGCGAGACGTGGGGGCGGCCGGTGCTCGCGTCGTACGCCGGCACGGTCACCGTGGCGGGGATCAACGGATCGCTGGGTGACCGCACCCCGGAGAACCCGGAGGGTGCCCGGGGGCGCGGCGGCGGTTACTGGGTGAAGATCGATCACGGCGGCAAGTGGGAGACGCAGTACCTGCACATGCTCGAACCGCCGCTGGTCACGGTCGGTCAGAAGGTCGCCCAGGGTGACCAGATCGGGCGGCTCGGCAGCACCGGCAACTCCGGCGCGCCGCATCTGCACTACGAGCAGCGCAGAGGTTGGGACAAGGTCGAGACCCACTTCGACGGTGCGGCGTCGGGCATCACCACCGACGAACGCGAACAGATTCTCCGGCGGGTGAGCAACAACTGCCCGGCTGTCTCCTGAGGAGCGCGGTTTGCCCGGCGCGGCTCGGGGCACTGATCTGGGAGACAGTTCAGACGCAGGGAGGAGCCAGCCATGGTCAAGGGTGACGTCGACACGTACCACGAGGACGGGCAGTGGAAGAACAAGGCGGAGGGCAACGAGCGGGCCAGCAGCACGCATGACGTGAAGGCCGACGCGCAGGCCCAGGGCCGCGAGATGGCGGCCGACCGTGGCGTCGAACACGTGGTCAAGAAGCAGGACGGCACGATCGGGGAGAAGAACACCTACCCGCGCAGCCGCGACCCCCGCGACATCGAGGGCTGACAGCTTCCCGCGGACTGACCTCCTCGGCAGCGCCGACGAGGTCAGTCCGCGTCAGCCCAGACGGCGACCGGACGTGAGACGTGTCCGTTGTCGACGGGCGAGATGCCAGCCGACTAGCACGACCAGCACGAGCAGTGCCACGATGCCGGTCGCGTAGGCGAGCCAGACCGCTCTCGGGGACTTCTCGACCGTCATCGGCGCCGCAACGGGCAGGGTTATCCGCCCCTCCGCTTTCCGTTCCACCAGTCCGCTGGCAAGGAGCACCTGTACGTCCCAGACGCCCGCGGGCAGGGACTGGTTGACCTCGATGCGGACCTTGCCGCTCTGGCCCGGCAGGATCGTCACGCCGTTGGTGACCTTGAACGGACCGGCCTCGACCGCTCCCTTGCTCAACGTCAGACGTCCGGTCATGTCCAGCGCCCGTTCGCCGGTGTTGGTGACCTCCGCGGTGACCACCGGGAACTCGCCGATTCCGCGCTCGGCGCCCAGGTCGCCGATGCGGAAGTCCGTCGGCGGCTCGCCGCCTGGACCGATGTCGAGGTAGACGCGGATACCCACCCGGTGCACCTGCACGACATTGCCGCCCTGCTTCGTCCCGCTGGTCACCTGCGCCCAGATGGCGGCGTACCGCTCGCCCTTGGACGCGTTCCTGGGAACGGTGATGTCCACCGCGACCGGCTCCCGCTCGCCCGGGGCGAGTTCGACAGCGGGCGTCTTCAGCTTGATCCAGCCGCTGAGCTCGTTGCCGGTGCGGTCCTCGGGAATGGTGAAGGCGCTGTTCTCGACCGACGCGGCCCCGGCGTAGAGCTCGATCTTCTGCGACTCGGGGGAGTCGTTGCGCACCTCCACCCGCCGGCTGATCATCGCGCCCGGCTTGAGGTGGTCGATGATGTAGACCCGGGCGCGCGGATCCTCGGCCCGTTTGGCGGGGATGTCCAACAGCTGGAGGTTGATCGCGGCAGGATCGTCCCCCGGCTCGTACCTCTGCTCCCGCGCGGCAACGGCTGGTGCCGCCGACGCCCCGAACGCTACGAGAGCGACCGAGGCCAGCAGCACCAGCCGGCCGAGCGGCTCAGACCACCGAATGTGTCACCGTCCCGGTGTAGACGCCCTCGACGGTTCCATCCGGAATGTTCACCAGCAGCGTGGGGTTCCAGCTCGCGAAGTTGTTGCCGGTGCCACCCGTCTTGCTGAAGGCGACCTTCGGGGTATCGATGACCACCGCCTGAGCCGCTGTCGGCTGCCCCGGCGTGAAGGTGCCGGTGCCGGCCGTCCCGGTCGCGGGACCCGACCAGTACAGGACGTTGCTCGCCGGGATCGTCTCTCCGGAGCTGCCGCCGCCGGTGACGAAGTCGGTGGAGACGGCGGTGGTGGTCCAGTTCGGGGTGAGCGATCCGCGCTGGTCCAGCACGGTGACCGGGCCCAGTTGGCCGGAGACGGTCGTGCCCTCCACGCCGTTTCCGATGTTCGCCGTCGCGGGCACCGTGATCGAGAGACCACCGGCGGCGTTGACGGTGAGGGTCACGATCGTGTCGCCAGTCGTGTCCGCAGCGGCTGGCCCGGCGAGGGCGACGGCTGCGGCGATACCGGCCAGGCCGGCGGCGAGAAGTTTCCTACGCATCAAGTCTCCTTCATCCTGGAATCCCCCATGGGATGCATTCGGAGACTATGCGGGCTTAAAGGTCGATACCGGATAAACCGGGCGTTTTCCGCCTTGCGAGGAAGGTCGCGAGCTCGACCGTGGCGAAGGTCATTCCTGGTGAAGTGCCTGCTCCGGGTACCTTCCGACCACGTGACCGCACACCCGGCCCCGGTAGACGCCACGATCCGTGCCCTGCGTCCGGCCGACATTCTCTCCGCCGCCGATCTGCTGGTGCTCGCCGCAGGCGAGGACAAACGACACCGGCTGCTCGACCAGTTGGCCACCGTGCTGCCCGGCGAGATCCACCACGCCCTCGTCGCCGAGCGGTCAGGGAAGATCGTCGGTGCCGGCAAGCTCACCGCCGAGCCAGCGTTCCCGGGCACGGTCTCCGCGCTGGTGGCCGTCGCGGAGGACGAGCGTGGGCGGGGCATCGGCACCGCCCTGGCCGCCGAGCTGGCCGGCTGGGCGGAGCGTCACCTCGGCCCGGAGCACGTGGTGACCAGCACGCTCCGCGATGACCTCGACGCTGGTCGGCGCTTCGCGCAGCGGTACGGCCTGGTGGTCACACGCCACAGCGTCGGCTGGCGGTTCGACCTCCTCGGGCGCAGCGACGAACTCGCCGAGCGTGCGACCCGTACCGCGAATGCCGCCGGCGTGCGGATCCGCGTCGCCGACCTCCAGGCCGAGGAAGCCGCGATCGTCGAATGCATCGGGCGTACGCTGCCCGGACTTCCCCTGCCGGGCGCCGAGGACCAGGAGGTCGACCTCGCTCACGCCCGCCGGGTCATTCCGGACGAGGCGACCGTGCTGGTGGCCGAGTCGCTCGATGCCCCCGGCCTGCCGCCGTGCGGGTTGACCGTGGTCACCCCGCAGGCGGGCAGCGGCGACTGGTACACCGTCTACACCGGTGTGGCCGTGGACCGGCGCGGCCGGGGCGTGGCGACGGCGCTGAAGGCCGCCGCCCTCGAACAGGCGTACCGCTCAGGCGCGACGGCCGTGACCACCCACAACGACGACGGCAACGAGCCGATCCTGCGGGCCAACCGGGCCTTCGGCATGCTGCCGAGCGTGGGCTACTGGAGCCTGCTCCGTCGCGCCGCGTAGGTCGCCCGTCAGGCCGGCACCACGTACGGGAAGCTCGCGGAGCGGGCGGCCTTGGTGACATCCGAGGTGAGGCCGGAGGTGGTGCCCGTGTTGAGGACCAGGGAGAACATCACCTCGGGCGCGTTGTCGGCCATGGTGCGTCCGTTGCGGATCGCGAAGCCGTAGTTCGCGGCCGTGCCGACCCGGTAGGACAGCAGGTCGGGGTAGAGCTGCCGAGCGACGCTCCAGCCGTACGCCTGCGGGTCGGGGGCGGTGCCGTTGGCGGCGACGACGCCTGCGACGGCGGTGGCGATCTCCTCGCCGTCCTCGGTGAGGTCCTTGCTGGGGTGCCGGAAGTTGGCGGGGTCGGAGAAGTCGGTGTCGTGGGGCCAGAAGATCGGCCACATCATGGGGTGCCCGGCGCGGTTGATCTGGCGCCATCCGCCGGCGTCGGTGGCCAGCATCGTGCGGCACCAGACGCCGATCTCGGTGCCGTCGCGCAGCAGCGGCTCGTCGTGGGAGACCTCGAGGACGATCGACTCGACGGTCGTGCCGGCGAAGCTGTTCTTGGCCTGGTCGACCCGCCACGCCGAGCGGTCCACCGTCGAACCGTTCTTGACCGCGCCGTTGATGGTGGCGAGTTCGTCGAGGTCGACGAAGAACGGGTCGGTGATCCGTCCGGCCCAGACCCGGACGTTGCCGCCGGTCGACACCTCGCCGGTGCGCCCCTCGGCGATGGGAGTGCCCATCGCGGCGTCGTCCCGGGCATCCGCTCCGGTGAGCTCGTACAGCTGGAGGGCCTGTTTGCCGTCGCCGTTCGGCTCGCCGAAGGCGAATCGGTAGGTCAACCCCTCCATCTCCGCGCCGTTGAAATGAATCTTGATCTCGTAGCGCGCCTCGGCGTGGAAGCCACGCTTGATGTCGGCCTTCGTCACCGAGCTGTTGACGTCCATGACGAACACCGTGGCGCGGTCGCCGTTGAAGACGTACAGATCGTCGATGTAGAGCTGGCCGCCCTGGGCGGCCAGGGGGGTGTCGAGGTGGTGCGACATGAGCTCACTCCCGGAGATGCCTGACGTGGATAAATCAGAACATAGCGGTCATGAGGCTGCTCCCCGCGCCATCGGCGGAATCCCGGCTCGCGACCGGGCCGCACATGGCGGTGGGCCGCCCGATGCTGCCGTCGGGCGGCCCACTCGCTCGTGCCGGCATCGTCAGATGCGGGACCACTTCTGGTTGGCGGCGCCCACGCAGTCCCACAGGTGCAGCTTGCCGCCGTTGTTGGGGTTGGCCTCCCGCACGTCGACGCACTTGTTGGCGTTGAGGTTGACCAGATCGCCGGAGCCGTTGAGGGTGAAGCGCTGCGCCGTGTTGCCGTTGCAGCTGACCAGGTTGACCTCGGTGCCGTTCGCGGTGCCGGCCCAGGCGGGGTCCATGCACTTGCCCATCGCGCGGACCGTGCCGTCGGAGGCGAACGTCCAGGCCTGGGCGGCGGTGGTGTTGCAGTCCCAGATCTGCAGCTTGGCGCCCTCCACCGGGTTGGCGCTGGGGATGTCGATGCAGCGACCGCTCTGCGTACCCCTGATCCGGCTGGTGCCGGGAGCCGGGTCGCCGCCACCGGAGGTGTAGCTGGACACCCGGACGTAGTTGACGAGCATCTGCTGGGGGAACTGCGTGGAGCCGTCCGGGTAGCCGGGCCAGTTGCCGCCGACCGCCACGTTGAGGATCATGAAGAAGGGGTGGTCGAACACCCAGCGGTTGCCGCCGAGGCGCGCGGGATCGACCCGGTGGTACTGCACCCCGTCGAGGTACCAGGTGATCGCGTTCGGCTCCCAGTCCACCCGGTAGGTGTGGAAGCCGTCCGCCAGTGGCCCGCCGAGAGTGCGGCTGCCGGTGATGCCGCCGCCACCGGAGTAGCCGGGCCCGTGCACGGTGCCGTACACGGTGTTGGGCTCCCGGCCGATGTTCTCCATGACGTCGATCTCGCCGGCGTCGGGCCATCCGCCGCCGGTGCCGAGCATCCAGAACGCCGGCCAGATGCCCTGACCGCGCGGAATCTTGATGTTGGCCTCGAACCGGCCGTACGTCTGGGTGAAGGTGGCTGCCGTCAGCAGCCGCGCCGACGTGTACTCGCAGCGCCCGTAGTGGCACTGGTAGTTGGCGGGGTTGTCCCGGCGGGCGGTGATGACGAGGTTGCCCTGGCCGTCGTGGACGGCGTTGCTGGTGCTGTTCGTGTAGTACTGCCGCTCGTTGTTGCCCCAGCCACTGCCGCCGATGTCGAACCGCCATTTGTTCTGGTCGACGGGCGTTCCGGCCGGCGAGTTGAACTCGTCCTGCCAGGTGGTCGGGCCGATGGCGGCCTTGGCGGGGTCGGACTGCGCCGGGACGACGAGCGCCGCGGTGGTCGCGACGAGGGCGACCGCCATGAGTACGAGGGGGCGAAAGCGGAGGCTGGGGCGGGCTGTGAACACGGGAGGCTCCTCAGCGAGGGGGGTGGCGGAGGCTGCGTACCGGACGTAGAGAGCGCTCTCTACAGTGAAGCATGTCGATATCATGTCTTTCTGTCAAGAGTGTTTCCAATGCGACGACCGTCCGTTACCGCCTGATGTTGGTCGGTGAGCGGCGGGCCGTCGGGGCTCAACCACGGCATGACGCCGGTCCATGCCTGCGATCCATGCCTCCGAGATGGACGGCGCCAACCCGTCGGACGCGGCCGGTCCTTCGCCCTCGCGGGCCGCGGTTTACTCGATCGCGGTCGAATCGACCCTTCCTATTGCCGTGGGACGTCCACGCGGGACAGGATGACGAGGCGTGCAGGAAACCTTCCCGTAACTTGCGCGCTGCTGGTCTCTGTCACAAGGAAGTGGGAGTCAGTCATGAGCGACGCGTCGACGGCGCTGGGTGTGCGCCTCTACCCGGATCTGGTCGAGCGGGGTGGTCTGGCCCCCGCGCTCATCGAGACCGGCGCCCGCCACGGGCTCGACCTCGGTCAGGTCACCGCCCCCGAGCAGGGGCGGGCCCGGTTCACCTGCGCTGAGCTGCACTCCGACCAGGGCGTGATCTGCGTGGGGCTGGGATCGCAGGCCCGATACTTCATGATTGACATTCGGGTCTCGGGAGAGGTCCTCGCCCGGGGCGACGTCATGGACCTGCTGCAGGTCGCCCAGGTGGCCTCGGCCTGGCGATCCGGCCTGACGTTCGCCGAGCTGACCGCCCGATTCCCGTTCATGGAGGAGATCAAGCACCGCCCGGCGCCGGTGGCCCAGGTCAGTTAGCCGGCGGAGTCGGCAGGAGTGGCTGTGGCCGTTCAGCGGATAGTCGCCGATCTGCGCAGCGCCTCGATGGCAGAGGCGACCGCCTTCTACACCACCGTCCTCGGCCTGCGAATCGTCATGGACCTCGGCTGGATCGTCACGCTGGCCGACCCCGAGCGGCCCGAGGTGCAACTGAGCCTCATGACGGAGGACGCCACCGCGCCCGTCGTCCCGGTCGTCTCCGTCGAGGTGACCGACGTGGACGCGAGCTACCGAGCGGCGCGCGCCGCCGGGGCCGAGATCATCCACGACCTGACCGACGAGCCATGGGGTGTACGACGGTTCTTCGTCCGAGATCCGAGCGGCCACGTCCTCAACATCCTGGCCCATTCCAGGTCCTGACGGACGCGCCGGCGCGGACCGTGGCGGTCCCGCGCCCTCAGTCGGTCGTGGTCCGTGCCTCCGCCGGCACCTGGAGGAGATCCAGGCAGTTGCGCCAGAGCGTCTCCAGCTGCGTCGGGTCGTTGAGCAGCTTCGCGAGCAGGACCCGCCCCTCGATCTGGGCGACGATGGACCGGGCGGCGTCCCGGGTGTCGACGGACGGGCCAGCCAGGCCACCCTCCTTCGCCTCGATGACCACCTGCTCGATGAGGTTGATCTGTTCCTCGAAGATCTCCTGAAGCCGGTTGCGGATCTCCTCGGCCTGGTTGCTGAGCTCGAGGGCGAGGTTGCCGAACAGGCAGCCGGCGACCACGCCGGCCTTCTGTTGGCCGGCGCGCTGGATCTCCTCGGTGGCCTCGAACAGGTCCCGTAGTCGCCGCAGCGGGTCGCTCCGGCTGCCCAGCAGTTGCTCCCACTGGCGGCGTTGGGTGGCCCAGTGCTCGTCGATGACGGTGCGGGCGAGTGCCTGCTTGGACTCGAAGAAGTAGTAGAAGCTGCCCTTCGGCACGCCCGCCACCGCGCAGATCTCGGCCACGCCCAGCGCCGAGTAGCCGCGCTGCTCGATCAGCGTGGCGGCCGCGTCGAGGATTTTGTTCCGCGCGTCACTGGTCCGTCCCATGCTTTGACGATACACGACCGGTCGGCTAGCTTTTAGTAGACCAGTCGTCTAGTAGTCGTCCGGCCGGGCCACCAGGCTCCGGCCGCACCAGTCAGGGAGTGGTTTTCATGAGCACCAGTCAGGGACAGAAGGTCGTTGTGATCACCGGTGCGTCCCAGGGCATCGGCGCCGGCCTCGTGGAGGCCTACCGCAAACTCGGGTACGGCGTGGTGGCGACCTCGCGCTCGATCGGCGCGTCCGACGATCCGGAGATCGTCACGGTTCGGGGCGACATCTCCGACGCCGACACCGCCGAGCGGGTGGTGAGCGCCGCCCTGGACCGCTTCGGGCGTATCGACAGCCTCGTCAACAACGCGGGCGTCTTCGTGGCCAAGCCGTTCACCGACTACACCGACGAGGAGTTCGACCTGGTCACCGGCGTCAACCTCGCCGGGTTCTTCCAGCTCACCCGGCGCGTTCTGCCGCACCTGCTGGCCGTCGGAGCGGGGCACATCGTCACCATCACGACCAGCTTCGTCGACCAGCCCAACTCGAACGTACCGTCGGTGCTCGCCTCGTTGACCAAGGGCGGCCTCAGCTCCGCCACCAAGTCCCTGGCCATCGAGTACGCGGGTCGCGGAGTCCGGGTCAACGCCGTCGCGCCCGGCATCATCAAGACCCCGATGCACCCGGTCGAGACGCACCAGACGCTCGCGGGCCTGCACCCGGTAGGTCGGATGGGCGAGACCAGCGACGTGGTCGACGCCGTCGTCTACCTCGAGTCCGCGCCGTTCGTCACCGGCGAGATCCTGCACGTCGACGGCGGCCAGAACGCCGGTCACTGATCGCACCCGAGAGAGGAGCAGACGATGCCGATCGTCACCATCCAGATCACCCGCGAGGGCAGCACGCCTGGCGCGTCCGCGGCGACCTCCGAGGAGAAGGCCGCCCTCATCAAGGGCGTGAGCGAGTTGCTGCGCGACGTTCTCCACAAGCCGTTGACGTCGACCTTCGTGGTGATCGACGAGGTCGAGACCGAGAACTGGGGTCGCGGCGGCCTCCCGGTCGAACAGTTCCGCCAGCAGCAGGGCGCTCCGGCGCCCGAGTAGACCCAGATCGGCGGCCGGTGACACCTGGTGCGGGATCGGTTGTGCAGTGCGGCAACCGCCTCCCGCGCCGGGTGGAACACCGGCCGCCAGCGGCTACCCCGAGACCTCGGCGAAGAACTGCCGCAGAGCGTCGGCGACCAGGGTGGGCGCCGTCATGGTCACGAAGTGCGACTGGCCCGGCCAGACGACGTGGCGCGCGGCCCGAATCGTCGTCGCGAGGATGTTCATCGTCGTGGGCATCGGCTCCCAGGTGTCGGCGCCGGCCAGCAGAAGGGTCGGCACGGTGATCGAGGACCACCGGGTGATGTCCGTGCTGTCCTCGGCAAGAGCCTCGAGATCGTGCAGCCAGCCGATCGCCGAACGCCGCGCCTCGATCGGGTCGGGCGTCCGGTCGCCCGCCGCGGCGGCGAAGGCGGCGACGATCTCCGCCGGAACCCGTGTCACGTCGTTCAAGACCGCTGCCATCGTCGCGGCGTCGTCGCGCTCGAAGGCGGCACGGTACCGGTCGAGCAGGGGTGCGATCTCCGCCCCGGCCGCGAAGAGCGGGGGCTCGAAGACGGCCAGCGAGCGTATGTCGCGAGGATCGGTCACGGTGGTGTGCAACGCCAGGGTCGCTCCGTAGGACGCGCCGACGAGATGGACCGTCCTGCCCGAGGGCTGGCGTGCCGCCTCGATGACGGCGATGAGGTCGTCGGTCTCGTCCTTGAAGGACTTGTGGCCGGGCGGAACATCGCTGGGGCCGTAACCGCGCCGGGCCGGCATCCACACCTCGTGGTCGTTGGCGAGAAGCTCCGCGACGGCGGCCCAGGAGTGCAGCCCACCACCCGAGCCGTGCACGAGGACGACGGGGTCGCCGGCACCCAGGCGCCGCACCACCAGGCGGGTCCCGTCGGCGGACTTGACGTACTGATCGTGGCTGCTCACTTCTGCTCCCGTGTTCCGGTTGGCCAGTTGCTCAGCGTGGTGTGCATCGCGTCGATGATCGAGTGCCACGACGCGTCGACAGCGCGGGGATGGTCGAAGCCGTCGGCGTTCTCAAGGCTCGCGAAGCCGTGAAAGGTGCTGCGGACGAATCGGATCGCGTCGGTCAGAGCCGGCTCGTCGAGCCCGTACCCGCGCAGCATCGCGTAGCTCAGCTCGATCATGCGTAGGTGTCCCGCCGAGTTCGTGCCGACCTCGGGCGGTAGCGGGAGCTGTATCGCGGCGTACTGCCCGGGGTGCTCGACGGCGAACGCGCGCCAGGCGTCGGCGAACCCGACGAGAGCCCGGTGGCCCGCTCGACCAGCCACGGCGATCGCCAGGTCGTCGGCGAACGTGGCCGCCGCCCGGACCGCGACGTGCTGGATCAGCGCGTCGCGACTGCGGACGTGCACGTACAGGGCGGCGTCCGAGACCCCGAAGTGCCGTGCGACGGCGGCAACGGTCAACCGGGACAGGCCGACCGAGTCGGCCAGCTCGGCTGCGGCGGCCGAGACGCGCGCGCTTGTCAGACCCTGCCGAGGCATACCCAACCTTTGCTCCGCTAGGAATTAACTTAGGGATCCTAAGATAGCACCGCCCCCGGGCCGGGTCTGCCGGGGCATGAACGGCCCAGCCGGGGGAAGACCGACTCTTCCGTCGCCGAACAGGAGAACCGGGATGCGAGCCGTCGTCTACGCGGACGTCCGGACCGTCGAGGTGCGCGAGGTGCCCGACGCGACGCTGGAGGCGGAGACCGACGCCCTCGTACGGGTCACCTCCACCGCTCTGTGCGGCACCGACCTGCACATGTACGACGGACGGACCAGCGCCGAACCCGGGCTCGTGCTCGGCCACGAGCCGTTGGGTGTGGTGCAGGAGGTCGGCAGCGCCGTGCAGACCGTCCGTCCGGGCACCCGGGTGGTGATCCCCACGCACCTGTTCTGCGGGACGTGTGTGATGTGCGCGCGAGGGCGCTCGGCGGCCTGTCTCCGGGCTCGGGCCGAGGGTCCGGGCGCGGCGTACGGCTATGCCGGGATGGGTCCCTATCGGGGTGCTCAGGCAGGCCTGCTGCGCGTGCCGTGGGCCGACGCGAACTGCGTACCCGTGCCCGGTGAGCCGGGCGACGCGTACGAGGACGACTTCGTGCTGCTCGCCGACGCGTTCGTCACGGGGTGGCATGCCGCCGCCACCCTTGCCGGAGTCGAGCCCGGTGACACGGTGGCCGTGTTCGGCGCCGGCACCATCGGCCTGCTCGGCGCCTACTCGGCGCTGCTGCGAGGCGCCGGGGTGGTGTACTGCGTGGACGACGTCGACGCCCGGCTCGACAAGGCCGGCGAGATCGGCGCTGTGCCGATCGACTTCCGCCGTGGCGACCCGGTCGAGCAGATCCGCGCCGACCGGGCTCGGGCCGGGCTGCCGCTCGGCGAGGAGAAGCTGGGCGGAGTCGACAAGGTCATCGACGCGGTCGGGTTCCAGGCCCGGGACCGGGAGCGCCCCGACCAGGAGCGGCCGGACCAGGTCATCTCCGACGCAGCCCGGCTGGTCAACCCCACCGGCGCGATCGCGGTCGCCGGTGTCTACCCGGACCGGGACCCGCACCCCGGCCCCGGCGCGGACGGTCACGAAAATCTGGTCGCACCGTGGGGGACGTTGTTCAGCAAGGGTGTCGCGGTTCGGTTCGGCCGCACCCACGACCGCCGCTACACCGTGCTGCTGCGCGACCTGGTCGTCGCCGGACGTGCCCGTCCCAGCGTTGTCGTGACCCACCACGGCGCCCTCGCCGACGCACCGGAGCTGTACCGCAGCTTCGACCGCCGGGAGAACGGGTTGATCAAGGCGGTGCTGCACCCGAGCTGACCGGTCGGCGGCGGGTCCGCGTCGCGAGGCTCAGTCCATGATCTGCACTTATGGGACGCCGAGGCACTGATCCGTCTCCTGACGTCTCCTGCCAAGAGATGACCATGGTCGATCCGCCCCTCCGGCAGAGGCGTGGGTCACACCGCCCGTCGAGGCCCGAGGTGGCGTCCTGGGCTCGGCGCGGGAGCCGGTTTCCGATCAAGATCTTTCGATGGTGACGAGCCCGCGGCGCACGAGCGTTCGCCTGGCCCGTCGCGGATCAGGCCTGGTGGCGGGCCTGTCGGCGGTGACCCGGAGTTGATCGACGTCTTGCCGCCAGTCGACAACGTTGTCAGGTGCGGGCTAAGGTGCCGGGAGCGACTGCGGGGGCGGCTGTGACAGGCGAACACTGTGCAACGTCTATATTGCCGGATTGTTACATTTTCAACAGTCCCTCGCCTTGCGGATGGGCCTCCGGCCGCAATACGTTGCCGTCAACAACAAAACCAAGTGAAGGTTCAACCTTCCGGAGGCAACCGATGACGTTGGCGAGGTGGTACGAGCGATGAGCGACGTGCCCATCCTCCTTGAGATGCGCTCCATCACCAAGGAGTTTCCCGGAGTCAAGGCCCTCTCCGACGTCAACCTGGTGGTTCGCGCCGGCGAGATCCATGCCATCTGTGGCGAGAACGGTGCGGGCAAGTCCACCCTGATGAAGGTGCTCAGCGGGGTCTACCCACACGGCACCTACGACGGCCAGATCGTCTACCAGGGGTCGGAGAGCAAGTTCTCCGACATCCGGGCGAGCGAGAACGCCGGAATCGTGATCATCCACCAGGAGCTCGCACTCATTCCTGGCATGTCGATCGCCGAGAACATCTTCCTCGGCAACGAACCGCGCAAGCGGGGCGCGATCGACTGGAAGGCCGCGAACCGGATGGCGCTGGACCTGATGGCCCGGGTCGGTCTGGAAGAGGACCCGGACACCCTGATCAAGGACATCGGCGTCGGCAAGCAGCAGCTCGTGGAGATCGCGAAGGCGTTCGCCAAGGACGTGAAGCTGCTCATCCTGGACGAGCCGACCGCAGCGCTCAACGAGGCCGACTCCCGGCACCTGCTGGACCTGCTGCGTGGTTTCCGTTCGCGCGGCATCACCTCGATCATGATCTCGCACAAGCTGAACGAGATCGAGGCGATCGCCGACCAGATCACCATCCTGCGTGACGGCCGGACCGTGGAGACCCTCGACGTCAAGGCGGACGGGGTCGACGAGGACCGGATCGTGCGCGGCATGGTCGGCCGTGAGCTGAGCAGCCGGTTCCCGGACCACACCCCGAAGATCGGTGACGTCTTCTTCGAGGTTCGCAACTGGAACGTGCGGCACCCGATCTCCGCCGACCGGCAGGTCTGCAAGAACGAGAGCTTCGTGGTTCGCCGCGGCGAGATCGTCGGCTTCGCCGGTCTGATGGGCGCGGGCCGCACGGAGTTGGCGATGAGTGTCTTCGGCCGCTCCTACGGGGTGTTCGAGTCGGGCACGATCATCAAGGACGGCAAGGAGATCGTCCTGAAGTCGGTCGCCGACGCGATCGACAACGGGCTCGCGTACGTCAGCGAGGACCGCAAGGCGATCGGACTCAACCTGCTCGACGACATCAAGACGTCGACGGTGGCCGCCAAGCTGTCCAAGATCTCGCACCACGGCGTCCTGAACGAGGTCGAGGAGTACCAGGCGGCTGAGGCGTACCGCAAGGAGTTGCGGACCAAGGCCCCGACGGTCGACGAGAGCGTCTCCAAGCTCTCCGGCGGCAACCAGCAGAAGGTCGTCCTGGCGAAGTGGATGTTCACCGACCCGGACCTGCTGATCCTCGACGAGCCGACGCGCGGCATCGACGTGGGTGCTAAGTACGAGATCTACGGCATCATCCAGCGGCTCGCTGACCAGGGGAAGGGCGTCGTCGTCATCTCCTCGGAGTTGCCGGAGCTGATCGGGCTCTGCGACCGCATCTACACCGTGTTCGAAGGCGCCATCACGGGCGAGATCGCCCGGGCCGACGCCACCCCGGAAAACCTCATGAAGCAGATGACCTCGACGAAGAAGATGCTGACACGATGAGCCGATTGAAGGACCTTCAGAAGAACCTGTTCGGAGGCACCACCTCCAACGCTCGCCAGTTCGGGATGATCTTCACCCTGGTGGCGATCGTCCTGATCTTCCAGATCTGGACCGATGGGCTGACCCTGCGATCGGACAACCTGATCGCGCTGTTCCAGCAGAACTCGTACATCCTGATCCTGGCCATCGGCATGCTCATGGTGATCGTCGCCGGGCACATCGACCTCTCGGTCGGCTCGGTCGCCGCCTTCGCGGGCATTCTGGTCGCCAAGTCGATGACCGAGTGGGATCTGCCCTGGCCCGTCGCCATCCTGTTCGGCCTCGCCATCGGTGCCATCATCGGCGCCTGGCAGGGCTTCTGGGTGGCCTATATCGGGGTGCCGGCGTTCATCGTCACCCTGGCCGGCATGCTGCTGTTCCGCGGCGGCAACCAGTTCATCGGCAACGCGCAGAGCGTTCCGGTGCCGGAGGGCTTCCGGGAGATCGGCTCCGGCTTCCTGCCCGAGTTCGGTCCGGACACCGGCTACAACAACGCGACGCTGCTGCTCGGTCTGGCCGCTGCGGTGGCGGTGGTGTGGCGCGAGATCCGGGCCCGCAACACCCGTCGGGCGATGGACGCCGACCCGGCGCCCATGTGGGTCTCGATCCTGCGGATGGGCATCATGGTCGGGGTCATCGCCTTCGCCTCGCTGCGCTTCGCCAGCGGTCGCGTCGGCACCAGCTTCCCGATCTCCGGCATCATCCTGCTGGTTCTGGTCATCGCGTACTCGTTCTACACCCGCAACACGGCCGGTGGTCGGCACATCTACGCGGTGGGCGGCAACTCCCGGGCGGCTGAGCTGTCCGGCGTGAAGCTCAAGCGGGTCAACTTCTTCGTCATGATGAACATGTCCATCCTGGCCGCGCTGGCCGGCATGATCTTCGTGGCCCGTTCGGCGGCCTCCGGCCCGCAGGACGGCAACGGCTGGGAGCTGGACGCCATCGCCGCGGTCTTCATCGGTGGCGCTGCCGTCGCCGGTGGTATCGGCACCATCAGCGGCTCGATCGTCGGTGGTCTCGTCATGGCCGTGCTCAACAACGGCCTCCAGCTCCAGGGCGTGGGCACCGACAAGGTCCAGATCATCAAGGGCCTCGTCCTGCTGCTGGCCGTCGCGATCGACGTCTACAACAAGAGCCAGGGGCGGTTCTCCATCATCGGAAGTCTGATGCGGCCGTTCCGGCGCGACGACTCCGCCGCACCCGCCTCACCGCCGGACGCGGAGCGCGAGCCCGCCAAGGCAGCGGTGTCCGGCTGACGGCCACCGACCCCTCCACCCGTCTCACATCCAGAAAGGCAAGTCCTCACCATGCGTAAATTCTTCGGCACGTCGGTGGTCGCCGTCAGCGCCGCCGCCATGCTGGCCCTCGCCGGCTGCGGCTCCGGCCGTGACGGCGACTCCGGCTCCAACGGCGAGGCCGCCAAGGGCTTCGCGGCGAACTCCCTGATCGGTGTCGCCCTGCCGGCCAAGACTTCGGAAAACTGGGTCCTCGCCGGTGAGCTCTTCACCAACGGTCTCAAGGAGGCCGGTTTCCAGGGTGACGTGCAGTACGCCGGCGCGTCGACCACGGTCGCCGACCAGCAGGCCCAGATCACCGCCATGGTCACCAAGGGTGCCAAGGTCATCGTCATCGGCGCGACCGACGCCGCGCAGCTGTCGACCCAGGTCGCCGCTGCCCACTCGGCCGGCGTGAAGGTCATCGCCTACGACCGGCTGATCACCAACACCCCGGACCTCGACTACTACGTCGCGTTCGACAACTTCAAGGTCGGCCAGCTCCAGGGCCAGGCCCTGCTGGACGGCATGAAGGCCAAGAAGCCGAACGGCCCGTACAACATCGAGCTGTTCTCCGGCTCGCCGGACGACAACAACGCCGGTGTCTTCTTCGACGGCGCGATGAGCGTGCTCAAGCCGGAGATCGACAAGGGCACCGTGGTCGTCGCCTCGGGTCAGAAGGACGTCAAGCAGACCGCCATCCAGGGCTGGAAGGCCGAGGGTGCGCAGGCCCGCATGGACCAGCTGCTGACCTCGACCTACGGCAGCAAGGAGCTGGACGGCGTCCTCTCCCCGAACGACACGCTGGCCCGCGCGATCCTGACCTCGGTCAAGGGCGCTGGCAAGCCGACCCCGGTCGTCACCGGTCAGGACTCCGAGGTTGAGTCGGTCAAGTCGATCGTCGCTGGCGAGCAGTACATGACGATCAACAAGGACACCCGCAACCTGGTGAAGGAGACCATCAACATGGTCAAGGCTCTCCAGGCCGGTAACACCCCGCAGGTGAACGACACCAAGTCCTACAACAACGGCAGCAAGGTCGTCGACACGTTCCTGCTCCCGCCGGTCGCCGTTACCAAGGCGAACGTGGTGGAGGCATACGCCAACGACCCGAAGCTCGCGCCGCTCACCAAGTAATCACCGCACGGTAGGCAGTAACGCCGATGGGTCCCGGGTCTCCTCTACCGGGACCCATCGTCGTCCTGGCAACCCCGCACCACCCGGCAGCGACCCGGAAGGAGGTCTGACCGTGGCGATACCCGTCCAGTCCAGGCCAGCCGGCGTCGGCCGCAACAACGAATCCCCGTTGCCGTCGGTCCCCGGCGCCAGCCAGGAGGAGATCCGGCGGCAGAACCTCGGCGCTGTACTGCGCTACGTCCATCTGAACGGGCCGACGTCAAGGGCCGAGCTGACCAGCCGACTCGGCCTCAATCGCAGCACCATCGGCGCTCTCGCGGCCGAACTGGTCGCCAGCGGCCTGGTCACCGAGGAGGCGCCGACCACCGCGCGCCGCGCCGGCCGCCCGTCGCTGGTTGTCAGTCCCCGCTCCGACCGGGTCTACGCACAGGCCCTGAGCATCGACGCGGACCGGCTTCGTGCCGCCCGGGTCGGCCTCGGTGGGCGCATCCTCGACCGGCGAGAGGTCGCCCGCCCCACTGGCATGTCGGCGAGCGACGCCGTCGGGCCGCTCGCTGACCTGGTCCGTGAACTGGAACGGTCCGTGGCCGCCGACGCGCTGCTGGTCGGTGGCGCCGTCGCGGTCACCGACACCACCCGTGACCCGGACGGCAGGATCCGGATCGCCAGCGTCGACGAGACGCTCGGCACCGCGCTCGAGGCGGAGTTCAGCGCCGGCCCCGGCTTCGTAGCCGGTGACCTGGCTGACATCGCGGGCCTGGCCGAGCACGTCCGAGGCGTGGCGGTGGGCATCGACGACGTCATCTACCTGCACGGCGATCTCGGCATCAGCGCCGGCATCATCGTGGGTGGCCGATTGATGATCGGCCACCGGGGCCACAGCGGCAAGGTCGGTCACATGGTCGTCAACCCGAATGGCCTGCCCTGCGGCTGCGGCTCGCGTGGCTGCTGGGAGACCGAGATCGGCGAAGCCGCGCTGCTGCGCCACGCGGGCCGGGATCCCGGCGACCGCCCTGCGGTGGCCGAGGTGCTGCGCGCGGCGGCGGACGGCGACCCGATCGCCCGGGCGGCGGTCGAGCGGGTCGCCGACTGGCTCGGCTTCGGCGTGGCCAACCTGGTCAACGTGGTCAACCCGGATGCCGTGGTGTTCGGTGGGTCGCTTCGCGACATCTTCACCGCCGGAGCGGACGTCGTCCGGAGGCGGTTGGACACCATGCCACTGCCAGCCTCCCGTGAGCACCTGCGGCTGCGCGCTGCGGCACTCGGCCGCGACGCCGTGCTGATCGGCGCCGCCGAGTTGGCCTTCGACAAGCTCCTGGCCGACCCGCTGAACGTGGGCGTGGCGGGCCAGGTCGGGACCGCCGAGCCCGCGTAGCCAGGCAAACCGTCAGGGAGCCGGGAGCTCCTCCAGCACGCTGCTGCCGCTGCCCGACCGGGACTCCCACGACCAGGTCTCGTGCAGCCGGAGCCGGCCGTCGGGGAGCACCGACACCGCAGAGACGCAGTGTCCCGACGACGTCTGGCCGTCGATGTTGAGCTGGACGTATCGAAAGTCCAGTCGGTCGCCCTCGCGGGTGCCGACGAGGTGACCGCGTCGGATGGACCCGCCGGTGTACTCGGCCCACACCTCGCCCGCCCGCTCGTGGTACGCGAAGACGGTCTCCGTGCCCACCTCGCCGGCCACCACATCCGCTACGGCAGCGAACCGCCGCCCGTCCAACGAGCTCGTCATGTCGCCGAAACTAGTCCATCAAGTCTTCTCGTATCCCTTACCGTATGTTGTACGGTGGCGCTGGTTGATGGCTGCGGGAGGGGAGCGCCGTGACGGCGAGCAGTGACGCGATAGTGGCCGAAGGGCTGCGTAAGCGCTATCGGGACCGGTACGCGCTGGACGGCTTCGACCTGCGGGTACGACAGGGGACGGTGTGCGGCCTGCTCGGCCCGAACGGGGCCGGCAAGACCACCTCGGTGCGGATCCTGTCCACGCTGCTCCGGCTGGACGAGGGTCGTGCCGAGGTCGCCGGGTTCGACGTGACCCGCCAGGCCGACCAGGTGCGCTACCGCATCGGGCTGGTGGGTCAGCAGCCCGCGCTGGACGAGGCGCTGAGCGGCCGACAGAATCTGGTGCTCTTCGGCCGACTGTTCCACCTGGGTCGCCGCCGGGCCCGGCGGCGGGCGGTCGAGCTGCTGGAAGGCTTCGGGCTCGCCGACGCGGCCGAGCAGCCGGTCAGCACGTACTCCGGGGGCATGCGCCGACGGCTCGACCTGGCGGCCGGCATGATCCTGGCCCCCTCGGTCCTCTTTCTCGACGAGCCCACCACCGGGCTGGACCCGCGTGGTCGCAACGAGGTGTGGGAGTCGGTCCGGGCGTTGGTGCACACCGGCACCACCGTGCTGCTCACCACCCAGCACCTGGATGAGGCTGACCAACTCGCCGACCGGATCTCGGTGGTCGACGGCGGCCGGGTGATCGCCGAGGGGACTCCGGACGACCTCAAGACCCAGCTCGGCGGCGACCGGATCGAGGTGGTCGTCGCGGACCCGGCCGACCTCGCCACCGCCGTCGCGCAGGTACGCCGGGTGCTCGACGTCGAGCCGACGGCCGACCCGGACCGGCGGATGCTGAGCGTCCGGGTTGGTCACCCGGCCGGTGCGCTCGTCGAGGTGCTGCGGGCGCTCGACGCCGTGCAGGTCCCGGTGGCGGACGTCGCACTGCGTCGCCCCACCCTGGACGAGGTGTTCCTGCATCTCACCGGAGACCGGACGCGGACCGCCGCGGAGGTGGCGGCGTGAGCGCCTCGAACATGCCGGCCCCGGCGGTGGATCTGACGCCCGGCCCGCCCGCCCTGCTGGCCGACAGCGGCACGCTGATCTGGCGTGGCCTGGCCCGGTGGCGGCGCGACCCCGGTCCGCTGATCGCCTCGCTCGGCTTCAACATCCTGATCGTGCTGATGTTCGCCTACCTGTTCGGCGGCGCGTTGCAGGTGCCCGGCGGCGGTAGCTACCGGGAGTTCCTGATGCCCGGCATGTACGTGATGACGATGGTGTTCGGCATGAGCCTCACCACGATCGCCGTCGCCGAGGACCTGGAGCGCGGGGTGACCGACCGGCTCCGGTCGATGCCCGTCTCGCCCCTTGCTCCGCTGGTGGCCAGGGCAGTGGCCGATCTGCTGTTCGCCCTGGTCACGCTGGCGGTCCTGTTGCTGACCGGCCTGGCGATCGGCTGGCGGGCGCACGGCGGGGCTGGCGCGACGCTGGCCGCGGTGGGGCTGATCCTGCTGCTGCGGTTCGCCCTGATCTGGGTCGGCATCTTCCTCGGGCTGGTCACTCGTGGGCAGACCGCCGTGGTCGCCGTGCAGACCCTGGAGTTTCCGCTGGGCTTCCTCTCCAACGCGTTCGTCGCCCCGTCCACCATGCCCGCCTGGCTCGGTGCGGTGTCCGCGTGGAACCCGCTGTCGGCGACCGTCGGCGCCACCCGCGAGCTGTTCGGCAACCCGGGCTCAGGTGGTGACTCTTGGGCCGCGCAGCACTACCCGTGGCTGGCGGTGGCCTGGCCGATCGCTTTGATCGTCGTCTTCCTGCCACTCTCGGTCGCCCGCTACCGGCGACTGTCCGGCTGAGGCTGCCGCGCGTCAAGGCCGTGGCGTGCCGTTAGGCTCGGCGGCGTGGTTCCCCACCAACTCGATCGCACGCAGGCACGGCGGATCGCCGTCCGGGCCCAGTTGCTGGCCGACCCCCGACCGGCCGACCTGCTCACGGTGGTGCGTCAGCTGACGCTGGTGCAGATCGACCCGACGGCCGCCGTCGCTCCCAGCGCGGACCTGGTCTGCTGGAGCCGACTCGGCTCGTCGTACCAGCCGTCGCAGTTGCGGCAGGCACTCGAGCAGGATCGGACGCTCTTCGAGCACCAGGCGATGGTGCGACCGATGGACGATCTGGGGCTCTATCTCGCGGCGATGGCGGCCTGGCCCACCCACGAGCGGGAGCGGAAGTGGCTGCGCGTCAACGACGCGTTCCGGCGTGACGTGCTCGACCTGCTCGGCCGCTCCGGGCCACTGCTGTCCCGCGACATCCCCGACACGTGCGCGGTGCCGTGGCCCTCGTCCGGCTGGACCAACAACCGCAACGTCACCCAGATGCTGGAGTTCCTGGTCCTACGCGGCGAAGTCGCGATCGCCGGCCGTCAGGGCCGACAGCGGTGGTGGGACGTCGCCGAACGGGTCTACCCGGTCGGCATGCCCGTCGTTGCGCTGGAGCAGGCACACCGGGCCCGCAACGAGCGACGACTGCGGGCGCTCGGCATCGCCCGGGCGAAGACGGTGGTCGTCCCCGGCGAGCCGGCGGAGGTCGGTGACGCCGGTGAGCCGGCGGTCGTCGAGGGCGTCCCCGGAGTCTGGCGGGTGGATCCGGCCGCGCTCGGGCAGCCCTTCGCCGGGCGCACCGCGGTGTTGTCCCCGTTCGACCGGCTGGTGCACGACCGGGTCCGCCTGGCCGACCTCTTCGAGTACGAGTACGTGCTGGAGATGTACAAACCAAAGGCGAGTCGACGGTGGGGCTACTTCGCGTTGCCGATCCTGCACGGCGACCGGTTGGTCGGAAAGGTCGACGCCACCGCCGACCGCCGGCGCGGCACGCTCACCGTGCACGCCGTCCACGAGGACGTGCCCTTCACTCCGGAGCTGACCCGGGCCGTGCATGAGGAGCTGCACGACCTCGCGTCCTGGCTCATGCTGACCGCCGAGGGCCTGCGCTGACGGGTGCTCGCCGAGGCCCCCGCGCCCCGACGAGCACCCGTCGCCGACCTACGCGATCCGACGCACCCGGCGGACGGCGAAGTAGAGCAGGAGCAGGGCCAGGGCGACGAAGATGCCCGTCTCGATCCCCTGGAAGAGCCAGAACCGGTCCGCTGGCTGGTACAGCTGCCAGTTGTACGCGCCCGGGTCGAGACCCAGCTCGGCGCCGCAGACCCGGCCGTCCGGGCCCTTGCCACCCGGTGGGCACTGGATTCGGGTGTTCTCCGCGACCATCGTTCCGTCGGCGTTCCGGATGCCCGTGGAGAGGATCCAGTCACCCCGGCTCATCTCCGGTATCCCGTCCCCCTCGATCGGGAAGGTCTGGGTGCGGGCGGCCTGGTAGTGCGGCCGGGCCAGGATCTCCACCGCCGCCCGCGCGCCGATGAACCCGGCCAGGGTGATGCCCATGGCGGGCAGCATCCGCTTCCAGACGGTGCCGGCGAAGACGCCGAGCGCCACGGCGAAGATGGTGTACCCGATCGGTACGACACCCTGCAGATCGAAGACGATCATGCCGAGCCGGCCCTCGTGCGCGGCCTGGGTGAGCGGCTCGACCCACCATGACATGCCCAGCCCGTAGCAGGCCGCGAGGAGCACTGCGGCCGCACCGACCAGCCCGAACTTCACCAGGGCCCAACGGGTCCGACCGACGCCCTGGGTCCAGGCGAACCGGTGCGTGCCGTGTTCCACCTCGCGGGCGACCAGTGGGGCGCCCCAGAACAGGCCGACCAGCACCGGCAGCGTGATCAGCAGGACGGCGACCAGGTTCAGACTGTCGTACTGATCGCTGAACCGGCGGAAACCCGCGTCGCAGGTCCGCACGGCAGCCTCGCTGAGGTTGACCGGACGGATGCAATCCGCCAGCCCCAGGTCGGCGAAGGTGTTCCGCATCGACAAACCGATGGGCACCATCAGAGCGGCCAGCGCCGCGAACCCCAGCAGGGTGTAGAACGCCTGCTTGCGGTGCTGTCGCCAGGTCAGCCAGATCATGCCGGCACCCCCCACTCGGTGTGACTGGTCTGCGTGTTGCCATCGGCCAGGTAGGCCAGGACGACGTCCTCCAGGCTGACGTCGCGCACCGTCCAACCGGGATCGGAGACCGGGCCGTCGGTGCGGACCAGCAGGGTGGACTGCCGATCGGTGTGGCTGGCCCGGATCACTGCGGCGACGCCCCCGATAGTGCCGCCGTCGTGCCGTGGGCCGACCAGTTGGCGGTGCTCGGCGACCAGGTCGTCGACGGCACCGGTGAGCTGCACCTTGGAGGCGTTGAGCACGATCAGGTAATCGCAGACCCGTTCCAGGTCGGCCAGCAGGTGCGAGGAGAGCAGGACGGTGGTGTCGCCGTCGGCCACGCTGCCCATCAGCGACTGGAGGAACTCCCGCCGGGCGAGGGGGTCGAGGCTGGCGACCGGTTCGTCGAGCAGCAGCAGCCGGGGTCGCTTGGCCAGCGCGAGCGCCAGCGCCACCTGGGCCCGTTGCCCGCCGGAGAGTTTGCCGACCGGACGGTCCGGCGGTATCCCGAGCTGGGCCAGGCGGGTACGGGCCAGCGCCGCGTCCCACCGCCGGTTGAGCTTGCCGCCGGCGATGACCAACTCGGCTGCGGTGAAGTCCCGGTAGAGCGGGGTGTCCTGGGCGACGAACCCGATGTCGGCCAGGCACTCCGTGTCACCGTACGGCGATCTGCCGAACACCCGGACCGCGCCCGCGTTGGGCTTGAGCAGGCCGACGGCCAGGTGTAGCAGCGTGCTCTTGCCCGCGCCGTTCGGCCCGACCAGCGCGGCGATCCGGCCGGCCGGCAGGTGCAGCGAGCAGTCCCGCAACGCCCAGGCGCTGCCGTACCGCTTGCCCAGCCGGTCTGCCTCCAAGACCATGTCCATCCTCTGTCCTCTCGTTCCGGCGGCGCCGCCGCTTCAGGCGGCGCAGCCCTCGCTCCTGTGCGTGGTGGTGTGCTCGCTGCGCTCGTTCAGGCGGGCTCCCTCTGCGGGGCGTCGTCGGCCAGGGTGGCCCGCAGCGTGGTCTCCACCAGGGCGATGACGTCCTCGGCCGTGAGGCCCGCGGCCTGCGCCCGTTGCAGCCAGGCGACCAGGTCGTCGCGCAGCTCGGCCTGGTTGGGCAGCGACGCGCCGGCCAGGGTGCGCCGGACGAAGGTGCCCACCCCGGGTCGGCCGCCGACCAGACCCTCGATCTCCAGCTCCCGGTACGCCTTCAGCACCGTGTTCGGGTTGATCGCCAGTGACTGCGCGACATCCCGGACCTTCGGCAGTTGGTCGCCCGGCGTCAGCAGGCCGACCCGCAGCGCCTGTTTCACCTGCTGCACGAGCTGCATGTAGGTGTTCACCTTCGACCGGCTGTCCAGCACGAACTCGATCACTCGTGACGATCCTTCCTGTTGTCCTACGACAGTAGGACTAATAGACAGCTTCATCGGTCCCCCGGCTGCTGTCAAGCGCGACGCGGCGCGCCGCCGTGGACCCGGCGCGTCGGCCGTGATGACACCGGCAGGCCAGAGGTTGGCACCGACGGGCCAGCCCGGCGGGAAGGGAGCGGCACGCGATCCGTGCGGACCGGGGAGGTGTTCGATGGTCACCAACGAACTGTCGGTGTCGACGACGACGCCGTTGCAGGCTGCTCGCGCCCGAGGTCGGGTACGCGGGCGGCTGATCCTGCTCGGCCCGGCGTTCGTCGCCGCCGTCGCCTACGTCGACCCCGGCAACTTCGCCACCAACTCCGCCGCCGGAGCCCGCTACGGCTACCTGCTGGTCTGGGTCGTGGTGGTGGCCAACCTGATGGCGATGCTGGTCCAGACGCTCACCGCGAAGCTGGGTCTGGCCACCGGGCGCAGCCTGCCCGAGCTGTGCCGGGAGCGCCTGCCCCGGCCGGTGAACCGGCTGATGTGGGTGCAGGCCGAGTTGGTCGCCATGGCCACCGACCTGGCCGAGGTGATCGGGGGCGCGGTTGCCCTGTACCTGCTCTTCGGCATCCCGCTGCTGCCCGGCGGGATCATCATCGGTACGGCCGCGTTCGCCGTGCTCGCCCTGCGCTCGCGCGGGTACCGTGCCTTCGAGATCACCATCGCCGTGCTGCTCGGTGTGATCGTCCTGGCCTTCGCCGCGAACCTGCTCGCCTCCGGCTCCGATCCCGGCTCGGCGATGGCCGGTCTGGTTCCTCGGCTCCAGGGCACGGACAGTGTGCTGCTGGCCGCCGGCATCCTGGGCGCCACCGTCATGCCGCACGTCATCTACGTGCACTCGGCGCTGACCCGGGACCGCATCCCCGCCGCCGACGACACTGAGCGTCGGGTCCTGTTCCGCGGCCAGCGCACCGACGTTCTGCTCGCCCTGAGCGCGGCCGGCGCGGTCAACCTCGCCATGCTGCTGATCGCCGCGGCCAGCTTCCGGGGCGGCGGCCCGGGCGGCGCGGACAGCCTGGAAGGGGTGCACGCCGGGCTCGGCCAGACCATCGGCACCGCGGCGGCGTTCGGATTCGCCGTCGCTCTGCTGGTCTCCGGACTCGCCTCGACGAGCGTCGGTACTTACGCCGGCGAGGTGATCATGCAGGGCTTCCTGCGGCGGCGGGTTCCGCTGCTGCTGCGCCGGCTGGTCACTCTGCTGCCCGCGTTGGCCGTGCTCGCCATCGGCCTCGACCCGACTCGCTCCCTGGTGCTGTCCCAGGTCATCCTCAGCTTCGGCATCCCGTTCGCGCTGATTCCGGTGGTCGCCTTCACCCGCCGTCGCGACCTGATGGGCAACCTGGTCAACCATCCGCTCACCACCGCCGCCGCGTCCCTGGTGGCCGTGCTGGTGGTCGCGCTCAACGCGTTCCTGCTGTGGCAGATCGCCACCGGCTGAGCCGGCAGGTCAGGTGCGCGTCCGGCAGGTGGCGTGCGGCGTGCGGTCCGGCGTCAGCGGTCGATCAGCTGTCAGGTGCGGCGACCCTCGTCGCGGGTGGGGATCTCCTGGCGCTGTTCCAGGGCGTCCGCCGGGTTGGCGTCGGCCGGGAGCGACGTCGCCTCGTCGAGCGTGCCCCCCGGCAGTGCGCCCTGTTCGGCCAGGTCCGCCTCGGACGCTTCGGGGTCGACGTCACCCGACACTCGGTCCGGCGGCCCGTAGTCGACGGCGTTCTGCCGTTGCTCCAGGGCATCGGCCTCCGGAGGAGGAAACGTATCGCCCTGCTCGTCCCGGTACGTGCTCATCGGAGCCTCCTACCCGGCGGGTGTCGACATACCGCCGGGCCGCTGCCTACCCCTCACCGTCACGCTCACGCATCTTCGGGCCCAGGGGTGTGGTCACGGCGGTCCCGGGGACCGTTCGGCGCAGCCAGCGCGGCGTTCGGCTCCCGTCCGTGCCGTCCCGGGTCCGGACCACCCTATCAATCGTCAACCATCAATGGATGAGTCCGGAGGTGGTCGTCGTTTTCGGCGGACGGCGAGTCACCGAGATCCCCGGACGACCTCCGAGGAGAGGAACCAACCATGCGATGGAACGCACGACGGGCCGCCGCCGGAGGCTTCGGCCTGGTCCTCGGCGCCGTGCTGGCGCTGGCTCAGGTCGCGCCCGCTCAGGCCGAGTCGAACGGCGGGGTACGGGTGATGCCACTCGGTGACTCGATCACCGACGGGTTCAACGTGCCCGGCGGGTACCGGATCAACCTGTGGCAGCGGCTGGCGAGCGGCGGCTACACCGTCGACTTCGTCGGCTCGGGGTTCAACGGTCCGCCCAGCCTCGGCGACCACGACCACGAGGGGCACTCGGGCTGGCGCATCGACCAACTCGACGCCAACGTCGTCGGCTGGTTGCGGGCCACCACCCCGCGTACGGTGCTGCTGCACATCGGCACCAACGACATGAACCAGAACTACGACCTGCCCAACGCGCCGGCCCGGCTCTCCGCCCTGATCGACAAGATCAGATCGACCGCGCCGGAGGTCGAGCTCTTCGTCGCCACCATCACCCCGGAATCCGACCCGAACCTGGAGGCCCGGGTGCGGGCGTACAACGCGACGATCCCCGGCATCGTGGCCCAGAAGGGCAGCCGGGTACACCTGGTCGACATGCACGCCGCGCTCGGGACCGCGGACCTCGCCGACGGGGTGCACCCCAACGCTGGCGGGTACGACAAGATGGCCGCCCGCTGGTACGACGCGTTGCTGTCGGTGCCCGGCAGCCTGGTGGCACCGAGCGGGCCGCCGGTGGGAACGCCGGTCGGCCTGCGTAACCCGAACTCCGGGCGTTGCCTGGACGTCTCCGGCGCCAGCACCACCGCCGGCGCCCCCACCATCATCTGGGACTGCCACGGTGGCACCAACCAGCGCTGGACCCGTACCGCCGCCGGGGAACTGCGGGTCTACGGCGACCGGTGCCTCGACGTGAACGGCGGGGCCACCGCCGACGGCACCAGGGTGCAGATCTGGACGTGCAACGGCACCGCCGCGCAGCGCTTCACCTTCCGCTCGGACGGGACGATCGTGCTCACCTCCGCCGGCAAGTGCGTGAGCGTGACCTCCGCTGGCACGGCCAACGGCACGACCGTGCAGCTCTGGACGTGCAACGGCAGCGTCGGCCAGCGCTGGGCCACCCGGTAGCGGACGCCCGGCCGGTCCACGCCGTACCCCGGCGGGGACCGGCCCTGGGCGGCCCGTGACCCGCCGACGGCCGCGCCCAACGGCGGTCAGTCGGCCGGAGCCTCGGCCGTGGTGTCCCGGCCGGCCCCGGCGGCCAGCGCCAGTGCCAGTAGCACGCAGCCCGCGCCGACCAGGAAGAGCAGGGAGGCCGCCGGCTGACCCAGCCACTCCCAGAACGGGTGCCAGGCCGGGTGCGGTTCGCCGAGGTGGTGCCCCAGCAACTGCGGCGCGGCCAGCAGCACCGGCAGCCACCACAGCACCACGGTCACACCGACCAGGACGTGCACCGGGCCGCGACGCCGGCGTCCCTCGACGCGTCGGCTGATCCAGCCGAAGACCAACCAACCCGCCACCGCGCCCAGCACGGTGCCGAGCACCCCGGCGGGGACCACCGCCGGCGGTGGCGCGCGATGCATCTCGACCGAGAGGTAGCTGGCTTCGGCGGCGGTCTGTGTGGAGACCGAGGCGTTCAGGATGGTGTCGCCCCGCCGGGCGACCAGAGCGGTGTCGGTGATCGCCCGCGGCGTGGCGCAGACCTTGTCCTCGCAGGTGATGCCCTCGGTCACCTCCGGGTCGTACACCCGCCAGCCGGCACCGGTCAGCCGTTCCCGGGCCACCGCGACGATCTGCTCGGCGGGCACCGGTGGCGCGCCGAAGGCGGCGGCGCCGGTGGCGCTCTCCTGATATTCGCCACCGTCACCGAACACCAGGGTCTTGACGGTGCCCAGACGCAGCGCGTGCCCGTAGACGACGAAGAGCGCGGGCGGGGTGTCGATGTCGCCGAGGTCGTGTCCGGGAAACACCTCGGTCAGGATCGCGGCGGCCTCGGCCCGGTCGGGTTGCGGTCGGGAGGTCTCCCAGGCGGCCCGGCTGGCCAACGCGCCGGTGAAGAGGCCACAGATTACCGCGGCGAGCGGCACCCAGGCGAGGGCGAAGCCCCTGGTCGGACGGCCGAGCCCAGCGCGCAGCAGCCGTCCGAAAAGGCCGGCCACTGACGTGTCGATCACGGACATGGGCACCCTTCGGATTCAGAATCAGGCCGAGCGACAGTACATCGACACGAGGCGCGGGCGCGTCCCCCGCGATGAGCGCCGCCGGTGGCCGCGATCGGTCAGGATGGGCGGGTGGCCGGGGCACGGTCACGACGAGGAGGGTGGGCGATGCGGGTACGCGGGCGGTTGACCTGGGCGCGGCGTTCCCGTGCGCGGGCCGCGCTGGTTGCCGTGCTCGCCGGGGTGCTACCACCGGCCGCGCTGGCGACACCGAGCGCGGCGGCGGGCACGGCAGCGGCCGGGACGCCCGTGTGCCAGGTGCGCGACGACCGGCTCCGCGAGATCTCCGGGATGGTCGCCACCGACGACGGGTACGTGATGATCAACGACGGTGCCGACGACGAGGCTCGCCGCCGGATCTTCTTCCTCGACCAGCGTTGCGCAGTGGTCCGGTCGGTCGCCTACCCGTCCCGGCCCCGCGACACCGAGGACCTGGCCGTCGGCCGGGACGGCACCGTCTGGGTCGCCGACATCGGCGACAACGACCGCTCCCGACCGACGATCGCCCTCTGGCGGCTCACGCCGGGCGCGGGTAAGCCGGTGCTGCACCGGATGACGTACCCGGACGGCCCGCACGACGCGGAGGCGTTGCTGCTGGACGCGGACGGCCGGCCGCTGGTCATCACCAAGGGCGGCAGCGGCACCGTCTTCCTGTACGCGCCGACCACCGCGCTGCGGCCCGGCGCCACGACGCCGATGGCCTCGGTCGGCCAGGTGACCCTTCCGAGGACCAGCACCAGCAACCCGTTCTCGTTCCTCGGGCGGGGTGTGATCACCGGCGCGGCGAGCGCACCGGACGGGCGTCGGGTGGTGCTGCGCAGCTACGCCGACGCCTTCGAGTACGACGTTCCCGCGGGCGATGTGGTCACCGCCTTGACCTCCGGCACCCCGCGGATCACCCCGCTGCCGGACGAACCCCAGGGTGAGTCGATCACCTACAGCCGTGACGGCCGTTCGTTGCTCACCGTCTCCGAAACCGCCGACCAGCCGGCGGGCACCCGTCCGACGGTTCTGCGCTACCCGGTCACGGACGCGCCGGCCGCCGCCGCAGGCCCGACGGGGTCCGCTGGCCCGGTGGCCTCCACCTCAGTCCGCCCCGCCGCTGAGGAGGATGGCGGCGCGGGCGGCCGGACCTGGCCGTTGGCGGCCGGCGCCGGAACACTGTTGGCACTGCTCGGCGTGGGCGGCGTGCTGTGGTGGAGGCACACCGCGCGCCGGTGAGCGAACACCAGCGATGCGGCAGGATGAGTGGATGTCCGTGCTGTCCACGCTGCGTCACCCGATCATCGCCGCCCCGATGGCTGGCGGCCCGTCCACGCCGGCGCTCGCGGCAGCCGTCTCCGCGGCCGGTGGGCTGGGCTTCCTGGCCGCCGGGATGATCGACACCGAGCGACTCGCCGCCGACGTCGCCGAGGTCCGCGCGCGCACCGACAGGCCGTTCGGTGTCAACGTCTTCCTGCCCGACCCCGGCTCGGTCGACGAGGCTGCCATCCAGGGGTACGCCGAGCGGCTCGCGCCGCAGGCCGCTGCGCGTGGGGTGAGCCTGGGCGAGCCGGTGGGCGGCGACGACGCGTACCCGGAGAAGTTGGCCGCGCTGCTCGCGGATCCGGTCCCGGTCGTGTCCTTCGTGTTCGGGCTGCCCGATCGGGCAGCGGTGGCCGCCCTGCGCGAGCGGGGCACCGAGGTGTGGGCCACGGTCACCGGCCCGGAGGCCGCGACGGTCGCCGCCGACCTGGGCGTGGACGCGGTGGTGGTGCAGGGCACCGAGGCCGGCGGGCATCGCGGCGGCCTCCCGGACGATGACGACTACGCGCTGCTGCCGTTGCTCCGACTGGCTGCCGCCCGCTGCGACCGCCCGCTGGTGGCCGCCGGCGGCCTCGTCGACGGCCCCGCAGTGGCCGCCGTGCTGGCTGCCGGTGCCGCCGCCGCGCAGCTCGGCACGGCCTTCCTGCGCTGCCCGGAGGCGGGCAGTTCGCCGATGCACCGGGCGGCGGTGGCGAGTGCCAGGCCGACCGCCTTGACCCGGTCCTACACCGGCAAGCAGGCCCGCGGTGTGGCCAACGACTTTCTGCGCCAGCACGACGCGGCGGCGCCGGCCGGCTACCCCCAGGTGCTCCACCTGACGCGTCCGCTGCTCGCGGCCGCCCGCCGCGACGAGGACACATCGGTCGCGAACCTCTGGGCCGGGCAGGCCCACCCCCTCGCCCGGGACCTGCCGGCGGCCGAGGTGGTCGCCACGGTGAGTGCCGGCGCCCGGGCCGCGCTGGCCGCGGTGGTCGAGCGGTCGACCCGCTGGGGCTGACCGGCCGCTCGGGCGGGAGGAACGGCCGGCCGCGGTAACCCGTAGAGTCTCGCCGTGATCGAGATCGGCGCGCAGGTCGACCTGTCCCACCCGCCAGACCGGGTCTGGCTCGCACTGACCGATCGAACGTTGCTCGGTCGGTGGTTCGCCGAGGCCGAGACGGTCCAGGGCGTACCGGACCGACTGCTGCTGCACACGGCCGGGCTGCCCGGCTTCGAGGCCGACGTCGAGGTCGAGGTGACCGAGCGGCAGGTGCCGGAACTCCTCGTGCTGGCCTGCGACGAGGCTGGCCGGCTCAGCGAGCTCACCTGCGCGGTCACGGCCACCAAACAGGGCTCCCGGTTGGACGTACGGGAGGTCACGACCCACGGCGCGTGGTCCGCCGAGCAGCACGAACCACGCGAGCAGCAGCTCCGGCAGTCGCTGACCGTGCGACTGCCGGCCATCCTCGACTGGCTCGCCTTCCAGCAGGTCGACCTGCGACGCGGCGACGGTGGGATGACCGCCGAACTGCCGCTGGTGGGTGCGCGCGGCAAGGGTCCCGCCCGCGCCCGTCGGCGCCGCCACCAACTGGCAGCGATGCTGGGCGGGGTGGTGGTCGTCGGGGGAGTGGCGGCGTGGGTGGCGCTCCCGGTCGACTCGAACCGGAGCGCCGCGCCGTCCTCGACGCCGTCGCAGTCGCCATCGCCGTCCGGGACGCCCGCCGCGCCCACCGCCACGCAACGGGCGACGCCCTCGGTGCGCCCCTCGCGGACGACCGCGTCGGCGACCGCCCGCCCGAGCCGGAGCGTGGCGGTACAGCCGTCGCGTACCCCCACGTCGGCGCCACCGCCGCCCCCGCCGTCGTTGACCGCCCGCTACGACACCGACTCCAGCCGGTTGTTCGGCTACACCGGCGAGGTGGTGGTCGCCAACCCGGCCGGCACACCGGTGGGGGACTGGGCCGTGGTGGTCACGCTCGCCGAAGGCAGCACCGTGGACGACGTCGACGGTGCGAACTGGCGTCAGAACGGGCTGGCGATCACCTTCACCGGGGCGGCCGTACCGGCCGGAGGGTCGCAGACGTTCCGCTTCGACGTACGCGACAACCGGCCGAAGGCAAGGGTGCCGGAGGCCTGCACGGTGGGCGGTAATCCCTGCGCGGGCCTCTGACCTAGGCTGCCGTGATGGCACTGCTGCACCGGGCGACCCTGCGCCCTACGAAACTCGAATTGCTGGCGGCCTGGCTGCCCGGCCGGCCCTGGTTCTCGGGGCCGACCGGCGTCGAGGTGGTGAGCCGGGGCGCTTACCGCTTCGACGACCCGGCCGGCGAGGTCGGCATCGAGACGATACTTGTCGGCACCGCGGACGGGCCGGTCCATCAGGTCCCGCTCACCTACCGTGCCGCGCCTCTGGACGGTGCCGCCGGCTGGCTGGTCGGCACGGTCGAGCACTCGGTGCTCGGCCCACGCTGGGTGTACGACGGCTGCGCCGACCCGGTGTACGCCGCCGCGCTCGCCCACGCGGTCCTCGCCGGTGGCGGCCAGGCGGAGCAGTACTTCGAGGTCGACGGCCGGCGCGAGGTGCGCGAGCCGGCCATGACGGTCGTCGTCAGCGGCGCCGGTGACGCCGACGTGCCCCCGGCCGGCGCTGTCCGGCGGGTGGTCGACGGGGACGTCACTGTCATCGACACCGACTCCCTCGAGCTGGTCGTCATCCGTCGACCCGGCGCCGGGGCCGACGGGGGCGCCGGCGCCACCCTGAGCGGCAGTTGGGCCGGGCAGCCGACGACCGTGCCGTTGGCGTACGTGAAGACGCTCTGACCTGCTGCGCAGGTGCAAGACGCTCTGACCTGCTGTGCGGGTGCGGTGGGCGGCCCGACTCCTCGGGCCGCCCACCGCGTTCACCACTGCGCCGGAGGCGGGGGCGGCGACACGGGTGGCCGGTCGTCGCAGGTGATGGTGTTGGGCAGCAGCCACGGAGCGAGCCACCCGCCGTCGTTACCGCCGAGGTCGGTCAGGGTGAACTCCGAACCCGCCGGGGTGAAGTGGAACGAGCCGCAGTTGTTGACCCCGACCGCGCCCACGTTGCGGGCGTCCACGTTGGCGAACGAGGCGGACCCCGCCGAGCGGGCGCTGACCACCGAGGTGCCGGTGCCGTCGACCCGGATGTTTCGGAACCGCACGTTGGAGATCGAGTAGAGGTCCTTCACCGGCCAGTCGCTGACCAGCATGATCGCGTTGTAGGTGTTGTCGAGGTACGCGTCGCCGGTCACCTCGATGGCCGCGTCGATGCTCCGGTCCAGGGCGAAGATCCAGATCGCGCCCAGCCCGATGTTCCAGTTCAACTCGTAGGTGCCCGCACGGGCGGTGGTGTTGTTGGTGATCCGTAGGTGCCCGGTGAACGGCTCCGCGCCGAAACGGGCACCGGCGTGGATGCCGCTGCCCTCGCGGACGGGATCGGCGATGAGGTTGTGCGAGACGGTGGTGTCCGTGCCGCCGTAGATGGCGATGCCGTTGGCCAGGGTCGGTGACTGCACGGTGTTGTGGTCGAACGTGTTCCGCGCGTTGGCCGTCTTCTCCGACCACATCGCCAGGCCGTCGTCGCCGGTGTTGCGGACGAAGTTGTGCGCGACGACGGAGTCGGTCACACCGGTGTGGAAGTTGAGCGCGTCGGCGATCTGGTCGACGATGATGTTGTTGGTGACGCGGACGTTCCTCATCGGTCCGTCGAACCACAGGCCGGCCTTGGTGTGCCGCACGTGAAGCCCGTCGATGGTCGAGTCGCTCATCGCGCCGCCGATGGCGTTGACCTGGTCGGTGTCGATGCGCTCCCGCACGTCTCCCTCGATGGCGAAGTCGGAGAGGTGAACGTTGCGGCTGCCGCCGTCGGCGGCGTCCCGGCCGTAGAACCCGACGCCGGTGTGCACCGAGCCGTCCGGTGCGGGCGTCGGCAGGGCGACCTCGCGGCCCTTGAAGATGGTGTACCAGTTGCCGGCGCCCTCGATGGTCACGTCGTCGACGATGACGTGCCGGTTGACCTGGTAGGTGCCCGGCGGGACGTACACCTTCAGGTGGGTGCGCCGGGCGAAGGCGATGGCCCGGTCCAGGGCGTCGGCGGAGTCCCGCCGGCCGGTGGGGTCGGCGCCGAAGGCGAGCACGTTCGCCGCGAGCAGCCGAATGCGCGGCGGCGCGACCAACTCGGAGTCGAGCAGGTCGATGACCGTCCAGGCTGCGGCGCTGCCGGGCGGCGCGGTGAGGCGGATCTTGTCACCGGCCCGGTAGGTGCGGCCGAGCAGGAGCCGCTGTTCGTCGTAGAAGTGGGTGGGCCTGAACGGCGTGCTGATGCTCGGGTACGGGGTGGTGGCCGACGGCACGCACTGGCACTCGGTGATCCACCAGTCCGGGTGCAGCAGCCCGGCCTGGGGGTCGTTGGAGAACGGGTACTGGTTGTAGAGCCACGAGTACTGCGACGTCAGCGTCATGGTGCGTGCGTTCTTGCCGTTGACCGTCACCCGTAGCGGCGCGGTGATCCCACCGCCCTGTGGCGCGTCCGGGATGCTGTACCGCACGGTGATCCCGTTGGCCGCGCTGGGCAGGACGAACTCGACGTACTCGCCGGGGGTGAGCCGGACGGCCCGGCGGCCGGAGGCCTCGGCGGGCAGCGTGTAGGCGGACCGGTCGGGCCCGATGATCTCGCCGGTGGTGCGGGCGTTCTCCGCTTCCTGCTCGACGAAGTCGACGTCCGCGCCGCGTCCGGCGACCAACGCCGGATCGAGGGCGGCCCGGGTGACGACCGGCGCCGCGCCGGAGGACGCGGGTGGGCCGGCGACGGCCACGGTGGGGCCGAGGAGCAGCACGGTGAGGCCGGTCGCGAGCGCGGCCCCGGTGGCCGCCGGCCGGCCGGGGCGTCCCCGCGCCGGCATGATGGCACGAAACATCGGTGACCCTCCTCAGTGGGTGGTGGTGGGAGGTCCGCCCGGCGCCCCCGACGCCCGACATTGATCGTCATGATGCCAGCACCGAACACTGCGTTGCAAGACCGCAATCGAACAGCGAAAAGAAGCGACAATCAGTCCGCAAGAAATGGACGATTGTCGACTTCGGGTATTGCGCGTCGCGTGCCCACCGCCAGCTCACGCCCGGCGTAGGCTGGTCCGCGTGGATCAAGAAGACCGGATCGCCCTTTTCCTCGACTACGAAAACCTCGCGTTGGGCGCTCGCGACCACCGTGGCGGCGCGGCCTTCGACTTCCGGCCCATCGCCGACGCGCTGGCCGAACGAGGTCGGGTGGTCGTCCGACGGGCGTACGCCGACTGGTCCTACTTCGACGAGGACCGCCGGATGCTCACCCGGTCCCACGTCGAGCTGATCGAGATCCCGCAGCGGATGGGGGCCTCCCGCAAGAACGCCGCGGACATCAAGATGGCCGTCGACGCGATCGAGTTGGCGTTCGAGCGCGACTACATCTCCACGTTCGTGATCTGCAGTGGCGACAGCGACTTCACCCCGCTGGTGCACAAGCTGCGCGAGCTGAACAAGCGGGTCATCGGGGTCGGGGTCGAGGGGTCGACGTCCGCGCTGCTCCCGCCGGCCTGCGACGAGTTCCTCTACTACGACCGGCTGGAGGGTGTGGACATCCCGCCGACCCGCAGCCGGCGCGGACGCCCGACCCGGCAGGCCGGCCCGGACGTTCGCCCGCCCGAGCCGGAGATCGAGCGGGAACCGGAGCCGGAGGTGGACCGGCGACCCGTCGGCGAGGAGCCCGAACGGGACGTGGACGCGCTCGCCGTGCTGGTTGCCCAGACGGTGGCCGGACTGCAGGGCAGCGCCAACGGCGAGGTCACCGCCTCCCGGCTCAAGCGCACCCTGCTGCGCAAGGACCCGACGTTCAGCGAGTCCGACTACGGTTTCCGCACCTTCGGCGAACTGCTGCGGCACCTCGCCGAGCACAACGTGATCGAGTTGGCCGAAGGCCCCGCGAAGGGTGATCCCGAGGTCTCGCTGCCCGAGCACGGCGACCGGGAGGTGGCGTTCGGTCTGCTCCGTGGTGTGGTGGCGGACCTCGGCAGCAGCGGCAACCCGGTGGCGCTGTCCGGTCTGAAGAACCAGTTGCGCCGGGCCCGACCCGACTTCAGCGAGAAGAAGCTCGGCTACCGCAGCTTTCTCCAGTTCTGCAAGGCCGCCGCCACGGGTGGCGTAGTCGACCTCCGCTGGAGCCCCGAAGCCGACGACTACCTGCTGACCATCCAGGGGTAGGCCAGCTCGGCCATCGACCGCTGTCGAGCGGGAGTGCCGGAACTGCCCATAGGGTGGGCGGTGGGGCGACCCCGAGGGCGAGGTGAGGGTCGGCATGTCGGGACGTGGCGAATGGACGCTCGTCGGCCGCGACGACGAGCTGAAGACCATCGAGGCCGTCGTGTCGGCACAGCTGCCCGGGTTGGTCCTGGTCGGTGACGCCGGGGTGGGCAAGACTCGGCTGCTTCGGGAGGCGCTCGCCCGGGCTGCCCAGGACGAGGTGGAGTGTCACTGGGTCTCCGCGACGGGAGCGGCCCGGTCCATCCCGTTCGGCGCGGTCTCCCACCTGATCCCCGCGCAGACCCGACCTCGTGCGGACCCGGTGGGGCTGGTCGTCAGCGTGGAGCGCGACTTCGCCCGGCGTGGCGGCGGCCGGCCGGTGATGATCGGCATCGACGACGCGCACCTGCTGGACGAGCCCTCGGCAGGGCTGCTGCACCAACTCGCCGTGCACGGCCTGGCGACCGCGGTGGCGACGGTCCGGGCAGGCGAGCCGCTCTCCGATGCCCTCACCTCGCTGTGGGCGGGTTCCGGCCGGCGACTGGACGTACGCCCGCTGCCGGCCACCGCAGTGGATCACCTGCTCGAGGAGGCCGCGCCCGGTCCGCTCGACGCGATCAGCCGCCGCCGGCTACGGCACCTCGCCGACGGCAATCCGCTGCTGCTGCGGGAGTTGCTGGCCGACGCGATGGACACCGGTGGGTTACGCGAGTCGCGGGGGGTCTGGCGCTGGCGCGGAACCGGGTCGGGCAGTCCTCGGCTGGCCGAGCTGGTCAGTGCCCGGCTGCGAGCCCTGGAGCCGGCCGCCCGCCAGGTGCTGGAGGTGGTGGCCTGCGGCGAACCGCTCTCCCTGGCCCTGCTCGAACGGTTCACCGACCCGGTCGCCATCGAGGCCGCCGAACGCAGCGGGATGGTCGTCGCGGAACGCTCCGGTGCCCGTACGGCGCTGCGGATGGCCCACCCGCTCTACGGGGAGGCGCTGCGCGCCAGCATGCCGGCCAGTCGGTCCCGCACCGTGTTCGGGCAGCTCGCTGACGTGCTGGCGAGGATGCCGCTGCGCCGGCGTGACGACGCGCTGGTCGCCGGGGTGTGGCAACTGCGCTCGGGTAGCGTCCGGCATCCGGGCATCGCGCTGGCCGCTGCCCGCCAGGCGATCGACCGGTTCGACATCGACCTGGCCGAACGGTTGGCCCGCACGGCGTACGACGCGGGACAGGGCTGGGAAGCGCAGTGGCTGCTGGCCCGGGTGTTGCAGTACCAGGCGCGCAGCCAGGAGGCATTCGACATGCTTCCGCCGGCCCCACCACCAGGCAGCAAACGTCTCGCCATCTGGGCGATCACCCGCGCCGGGCTGCTCTACTGGGGCCTGGACCGGATCGACGAGGCGCACGAGACGCTGCGAATGGTGCCGGCGGATTCGCCGGGCCACGACCTGGCCGAGGCCACCCGGTCGTGGGTGCTGTTCTACGACGGCCGGTGCGAGGCGGCACTGGCCGTCGGGCAGGCCGTGCTGGCCCGGCCCGACACCGGCGTACGGGCGGCCAGTTGGGCGACCATGGGCGCGGCCTCGGCAGCCGGGATGCTCGGTCGGCTCGGGCTCGCCGCCGAGCTGGCGGAGCGGGGCCGTGCGGTGCTCGCCGCCGAACCCGAGCGTCTGCCGTGGAACGAAGCCCAGGTCGGGTTGGGGCTCTGCTACGCCCGGTACGCGGCCGGCGAGCTGGCCGGGGCCGCCGAGCTGGCCGATCAGGGCTATCGCGCGGCGGTCGGCAGCGACGCGCGAGGGATGGTCGCCGTGTGGGCGGGATTCCGGGGAATCATCGCCAAGGCGCAGGGTCGGCTCGACGCCGCCGAGGCCGATCTGCGGGAGGCCATCGCACTGGTCGAGGAGAACGACCAGTACCACCTGGTGCGGACGTACTGGGCCGAGCTGGCGGGCGTCCGCGCTCTCGCCGGTGACCTGCCCGGCGCTCGCCGCTGGCTGGCCGCAGCCGACGCACGGGAGCGGACCGCCAATCGGATCTTCCATCCGTGGGTGGAGCTGAATCGAGCCTGGGTGGACGCGGCCGAGGGCGATCTCACCGCCGCGATCCGTACCGCCCGGCACGCCGCCGACCTGGCGCGGGGCAGTGAGCAGCCGACCATCGAGGCGGTGGCGCTCTACGAGTGCGCGCGGCTGGGCGCGCCGGAGTCGGTACTGGACCGACTGACCGCTCTCGCGGACCGGCTCGGTGGCCTGGCGTCGACGCTCGCCAGCGCGGCCGACGGTCTGGTCCGCGATGACGGACCGGCACTGGAGACGGCCGCGGGCGCGCTCATCGTCCGTGGGCACACCCTGCTCGCCGCCGAGGCGCTCGGCGCCGCCGCCCGGGCGTACGCGCGGCGCGGCCGGCCCCGCGTGGCGGTCGCGCAGCGGGCCGCGACCCTGGCCCGGGACTGCCGGGCGGTCCGGACGCCGCTGCTCACCGCGACCGCCCCCGGCGCCGAGCAGGCGACGCTGACCCGGCGGGAACGGGACGTGGCCCTGCTCGCGGTGACCCTGCCGAGCCGCAGCATCGCCGATCGGCTGGGGCTGTCGGTCAACACCGTCAACAACAACCTGGCCCGCGTCTTCACGAAGCTCGGCGTTCGCAACCGCCGGGAGCTGGCCCTGGTGCTCGGCCACGATCGGCCGGGGGCATCGGACAGGTCACCGGGTGCGTTTCATCCTCCACAGTAGGTAAGGGCGACTGATCTACCGGGTTACCGCGCGCCTGCCTACCGTGCGGTAACAACTACCGGCGCACCTCAGTCCCTGGAGGACGGCATGAGCCATGTGAATCCGAGTGGACCGCCAGGACCCCGACCCACAAGGTCGTTCCACGTCCACAATGCCCTCTTCGCCGCCGGGGTGGCGGTGGTGGTGGCCGTGGTCACCGCGGTGGTCGCCCCGGCCGCCGGCGGCGCCCCGGCCACCCCCGTCGCCGCCAGTCCGGAGCGGGCGTCGTACGACGCACCGCCGTGCACACGTGAGCTGGAGGGCACGATCTGGTTACTCGACCCGTGCGTCGAGCCGGGCGCGAAACTGCCGGCGGAGGTCGAGGCGCGGCTCGCGCACGTCCGAACCCAGAAGGCCGCCGCCGCTGCCGACTGCCCAGAGCCGACCGCGTCGCCGTCCGCCTCGACGTCGCCGACCCGGGCGACCCGGCCGCCCGTGACAGCCGAGCCGGTCGCGGTACGTGCTCCCGCCGCCACCGCGACCGCACCCACCTCGACAACGTCGCCCACCGCGACCGGGTCGCCCAGCTCGACGGCGTCGCCCACCGGCACGCCCTGCCCCTCCGGCAGCGCGTCCCCGTCCGGTAGCGCCTCCCCGTCCGGTAGTACGTCTCCGTCGGGTAGTTCTTCGCCGTCGGGCAGCGCGTCTCCGTCCGGCAGCGCCTCCCCGTCCGGTAGCGCGTCTCCGTCGGGCAGTTCTTCGCCGTCGGGTAGTGCGTCTCCGTCGGGTAGTTCTTCGCCGTCGGGTAGTGCGTCTCCGTCGGGCAGCTCTTCGCCGTCGGGTAGCGCGTCTCCGTCGGGCAGTTCTTCGCCGTCGGGTAGCGCGTCGCCGTCCGGCTCCGCGTCGCCCAGCGGCAGCGGTTCGCCGGAACCGACCGACCCGCCCAACCCGACCGACCCGCCCACCGGCGGACCGCCTTCGCCTCCACCCCCGCCGCCGACCGGCTGCCCGAACGTGGCCGGCAACCCCACCCTGGTGGACGCGAACAAGGACCGGATCCGCTGCCGTGAGGTGCAGACGGTCACGGACGACACGGTCCTCACCCTCACCGGCGACTCGATCAGTTCATCGCACCACCAGTTCGGCTTCGGCATCGGCCCCGGCTGCCCGCTGACCTCATTCGACGGCCGCGGCATGCCCGGCAACAACGGCGTCTACAGCTACGGCCGGCGCTACTTCGACATGAACGGCAGCATCGTCGACTACGACAACTACGCGCGCACCGGATACGGCACCGGTGACATCATCGCCGGACGCGCGGGCCCCGACGCCTGCGGCAACGCCTGGGGTCGGGTGGCCAGCCCGCTCGGCCTCGCCACCGCCCGGATCGCGAAGGCGAAGGCGGACGGGCACGACGCGTACCACGCCACCACCGGCGGCGTGAACAACACCAACTGGACCACCGTCCTGACCCGGCTGGCCATCTGTCGGGCGCTCGAGTTCGCGGGCGAGACCCTCAATCCGTACGGGGTGTTCCGCTTCGAGTGGGCGGCGGTCGGCGGTAAGCAGGGCATCGTCACCAACGGTGGTGGCTGCAACTTCTGGCTCGACCTGCCGGTCGGCGAGGACTACTACATCAACATCGGGGTGCCGCGCTACGACGGCCCGGCCCAGTACGCCGGCGTCACCGCCGACGCCACCACCATCGTCAACTCGCTGCTGGCCGCTGGCGCGGACAAGGTCGTCTGGATGCTGTACTACGACATCACCCCGGCCAACGTCGATGTCGGCCAGTACGCCTGGGCCAAGCTCAGGTCCCTTCTACCGACCGGGATGCAGTCCTACCTTCCGGCGGCCCCGGTGTCGACGTTGCAACCACTTATCGACCCGCTCTGGGTGGGCTCCGTGCGAGGCGTGATCAACGATCTCAACTGGGCCGTCCAACTCGGCGTCCCGTTCGACCCGGCCGTCCGGGTGGCGTTCCCGCCGCCGTTCACTCCGAGTGACCTCCAGATCACCCAGGAGGGTGGCTCTCCGCACCCCAGTCCTGCGGGCCAGGACAAGTTGGCCAATGCCCTGGCCGGTGTGCTGAACGGCATGTGATCGCGCCCTGATTCGTCGCTCAGGACGGGGAGGATCCGCCGTTGCGGGTCCTCCCCGTTAACGCTTAGGTCGAAGTGCGCCGGAATTGCGGCTATCACCCTACTTCGGGCCCACCTGCGACGTACCCCCGGCGCAGAATTTGCTATACGGTCGGCGAATGAAGGTCGAGGAGCATTGGTGGAACGGAGACACGACTCCGCGCGGGCGCCGGGACGTGTATATCCGTACTGACGGGCAGGGTTGGGAGGTCCGCGCCCAGATCGGTGGGGCGTCGGGTCGTGAGCGGGTGCAGCAGTGCCCTAGCCGGGCCTCGGCGGCCATCCTCGCCGACGCCTGGCGCGGCACGCACCCATCCTGGCGCGAGCTGAAGCAGCGCTGATCCGGCACCGGGCCGGGCCGGCAACGCTCCTGGGCTCCAGCCCGGTGCGCCCCCCCGACCGGCCCGGCGCTCGGTTCACCCCCTGCAGTGGAAACCTTCCGCTGCTCTCGACTGCTCGCCTTCAAGTGATCAAGGGATAGCGCATCCGTTTCGTGTCGCCGCCGTCAGGCCGGGTACACCGAGGCCGACCGGTCGTGCCCATGGAGGTCGCGCATGTCGCAGAGTCCCGACGAGGAGAACCCCAGGCTCGACGAGGAGGCCCGAGAGGCCGAGCGTCGGCTCGGCAAACTCACCAACTCGTCGGACGACGCGCTGACCGACGACGACGCCCGAGCGCCGGATGATGCCCCTTCCGAGCAGGACGCCGACTAGCGCCCGTCTTCCACCGGTGAACGCATGATCCGTCGGGTCTGAGAAGCTCACCTCCCGCCCTGGGCGGGCCTGCCCGGCGGTTCAAGCCGGACAGGCCCACGGTCGGCAGAGAGGGCTCAGCGCTTCAGGGTGAACGTGAAGTCACCGGAGAGCTTGCTGCTCAACCGGACTGCCGAAACGAGTTTCCCCTCCACGATCAGTCTCTCGACCTCGGCCCGTGAAAGACCGAAACCGTCAGCGATCAGTCGCACCGGCCGGACCGGGATCTGCGCCGCGAAGCGGACCGCGACGTCGACCGTCTCGCGGTCCAGGTGATCCGACCCGCCGGTGTCGAGACACCAGGCGTCGTCCCAGTCGAGGGCGATGTGATTACGGCGCTGCACGAGCGGGTTCTGGAGCAGCCTGGCGGTCAGTCCAGGGTCGTTGTGGTGCAGCCGGTCCAGCAGCCAGGGTCGTACGGAGCGCACGGTCACCCGCTCCAGGAGCGTGAGCTTGGCCGTTACCCCACAGGCGGTACAGCGCACGAGGAGCCAGACGTCGAGGAGCTTGTGGTTGGCGTTGACGCGGAATTTACCGCTTGGCCGGAAGCGCTCGGACGCGCACGCGTGGCAGCGACGGCAGACGAGCGGCAGGCAGGTGGGCACGACGGCCCAGTGTGTGAGCACAGAAGTACACCGATTTCAGTGAGAAGTCCGCAGCAAAAGGGAGCGCGGCGCACAGGCGCGACGCGCGACACATCAGCACTCGGGAGGTCTCACAGGGTGTACAACGGCACGTCCTTGCCTAGACGATCCGATTCCGTTGCACGGTAATGGCGCAGAGCGGCGCTACTCCACCGATTTTCGATCGCGCCGGTCAGGCGGTCGGGACCGGCAGCACCACGCCCTCGACCGCGGACCGGTGCGCCAACTCGATCAGCTCAACCGTGTCGACCGAGTCCCGTGGGTCCACCGGCATCGGCGCGCCCTCGCGCAGTGCCGTCGCCACCTGCGCGTAGAAGCTCTGGTACGCGCCGGGCTCGGTCGGCACCGACCGCAGGTCACCGTCGACGCCGAGCATGCCGTACCGCTCCGGCGGGACCTCGCCCCAGCCCGGCTGGTCCGGTCGGCCGCCGTCGTGGAGCGCCGCCTCCTGCACGTCCAGCCCGTAACTCGTGTACGCGGCCCGGTCGCCCAGCAACCGCAGTCGCGGCCCGAGCTGGGCGGTCACCGCGCTCATCCAGAGGTGCGAGTGGACCCCGCTGGTGTGCGTCAACGCCACGAACGCGTCGTCGTCGACCAGGGCGCCCGCGCGGCGACGGTCCACCTCCGCGTAGACCCGGTCGACCCGGCCGAAGAGCTGCACCGCCTGGTCGATGAGGTGCGCGCCGAGGTCGAACAGGGCGCCGCCGGCCTCCTCGGGGCCGGCCAGCTCCCGCCAGCCTGGCTTGATCGTCGGACGGAACCGCTCGAACCGGGACTCGAAGCGCAGCACCCGCCCCAACTCGCCCTGGTCCACCAGCCGGCGGGCGGTGCGGAAGTCGCCGTCCCAGCGCCGGTTCTGGAACACCGTCAGCGGCACCCCACGCTCGGTCGCCTCGGCGATGAGCGCGCGGCCCTCCGCGGCGGTCGGGGAGAGGGGCTTGTCGACGACGACCGGCAGCCCGGCGGCCAGCGCCGCCCTGGCCATCGGCACGTGATGCCGGTTCGGCGTCGCCACCACGACCAGGTCCAACGCGTCCGGCGTACGCCACAGCTCGTCGGCGTCGTCGACCAGGCGGGCGTCGGGGTGGTGCTGGTGGGCCTGCTCGCGCCGCTGCGGATCGCGGGTCACGATGGCGTCGAGCCGCAACCCGGGGGTCGCGGCGATCAGCGGTGCGTGGAACACCCGGCCCGCCAGCCCGTATCCCAGCAGACCGACCCGCAGCGCCTCCGCCATGCCGTACCCCTGTCTCCCCGGTCCGCGCTCCGACGTGGCGGCGGTACCGCTGGTCGAATCTACGCCCCGACGTCAGCCCGCCGCTGGTCAGCCCGCCGGGTCGCTGCGCAGGTAGGTGAGCACCGCGAGCACCCTTCGATTGGTGTCGTCGCTGGGCGGCAGGTCGAGTTTCAGCAGGATGTTGCCGACGTGCTTGCCGACCGCGGCCTCGCTGACGTGCAGGCGGGCGGCGATCGACGCGTTGGACCGGCCCTCCGCCAGCAGCGCCAGGACCTCGCGTTCACGGGCGGAGAGCGCGGCGAGCGGGTCGCGTGGCCGGTGCAGCAGTTGCCGGACCACGTCCGGGTCGATGGCGGTGCCGCCGGCCGCGACCCGGCGCAGCGTGTCGACGAACTCGGTGACCTCGGCGACCCGGTCCTTGAGCAGGTAGCCCACCCGCTGACCGTCGCCGCTGTCCAGCAGTGCCGCCGCGTACCCGGTCTGCACGTACTGGCTGAGCACCACGACCGGCAGGTGGGGCCGCTCGGCGCGTAACGCGACGGCCGCGCGGAGCCCGTCGTCGCGGCGGCCCGGCGGCATCCGGATGTCGGTCAGCACCAGGTCCGGTTCGTGTTCGCGGGCCGCGTCCAGCAGTTCGGGAGCGGAGCCGACGGCGGCGCACACCGCGAACTCGAAGCGGGTCAGCAGCGCGACCAGGCCCTCGCGGAGCAGCACCTCGTCCTCGGCGAGCACCACCCGCGTCACCGCCGGCACGGAAGCTCCACCCGGACCAGGGTAGGCCCGCCGGGCGGGCTGGCGAGCAACAGCCGGCCGTCGGCTGCGGCGACCCGGTCGGCGAGACCGGTCAGACCGGTGCCCCGGGCCGGGTCGGCCCCGCCGTGGCCGTTGTCGGACACCTCGACGACGAGGTCCCCGCCGGCCCGGGTGAGGCGCACCTCGGCACGCGTCGCCCTGGCGTGCCGGTCGACGTTGCCCAGCGCCTCGGACACCACGAAGTAGGCGGTGGTCTCCACGATCTCCGGCATTTCGCCGTGCAGGTCGGCGTGCACGGTGACCGGAATGGTGGCGGCGTCGGCCAGCTCGCGGACGGCGCCGGCCAGGCCGAGGTCGGTGAGGCTCTGCGGGCGAATGCCGTGTACCAGTTGCCGCAACATCACCATCAGGCCCCGGGCCTGGTCGTGCGCCACGGCGAGCGGCCGGGCCGCGGGGGAGTCCTCGGGTACGTCCAGCCGGGCCAGGCCCAGCTGAAGGGTGAGGCTGGTCAGTCGGGGTTGCGCGCCGTCGTGCAGGTCCCGCTCGATCCGGCGGCGTTCGGCCTCGTACGCGCCGACCAGCCGGGTGCGGGACCGGGCGACCTCGCGCAGCGCCGTCGCGTCGACCGGCCAGGCCAGCGCCCACCGGGCCACGGCGGCCTGGGCGGCGGCGAGCAGACCGGCCAGGTAGCAGAGGACCGGCAGAAGCAGCACAGCCACGATCGCGTACGGGATGGCTTCGCCGGTGGTTTCGATCGGGCGCCAGATCACGACCGGTCCGGCGTCGCCAACCAGCCAGGGGCTGGTGACCATGCCGAGGTCGAGCAGCACCAGTAGCAGGAAGACCCAGTACGCGACCGGCGCGAACCCACCCAGCCAGAACAGGTACGCCACCTCCCGCCAGGTCGCGGCGCTGCGGTAGCGGGCGACCAGGCCGGGCCACGGCGACGCGGGCAGCGGGCGGCTGTCCACGAGTCGCAGCCGCCACCGCTCGATGGCGGCCACCGGGAAGCTCACGATCGGCGCCAATGCCAGCAGGAAGAGGCTGCCGAGGGCCAGGAACAGCAGCAGCGCGATGCCCGGTGGCCGGCCATGCAGCAGCAGCGCGTTGACGGCGGCCAGCAGGGGTGCGCCGATGACGAGCAGCCCGCCGGCGAGCACGCCCGAGATCGGCACGGTGCTGGTGAGGTAGGCCAGCGTCCGCCACGGCCAGGCAGAGATCAGCCAGCTGCGGCGGCGCAACGCCTCGGCCAGGTGACGAGGGTGTTCCGGGGTCATGCCGCAGACGCTAATCGCGGCGGCCGGGTTGCCCCAGCCGTCCAGATCCACTCCTCGGGTATGCCCAGCCCTACCGTCGCCCGTCTCGACGGTCCGGGCCAAACGGGTGTGGTGGGGCCGAGAACGGGAAGAACGCGGCGCGCGTGACCTGTCCGGGCGGCGGCTGGAGAGACATGGGTGCCAGAACCTTCGTGGTTGTCGGCGGTACCAGCGGGCTCGGTCTCGCGGTGGCCCGGCTGCTGGTGGACGAGCACCACGTCGTGGTGTTCGGCAACGAGCCGGCCGAGGTCGCCGCGACGGCCGATGAGCTGGGTTGCGACGGGGCGGTCTGCGACATCTCCTCGTACGAGCAGGTCCGCGAGGGCTTCGCCGAGGTGGTGGAGCGCTACGGCACGATCGACGGGGTGGCGGCCTGCGCTTCGATGTGGGCGGGCGGTGAGCTGACGGACCTGTCGGCGGAGCACATCCGCCGAGCCGTGGAGATCAACGTCCTGGGCATCACGTACCTGCTGCGGGAGGTGGTGGGGCACCTGCACCGACAGGGGCACGGCAATGTCGTGTACATCGGCGCGTTGGCGCTGGCGGCTCCCCGGCCCGGCATCCCCGTCTACCGGGCCACCAAGAGCTACGGCAGCAGCCTGGTCGATTCGCTGGCCGAGGCCCAGCACAGCAACCGGGTCAAGGTGATGCAACTGCATCCCGGTCCGATGCCGACCCGGCTGCAGGAGCGGGTGGGGGCCGAATTCCTGGACGAGGTGTACGCCATGCCCGAACAGGTCGCCACCGAGGTCGTCCGGCTGCTGCTGCTCGAACCCGACGATCTCTACGTCTCCGGTGAGCGCGTCCTGCGCGCGGACGGGCGGTGGTGACGGCAGCGGCCGGACCCGACGACCGTCCGGCCTCGGCGTGGGCGCCGCTGCGGATCGCGGTCTATCGCAACCTGTGGCTGGCTCTGCTCGCCGCCAACATCGGCACCTGGATGCAGACGGTCGGCGCGCAATGGCTGCTGATCCACCACTCCAACGCCTCCACCCTGGTCGCGCTGGTCCAGACCGCCAGCCTGCTGCCGGTGCTGCTGCTGGCGTTGCCCGGCGGGGTGCTGGCCGACAACTTCGACCGCCGGCACCTGCTGATCGCCGTGCAGCTGTTCCTGGTGGCGGTGGCGGTGGCGTTGACGCTGCTCACCCTGACCAACCGGATGCCTCCCGCGCTGCTGCTCACCCTCACCTTCGCGTTCGGGGTCGGGCAGGCGCTCACCCTGCCGGCCTGGGCGGCGGTGATCCCGGAGCTGGTGCCACAGGAGCAGCTCCGGTCGGCGTCCGCGCTCGGCTCGATCAGCGTGAACATGGCGCGGGCGGTCGGGCCCGCGGCGGCGGGTGTGCTGATCGCCCGCATCGGCGTCGCGCCGGTCTTCGGTCTCAACGCCATCGCGTTCGCAATCTTCGCGTACGCGTTGTGGCGCTGGCGGCCCCGCAGCGCCCGCGCGGTCGAGGTGCCCGAGCGGTTCACCGCCGCGTTGCGGGCCGGCAGCCGGTACGTCCGCCACTCGCCGATCGTGCGCCGACTGTTGCGCCGCGCGCTGGTGTTCGTGGTTCCGGCCAGCGCGCTGTGGGCGTTGCTGCCGTTGGTGGCCAACCGGCGCCTGGGGCTGGGCTCCGGCGGGTACGGGTTGTTGCTGGCCGCACTCGGCGTGGGTGCCATCGCCGGCGGTGTGCTGCTGGCGATGATCCGCACCCGGCTGTCGGCCAATCAGCTCCTGCTGATCGCCGGGGCGCTGTTCACCGTGGCGCTGACCGTGGTCGGCACCGTGCGGGTGGTGCCGCTGGTGCTGCTCGCCCTGCTGCCCGCCGGGATGGCCTGGGTGACGGTGCTGGCCAACGTCAACGCCGAGATGCAACTCTTCCTGCCCAGTTGGGTACGCGCCCGGGGCCTGGCCGTCTACCAGGTGTGCTTCGCGGGCGGGCAGGCGGTCGGCGCGCTCGTCTGGGGCCTGGTGGCCGACGTCGCCGGGCTGGTCCTGGCCTACCTCGCGGCGGCGGCGCTGATGCTGGTGGGCACCGTGACGAGTCGGATCTGGCCGTTGCCGAACCTGCGGTCGGTGAACCGCGAACCGGCGGCGTACTGGCCGCAACTGCACCTGGCGTACGAGCCGGACCCGGGGGTGGGGCCGGTGTTGGTGATGGTGCAGTACACCGTCCGGCCGGAGCGAACCCAGCCGTTCCTGGCGGCCATGGACCTGGTGCGCGGCGCGCGGCAGCGGACCGGCGCGATGCGCTGGGGGCTGTTCCGGCCGGCCGAGACGACGGACCGGTTCGTCGAGGTGTATCTGGTGCCGTCCTGGGGCGAGCACCTGCGCCAGCACGGCGGCCGGTTGACGGGCGAGGACCGCGAGGCCGAGGAACGGGCCCGGGAGCTGACCGACGGCGAGGTGGAGGTGCGACACCTGGTGCCCGCCGCCGCCGGCTCGGCGCTGTCCGACGACCGCGAGGCCGTGTGACCGGGCCGCCGCCGGTCGCGCGTCAACGCGGCGTAATGATCGCGCCGATCGGCGTAGCGGAAGCGTGAAAGCCCTGGCCGGTTGCGCGCGGGTCGAGGTGCGATGGCCTTCGGCGGGTCCGAGGTACGGGCCGTCGCCTTCGCCGGAGGCGTGCAGTGGTTGTCCATTGGGAGCAGAAGACCACGGTGGTCGGCGGGTCGACCCCGACCGGGGTGAGTGTGGCGTTCGGCTGGGTGGTGATGATCGGTGCCGCCCTGCTCGCCGGGGCACTCTTCTCCTCGGCCGAGCTGCCAGCCCGGACGTTGGTCATGTGCCTTGCCGCCGGGGGGTACGCCGCGGTGGTGGCCGATCTGCGCGCGGTGATCGCGGTGACCGGGCTGGGCATGGCGACCTTCGTCGGCTTCCTGGCCCACCGCTTCGGTGACCTGAACGCCGGCGGGGACGCCTGGTCGTACGCCATGGTGATCGCCTTCGCCGCCACCCTCGGGGCAGGTTACCGCTGGCTGCGGTCGGTGGCCGCGAACGCCGACTGACCGGCGTCACGACCGGTGGCGGGCGGCCCGTGACAGGGCAGCGCCCGGCGTACGGCGTACGCCCTCGTTGTTAGGATGGCCGCACCATGGCGAGTGAGCGCAAGGCGACCGCGGACCCGGCCCGCAGTCTGGCCATCCTGTGGCGCACCCGGGAGCCGACCAGCCGCAGCGCCGGGCCGGGGCTCAGCGTCGACCGGATCGTCCGGGCCGCGATCGACATCGCCGACGCCGAAGGTCTCGACGCGCTGACCATGCGCCGGGTCGGCGAGGCGCTGGGTGTCGGCACGATGTCGGTCTACACCTACGTTCCGGGTAAGGCCGAGCTGGTCGACGTCATGATCGACACCGTGTACGGCGAGATGCCACGCCCCGCCGTCGAGGGAGACTGGCGGGTCCGGCTGGAGCGGGTCGCCCGCGACAATCTGGTGCTCTACCAGCAGCATCCCTGGATGTTGCGGGCCGAGACGACCCGGCCCGTGCTCGGCCCCTACCTGGTGGCCAAGTACGACCACGAGCTCGGCGCGGTCGTCGACATCGGGCTCACCGACGTCGAGATGGACGCGGTGCTCACGCTCGTCCTCGGCCACGTGAAGAGCGCGGCGCGGGCCGCCTCCGAGGTGGTCGACCTGGAGCGTGCGACCGGTATGACGGACGGCCAGTGGTGGCAGTCGCACGCGCCCTGGCTGGAGACGTTCATGACGGCCGGCAACTACCCGACCGCCTCCCGGGTCGGCACCGCGGCCGGTCAGCAGCACGGCGCCGCGTACGACCCGGAGTACGCCTTCGAGTTCGGCCTGCAACGCGTCCTCGACGGGATCTCGGTGGTGGTCGCCGAGCGGGCGACCTCCGGGTAGCTCGCGCTACCGCCAGCCGCGCCACCGATCCCCGACCCGACCGTCGGGCCTGACGGAACCCGCCCGGCACCGGTCGTCCAGGTGGTACGACTTGGGCGGCGGTGGCAGCTGCGGGCCGGGGAAGGGTGGCGATGGCGAACGGGCTTCCGGGGCGGCTGCTGCAACGGCGGGAGAATCCGCGGCGCGCGTCGTTCCTGGAGCTCTTCTTCGACCTGGCGTTCATCTTCGCGCTGAGCCGGCTGTCCCAGGCGCTGCTCGACGACTCCAGCCTCAACGGCGGTTTCCGGGTCCTGCTGATGCTGGCGGCGCTCTGGTGGGTGTGGTTCGTGACCGCCTGGTCGGCGGACTGGTTCGACCCGCGTACCCCGTTGATCGTCGCCCTGCTGCTCTGGGTGATGCTCGGTGGCCTGCTGATGGCCGCGGCCGTGCCCACCGCGTTCGGCAGGCACGCCCTGGTGTTCGCCATCGCCTACGTGGCCATCCACCTGGGCCGGGCGGCTCTGCTGATCCCCGCCCTGCGGGGTCACCCGCTGCAACTGCGCACCGTGCGGGTGGCGGTCTGGTTCGCGATCTCCGGGGTGCTCTGGGTGGTCGGGGCGGCCGTCGCCCCGGCCCGCGAGGTGCTCTGGGCACTGGCTCTGGTGATGGAGTTCTCCCTGGCTCGGCTGCGCTGGCCGTTCGCGGGGCTCGGGCGCAGTTCCTGGCCGGACCTGCAGGTGAACGGCACACACCTCTCCGAGCGCTACCAACAGGTGTTCATCATCGCGTTGGGCGAGCTGATCCTGATGTCCGGTGTCACCTACAGCGGCTCCGGCCTGGACCGGGACAGCACCGTGGCGTTCGTCCTGGCGTTCGTGACCGCGGTGGCCCTCGCCCGGCTCTATCTCGTGCCCGCCGGCGCGCGGCTGGGCACCAGTATCGAGGAGGCCGGCCCACCCGGCAGCAAGCTGGCGCTCAAGGCGGGCTACCTGCACCTCGTCATGATCGCCGGTGTCCTGGCCACCTCCGCCGGGATGGAGGTGTCGATCGCCAACCCCGGAGCGCGCGAGCCGGCGCGTCTGGTCCTGTCCGTCACCGGCCCGGCGCTGTTCCTGACCGGCCGCATCCTGCTCTCGGCGCTCGTCGACCCCCGCCTGCCCCTGGCCCGGCTGATCGGCGTACCGCTCATCATCCTGGGCGGTTTCGCGAGCGTGAACCTTCCGCTGGTCGGCACCAGCGGGATCGTCGCCGGGGTGCTCCTGCTGATCGTCGTGCTCGACGCGTTGCCCGGACTGTGGCAGCCGGGACGACCAGCTCGGCGGACCGATGGATGACGGCTCAGCGCCGCAGGGCGAGCGGCCGGGACGCCACGACATCGTGGAGTTACGGGTGCACGGCGTGTCGGGGGCGCGGCCGGAGCGGATCCTCGGCCGGGCGCACGTCACGCAGGTCGCGGGTGACCGCAGCGGCGGCTTCCACCGCCCGGACGGGTCGGACGCCACCGAGCCGGACGGGCTGACGCTGGAGGCGTACCGGTGGGGTGATCTGCCCTCGGGCACCGTGGCCCGGACGCTCTCGTTGGTCTTCCTGCTGCCGTTCATGCTCAGCAACGTGGCGGTCTGGATGCGGCCGACCGGCCGTCGCAGCGGTGCCGGCGTCACCGTGCTGTGTCGGCTCCTCGCGCTCAACCTCACCGTGTTGTACGTGGTGTCCATCTCCGGGGTGGCACTCGACCTGCTGGCCTGGCGGTGTCTCGGCGCGGCCCCGTGCCGCGCACCCTTCGACACGGTGGCCGGGCTCGACGGACGGCAGGTCGGAATCCGGCTGGCGGTGCTCGCCCTGTTGCCGATCGCCGCCGTCGCATTCCTCCGGCTGCTGGGCACCCGGCGGCCCCGCCCGGCGGGCAACCCGCTGTGGGCCGTCGAGCCAATCGTGGGACGGCTGCGGGCGATCCACGTCGCCGCCGCGTTCGCCGTGCTCGACCTGACGCTGCTCATGGCCCGTACCGCTGGCGGTGGGACGGCCTCGACGGCCGTGCTGCTGGCGCTCAACGCAGCGGTGCTGCTGGTCTGCGCCGGCCTGCTCGCGGTCCCCGGGCTGCTGGACCGGGCGGCGACCAAGCGGATGGTCACTCGGGCCGGCAGCGCGGTGGGCGCGGTGGCCTTCGGTCTGAGTGCGGCCACCCTCCTGACCGTCGCCCTGGACGACCGCGCCTGGCCGTCGTCCGACGGGCTGCCCGGCTACGACGCCATCGCCAACTGGGCACTGTTGGGCCAGATGTCGCTGCTGGTGGCGCTGAGTGGACTGGTGCTGTGGCACCACGGCCGGGGAGAGCGCGACAAGGCGTTGCCGCGGGGTCTGGGCGCGGCGGTGGTCGCGGCCATCGCGGTCGGCCTGGCCGCCGCGCTCGCCGCCGACCTCGTCTATCAGAGTGGGGACCTGCTTGGCGGCTACCGCGGCGACGGCGGGCCACCGGTGCCGTACCAGTGGGCGATCCTGTCGTTCTTTCTGCACGCGTCGGCAGGCGTGATGCTGTGCGGTGCGTTGACCCTCCTGTCCCGGCGACGCCGGTGGCGGGCGGCGGCGGCGATCACGGACCGCGACTTCCCGGCGGTGACGCCCTCGGCCGCCGGGCGGCTGCGGCAGGTGACGAAGACGGTCGCCCGTGCCCGGTTCGCCGAGTGGCTGGGGCTGCTCGCCGTCACGTACGCGGCGCTCGCGGTGATCGGCCTCGCCACCGGCCTGCTGAGGCTGTTCGACCTGACCCCGGCCCAACTGGTGCGCTCGCTGTTCGGGCTCCGGCCCGGGGCCGTCGACAGGGTGCTGGCCATGGGCAGCACCCTCGTCGCCGTGGTGGTCGTCGCCCTGCTCCTGGGTGGGGTGTTCGCCTACCGAACCGCGTGGTTCCGCCGGCACGTCGGCATCCTGTGGGACCTGGGCACGTTCTGGCCCCGGGCCGCGCACCCGTTCGCACCCCCGAGCTACGCGGACCGCGCCGTGCCGGAGTTGGCCGACCGGATCACCCAACTGACCGAGCGGCACCGCGGGGTGTTGCTCTGTGGGCACAGCCACGGCTCCGTGCTGCTGGCCCTCGCGGTGCTGCGGTTGCCACCGCGGGTACGCCAGCGCGTCGCGCTGCTCACCTACGGGTCGCCGCTGGATCGCCTGTACGCCCGGCTCTTTCCGGCCTATCTGAACGAGAAGGTGCTGCGTACGGTGGGGGAGCGGGTCGAGTGGCGGTGGCTCAACCTGTGGCGGGACACGGATCCGGTCGGCGGTTGGATCTTCGCCGCGAACCGACCCGGCGATCCGCCCCCGGACCCCGCCGATCCGGCCAGTCGGGTCGACCGGCGGTTGCGGGATCCACGGGACCTGCTCGCCTCGCCGGGGGAGCGCCGCCCGCCGCCGGTGCGGGGACACCATCCCGGCGAGTCCGACCCCGAGTTCCGGGCGGCGGTGCGCGAACTCGCCGGACGACTCCTCGACACCGACGGCGGCTGAGCGCTCGGTCACCACCGCCCGGACCCTGGGCAGGCGGTCGATCAACGGGTGAGCAGGGCGCGCAACTCCCGTACCACCTCGGCCGGTGCCTCCTCGGCCATGAAGTGCCCGCAGGTGACTGTCCGGTGCGCCAGGTCCGGCGCCCACGACCTCCACAGCCCCGCCGCGTCGTAGCCGAGCGCCGCGCCCCAGTCCTGCTGGAGCACGGTCACCGGCATCCGGAGCTGGTTGCCGGCCGCCCGGTCGGCGGTGTCGTGGGTGACGTCGACCCCGGCCGACGCCCGGTAGTCGGCGACGATGGACGTGACCGCGTTGCGGGACGCGCGCAGGTACGCGGCCCGCACGTCCGCCGGCAGGGCTTCCGGATCACGGGTCCAGACGTCCAGGAAGTGACCGAAGAAGGCGTCCGGGCTGGCGCTGATCAGCTCCTCGGGCAGACCGGGTGGCTGTGCCATCAGGTACAGGTGGAACGCGACCGCCGCGGTGGCGCCGTGCAGCACGCCCCACATGTCCAGGGTTGGCAGCACGTCGAGCAGGGCGAGCTGGCTGATCGCCTCCGGATGGTCGAGACCGGCGCGGAACGCGACCAGGGCGCCCCGGTCGTGCCCGGCCAGGGCGAACCGTTCGTGGCCGAGCGCGCCGGCCAGCGCCACGACGTCGGCGGCCATGGTGCGCTTGGCGTATCCGTTGCCGTCGGTGTCGACCGGCTTGTCGCTGTCGCCGTAGCCGCGCAGGTCGGGGCAGATGACCGTGTGGTCGGCGGCCAGGTCGGCCGCGACGTGCCGCCACATGAGGTGGGTCTGCGGAAAGCCGTGCAGCAGCACGACAGCTGGCCCGGAACCGCCCACGGCGGCGTTGAGCGTCACACCGTCGGCGACGGTGACGCGCCGGTAGTCGAAACCGTTGATCTTGGGGTCCACGGGGAACCTTCCTGGTGAGCAGGGGCGGCTGGGGCAGTGGCCCGTCGTCGCCGTACGTCGTCGAGCCTGCCCGCCGGTGATCAGCAGATGATCAGTGCCGGATCAGTGCCGGCAGGTCGCCGTCGCCCGCGCCGATCCGCCTAGATTGGTGCCATGACCAGGCAGCCGACGGCACCTGTCGCGGTGACGTTCGGCGTACTCGGGCCGGTGACCGCCGCGACCGAGAGTGGCCCGGTCCCGCTCAAGGGGCACCGGCAGCGCCTGGTACTGGCCCGGCTGTTGATCGCGCACGGCCGGGTGGTGCCGGTGGATCGCCTCGTCGACGACCTGTGGGAGGTCGCGCCGGACGGGGCGGTGGGCGCGATCCGGACCTTCGTCGCCGACCTGCGCCGGGCGCTGGAACCCGATCGACCGCCCCGGCAGCCGCCCCGGATCCTGGTCACCGAGCCACCCGGGTACGTGCTGCGGTCCGCACCGGACGCGGTGGACGCCGACCGGTTCGAGGCGGCCGTCGGCGAGACCGGTCGCCTGCTGGCGGTGGGACGTCCCGCGCCGGCCCTGGCCGCGCTCGACGCGGCCCTGCCACTCTGGCGCGGTCCCGCGTACGCCGACTGCGCGAACGAGGCCTGGGCGGTCGCGGAGATCAATCGACTGGATGAGCTGCGGATGCTCGCCGTCGAGCGGCGGGCGGAGGCGCTGTTGGCGTTGGGTCGGCCGGACGAGGCCGCCGCCGACCTGCCGGCCCATCTCGCCCGCCATCCGCTGCGCGAGGACGCCTGGCGGCTGCTCGCGGTGGCCCGGTACCGCTCCGGCCGGCAGGGTGACGCGCTGGCCGCGCTGCGTGCGGCCCGGGACGTCCTGGTGACCGAGCTGGGCGTGGATCCGGGCCCCGACCTGCGGCGGCTCGAAGCCGACATCCTGGCCCAGGCACCGCACCTCACCCCGCCTCCCGAGGACGCCGCCACCCCCAGCGGCACGGGACTTGTCCCACCCGTCAACGCGGGTTCGGCCCGGCGGCGTTCGTTCGTCGGCCGCGATGCCGAGCTGGGTCGGCTGCGGCGGGCCGCCGCGGCCGCCACCCAACGCCACCAGCCCACCCTGGCGCTGCTCAGCGGTGATCCGGGCGCCGGCAAGACCGCGCTGGCGGAAACCCTGACCCAGGGGCTCGCCGCCGAGGGCTGGACCACGGCGTGGGGACGTAGCCCGGAGTACGAGGGCGCCCCGGCGGCCTGGCCGTGGACCCAGGTCACCGACGCGCTCGCCGGGCCGGCCGAAACCGTTGAGCCCGCCGGGTCGGCCGATGGCCCGGGTGATCCGGCCGGGACGCGGTTCCGCCGGCAGCGTGCCGTGGCGGCGCTGGTCTCGGCGGTCGCCGACCGGGGGCCGGTGCTGCTGGTCCTCGACGACCTGCACCGCGCCGACGGCGACACCCTGGACCTGTTGACCGCCCTGCTCACCGGCCCACAGCCGGCCACCGGGCCGGTGCTGATCCTCGGCACCTACCGGGCCACCGAGATCAGCCCGGAGCTGACCGCCACCCTGGCACGCGCCGCCGGGCTGGAGCCGACCCGGGAGTATCTCGCCGGCCTGCCCGCACCGGCGACCGGCGAGTTGGCCCGCGCTGTCGTCGGGGCGGACCTGGACCCGGCCACCGTCCAGCTGATCCACCACCGCAGCGGCGGCAACCCGTTCTTCGTCCGCGAGCTGGCCCAGTTGTACGCGGGCGAGGGCGAGGCGGCACTGGTCGCGGTGCCGCCCGGGGTGCGCGACGTGATCCGGCACCGGTTGGCGCAGTTGCCCGCCCCGACCCGTACCGTGCTGCGGCAGGCGGCCGTGCTCGGGCGGGACCTCGACCCGGAGGTGCTCAGCGCGCTGGCCGGTGATCCCTCGGCGGTGCTGGACGCCGTGGACCGTGCCCTGCAGGCCGGGTTCCTCAGCGAGCGGGAGACCGACGGGCGGCTGCGCTTCACCCACATCCTGGTCCGCGACACGCTCTACGCCGACCTGTCCGCGCCGCGCCGCGCCGCCTGGCACGGGGCCGTCGCGGAGGTGCTGGGACAGCGGGAACCCATCGAACCCGCCGCCCTCGCGCACCACCTGCTCCGCGCCGGTGGCCCGGTCGCTGCCGGTCGCGCGGGGGCGTACGCCCGCACGGCTGCCGAGCGGGCCGAACGGGACGGTAATCCGCACGAGGCGGCCCGCCTGTGGGGCCAGGCGCTCGACGCGTACGACCGCGCTGGTGGGGTCGCGCAGCGCGAGCGGTTGACCGCGTTGCTCGGCCTGGGGCGCGCGCTGGCCGTCACCGGCCGGTTGGCCGAGGCGCGGCGGCGGCGCGCCGAGGCGATCGCCGCCGCCGAAACCGTCGGTGACCCCCTGCTGATCGAGGAGGTGTTGGCGGGTTTCGACGTGCCCGCCATCTGGACGCGCAACGACGACGACGTGCTCTCCGGGCACATCGTCCGAGCCGTCGAGCACGCGCTGACCGCTCTCGGCTCGACCGGTTCGGCACAGCGCAGCCGGCTGCTGAGCACCCTTGCGCTGGAGTTGCGCGGCACCACCACCGATCGGGGCCGCCGTGCGGCGGACGAGGCCGAGGCGATCGCCCGGACCGTTGGCGACCCCGGGCTGCTGGCCTTCGCGCTCAACGCCCGCTTCATGCACGCCTTCCGGCGTGTCGGTCTGGCCGGTGCACGGGCCCGGATCGGCGCCGAACTGGTCGACCTGGCCGCCCGACACCAGCTGGTGACCTTCGAGGTGCTCGGGCACCTCGTCCTGGTCCAGGCCAACTGCGCGCTGGCCGACCGGCGCGGCGCCGACGCGCACGCCCGCGCCGCCGACCGGCTCGCCGAACGGTACGAACTTCCGTTGGTCGGCGTCTTCACCCGGTGGTACGCCGCGCTGCGGCTGGCGCTGGACGGCGACCGGGACGCCGCGGCAACGGCGTACCGGGCCGCCGCCGAACGACTGCCCGCCGACGGTATGCCGGGACTGGCCCAGGGGTTGCTGCCGCTCGCCCTGCTCGGCCTGCGGCTGGCCGACGCCGTGGGCGACGACCGGCTGGCAGGTGACGCCCGGCTGCTCCCCGGGTGGCGGCCGGTTCCCGGGCCGGACGACGAGGACTGGGCGCGGCTGGACTGGGGTCCGCACGGGCCCTGGGTCCGACCCCTGCTGCTCGCTGCCGCCGACGATCCCAGCGCCGCCCGAGTGGCGCTGCGGGCCCTGCCGGACGGGCCGCACGACCTGCTGCGGGAGGTGCGGCTGTGCCTCACCGCTCGGGCGGCGCTGGCCATCGACGACCGGTCCACCATGGAACGCGTCGCCGCCGCACTCAGCCCGGCCGCCGCCGAACTGGCCGCTGGCAGCGGGGTGCTTACCGTCGGCCCGGTGGCCGGGCACCTCGCCGATCTGGCTGCTGCTCTGGGCCGCGACGAGGAAGCCGCCGGGCACCGCCGTACCGCTCGGGTGCTCACCGCGCGCGTCCGCGCCGACGACTCAACCTGAGCGCCGTGCGGTAACCGTGCTCGATGCTGTCGGCGCCGGTTACCATGCTCGATGCTCTTCATGGTCATCGAGCGGTTCCGCGACAACGACATGGTGCCGGTGTACCGGGCGGTCCGCGACCGCGGCCGTCAGCTCCCGGACGGACTGGAATACGTGGACAGCTGGGTCGAGCCGACCTTCGGCCGCTGCTTCCAGCTCATGCGATGCGACGACCTGCGACTGCTTCAGCAGTGGGTGCTGGGGTGGCGCGGCGCGGGCGTCACATTCGAGATCGTTCCGGTGGTGAGCAGCGCCGACACCCGTGCGGTCGTGGCGCCCTATCTCGACGAAGACTGATGCGCCCGAGGTCTCTTGAGTGATCTGGGCAGGGCTCGCATCGCCTGTGTCGCCCATCGACCACTGCCGAGGGTCGGCGAGCGGGCGGGGCGGGGCCGATGAACACGACGTCTCCGGCGACTTGCCGGTTTCCGCTGGAACCGGCCGGCGGGTGCGGTCAGATGGAACCACCGGCGCGTCCGCCGTCGGCCATGGTCCGAGGGGGTACGCGTGGAGGTGCTCGTCCTGATCGTGGTGCTGGGCGTCACCGTCCTGATCGGCACCACGCTCGGCGGTCGGTACCGGGTCGCCCCGCCGGTTCTGCTCATCGCGTTCGGGGTGCTGCTCGGGTTCACGCCGCCGCTGTCCGAGGTGACCCTGGAACCGGACCTGGTGCTGCTGATCTTCCTGCCGGCGATCCTGTACCGGGAGAGCCTCACCATCAGTCTGCGCGAGATCCGGGCCAACCTGCCGGTGATCGGGTTGCTCGCCGTGGTGCTGGTGGTGCTCACCATGGTCACGGTGTCGTTCACCGCGCAGGCGTTCGGGGTGAACCCCGCCGCCGCCTGGGTGCTCGGCGCGGTCCTCGCGCCGACCGACGCCGCGGCGGTCACCGGGCTCGCCAAACGGTTGCCTCGGAAGCTGCTCACCACCCTGCACGCGGAAAGCTTGATCAACGACGGCACCGCCCTGGTGATCTTCGCGGTGGCGGTGGGTCTGCTCGCCGAGGGTGCGAAGCCGGGTGTGCTGGGCGTCAGCGAGGAGTTCGTCGGGGCCAGTGTCGGCGGCGTGCTCGCCGGTCTGCTGGTGGGGGCCGCCGTGGTGCTGATCCGCAAGCGGCTCGACGATCCGCTGCGCGAGGGCGCGCTGAGTGTGCTGACACCGTTCGGCGCCTTCCTGCTCGCCGACGCGGTGCACGCCAGCGGTGTGCTGGCGGTGGTGGTCGCCGGACTGATGCTGGCCTACGCCGGCCCACGGGTGATCCGCGCCCGGTCCCGGGTGCTGGCGTACGCGTTCTGGGACCTGACCACGTTCCTGATCAACGGTGGGCTGTTCGTCCTGCTCGGCACGCAGATACCTCGGGCGGTGCGGGGCATCAGCAGCACCTCGCCCGGACGGGCGCTGGTGATCGTGCTCGTGGTCACCGTGGTCGTCCTGGCGACGCGGCTGCTCTTCATCTATCTGACGACGCAGTCGGCGAGGTTGCGGCGCCGCCGGATGGTGAGCGAGGGAGAGGGCGAGGGGCCGTCCGGCTGGCGGGTGGGGACCGTCGCCGGCTGGTCCGGTTTCCGGGGTGCGGTGTCGCTGGCCGCCGCGTTGGCCGTCCCGACGATGACGGTCGACGGTCGGCCGGTGGTCGAACGCGATCTGATCATCTTCGTCACCGCGCTGGTGATCGTGCTGATCATGCTCCTGCAGGGCACCACCCTGCCGCAGGTGGTGCGCTGGGCGGGCCTGGTCGGCGACCCCGAACGCGTCGACGAGGCCCGCAACGCCCGGCGGCGGGCCACCGAGGTGGGCCTGGCCGCCCTGCCCCAGATCGCCGCCGAGATCGGTGCCCGGGAGGAGTCGGTGCGCCGGCTGCAGGCCGAGTACCAGCGACACCTGGATGACGTCAACGAGGGTGGGGAGAGCACCGCCGAGGAACGTCGCCTGGAACGTCGGCTGCGCCTCGGGGTCCTCGCCCACAAGCGGCGGGAGATCACCCGGCTGCGCGACAGCCGGGAGATCGACGACCTCGTGCTGCAGGAGCTCCAAGCCTCGCTGGACAACGAGGAGATCCGGCTGTTGGGGCGCGGGCCCAACGACTGACCGCCCCTGGCGGGCTCAGAGCACCTGGGCGAGGAACCGCCGTAGCCGGGGATGCTCGGCCCGTTCGAAGATCCCCTCGGGCGGCCCGGCCTCCAGCACGACGCCCCGGTCCATGAAGGCGACGGTGTCGGCGACCTGCCGGGCGAAGCCCATCTCGTGGGTGACCACCACCATGGTCATGCCCGCGGCGGACAGGTCGGCCATCACCCCGAGCACGCCCTTGACCAGCTCCGGGTCGAGCGCCGAGGTCGCCTCGTCGAAGAGCATCACCTCGGGCCGCAGCGCGAGCGCCCGGGCGATCGCGACCCGCTGCTGCTGACCGCCGGAGAGCTGCGCCGGCCGCGCGTCGGCCTTGGCGGCCAACCCCACCAGCTCCAGTTGGGCTCGGGCGATCGCCTCCGCCTCGTCCTCGCCGAGCTTGCGGAGTCGGCGCAGCGCGAGGGTGACGTTGCGCAGCACGCTCATGTGCGGGAAGAGGTTGAACTGTTGGAAGACCATGCCCACCCGCTGCCGCAGCGCGTCCGGGTCGTCGTCCAGCACGCTGCGCCCGTCCAGCAGCACGTCGCCGCGGTCCGGCTCGATCAGCCGATTGATGGTGCGCAGCAGGGTGGACTTGCCCGACCCGGACGGGCCGATCACGCAGGCCGTCGCCCCGCGGGGCACGGTGAGGTCGACACCGCGCAGCACCCGGTTCGGCCCGAAGGCAAGGTGCACGTCGCGTACGTCGAGGCTGACCGAGGTGGTGGTCGCGGTGGTCATCGCCGGTCCCCTTCCGTCGCGGCGTAGGACGCCAGGTCGTCGTCCTCTTCGGTCGACACGGTGGTCGGTCGGCCGTTGCGCAGCCGCCGGTCGATCCAGTTGACGACGTGCGTCAGCGGGACGGTCAGCACCAGGTAGCAGAGCCCCGCCAGCAGCAGCGCGGACTCGTTGCCGGTGGTCGCCGCGTAGTCCTGGCCGATCCGGAACAGCTCTCGTTGACTGGCCACCAGGCCGAGGAAGTAGACCAGGCTGGAGTCCTTGATCAGGGCGATGAGCTGGTTCACCCAGGCCGGCAGCACCCGCCGGATGCCCTGCGGGATGATCACCAGCCGCATCGCGTCGGCCCAGGAGAAACCGAGAGCACGGGCGCCCTCCAGCTGGGCGGCCTCCACCGACTGGATGCCGGAGCGGAAAATTTCTCCGATGTACGCGGCCGCGATCAGCGACAACGCCAGGATGCCCAACGGGTAGGGATCCGGCCCCCAGACCTCCATGCCCAGCGGGGCCAGCCCGACGCCGATCAGCAGGATCGTCGCCGCGGCCGGAAGCCCTCGGAACACGTCGGTGTAGACCCGCGCCGGCCAGCGCAGCCAACGGCTGCGGGAGATACCGGCGACGGCCAGCAACAGGCCCAGCACCGAGCCGAGCAGGGCGGCGGAGACCGCCAGGATCAGCGTGTTGGGCAACCCGACGGTCAGCATCTCGGGCAGTGCCTCGCGCATCGCGTCCCAGTCGAAGAAGGTCTCCCACAGGGTGCTCAACGGATCCATCGGTCGCCTCTCCTACCGCCCTGCTCGCTCGTCACCGGGTACGCCTCAGGAAGCGGCCGACGCGGACGCCGACGGCGTCACCGTGCCGCTGCCCGGCTTGAAGTCCGCCGGGATCGGCCGGCCGGGGTAGTACTGCGCCTGCAGCCGGCTCCAGGTGCCGTCCGCGATGACCTCGTCGAGGCCCTTGTTCAGTGCCTCGCGCAGCTTGTCGCCGCCCTTGGCGACGGCGTACGCGGTCGGTGCCGGGCTGAGCTGCTTGGCCGCAACGGTGATCTTGCCGCTGCTGTCGGTGGCCGACTTCTCGCCGATCTCGGCCGGGGCGATCCACGCGTCGGCGGTGCCGGCCTTGAGCTGGTTGATCGCGCCGTTGTAGTCCGGCACCCGCACCGGGTCGAGCTTCTGGCCGGTGGCGTAGTCGTCCTGGACGGTGCCCTGCACCACCACGACCCGCTTGCCGGCGAGCTGGTCGAAGCCGGTGATCGGAGAGCCGGCCGGCACGTCCAGGCCGAAGTAGCCGAAGTCGTAGCCGTTGCCGAAGTCGACGGTCTTCTTACGAGCCTCGGTGATGGTGATCGAGGAGCTGCCCACATCGAACTTGTGGTTGTTGACCTGGGAGAGCAGGGCGGAGAAGTCGGTGCCGACGAACTCGACCTTGAGGCCGAGCTTGCCGGCCACGGCGGTCAGCAGGTCGTTGTCGAAGCCGGTGAACTTGCCGTCCTTGAGGTAGACGTTCGGCGGGGCGTCGGTCAGCGTGCCGGCCCGCAGCACGCCCGGCTGCGCCAGGCCGTAGGGGTTGGCGGTGGCGTCGGACGAGCTGTCGTCGCCGCAGGCGGTGAGCGTGGTGGCGGCCAGGATCGTGGCCGCGCCCAGGGCGGCGGCGCGGGTCAGGGCAGGAAGAAATCGCACGGGTGTCTCCGGAAGGGTCGCGTCTCGGCGCGCACGGACGTGCGCCGCCGACGGTGCGCCCGATGGGCGTACCGCTGGGGAGGGTTCGGGAAGGGGAGTGCGCTAGTGCGTGGTGCCGCGACGACAGGCGGCGCTGCACATTCGCATCATGTCCACGTGCCGTCGCCGGGTCAGGGCCGGCGAGGGCCAACCGGCGCGGACATCCGCGACGTCGGTCGGTGGGGCGGTGCTGAGGATGCTCATGGTTCTCCCGGGTCTGTGCTGACCTGGGTGCCAGGCCACGCTTGCACCGGCGTCGTGCCGGTGCCTGGTCTTCACCCGGGGCACCCCACCGCGGAGGAGGGTTGCCGGCCAGCGAGCCGGGGCTTCGCGCTGGCACTCATGACCTGCGGCGAGGTTAGCAGCACGCCCGGGTGGATCGTCCAGTCGTTATGACCACGCTCACTGTCTGCGAAGGGATGGCCCGCCCGCAGGTCAGCCGGCGTGCACGTGCGGCCGGCGGTGCGGGTCGGGCTCCTGGCGGCGCAAGATCTCTCGGGTCACCGAGGCGATGGCACCCTGTCCGAACGCCAGGTAGCGCAGGAGGTTGCGAGCCGGTCCGCCCTCGGACCACTCGAAGTAGATGTGGGGGCGGCGACGGCTACGGTCGCGGATCTCCAGCAGCAGGGCGGCGAGCGCGGTGGGCACTGAGGAACTGGCCAGGCTGAGCACCGGGAAGCGGCCGTCGACCACGCTGCCGCGCACCAGCAACTCGGTCTCGAAGTCGGACGGGTCGGTGACCTGGACCTCGACGAAGATGACGTCGCTGTCATCGGGGAAGTCGTTGTCCGCCATGGTCTGCGCCAGCTTGGCGCGGTACTCCGCCGCGTTGCGCGTGTCGGGATCATGGGCGATGAGCCGGATTCGCCGTCCGGCACGTTCGTCGATCATCCGGGCCGCGTCCGCGTCCAGCTCGACATGGTCCACGCGCAGCTCGTAGGCCCGCATCAGCCGGGACAGCACCGACACCACGATGAATCCGCCGATGAAACAGGCTGCGATCTTGACACCGTCGGGGCGTTCCACCACGTTCGCCAGGGTGGTATAAACGAAGATCACCGCGATGGCTCCGAACGCGACGGTGCGGCCGCGCTGACGCCGCCGCGCCGCCGCGAGCGTCACCGCTGTCGCCGCCGAAGTGATCAACACCAGGACACCGGTGGCGTACGCGCCGCCCTGCGCGTCCACGCTGGCCTCGAAGAGGACCGTGATCAGAAACGCCACCGCGGTGAAGACCAGCACCAGCGGCCGGACGGCCCGCGCCCAGGTCGGTGCCATGCCGTAGCGGGGCAAATAGCGGGGTACGAGGTTGAGCAGACCGGCCATCGCCGACGCCCCCGCGAACCACAGGATCCCGATGGTGGACAGGTCGTAGACGGTGCCGAACACCTCCCCGAGGTGCTCGTGCGCCAGGTAGGCCAGCGCCCGGCCGCTCGCCGGTCCGCCCGGCTGGAAATCCTCCGCTGGGATCAGCACGGTGGTCGTCACGCTGCTGGTGATCAGGAAGGCGCTCATGATCACCGCGGCGGTGGTGAGCAGTCGGCGGGCACCGCGGATCCGGCCCAGCGGTCGAGCCTCGGAGTCCTGCGGGTCACCTCGTACGCTCGGCATGACCGCCACCCCGGTCTCGAAGCCGGACAGGCCCAACGCCAGTTTCGGGAAGACCAGCAGCGACAGCCCGACCACCATCCAGGGATCGCCGTGGCCGGTGGTCAGCGTGGTGGTCCAGTCTCCGACCGCGCTCGGGTGCGTCGCCACCCGCCACAGCGCAACGACCATCACCACCGCGTTCAGCCCCAGGTAGACCCCGACCAGGACTACCGCGATCCCGATGGCCTCGCCGAATCCCTTGAGGAACACCGCGCCCAGCAGCGTCAGCAGCAGCAGCGTGAGCAGCACCTGGTGCCCCTTGAGCCCGCTCGGCCAGAACGGGTTCTCGTCGATGTGCGCGGTCGCGTCGGCGGCCGACAGGGTGATGGTGATGATGAAGTCGGTGGCCGCGAAACCGAGCAGCACCAGCACCAGCAACTTGCCCGGCCAGTAGCTCAACAGGCGTACCAACATCGCGATCGAGCCCTCACCGTGCGGGCTCTCCACCGCCACCCGTCGGTAGACCGGCAGCGCGCCCAGCAGTGTCACCAGCACCAGCACCAGGGTCGCCACCGGCGACAGCGCCCCGGCGGCCAGCGCCGCGATGCCCGGCTGGTAGCCCAGCGTGGAGAAGTAGTCGACGCCGGTCAGGCACATCACCTTCCACCACGGGTGGTGCCGGTGCTCCGGCGGACGCCCGTGCGGCCCCGGGTGCTGCACGACCTGCTCGGAGCCAGCGTCGAGCAACCACCCCCGCAGCCGGCTGGCGCGCCTGTTGACCTCCATCGGCGCGTCCCCCGTCATCCCGCCCATGGTCACCGTGAGTATCCGCCCGTCCGGGCGCGCCCGTCCGCCGGTGCTCCGAACTCGCCCGCCGCCCGGTCGGGTTTCGGGCCGGAGACAGGGGGGAAACAGCGCCCCCGGGTTGGCGGGATCGCGCCGGACCGGACGTCACCGGGGGAGGGGACAGGGCATGGTCGGTGGCCGTCGCTCCCGCCCGGGTGGTGGTTTCGGTCGCCAACTGGACGAGTACGAGACGAGGGATGGCAGCCCGCCACCAGCGGAGTCGCCCGATCCACCCGCCGGTGGCCTGGTGGACAGCGCCGTCTACGTCCGAGGGCACCGGTTCGCCTCGCCGTCCGGCCTCGCCGAGACGTACCGCTGCCTGCAGGAGCAGGACGGCGCGATGGCCTGGATCGGGTTGTACCGGCCCGACATCGGCCAGATCACGTCCCTGGCCCGGGAGTTTCGGCTGCACGACCTGGCGGTCGAGGACGCGATCAACGCCCACCAGCGACCCAAGCTGGAACGGTACGGGCACACCCTGTTCGTGGTGCTGCGTGCCGCCAGCTACGACGACCTGCGGGAGGAGGTCGAGTTCTCCGAACTGCACCTGTTCATCGGGCCGGGTTTCGTGGTCACCGTTCGGCACGGTGAGGCACCGGACCTGGCCGCGGTGCGGCGGCGGATGGAGACCGAGGCGCAGATGCTCGCCCGGGGCCCGCAGGCGGTCCTGTACGCGATCCTCGACCAGGTCGTCGACGGGTACGCGCCGGTGGTGGCCGGGCTGGAGAACGACATCGACGAGATCGAGACGCAGGTGTTCGGCGGCGACCCAAACGCCAGCCGGCGCATCTACGGCCTCAGCCGCGAGGTCATCCAGTTCCAGCGGGCCGCCCGCCCACTGCTCAGCGTGCTCGACGCGCTGGCCGACGGTGCCGGCAGCGCCAGTACGGATGAGGAACTGCGCCGCTACCTGCGCGACGTGACCGACCACCTGACCCAGGTGGTGGAGCGGGTGGACGGGTTCCGGCACCTGCTGCAGAACATCCTCACCGTCAACGCCACCCTCGTCTCGCAGCAGCAGAACGAGGAGATGCGCAGCCTCACCGCGGCCAGCTACGCGCAGAACGAGGAACTGAAGAAGGTCTCGTCCTGGGCGGCGATCCTGTTCGCTCCCACGCTCATCGGCACGGTGTACGGGATGAACTTCATCCACATGCCGGAGTTGAGCTGGCGCTTCGGCTACCTGTTCGCGCTGCTGCTGATGCTGCTGGTCTGCGGCACCCTCTACGTGATCTTCAAGCGTCGCGGTTGGCTGTGAACCGCGCCGCCGGTGATCACTCGATGCCGCGCAGGATGTGCCGTTCGTCCTCGACGTCGTCGTCGCCGGCACTGATTCGACCGAGTAGTACGGCGGCGGCCCAGATCGTCAGCGGCGTGGCCGCCCCGGTCATGCCTCCGCCGGTCCGGTCGTCCCGGGTCTGGCTCCGCTCCGCGCGCGGTGGCCTGCGCTGAGCCTGCATAGGCACTGCCCCTTCTCGTCGAAGCCGCCTCGGCGGCACGGCGTGCGCCCGCGCCGCCGGCCGGGTCACCCGCGCTCGGGCAGGTCACCATCGGTACGGCATCCATGTCGAACCATCCCACGCCGGGCCGCTCAAGTGCCGCTTGTTTTCGGTTTCCCGACTGTCGCCCGCCAAACCGGACATTTCGCCAAAGTCGTGAGCTGGGCCGGTCGACGCCCTCTCAGGGCAGGGGGTGGGCGATGCCGCGAGCGTGATCGGTGAGTGCCGCGCCGACCACGGTCGCGGCCAGCGGCAACACCTCGAGGCAACGCCGCACCGCGGCGGCCATCAGCGCGTTCGGCACCCGCATGGAGAGCGTGCAGTGCGGCACCCAGCGGCCCGGTTGGTAGTGCTCGGCCAATCCGATGTCGGCGGCGGTGAGTCGGTCGTACACCATGCGTTGGTGGGTCAGCAGCTCCGGTGTGGGTGCCGGGCCGAGCCAGAGCACCCGACCGACGAACTGGCCGGCGTACTGGAAGTCGAGTGGCAGCGGCGCGGCCACGACCGTCCCGCGCAGCGCGTCGGCGACCTGCTCGGGGTTGAGCCGGGGCGCCACCGCGAGTGAGACGTGCGGCCGGTGGCGCTGCTCCCACAGCGACCGCATGCTCTGCACACCCTCGGCCTCCAGCGCTTCCCAGAGCACCCGGATCCGCCGCGTGGCGTCCGGGTCCAGATACAGCTCCAACGCCGCGACCACGTGATCACCGTAGCGGTCGAGGTTTGATCGGTCCCGGTCGGCGGTACTGGTTCGGAGGCCGACCAGGAAGGTGTGTCCGTGGACGTGAGTGACCTGCTGACCGAGACCTACGACCGACTGCCCGACCTCGTCCGCGCGGCGGTGGACGGGCTGAACCCCGAGCAACTGCACTGGGCTCCCGGCCCGGACGCCAACTCGATCGGCTGGCTCGTCTGGCACCTGACCAGAGTCCAGGACGATCACGTCGCCGACCTGCTCGACACCGAACAGCTCTGGGTGAGCGGCGACTGGGCGGGCCGGTTCGGGCTCGCCGCCGACCCGGACGACACCGGCTACAACCACTCGCCCGAGCAGGTCGCGGCGGTGCGGCCGGAGAGCGCGCAGGCCCTGATCGACTACTACGAGGCGGTCTCCTCGCGTACCGGGTCGTTCCTGGCCAGCCTGCGCCCGGCGGACCTGGACCGCGTGGTCGACGAGGCGTGGGATCCGCCGGTCACCCTCGGCGTCCGGCTGGTCAGCGTCGCCGAGGACGACCTGCAACACGTCGGCCAGGCCGCCTACCTGCGCGGCCTGATCGAGGCCGACTTCTGAGTTCGGCTCTCACCCGTTTCGGGTGAACCGAACTCACCCCGGTGTGGGCGATCCTCCGAAGAACCGTGGGGAGGGGACCTGATGGGCACGACGGCGGCGCAGTACCTGCAACAGTTGGACGCCGGCCGGCGACCCGATCTGCCGGAGACCACCGCCGGGACGCTACGACTGGACTTCCGCGGCGACGGCTGCACCGATCACTGGTACCTGACCATCGCCGACCAGCACGTCCAAGCCACCCGGAGCGCGGACGACGCCGACCTGGTGGTCCGCGCGGATCGGACGGTCTTCGACCGGATGGCCAGCGGCGAGTTGCACCTGGCTCAGGCTCTGTTGAGCAACGAACTGGCCGTACGCGGCGACCTGCGCCTACTGACGCTGCTGCGGCGGATCTTTCCCGGGCCGAGCGGTGCCCGGCACCCGCGCGAGCTGGGACGGGCGGCGTTGGCCGGTCGAGCCGGGTCAGCCGGTCGGGCCAGGTCGGCTGGTCGGGCCGGGTCGGCCGGTCGGGATGAGCGGCCATGAGGCAGGAACTGGTGCACGTCATGGCCGGCAACGTGTTCGCCATCAGCGACGCCCAGGGTGACATCGAGCTGGATCCGCAGGCGCCGGTCGGTCTCTTCGCGTTCGACACCCGCTTTCTGTCCCACTGGGTACTCAGGATCGACGGCGAACGGATCAACGCGCTCTCCCGCGACGACATGACCTACTTCGAAACCCGGTTCTTCCTGGTCCCGGGCGCGGCGAGCCACTACGTCGACGCCGATGTGTCGATCATCCGGCACCGCTCGGTCCATGACTGTTTCCACGAGAAGATCACCGTGCTCAACCACGCGTCGCAGGCCGCCGAGTTCACCGTACGGGTGGAGGTGGCGAGCGACTTCGCCGACATCGCCGAGGTCGGGCAGCTCAGAGAGCGAGACGTCCAGATCGCCGTCGACTCCGCGGGTCAACGCCTCCTGCTGAGCTACGAGCGGGAGCGGTTCGCGCGCGAGACCACGGTGCAGAGCACCGCTCCGGCCGAGGTGGACGAGGGCGGGATGACGTTCCGGATCCACATCGCCCCCGGAGGATCGTGGGTGACCGACCTGCACGTCTCCATGACCATCCGGGGTGAGGAGGGCCGGGACCTGCGCGCCGGCCTGCAGTCGCACCAGCAGGCCGTCCGCGGGACCATGCGCGACGATCTCACGGACTGGCTGGACCGGGCGCCGCAGCTGGTGGCCGAGCGGGAAGGGCTGGAGGAGACGTACCGGGGCAGCCTGGCCGACCTGGCGGCACTGCGGTACCAGCCGCTGGCGTACAGCGAGCGGGTGCCGGTCGGTGGCCTGCCGTGGGCGATGGCGTTGTGCGGGCGGGACAGCATCATCACCTGCCTGCAGACGATGGCGTTCACCCCCGAGTTGGCCCCCGCGACGCTGCGGACGCTGGCGCTGTTGCAGGGCGGTCAGCTCGACGATGAGCACGACGAGGAACCGGGCAAGATCCTGGCCCAACTCCGCTACGGCGAGTCGGCCGCGTTCGGCGACCGGCCGACCGCGCTGTACTACGGCGCGGCCGACACCACCCCCCTCTTCGTCGTCCTGCTCGACGAGTACGAGCGCTGGTCCGGTGACGCCGATCTGGTGCGCGAGCTGCGCCACCCGGCTCGGATGGCCCTGGACTGGATCGACGAGTACGGCGACCTGACCGGTGACGGCTACGTGCGCTACCAACGCCGCAACGAGCGCGACGGCGCGATCAACCAGTGCTGGAAGGACTCCACCGACGCGATCGTCGACGCACACGGCCGGCAGCCCGCCTTTCCCCGCGCCACCTGCGAGGTGCAGGGCTACGCGTACGACGCGAAACGGCGTGGCGCTCGGCTGGCCCGGGAGTTCTGGGGCGACCCCGCGTACGCCGACCGGTTGGAGCGGGAAGCGGCAGCGCTCAAGGAACGCTTCAACCGGGACTTCTGGCTGCCTCGGCAGGAGTACTACGCGCTGGCGCTCGATCCGTACGGCGAGCCGGTCGACTCGCTGTCCTCCAACATCGGGCATCTGCTGTGGAGCGGGATCGTCGCGGACGACCGGGCGGAAGCGGTCGCCGAGCACCTGGTCGGGCCGCGGCTGTTCAGTGGCTGGGGGGTGCGTACCTTCGCCACCGGACAGCGCGCGTACAACCCGGTCGGCGCCCATCTGGGCGGGGTGTGGCCGTCGGACAACGCTCTGATCGCCGCCGGGCTGCGCCACTACCGTTTCGACGTGCAGGCGGCACGGATCGCGGCCGGCATCTTCGACCTGGCGCAGACGCTTCGTGGGGCGGTGCCGGAGGTGATTGCCGGCTACGACCGCAGCGTGACGAAGTATCCCGTCCAGCTGCCGTCGGCGGGTCGCCCTCAGTCGTGGTCGTCGGGGGCGCTGCTGATGCTGCTGGGCACCTCGCTGGGGCTGCGGCCCACCGGCGACGACCTGTTGGTGAACCCGGCCGTGCCCGGGGGCTTCGGCCGGCTGGAGCTGCTGGACATCCCTGGCCGCTGGGGCCACTCCGACGCCTACGCGAGAGACCGAACCGCCAGTCCCCACCGCTCCAGAACCACCTGAGCGCCCCGGCCGAACTCAGCCCATGGTCTTCGCGCCGTCGATCGACTCCCGCAGGATGTCGGCGTGCCCGGCGTGCTGGGACGTCTCGGCGATCAGGTGCAGCAGCACCCGGCGCACCGTCCAACTGGCACCCGGCTCGAACCAGGGCGCCTGCGGCAGCGGGTGCGCCGCGTTCAGGTCGAGAGTGGCAATCAGCTTGTCCGTCTGCTCGGCCACCTCGTGGAACCGCTCGACCAGACCGCTGAGGGTCTCACCCGGCGCCACCCGGAACTGACCGACCCAGTCGAGTGGCTCGCGCTCCATCGCCTCGGCGCCGCCCTGGGCGAAGAGCATCCAGCGGTACTCGGTGCCGGCCACGTGCTTGATGAGACCACCGAGGCAGAGCTCGCTGACGGTGGTGCAGGTGGCCGCCTGCTCGTCGGTGAGACCGTCCACGGTCTGCAGGAGGAAACCCCGGTGCCGGCGGAGCGTCTGCAGCAGGTCAGCCCGCTCCCCGGTGAGCTGCTCAGTGCTGGGCATGGTGCCACCCTTCTCGTTGTCGGCTGAACCCTCGATGTCCAGCTGTCGCCACCGTAGGACGAGGTACCGACACTTCTGGGGCGCGACACGAGGGCGGCGTGACACCCCAGCGGTTGCCGATCCACGCTCGTAGCGGTCCACTGGATGGCATGGGTGTGATCAAGGTGGGCACGTCGTCCTGGGCGGACCAGTCGCTGCTGCGCTCCGGGTGGTACCCGCGCTCGGCCAACACGCCGGCCCGGCGGCTGGGTTTCTACGCCTGCCGGTTCCCACTGGTCGAGGTGGACACGTCCTACTACGCGATCCCCGTTGCGGAGACCACGCAGGGCTGGGTCGACGCCACACCGGACGACTTCACCTTCGACGTCAAGGCGTTCAGTCTCTTCACCGGCCATCCGACGCCGGTCGCCGCGCTACCCCGGGACCTGCGCCCGGCCGGCGGCCCGAGCCGGATCCGCCGCCGTGACCTGCCCGAGCGGGCGTACGACGAACTGTGGGCCCGGTTCCGCGCGGCCCTCGACCCGATCGCGGCGGCCGGCAAGCTGGGTGCGGTGCTGCTGCAGTTCCCACCGTGGCTGGTACGCGGCGCGGCCGCCGAACGCCGGATCATCGAACTGGCACAGCGTTGCCGGCCGTGGCGGGTCGGCGTGGAGCTGCGGCACGGCTCGTGGTTCGACGGCCCGGCCGCGACGGACACTCTGGACCTGCTGCGCGCGCACGACCTGTCCCTGGTCTGCGTCGACATGCCTCAGGGACACCCGTCGTCGGTGCCACCGATCCTGACCATGACGGCGGAGCCGGCGGTCGTCCGGTTCCACGGCCACAGCGACGCCTGGAGCGACGGCGACAAGCAGGAGAAGTTCCGGTACGCGTACGCCGATGACGAGCTTCGGCACTGGGCCGGCCTGCTGGCCGAGCTCGCCGGTCCCTCCGACGACCTGCACGTGCTGTTCAACAACTGCTGTGCCGGTCAGGCCCAACGCGACGCGACACGTCTGGCGCAACTGCTCACCGAGACGATGATCGCTGATCGGGCTGTTCCGGCCCAGGCCACACCGACCGGCTGACGGACACCGACCGGCTGACGGTCGCGCCCGCGCGGTGCCCACGGTCCGGGCACGGCGACCGGGGGTGGTGTCAGGAGCGTCGGCCCCGACTACGCAGGGCGTCCTGTGTCGAATCGCCGATGTCCGCGTCGTCCGGGAAGGTCCGGCCGCTGGGCGCCGGATCCGGTGGGGCGCCCGGTCCGGCCATCGTCGTACGGGTCGGCTCCACCGAGCCGAAGCCATGCCGTCCCGCCGGGTCGGACGGGCCGGTCGGCTTGCCCGCCCGCCGCTCCCCGCGGCGTCCCTCGGGTACCGCGGTCTGCTCGCTGCCCTCGTCCATCGGCGAGTCCTCGTCGGTCCCCCAGGGCGCGTCGGCGTCGAAGCCGTCGCCGGTGCCCCACGGTTTGACCGCTTCCGGCTCCAGCCGGTCGTTGTCCCCGCCGCGTCCCTTGTGTGCCGTCATGGCCACCCCGCTCGTCGGTCCGCCGCTACCGGCGGACGTTGTGCCGTCCTCGGGCCGTTCCTGCCCGCCCGGGTGTCGCCGCACGACGTGCGTCGTCAGTCCGGTGAGCGCGCAGGGCCGGCCAGCGCCCCGCCGTCGAGGTGGCGGCGGGACGCCGGCCGGCCCGACGCCTCAGCGCCCGGCCATCGCCATCGGCCGCTTGCCATTGCTCATTCCGGCCATCTTGATCACGCTCTTCGAGGCGCCCTTCATCCCGCCGCCTCGGCCGAGAATGCCCTTGAACACCTGGCCGGGCTTCTGCTGCTCACCCATGTACGCGGTGACCACGACCAGGGTCCCGGTCAGCGCCGGGATGGCCCACTGGAGCAGCTTCATCTGCCGCTGCGAGGAGGCCACGCTGGCCGGGGTCTGGTGGTTCGGCTCGGTGGTACCGCTGACCGGTGAGGCACCAGCCTTCTCCAGGCGCATGCCGATCAACCGGCTGTAGCCGGTCACGGCGAGCGCACCGATCGTCAACGCCGTCTTGATGGCGCTGGTACGGCCCACCCCGGACTGAGCCGCCACACGTGGACTCTCCGTCACCAGTTCGCCGACCGCCCCGGCCAGGTGCGCGCCGATGGCGGCGGCGTTGACCGGGGTCCACCTGGACCACCCGGCCGACGCGACCGAGAGCCGCTGGGTCGAATCGCTGATTTTCCCCGCCGCGCCGTTGACGCCGAAGGCACCCATGAGGGAGCCGCCGAACCAGGCCGCGAGGCCCAGATCGTGCATCGAGCGCAGTGCGGTATGCCGTTCGGACATGTGATCCCCTTCCGCCGTGTTGGGCGCTGCGGCTTACCCGCCGCCCGGGCGGCTAACCCCGTCGCCCACCAGGTGATCCGCCCCGCATCGGCACGAGAGGGACATCCGGTTCTCGCGGTGCCGCGGCACCGCCGGCAGGAGTCGTCCGCGCGGTGGCGGGTAGATCCCGAGCGACGCTGACGGAGAGGGGAACGGAATGTCGCAGCCGGACGAAAGTCGGGAGAAGACCCCCAAGACCGACGCGGTGCTCATGCACCCGGACAACGACCCACACAAGAACACCGCGGAGGTCGCGCCGCGCAAGGATCACGCGGAGATCCAGGTGGAGCGCGACGGCGAGCTGGTGCCGCTGGACCAGGACGAGTGAGTCAGCCGGACCGTCACATGCCGGCCGGCCGGTGGGGCTCAGCGGCCCCGGCCGGTACGGCTCAGCGGCCCGGCCCGTAGGGCTCAGCGGGGCGGCAGGTCGTCGGCGAAACGGGCGATCCGCCGCGCCAGCGGGGTGCTCGCGCGGACCCACGTGAAGTGGTCCAGCGCGGCACCGGCCTGCGCCACTGTGTAGCGCTCCCGGGTGAGCGGGGCGGAGGTGAGCTTCGCGCAGAGGGCGTCCATCGTCTCGTGCGGGGTGTACTGGTCATCGTCCACACTGATCGCCAGCGCCGGTGTCCGCACCGCGCGTACCGCCGCCTCGGTGTCCGTACCGTTGAGGCGGGGGAAGCGGCCGGTTCGCGCGGTGTACGCCCAGTCGCGGATCACGCCGCGTGCCTGCCGGCCGCCGAAGCCCCAGCCCGGCCAGACCCCGAGCAGCGCCGCGGTGGCGGCGATCCCCTGGGTGTACGGCAGCACGCTGAGGCCGCGGAGGCCGGGGTAGCTTCGCCAGTAGGGGATGCCGACCGCGATCAGCGCCAGCCCGTCCACCTCGTCGCCGCCGTGCAGGGCGAGGTGCAGCAGCGCGGCCTGGCCGCCGAGCGAGTGCCCGACCAGCAGTCGCTTCCGCCCGTCCAGTCGGGATTTGAGCGCGGCCAGGACGGCTCCGACGTCGTCGGCCAACTCGGTGTAGCCGTAGCGGTCCGCCCGGCTCGGTGTCGGCGTGCTCGCCCCGTTGCCGCGCAGGTCGGCTACGGCCACGGCCAGCCCGGCGGCGCGTAGCGCGGCGGCGAAGGGGCGGTAGTAGCGGGCCCGCACACCCATCGCGGGCCAGATCACGACCATGGGCGCGCCCGTCGTCCCGGCCGGCTCCGGATAGACCTGCACCCCCAGCCGACCGCCGTCGACGTCGACGAACTCCTGGACGTACTCGGGATCCCCGTTCACCGGCCCAGCCTAGGGCCCGGACATTACCGTCGGGTAGCCGCGGCCGGTCGGACGCGACGGAGGCCCCGCCGGTTGGCGGGGCCTCCGTGTGGTGACGCGGTCAGGAGACGGAGATCGTCCCGTTGCCGGCGCGGACGCAGGCCACCGCGCGAGCGGCGGTGACGGCGGCGCCGGCGAGGCACTGGCCGAGCACCTGGTGCCCGGTGGCGTTCGGGTGCCACGACTCCTGGCAGGTCTGGAAGTAGCTGACGCAGGTGTTGGCGATCCGCTGGATGGCGATCTTGTCCTTGCCGGCGAGGCTCGTGACGAAGGTGCCGGTCGCGCCGTCCTGGAGCCGGATCGGCGTGGCCAGCGCGCCCGTCGGGCTGCTCGTCTGCTCGCAGAGCCGAGCGCCGTTGAAGGCCTGCTGCACGTTCAGGTACACCAGATCGTCGGCCGGGAACTCGGCGGCCAAAGTGTCCCGGGTGGACCTCACGATGGTGCCCAGACCCTGCGAGAAGCGGTGCCCGGGCGCCAGGCTGGCCCGGTGGATCGGGCAACCGGCCGCGTACCGCTCGGCGCCCAGGTCACGGAACTTGTCCCGGGTGTCGTCGCGGCTGTCCTCCTCGTGGAACTGCTGGTTCAGGTCCAGCGGCAGCGGGTTCGTGTAGTCCTGGAACACCACGCGGTGCTGTCCGTCCGCGTCCACCTGGTCGAGGGTGGTCAGCACCTGGCGTACGGCGGCGGTGGTCTCCGCGGTCGCGGCGCTGAGCTGTGCGGCGGTGGCCAGGTCGGCGTCGGTGCACGGCTTCTGCTCGACCGGGCCGTTCAGGTACGCCCAGAACTCCCACCAGCCGGTCCAGGCGTCGGCGATGAACCGGTTGGCGCACTTCTCCGCGACGCTGCCGAAGGTGAACGAGCTGTTGTTGGAGCCCAGACCGATCAGCACCAGGTCGATGTCCTGGGTCTGCGCGACGGCGCGGAGCTGGTCCAGCTGCGCGGCCACGGTGCGGCCGTTGGTACGCGCCTGCGAGGCGGTGGCGATGTCGTGTGGCTGGCCGCCGGAGCAGGCCAGGTTGAACCGGTTCTGGATGCCCGGCAGGTTGGCCTGGTTGAGCGAGGCGTTCGCCGACCGGTGGCAGAAGAACGCGTTGTTGTTCGGCGCGGTCCAGCCGGGGAAGCCCTGGGTGACTCCGTTGACGTCGACCACCGGGGTGTACGCCCCGGCGCCCTCGCCACTGATGAAGCTGTCCCCGAGTGCCACCGCGGCGGTGGGTAGCGCGGCGGACGCGGGTGCGGGCAGCGCGACGGCGGTCGTCAGCGCGGCCATGGCGATCGTTAGTCCCGCGGCGAGCGCGGTACGCCGGAACCTGGGCATGGGGGCTCCCATCCATCGAAAGATGAAAGATTCTCTGAGAGCGCGATCAGATCACCCCTGTGCGACGGGCGTCAATGGCCCGTAACAGATTCGTTCGATGAAAGACATGCACGCGTCGGCGTGCGGTTCACCTCGTCGAAGTGGACCCGTTCGCCCGGTCGCGGCGCTTCAGCACGGCCGCGCCAGCGGTGTTCAGACCGACACCCCAGATCAGCAGGACGCACCACCACTGCGCCCAGCGCAGCACGCTCATGTCCCCCGAGAGCAGGTTGCGGACGCTGCCGAACGGAGTCAGCCAGGCCTGGGCGGGACGGAGGGCATCCACGCCGCCCAGCAACGCGAACAGGCCCAACGGCAGGACGATCGTGGCGAGGAACGCGACCACCGCCGAGCGCAGCAGCAGGCCTAGCCCGGTGCCCACCAGACCGGCGACGATCTGCACCAGCACACTGCCCACCGCGATCGTCCCGGCGTGCCGCCACGGGTCATCGGCGATGTCAGCAGGAGTGAGGGCGAGCGTCGTGGCGCAGATCAGCACCCCCACGACGCCGATGACAGCGGCCGGCAGGCACACCGCCAGCACCGTCGGCCCGACCCGGACGGCGTCAGCCGCCCGCCGCAGGTCGCGCACCAGCAGGACGCCGAAGAGCGGCGTCGCGACCGACATCAGGCTCTGAACGGTGTCCGAGAGTGCGGCGAACGTCCGGTCGGCAGGAGCCGCCGCCGCCGTCAGCGCCACCGCCACGAGCAGCCCGGCCAGCAGGGTGCCCGCGAGCAGCCACCGGCGGGCGGGCGTCCCGATGGCGCGCCGGAGAGGGCTCCGCGTCGTCTCGTCCACCACAATCGCCTCCAGTCGATGCGTCAGCGGCATCCGGCCGGTGTCAATCGGTCGCGATCATGGGTCAGCGTAACGGTGGAGGTGTCTCTGCGTGGTCCCGTGATCACCGGTGGGCTGTTTGTTGGCTCACGTCCGCAGGCTCACGCGCGGCGGGTCGGAGCGGGGGCCAAGGGAGTTGTCCTAGCCTCGGGCTAGGCTCGCTCCGGCGCGCCACGCCGGCTGAAGTCGCCGGTGACCGGCTGCACACCGCCGAGACCGGGGAGTACGACCAGTTGACCGCAGAGCCTGACACCCTGTACGGGGCCGATGACCTCACTCACCTTGAGGGGCTGGACGCTGTCCGCAAGCGGCCCGGCATGTACATCGGTTCCACCGACAGCCGTGGCGTGGGTCACCTCGTCAACGAGATCCTCGACAACTCCACCGACGAGGGTGTCGCCGGTCACGCCAGCAACGTCGAGGTGACCCTGCACGCCGACGGCTCGGTGCAGGTCGACGACGACGGCCGGGGCATCCCCACCGACGTGCACGCCAAATCCGGCATCTCCGGCGTCGAGCTGGTGCTCACCCGGCTGCACGCCGGCGGCAAGTTCGGCGGCTCCGGCTACAAGACCTCCGGCGGCCTGCACGGCGTCGGCGCCTCAGCGGTCAACGCGTTGTCCCACCGGTTCGACGTGACCGTCCGCCGGGCCGGCAAGGTGCACGCGATGTCCTTCCGGCACGGCGTCCCGGGCATCTTCGAGGGCGACGGTCCGGCCGCGCCCTTCACCGCCGGCCCCGGGCTGCAGGTCACCGGGGCGATGAAGCGCGGCCAGCGCACCGGCACCTCGATCCGCTGGTGGCACGACGCCCGCTACTTCGAGACCGGCGCCGCACTCGACGTCGACGCGGTCCGCACGAAGCTGCGCAACACCGCCTTCCTGGTCCCCGGCGTGACCTACCTGCTGCGTGACCTGACCGGCGAGGTCCCCGCCGAGGAGCGGTTCCACTACCCCAACGGGCTCAGCGACATGGTGGAGTTCCTCGCGCCGGCCGGCGACCGGCCGGTCTCCGGCACCCTGCTGGTCAACGGGGAAGGGACATACCGGGAGAACGCCGCCGACGCCAACGGCGTCATGCAGTCCAACGTGCAACGGCGCGCCGAGGTCGAGGTGGCGTTCCGCTGGGGCACCGGCTACGAGCGCACCGTCGAGTGCTTCACCAACACCATCCGCAACGCGCACGGCGGCACCCACCGCAAGGGCTTCGAGCGGGCTCTCGTCCGCGCCCTCGCCGACGCGGTCCGCAACACCCGCGGTCTGCTCAAGGCCAAGGAGGAGCCGCCCACCCTGGACGACGTCCTGGAGGGGATGACGGCGGTGGTGCACGTGCGGATCCCCGAGCCGCAGTTCACCTCGCAGACCAAGGACGAGCTCTCCACCCCGGGCATCACCAAGGTGCTCCAGGGGCTGGTCGACGCGCACGTCAAGGCCTGGCTGGAGGACCGGCGCACCAAGGCCGAGGCGCGCACCGTCCTGCAGAAGATCGTCGACGCGGCACGGGTGCGGCTCACCCAGAAGCAGCAGAAGGACGCCGCCCGGCGCAAGACCGCCCTGGAGGGCGCGTCCATGCCGCCGAAGCTGGTCGACTGTCGAGCCACCGGCATCGACCGCAGCGAGTTGTTCATCGTGGAGGGCGACAGCGCGCTCGGCACGAGCCGGATGGCGCGATCCTCCGAATACCAGGCGTTGCTGCCGATCCGGGGCAAGATCCTCAACGTGCAGAAGGCCAACCTCCAGCAGGTTCTGGACAATGCCGAGTGCGCCGCGATCGTCCAGGTCCTCGGGGCGGGCTCGGGGCGTACGTTCGACCTCGCCTCGCTGCGCTACGGCCGCGTACTGATCATGGCCGACGCCGACGTGGACGGCGCCCACATCCGGACGCTGCTGATCACCCTCTTCGCCCGCTACATGCGTCCGTTGATCGAGGCCGGTCGGCTCTTTGCCGCGATGCCGCCCCTGCACAAGATCACTACCAAGGGGCGCAACCCGCAGACCGTCTACACCTACACCCAGGCCGAGATGGAGACGACGGTCCGCAAGCTGGAGAAGGCCGGCAAGCAGATCGTCACGCCCATCCCGCGCTTCAAGGGCCTCGGTGAGATGGACGCCGACGAGTTGTGGGACACCACGATGAACCCCGCCACCCGTGCCGTCCGCCGGATCACCCTCGACGACGTCGACGCCGCCGAGCGGATCCTCGAGCTGCTGATGGGTGAGAAGGTCGAGCCACGCCGCAACTGGCTCATCGACTCCGCGGACCGGGTCGACCGGGAAGCGATCGACGCATGAGCACCCGTTCCGTTCGAGTGGAGAGCTGAGTCATGGCACGGCGCAAGGAAAACAAGGTCGACCTCTCCTCGTTCGACCAGGCCGGCGCGCGGGTCTTCGACAATCCACTGGTCACCGAGGTTTCCGACTCCTACCTGGAATACGCGTTCTCGGTCATCCACTCCCGCGCCCTGCCCGACGCCCGTGACGGCCTCAAGCCCGTGCACCGGCGCATCCTCTGGTCGATGTACGAGCAGGGCTACCGTCCCGACCGTGGGCACGTGAAGTCCGCCCGCATCGTGGGCGACACCATGGGTAAGTACCATCCGCACGGCGACACGGCGATCTACGACGCGATGGTCCGCCTCGCGCAGGACTTCTCGCTCAACGTGCCGCTCATCGACGGGCATGGGAACTTCGGGTCTCCGGACGACGGACCGGCCGCGTCGCGCTACACCGAAGCGCGGATGTCGCGCGAGGCCATGCTGCTCGTCGGTGAGCTGGGCGAGGACACCGTCGACGTCGAGCCCAACTACGACGGGTCGCTGACCCAGCCGACCGTGCTCCCGGCGGCCTTCCCCAACCTGCTGGTCAACGGTGCGTCCGGGATCGCGGTCGGCATGGCCACCAACATGATTCCGCACAACCTGGCCGAGGTGGTCCAGGCGGCTCGTTGGCTGATCAACCACCCGGACGCCAGTCTCGACAAGCTGATGGAGTTCGTTCCCGGCCCCGACCTGCCCACCGGTGGCGTGCTGCTGGGCCTGGACGAGGTGCGCCGCGCGTACGAGACGGGGCGCGGCGTGGTGCGGATGCGCGGCAAGGTGGAGATCGGCCCGATCGAGGGCAGCCGGGGTCGCCAGGCCATCACCGTGGTCGAGCTGCCCTACGGCGTCGGCGCGGAGAAGGTCATCGCGGCGGTCACCAACGAGGTCACCAAGACCAAGCGGCTGACCGGCATCGCCGACGTCAAGGACCTCACGGACCGGGAGAGCGGCACCCGACTCGTCGTCGAGTGCAAGGTCGGGGTCAACCCGCAGGCGCTGCTCGCCGACCTCTACCGGCTGACCCCGCTGGAGCAGTCGTTCGGCGTCAACAACCTGGTCCTGGTCGACGGGCAACCCCGCACGCTGGGGTTGAAGGCGCTGCTGGAGGTGTTCCTCGCCCACCGGTACGAGGTGGTCACCCGGCGCACCTCGTACCGCCGGCGCAAGCGGCAGGAGCGGCTGCACCTGGTCGACGGTCTGCTGATCGCCCTGCTGGACATCGACGAGGTGGTCCGGCTGATCCGTGGCAGCGACGACGCGCAGGCCGCGAAGGACGGGCTGATGAGCCGCTTCGGTCTCTCCGACATCCAGGCCACCTACATTCTGGACACTCCGCTGCGCCGGTTGACCAAGTTCGACCGGATCGAACTGGAGGCCGAGCAGGAGCGGCTGCGCACGGAGATCGCCGAGCTGAGCGCGATCCTCGACGACGAGCGGGTACTCAAGAAGGTGGTCTCCGACGAGTTGGCGGCCGTGGTCAAGCAGTTCGCCACCGAACGGCGGACGACGCTGGTCGACGGCGACCTCAAGGAGGTGCTGGCCGCGTCCGCGCCGGCTGGCCCGCTGGAGGTCGCCGACGACCCGTGCCAGGTGATCCTCTCCGCGACGGGGCTGGTCGCCCGGACCGCGGCCGAGTCGGAGGAGAGCGCCGAGGGGCGCCGGCGCAACGGCCGGGTCAAGCACGACACGGTACGCGCGATCGTGCACTCCACCGCCCGTGGTCGGGTGCTGTTGCTGACCAGTGCCGGTCGGGCCTTCAAGGTCGACGTGCTGCCGCTGCCGGTGCTGCCCGAGCAGGCCGGCACGGTGTCGCTGCGGGGTGGCATGTCCGCGGCCGAGTTGGTGCCGTTGGAGGCGGGGGAGACCGTCGTCGGCCTGGCCCCGCTGGGTGGGCAGGCGGAGGGCTCACCGGGGCTGGCGTTGGGCACCCGGCAGGGCGTGGTGAAGATCTGCGCGCCGGAGTGGCCGGTGCGTTCCGACGAGTTCGAGGTGATCGGTCTGCGTGCGGGCGACGAGGTGGTCGGGGCGACCTGGCTGACCGACGGCGACGAGACGCTGACCTTCGTCACCTCGGAGGCGTCGCTGTTGCGGTTCCCCGCCGCGCTGGTCCGTCCGCAGGGTCTCAAGGGTGGCGGCATGGCCGGCATCAGTCTGCCGGCCGGGGCGCGGGTGGCGTTCTTCGGCGCGGTACGCACCGACGACCCGGGGCATGGCGAGCCGATGGTGGTCACCTCCACCGGGGCGACGGTCAAGGTGACGCCGTTCAAGGCGTACCCGGCGAAGGGCCGGGCCACCGGCGGGGTGCGCGCGCACCGCTTCCTCAAGGGTGAGACGGATGTGGCCGTCGCGTGGGTGGGTCCGCGTCCGGTCGGCGCGACCGGCACCGGTGACCCGGTGGAGCTGCCCGCGGCGGACCCACGCCGCGACGGCTCGGGCTTCGCGGTGATGCTCGGCCCAACGGTGGTCGGCCACGTCATCGAACGCGACTGACCCCACCCGCCCGGCAGGCCCGGCCTGAGATCCGCCGAAGATCGCGCTCGATCCCGGAAGTAGTGGCATCACCGACGTGGCGATACCACTCGATCCAGGATCGAGCGCGATCATGCGGAGTGGGGCGTTCGTCGACGCGGTATGGTGAGGGCTCTGTTGTCGGTGAGGGTCCGGGTGCGCCGCTAAGCACCCCTCAACATGATTTCTCCTTTGTCCGGCGGAGTCGCCGGCGCGGCGTGAGCGCCGCCATCCGGGTCCGGCCGAGGCGTGAGCTGCGCGCCGCCCGCCGTCCCCGGCCACACCGTTGTTGGGGTCACCTGATCGCCGCCCCACTCTGGCCGATGCACGGCGCGAATCTGGGCACCCTGTTACGTACGTGCGACGCGGTCGGTGCCTGCCTCGCCGTGCCTCCGTTTCCCTGGGTGGACGAGGCCGTGGCCCGGGGCAACACGCTGCGCCGGCCGGGCTGCGTCCACCGGGTCGGCAGTCCGCTGCGCTGGCTGGCCGCCGAACGGGCCGCCGGGACTCGGGTCCTCGGGGTGGAACTGGCCGACGAGGCTGTCCGGCTCGGTGATCTGCCCGCCGCTCGGGGCCGCACCGTGGTGCTGCTGGGGCACGAAGCGACCGGCATCCCGCCCGAGGCGCTCGACCATCTGGACGCGGCGGTGGAGATTCCCATGGTGGGCCAGGGCCACAGCCTGAACGTCGCGGTAGCCGGCTCCCTGGTCCTCTACAAACTAGCCGGCCTCCTCTAGCCGCCACCCCGCCCCGCCCTCGCCCCTCGCCCCCTGCCCTCGCCGATCTTGCAGTTCTTGCCCCGACAGTGCGCCCCAAAAGGGGCACAACGACGTCCGAATGTGCAAGATCGACGAGCTGGGCTGGGCTGGGGTCGACGTGGGGCGGGGTGGGGTCAGGCGACGTTGTGTGGGCGGAACTGGACGCTGACTCGGGGGCCGACCGGGCGGGTGGTCTTCGGGATGGCGTGCTCCCAGGTGCGTTGGCACGAGCCACCCATCACGATCAGGTCGCCGTGGCCCACCGGGAAGCGCAGGCTGTCGCCACCGCCGCGTGGGCGGAGCAGCAGCGGGCGGGGTGCTCCGAAGGAGACGATCGCGACGATGGTGTCGGTGTGCGCGGAGCGGCCGATGGTGTCGCCGTGCCAGGCGACGCTGTCCCGGCCGGAACGGTAGAGGCACATGCCGGCGGTGACGAAGGGTTCGCCCAACTCGGGCGCGTAGTGCCGGGTCAGCGCGGCCCGTGCCTCGGTGAGCACGGGGTGGGGCAGTCGAGCCTCGCCGTCGTACCAGCAGAGCAGGCGGGGTACGTCGACCTCGGTGTCATACATGGTGCGCCGCTCGGCCCGCCAGGGCACCTCGGTGAGCAGGGTGTCGAGGATCGTGTCGGAGCCGTGCACCCAGCCGGGGAGGTGGTCGACCCAGGCGCTCCGGCTGAGCTGGTGTCGGCGGATCACGCCGGGCAGCGGCCCCAGGGTTGGCCCGGCGTCGGTCAGGTCGAGCATCGACGGCTGGTAGGCGGCCTGCGTCATGCGGCCACCCTAGCAGCACTTTCGTACACCCGTGCTAGGAGTGGTTCGCGCCGGCCCGCTGCTACTCGGCAAGATCGTGCTCGATCCTGGATGCAGTGCCCTCCCGTGCGTTCGAGGGGACTATTTCCAGGATCGAGCGTGACCTTGACCTTCTGCGGTCAGTCGGAGACGGCGGCGGCGCGTACGGCGTCGAGTACCGCGTCCACGACCCGTGCCCGGCCCTGCCCGTCAACGGTTGACCAGGCCTGTGCGGCGAGCGTTGCGCGCCGCTGCGGCGAGCTGAGCAGCCCGTGCAGGGTCCGCGCCGCCGTCGCGCGGGCGGCTCGTCCGGCGACCCCGGCGGCGGTCAGCTCCGGCAGCTCGCCGAGGCCGGCGGCCAGGCCGTGCCGCACCACCCGGCCGTACGACTCACGTTGGTTGTCGACCACGCAGACCAGCGCGGCGGGTGCGCCGAGGCAGCAGAGTTCCCAGGTCGAGGTGCCGGCGGCGCTGACCACCAGGTCGGCTTCGGTGATCAGTTTCGGCAGTGCGCTGGTGGGCGGGACCGGCCGGATGATCTGCCCGCGGCCGGGGGCGACGTCCTCGACCTCCGCCTCGATCTCGGGTCGACCGACGATGACCGTGAGGTCCATCGGATGGCCGGTGGCCACCAGCACCCGGGTCAGGACCGGCGCCGCACCGACCGCGTCGGTGCCGCCGAAGAACGCCAGCACCCGGGGTCGGCTGACCGTCGTGGCGGGCGGCGGAACCGGTGGCCGGGCGGTGATCACGGAGTCACGCAGCAGGGCGTACCCGCTGCCGGCGAGCAGCCGACCGGGCAACACCGGGGGCTCCGCGGCGGAAGCCGGCCCCGGCAGCTCCGCTCCGAAGTTCTGGTCGAGGTAGAGGTCGGCGACCTGGCCTCGGCTGTCTCCGTCGATCACGGCGAGGGTGAACACGCCGGCGGCGCGCAGGGCGCCCGCCCCGGCCGGGTCCAGCTCGTAGGAGTCGAGGACCAGCACGTCCAGTTCGTGGCGGTGGGCTGCCTCGACCAGTTCGGCCGGCGTTTCCGGGCCCGGGTGCAGGGGAATGCCCCGCGCGGTGAGCTCTGCGGTGGCCCAGGGGAGGCGTTCGACGGTGCCGAACACGGCGACGTGGGCGCCGCGCGCGAGGAACTCCTCGGCGAGCGCGAGGCAGCGGACGAGATGGCCGACGCCGCGCTGCGGCCCGGCGTCGCAGCGCAACCCGACCCGGAGGGTGCTCAGGACTCCTCCAGCTGCTTCTGACGTACGTCCGCGTTGAGCGCGCGCAGTCGGGGTTGCCCGTGGAGCCAGTCGGCGAGTTTGGCCAGCGGCACGTTGACGTCCCCGAAGTGGTCGATGACGGCGCTGACCAGTGCCCAGTCCTGCTCGGTGTCGAGGGTCAGCCGCAGCGCGGAGCGGTCCGGAGTGAGGGTCACGCCGAGCACCCGGAACAGCTCCGGATGGGTGTACGCGTACGAGGTCACGTGCACCCGGTGGTGGTCGGTGGCGAGCCGGCCCAGGGTGCGCAGCGTCTCCGCTCGGATGATCTCGACGTCCAGCCCTCGGGGCAGGGTGCGGGCGATCGACGTGCTCGCGTAGTCCAGCCCGGGGACCGCCCGGTACACCGACGCGACCAGGGTGATGATCTCCGGGTCGAGCAGTGGGCAGTCGGCGGTGAACCGCATGACCGCGTCTCCCGGGTGCGCCGCGAGAGCACCCACGAACCGGTCCAGTACGTCGTCGACGGGCCCGCGGTGGCAGGGCACGCCCAGCCGCTCGCACTCGGCCACGACGGCGTCGTCGACCACGTCGGTGCTGGTCGCGACCACCAGGTCGGCCAGGACGCCGCTGTCACGCGCGGCACGCACCACCCGGCCCAGCACGGAACGCCCGGCGAGCGGGCGGAGCACCTTGCCGGGCAGCCGGGACGAGCCCATCCGGGCCTGCACGATGCCGACGATCCGTGGCTCCGCGCCGTCGGTCGGGGCCAACCCGTGCGCCGGTACGCCGGTCACTGCTGCTCCTCCTGCTGCGGCGGGGCGAGCGCCGCGACGGCCCGGCGCTTGGCGGCGCGGGCGCCGCGCTTGGCCAGCCGGGCCGGGGTGATGGCGAGCCGGCCCACCCGGTAGCTGAGCGACCCGCTGAGCAGGCCGATCGTCGTCTCGGCGCGACGCAGCGCCCGTTCCCGCGAGGTGAGCAGCTCCTCGGTCCATGCGGTCAGTGCCGCCAGCCGGGTGAGCTCCTCACGCTGTCGCAGCCACGCCTCGCGCAGCTGCTGGTAGCTGTCCGCGCCGACCGGCGGGTCGGTCGGCGCCACGGCGTGCAGCTCGGTGGCGAGGTTGACCCTGCCGTCGTGGTCCAGCCCGTGCAGGGCGGCGGCGATGGCCGCCTCGGCCTCCACCGCCTCGGCGACGGTCGCACGGTCCACGTCGTGGCCGGTGAGCCCGCCGAGCACCACGGTCAGACCGGCGACGTCGAGGGTGGACGACCACGGGTGGGCGTATCCGCCGGTGAGCAGGCCCGCCGCGAAGCGCCACAGCCCGCGGGCCAGCACCACGTCGGTGGGCAGCGCGTCGGTGGCCCGCCAGCTCGGGTCGAGCACCGCGTACCGCTCGCCGTCGACGACCACGTTGTCGGTGCCGGCCAGCGCCGCGGCGCCGGCGATCCGGCCGTCGGTGTCGGCCTGGTCGGCGAGCCAGCCCGCGTACCCGTGCAGCAGCGTGCGCAGGGTCGCCAGGTCGCGGCGCAGGGCCGCGTCGAGCAGCAGGGTACGCAGCAGCCGGCCGGACGGCACCGGCCCGGACAGCGCGTCCGCGTCCCGGTACGCGGCCTCGCGGCTGGCGAACGGCGCGGCGGCCGGCACGGTCGTGCCGGTGGCCGCGGTGAGCCCCCACCGCCATCCCGACGGGCCGTGCAGCACCTCCAGTACGCCGATTCCGGGGCGCCCGGTCTGCACCAGCGCCACCGGTAGGTCCCGGTCGACGGATGGCGTGGTCGGGGCCGCGGGGTCGGCGGGCCGGTGGGCGAGCATCAGCCAGCCCGGTGCGAGGTCGGCGGCGCGTCCGGCGTGCAGCGCGTCCACCGCCAGCCGGGCCGGGTCCTGGAGCACGGTGTCGTTGGTGAAACCTCCGGCGCACGCGCCGTGCAGCACCGCGTCGAAGAGGCCGGAGCCGGCATCCCGGTCGAGGTGGTCGGTGTCGAGCAGCGCCGTCGGGGTGCTGGCGTCGGGGTACGCGGCCCAGCACGCGACCGGCTGCAGCTCCGCCGCGGTGAGCCGTTCGCGCAACTGGTCCCGGTTGGCCGGGTGGGTGCGATCGAGCACTCCGCCGATCGTCCAGGCGGAATCGTCACGGCCGGCGTACCAGGGGGTGGTGGCGACCAGTCGGTGCAGGCCGAGCGGGTTGTCCAGGCGCAGCAGCAGCGCGCCACCCGGCCGTACCGCGGCGACCAGTCGCGCCAGCACGCGGTCCCAGCCGAGCCGGGTGCCCTCCACCGACTCCACCGGGTCCAGCCCGGCTGCGGCGATCACCACGTCGTACGTCTCGTCGTCGGGCAACCCGGCCGGGCCACCCACCACCACGTGGGCGGCTCGCTGGGCCAGCGCGACGGCGTCCGGGTGGCTGCGCAGCAGGCAGGTCACCTCGGCGTGGCCGAGCTGGTCGAGCAGGGCCGGGTCGTGCGGCCCGGCCACCAGGACCCGGGCGCCGGGCGGCACGAGCCGGGCGGCCAGCGCGGCGACGGGCCCACCGTCGGCCAGGCGCTCCTGCGGCAGGTCGGACCAGGCCAGCATCTCGCCGCCCGGCAGGGTGATCCGGTCGGCGGGTGCCGTCTCAGTCGTCACGGTGGTCCTCTTCCTCCTGGAGGTTCGCCCAACCGAGCAGCTCGCGCAGCTCTGCCGGCGTGCAGCGGTGGTCGATGCCCAGCTCGGCGCGGGCGATCTCGACCGCGGTGGGCAGGTCGACCTCGGCGCCGTGCAGCTCCGGCCACTGACGGCGGATGCGGGCCGTCCCGCCGAACGTCGGGTCCTCGTTGGACAGGATCATCGGGTCGCCGTAGACCGCCGGTTCGCAGCCGGCCGCGATGCCGTAGAAGATCGCACTGGTCAGCCGGTTGGATGCTACCCGGCGGTGTCGACGCAGCTCGGTCAACTGCTTGTCGAGGAACTCCGGGTCGGTGTCCTTCCACCAGTGTCCCCGGTAGCCGTGGCAGATCACGCGGAAGCCGGCGCGCTCGTAGAGCCGACGGACGCTGCGCATCCGGTACTCGTGCCAGTAGAGGCAGACGGTGACCGGGCCGGGCTCGGTCTCCTGGATCAGCGCGATCAACTTCCGGTGGTCGCCCTTGACGTGCTGACCCTCCCAGCCGTGGAACGGGTACCAGATGGTGCCCACCCGCTCCTCGGCCGGCGGTTCCTCGGGGCGCATGGCCAGCAGGTAGATGAACGGGGCTCCGATGACGACCACGTTGCGCCGCCCCACCGACCAGGCCCGTCGGCGGGTCTGCTCCGACCAGAGCAGGCTCGGGGTGCGCTCGGCGTACGGGTGACCGGGGGCCAGGCCGTCACCGATGTTCCAGCCGTGCTGCACGTACCCGTTGATCCGCGGTGGGTGCCGGTCGCCAAGACCGGCATAGCGGGCCAGCACGTGCGCGTGGCCGTAGAAGTGGTTGGCGTGGTGCATCAGGTTCCCATCAGGCGGCGGTACGCACCGAGCCGACCCGCAGGGCCGCGGTCAGCGCGTCGATGACGCGATCCTGGTCGGTGTCGCTGAGGTCCGGGTAGAGCGGCAGCGACAGCTGCTGGGAGTAGAACGACTCGGCCACCGGGCAGGACCCGCGCCGGTAACCGAGGTCGGCGAAGGCCGGGTGCCAGTGCACCGGGATGTAGTTGACCTGGACGCCGATGCCGGCGGCCCGCATCCGGTCGTACACCTCGCGGCGACGCCCGTCGAGCACCCGGATCGGGTAGAGGTGCCAGGCCGGGTCGGCCCACGACTTGCGCGTCGGCAGCAGCACGCCGTCCACATCGGCCAGCGCCTCGTCGTAGCGGGCGACCAGGGCGGCCCGCCGCGCCTTGAACTCGCCGAGCCGGCGCAGTTGGCTGCGGCCCAGGGCGCAGAGCACATCCGGCAGGCGGTAGTTCAGCCCGAACTCGTGCACCTCCTGGTGCCAACCGCCCTCGTCCGGGTGGCGCAGCTCGTCGCGTTCCCGGACCATCCCGACGCTGCGGAACCGACGGGCCCGCTCCAGGACCCGCGGGTCCAGTGCGGCGACCGCGCCACCCTCGGCGGTGGTCAGGTTCTTGGTGGGAAAGAACGAGAACGTGGTCAGGTCGGCGAGCGAGCCCACCGGCCGGCCGTGGTAGGTCCCGCCGATCGAGTGCGCCGCGTCGGCGAGCAGCAGCGCGTCGCTGCCCTCGACCGACTTGCGGAGCGCGTCGTAGTCGGCAGGGTGGCCGGCGTAGTCGACCGCGGAGACGACCTTGGTCCGCGAGGTGACCGCGGCGGCGGCCGCCGCCGGGTCGAGGCAGAAGGTCTCGTCCTCGACATCGGCGAAAACGATCTTCGCCCCGAGGGCGACCGCGCTGCTGGCGGTCGCCACGAAGGTCATTGGCGGGACGACCACCTCGTCGCCCGGACCAACCCCGGCGGCCGCGTACGCCACGTGCAGCGCCGCGGTGCCGTTGGAGACGGCGGTGACGCCGACCCCGCCGGTCCAGGTGGCGAGGTCCGCCTCGAACGCGTCGACCTGCGGCCCGGTGGTGAGCCAGTCGCCGCGCAGCACGTCGGCGACGGCGGCGATGTCGTCCTCGGTGACCGACTGCCGGCCGTACGGGAGCATTCCCGTCATGCGGTGATGCCGAGCATGTCGCGCAGCTGCTCGACGGTGAGCCACTCGTCGTTGGTGTCCGACTGGTAGGCGAAGCCGTCCGGCACCGGGTCGCAGCCGACCGGCGGCTGGTAGCCCCAGGTGGCGATGGTCGGCTGGACGATGAACCGGCCGTCGGCGCGCAGCGTCCGCCGGCTGTCGTCGGGCGCGATCATCTCCTCGTGCAGCTTCTCGCCCGGCCGGATCCCGATCTCGTGGGTGGTGGCGTCCGGGGCCACGGCCTCGACCAGGTCGAGGATGCGCATGCTCGGGATGCGCGGCACGAACAGCTCGCCACCCTGCATCTGGTCGAACGAGTCCATGACGAACTGCACGGCCTGGTCGAGTGTGATCCAGAAGCGGGTCATCCGCTTGTCGGTGATCGGCAGGCTCTTGCCCTCGGCGGCCAGCCGCCGGAACAGCGGGACGACCGAACCGCGGCTGCCCACCACGTTGCCGTAGCGCACGACGGCGAACCGGGTGGGGTGCTGGGCGGCGTAGTGGTTGGCCGAGACGAACAGCTTGTCGCCGACCAGCTTCGTCGCGCCGTACAGGTTGATCGGGCTGGACGCCTTGTCGGTGGAGAGCGCGATGACCTTCTTGACGCCGGCCTCGATCGCGGCGTCGACGACGTGCTGGGAGCCGGTGATGTTGGTGGCGATGTACTCGGAGGGGTTGTACTCCGCGGTGTCCACCTGCTTGAGCGCGGCGGCGTGCACCACGTGGTCCACGCCGTGCATGGCCCGGGTGAGGCGGTGCCGGTCCCGGATGTCGCCGATGAACCAGCGCAGCCGCGGGTCGTCGCCGAGCTGCTGGCGCAACTCGTACTGCTTGAGTTCGTCGCGGGAGAACACGACCACGCGGGCCGGGTCGGCCTCGGTGAGGATGTGCCGGAGGAAGGTCCTGCCGAAGGAACCCGTTCCCCCGGTGATCAGAATGGACGATCCATTCAACTCACTCAATTTGGTGCTCCCGTGATCGTGGATGAACCGGCGGCCCTCGGCCGGCCGACCGGGGTGACACGCTAGCCATGGCGGGTTAACTCCCCGACGCTCGTGGGTTAACCACGGCCCCTGCTCCTGTGAATGGCGAGCACCGCGTAGGCAAACACTTTCGACCAACCCGTAACGGGCCTGACCAGGTCGGATCGGGCCGTTACAGTGACCGCGCGAGTGACCCGGCAGCCCTGTCCGCAGCCGGTTCCCGCGTTCACCCGACATCCGCACCGACTCGGTGCGAGCGGGTCACCCCGAGCGTCACCGGCGCGGGCCGACGTGCCCGCCGGGTCTGCGCGGGCCCGGTCCGGCCGGCAATTCTGGAGGCGTTGATGGCATCCGGTAGCGACGTGATCGAACGGCCGGCGGTTGCGGCGGAGTCGACGGACTCGGCGCCCGCGCGGCGCTGGTTGGTGCCGGTGCTGCTGGTCGTCGGTTGGGTGCTCAGCGTCGCCTGGCGGATGTGGCTGTCCCGGCACATCCTGCTGCCGATCGCGCACACCGACGAGGACAGCTACCTGAACACCGCCCGCGCGCTGGCTGGCGGGCCGGGCGGCTTCAGCAGCGAGAACGACCTGCTGCGCCGGGTCGGCTACCCGATGCTGATCTCGCCGGCGTTCCTCGGCGACCGCGATTTCAGCGACAGCTACCGGATCGTCCAGCTGATCAACGCGATGGTGAACTCGGCGCTGCTGCCGCTGGCGTACCTGCTCGGTCGCCGCCTCCTCCGGCTGCGCCGCTCGCACGCGCTGCTCAGCGCCCTCGCGGCGGCGACCCTCCCGGCCACGGTCTTCTACGCGGGCATCGCCATGATCGACACGGTGATGGCGCCGCTGGTGGTCGCCTGGCTGCTCGCCGTGCACCGCTGGATCGGACGGCCCGGGCCGCTCGCCGCCGCCACCGTCGGTCTGCTGGTCGGCGGGTTCCATCTGCTGCACTCCCGCGGCCTGGTGATCGTGGGGGTGCACGCCGGGTTCGTCCTGCTGCTGTTCGTCCGCCGCCGGATCCGCCCGCCCGCGGTGCTCGCCGCGCTGCTGCCGGTGCTCGCCATGGCGCTCGTCAACGAGGCCGCCATCCGCTACCTCGGCAACAAGGTCTACCTGCTCGGCAGCACCCCCGGCGGCGGCACGGTCGAGGCGGTCGCCTCCATCCAGGGAGTGGTCCGGGTGAGCGCGGGCGTCGGCACCCAGCTCTGGTACCTCGTGGTGATCACCTTCGGGATGGCCGGGGTGGCCTGGGCCGCCGCCGTCCGCGAGCTGTGGCGCCCACGGCACGGCGACGCCGCCCGCTGGACGATGGGCGTGGCGCTGGTGGTGACCGTCGGCGTGGCCGGCGGGGCGTCGGTGATCCTGGCCGGCATCACCGGCAAGCCGCTGGACGCGATCTACGGCCGCTACGTGCAGATGCTGGCGCCGTTCTGGCTGCTGGTCGGGCTCGGGGTGCTGCTCACCGCCGGACGGCGGGTGGTGCTGCGCCGGGCGGCCGTCGCGGTGGCCCTGCTGATCGGCGGCGGTGCGCTGATCGCCGTCCGACTCGCGTACGTGGCGAGCCAGGGCCACCGGTTGCGCTACGGCGGTTTCAGCGCGCCGGACCTGGTGGCGTTGACCGCGGGCTGGCGGGAGATGCGGCCGGTGGTCGGGTCGCTGGTCGGCATCGCAGGCTGTCTGTTGCTCGTCGCGGCGGTCCTGGTGCCCCGACTGCGGTTGCCGGTGCTCGGCGTCCTCGTCGTGGTCAACCTCGCCACCATGCAGGTGATCGACCAACACGTCGTGCGGCCGGCCATCGCCAGCAGCGCGCCGACGCCCGGGGTGGCCGACGTCGGCGTACGCCCCGGCGAGCGGGTGTGGGCCTCGACCGGTGTGCACTACGTCCTGCGGTTCAACCTCAGCCACCAGGTGACCTGGACCGACGTTCGGTGGTTCGGCATCGGGCAACCGCCGGCCGCGGCGCAGGTGGTGTTCGCCCGCTGGGCGCCCGGCGAGGTTGACGACTGGGACGGCACGGCGTACGGCTTCGTCCGGCTCGGCGGCAACCCGGTGCAGCACTGGGCGGCCTGGCGTCGGGCCTGAGCCGCCGCAGCCCGGTGGACACCGCTATCCGTGAACGGCGGATGTCCACCGGGAGCACCGGCGGTTAATGACTCCGGTCCATTGCGGAAATGGGTTCGACAATCAGCGTTGACGGCGGTCTGCCCGAGCCAGGGAAATCGGGATGACGGTGATTTCCCGGCCGTTGGACAACTCCTGCCGGGGCGTGCCCTCGACGAATCGGAAACGCCGGTTCATCTGTCGTACGACGGTATTGTGACCGAGCACCTCGCCGTCGAGCCGGTCCAGGTGCAGCCCGTCGAAGGCGTACTCGACGGCCTCCCGCATGACGCCCAGCCAGGCGGGCAGCGTCTCTCCCCGCTCGTCCAGCCCGTCGGCGTCGAGATAGAAGCCCCACGCGCCGGTACGCGGGCCGTCCAGCCGCAGGTCGAAGAAGGTGACCACACCGCAGGGCAGGTCGTCGCGGACATACATCAGCACCCGCCGGGACGGGTCGTCCCGGACCGCCGACCACCACCGGGCGTGCTCCTCGGCGGTGATCTCGTGGCTGGTCTTGCTGACCTGGCGGTTGGTTTCCTGATTACGCCAGGACAACATCAGGTGAACGTCGTCCGCCGTCGCTTCGCGCAGCACGTGCGTCTCGCTTTCTTATCTGTTCACGTCGGGTCCCGGCACCTTACCCGGGCCTACCGGGAAATCAGATATGCATTCGTTGGGTTGTAGACTGCGGCGCATGAACGAATTGAGTCGCGCGCAGATCCGCGACCTCATGGCTCAGGTGCTGGAGAACCAGGACAAGGAGCTGCCCGCGGACGACGCGGCGCAGTTGCGGGAGATCGGCTTCCGGTCGCTCGACTTCTCCGAGCTGGCGCTTCGGGTGGAGGACGAGACGGGGGAGGAGCTCAACTTCGACGCCCCCGGCCTGCGCCGCATCGCCACCGTCGGAGACGTTCTCGACTTCCTCGTCGAGCTTCAGCACCAGTGACCGTCGCGACGGCGCGTAACCCCGCATCCGCGCACCCGGAGCCGGCCGGTGTCGACAACCGGGTCGTCGTCGGTGGCACCGCGCTGACCTGGCGTTCGCTGCCGACGCCGACGCTGCCCGACCCCGCGGCGGTGCTCGCCCACTCCGCCGTGCACGCGCTCACCGCCGCTCGGCAGCACGCCGTGCACGGCACTGAGCTGCTGCTCAGCACCCCGAGTCGGGTCGACGCGGCGATGCGTACGGAGCTGCTGGAGGCCGGCTTCACCGTTGGCGTCCTGGACGACGACGGGGTGCACCTGAGCGTCCCGGCCCGGCCGCGAGCCGCCGAGCCCGGCCGACTCTGGCTGCTGACCTCGGGCTCGACGGGGCGTCCCAAGCGGGTCGGGCACACCCTCGACACGCTGACCACCGTGCGGGCCGAGCAGCCCGATCGGACCTGGCTCTGCCCGTACGCCCCCGGCACGTACGCCTGGTGGCAGGTGGTCACCCTGTCGCTGACCCAGCCCGGCCAGCACCTGGTGGTGGTCGAGCCGGACGAGCTGGACGACTGGCCCACGGTCGCGGCCGCGCACGGGGTCGACGCCGCGTCCGGCACCCCGACCTTCTGGCGCCGCACCCTCTACCGGGATGCCGCCGCGCTGGCCAAGGTGCCGTTGCGCCAGATCACCCTGGGCGGGGAGCCGGTGGACCAGGCGATCCTGGACCAGCTGCGGGAGGTCTTCCCCACGGCCCGGATCTCCTGGATCTACGCCTCCTCCGAGGTGGGGGCGTCCATTGTGGTGCACGACGGGCGGGCCGGTTTCCCGGTCGACTGGCTGGACCGGGAAATACCTGGTCGGCCGACGCTCTCCGTACGCGACGACGAGCTGGTGATCACCTCCCCGTACCACGGCGCCGGGTTGGCCGGCCCGATCCGCACCGGGGACCGGGTCCAGGTGCTCGACGACCGGGTGCTGATCACCGGCCGACTGGACTCCGACGAGATCAACGTCGGCGGCAGCAAGGTCTCCGCCGGCGTGGTCCGCGGCGTGCTGACCGGGCATCCGGCGGTGGCCTGGGCCCGCGTGACCGGCCGACGCGCCCCGGTGCTCGGCCGGATGGTGGTCGCCGAGGTGGTCCTCACCCCCGCCGGTCCCGCCGACACCAGCGTGCCCGACGAGGGCGCGCTGGTCCGCTGGTGTGCCGACCAGCTTCCCGAGCACGCGGTGCCACGCCGGATCCGCGTACTGACCGAGATTCCCGTCAAGGAGACCCTGAAGAGCGATGTCTGACCCCGCCGACACCCAGCTCGTTCCGCCCAGCTCCGTGGTCCTCGTCTCCGGCGGCTCCCGGGGGCTGGGCCTGACCATCGTCAACGACCTGCTCGACGCGGGCGTACGGGTGGCTCCGTTCGCCCGTACCGTCACCCCGGAGCTGGAGAAGCTCGCCGCCGAGCACCCGGACCGGGTGCACGTCGGGTCGGTGGACGTCACCGACCTGCGCGCCGCGCAGAGCTTCGTCCGGGAGGTGGAGCAGCACCTCGGCCCGATCGACGGCATCGTCAACAACGCCGCCATGGGGCAGGACTCCCTGCACGCGCACACCGCCACCGACGACATCGCCCGGATCATCGAGACCAACCTGACCGCCCCGCTGCAGCTGACCCGGCTGGTGATCCGCCGGATGCTCGCCAAGGGGCTGCGCGGGCGGATCGTCAACATCACCTCGATCTGCGGGCAGCGCGGTTTCCCGGGCCTGGTCGCGTACTCGGCCACCAAGGGCGGCATGGACGCCGCCACGCGTTCGCTCGCCCGGGAGTTGGGCGGCCGGATGCTGGTCAACTCGGTCGCGCCCGGCTTCTTCGCCTCGGAGATGTCCGCCGTGCTCGGCCCCACCCAGCTCGACCAGATCGTGCGCCGCACCCCGACCGGTCATCTGACCGAGCCGGCGGAGGTCGCGCCGGTGGTGCGGATGCTGCTGCTTCAGCACACCAACATCAACGGCCAGGTCATCGTGGTGGACGGTGCCGCCTCCATCTGACCTGGACCGGCTGGTCCGGCCCCGTCCGGTGCCGGGGCTGCTCGCCGTCGCCGAACGGCACCTGCGTATCGGCGCCCCCGCCGACCTGACCGACGCGATGACCCGCAGTCACCTCGACGACGGGCGCTGCGTCGGCTGGTACGGCCCGCGGACGCCGGGGTGGCGGGTGGCCGTCGACGCCGAACGCGCGGATGCCCCGGTGCCCCCGGCGTTGGCCCGTCGGTTCGGGGTGGAGGACTTCTGGGCGCGGTGGACCCGTGCGGAGTGCTGTTGCAAGCTGGCCGACGTCCCGGTGGCGGCATGGTGGCGTCGCCACGGTTTGAGTACGCCGGCCGACGGGTCGGCCGTCTGGCGCACCCTCTGGCTGGCCGACCTGGTGGTCACCGTCGGCTTCGTCCCGGCACCGGGCACCGTGCCGATGGCGCGGCTGAGTCACCAGGTGGCTGGGTAGCACGACCTCTGACGAGCTCGGGTGGCCTGTCCAGTAGGTGCCTGTAGAGCTGCCCCCGATATGGGGCAGCCCTCGCGGTCGAACGTCCGCCCCGAACGTCCGACCGCGAGGGCTGCCCGGAACGTCCGCCCCGAACCCGTGCGCTCAGCGGTAGCGGGCTGCCCGCCCCATGTGCGGGGCAGCTCTACAGGCGCTGGCCCACCCGACTTGCCCTACCGGGCTGGCTGGGGCGGGCCGATCGTGCCCGCTCGGCCAGCGCAGCCCGGGCTGCCGGTCAGATCAGGTCCCAGCTGAGGGGGGTCCCGCGCGGGACGTCGGTGGCGAAGGTGCGGCCCAGCACCCGGTCGATCTCCACGGGCGGCAGGCCGCCGGCGGGCCGGATCGACCGCACGTTCTGCGCTGTCACCGGGTCACCGGCGCGGACGTCCTCGACCACGAAGAGGGAACGGCGGAACCGCAGCCCCTCCTGCTCGGCCGGGGTCGGGCCGATCGCGGTGCCACCGAGCGCCGCGTACGCGCGACCGGACTCGGCGACCAGGGCCGCGAGCTCGGCCGGGTTCAGGGAGAAGTCCGAGTCGACACCGCCGTCGGCCCGGTCCAGGGTGACGTGCTTCTCGATGAAGCAGGCGCCGAGCGCCACCGAGGCGACCGCCACCCCGATGCCGGGCGTGTGGTCGGAGAGCCCGACCGGCACGTCGAACGCGCCGGCCAGCACCGGAAGCCGGCGCAGGTTGCTGTCGGCCGGCGGAGCCGGGTAGGACGCGGTGCAGGCCAGCAGGACGATGCCCGCCGCGCCTCCGTCACGGGCGGTGCGCACCGCGGCGTCGATCTCGGCGACCGTCGCCATCCCCGTGGAGATCACCATCGGCTTGCCGGTGCTGGCCACGAGCCGGATCAGCGGCAGGTCGACCAGCTCCGAAGAGGCGATCTTGTACGCGGGCGCGTCCAGCGACTCCAGCAGCTCCACGGCGGTGGCGTCGAACGGCGACGAGAAGACGGTCAGGCCACGTTCGCGGGCCCGCTCGAAGATCGGGGCGTGCCACTCGTACGGGGTGTGCGCGCGCTCGTAGAGGCGGTACAGGTTCTCCCCGCCCCACAGCTCGTGCCCGCTGGAGATCCGGAACGCCGGGGTGTCGACGTCGATCGTGATGGTGTCCGGCCGGTACGTCTGGAGCTTCAGCGCGTGCGCACCGCTCTCGGCCACCGCGTCGACGATGGCCAGCGCCCGGTTCAGATCGCCGTTGTGGTTGCCGGACATCTCGGCGACCACGAACGGTCGCTCCCCGGCACCGACCACGTGCGGTCCGATCTTGATTGTCGCCGTCATTCCGACCTCTGCTCAGGTACGCCCGCACCGGGGTGCGGTGGTGCTGTCGTCGTCCACCCGGCGGGCGGACGACCTGGAAAACCAGGGCGCCGGGAGCCGACCCGGCTCCCGGCGTGGTGTGCGGTGGGGGCGGTCACTGCAGGCGGCCCCCGGCCAGCGCGTCGCGCCGCTCGGTCGTGGCGAGCCCGTCGTCCCGCATCGTCGCGGCGCCCGCCCCTCGGCCCGGGTCCTCGTCGGCGTTGACCGGGGCGGTGCCGGCGCCAACCGCTGGGCCGCTCCGACGGAGCCGACCAGCGACCCGGTGCGCCTGGCGCAACGCCGAGTACGCCAGCCAGTCACCGCGCCCGACGAGGCGGTGCTTGAGCCCGGTCACGCCCGAGGGCAGCGGGTAGCCGCCGGTGGGCAGGTACCGACGGTAGTGCTCGGCGGCCCGGTGGAAGAAGTCCCGCCGCAGGTGCGGGTGCAGCCGGTCGTCGTTGCCGACGACCACCAGGTAGTGGCTGATCATCAGCTGGAACAGCTCGGCCTGCAACCCCTCGTCCGGGTGCTTGCGCTCGACCCAGTCCAACAGCCGCTCGTACTGGTCGAACGCGTCGAAGTGCCGGCCGCTGCGGGTGGAGGTGATCGCGCCCTGCCGACCCTGCCGGTACAGGTAGCAGACCCGGTCCAGCACGGAGATCTTCTCCGCACCGATCAGCAGCGGATGGCTGAACGGGATGTCCTCGTACCAGCCGGGGAAGAAGCACAGCTCCAGTTCGTCCAGGAAGTCCCGGCGGACCACCTTGTTCCAGGCGGTGTGCTGTACCCGCAGTAGCTGCGGTTGGTCGTCCAGGCGGGTCACGGCGGGAATTCCGCGCAGCAGGTGACTGCTGGCGTCGACCTCCCGCCGGCCGTCCTCGTGCACCCGCAGGTGGTCCAGCATCAGCACGTCGGGCTGGTGCTGGCGCAGCCGGTCCAGCACCGCGGGGATCGTGCCCGGCGGCAACCAGTCGTCGCTGTCGATGAACCAGACGTACCGGCCGGTGGCCACGTCGAGCCCGGCGTTGCGGGCCAGCCCCAGGCCCACGTTGCTGCTCAGGTGCACGACGCGCACACCGTCACGGCCGGCGGCGTACGAGCGGAGCATGTCCCCGCAGCCGTCCGGGGAGGCGTCGTCGACGGCGATCAACTCAACCGGTTCCGACTCGCCCACCGGGACGTCGGCCCGGATCGACTCGAGGCACTGGTACAGGTACGCCTCGACGCCGTACACGGGCACGACGATGCTCAGCAGCGGTGCGTGCGTCGGCTCATTGACCACGCCCGCCACCTTTGACGACCCGGGTGGCCGGCCCCGGAACCTCACGTGGCCGCTGATGGTGAAGTCTCTGAACTCCCGCCCAGCAGAAGGTTAACGCCGTTCGCCGGGCGGTTCTCGGACCCGGGAGACGGTGGCCTGCCCGTCCGGCAATCGGCCGGTGGGACGCGTCCGGTTCACCCGGGAGTGACCCGGTAGGGTGCCCCGGGTGCGGCCCTGCCGGGCCGTCGCGGGCGTCGCCGTCGCGCCGTCCGTCGCCGCGCCGAGGAGGATACGGACGTGCTGGTGACCCTGCCGAGCTTCGGAGGCCCGGCATGACGAGCGCCGCAGCGGTGTCAACGGCCCGGCCCGCCCCCGCACCAGCCCGCCTGCCCTCGCTGACCGGGCTGCGGTGGATCGCCGCGTTGCTGGTCTTCGGCTTCCACGCGGGCACCATGCGGATCATCGCCGAGCCGGACTACAAGGCCGTGGTCGACGCGCTGTTCACCCTCGGCCTGTCCGGGGTGCAGTTCTTCTTCATCCTCAGCGGGTTCGTGCTGGTCTGGTCGGCCCGCGCGGGTGACTCCCGGCGCGTCTTCTGGCGGCGTCGGGTTGCCAAGATCTACCCGAACCATCTGGTGCTGTGGGGGGCGGCGCTGCTGGTCGCCTGGTGGTTCGCCGACCCGATCCTGCCAACGGTCGCGCTGGAGAACCTGCTGCTGTTGCAGGCCTGGGATCCCCGGCCGGGCTGGTTCTACAGCATCAACACCGTGAGCTGGTCGCTCTCCTGCGAGTTCTTCTTCTACCTGTGTCTGCCGCTGGCGTTGCCGCTGCTGCGTCGGGCCCGGCCGAAGCTGCTCTGGGTGCTGATCGTCGCGCTGCCGCTGCTGATCCTCGCGCTCTGGCCGGCCCAGCAGTTGGTGCCGGAGGTGAGCCGGTGGTGGTTCACCCAGATCTTCCCGCCCGTACGGTCGCTGGAGTTCTGGTTGGGCGCGGTGGCGGCCGAGCTGATGCGCCGTGGCCTCTGGCGTGGTCCGGGGCTGACGGCGGCCAGCCTCATCTTCGTGGGCACGTGGGTGGCCGCCGCGGAGTGGATCCGTGCCGAGCTGTGGACCACTCTGCTCGCGGTCGCGTACCTGCTGGTGATCGCCGCCGCCGCGGACGCCGACGTGCGGGGTAAGCGCTCGCCGTGGCGGTCCCGGCCGTTGGTCTGGCTCGGTGAGGTGTCCTTCGCCTTCTACCTGGTCCACGTGCTGGTGATGACGAGCGTGCTGCGCCTCAGCGGTGACTGGGGGACCGGCTTCGAGGGCTGGCGCGGCCCGGCCGCGGTGCTCGGTTTCCTGCTGGTGAACCTGGTCCTCGCCGGGTTGCTGCACCGCTTCGTCGAGACCCCGCTGATGCGCCGACTCGCGCCGCGTCGTCCGGCCCGGCCGCCCGTCCCCGAGCAACGCGCGCCCGGAAACCAGGCCGCCGGCGACGACGTCCACCAGACCGAGGGCGTCGGGACGCGAGCCGAGGCCGGCGACGCCGCCGGCGGGGCCGACCAGGCCGACAGCCGATCAACGTACGTCGACTCGCGCTGACACCGTCCACCCTGGTCAGCAGGGTCGGCGCGGCGTGCGCCGACACGCCCGTGGCCGGTGCGCCCGGGTCGGCGCGGCGGTAGCGTGGGGACGTGCTTCCCGTCGCGCTCACCTGTCCGCTGTGGTGGGTGGCGCGCTGGGCAACGCGGGTGCTGACCAGCCTCGCCGTGCTGGCGGCCCTGGCGCTTGGCGCGGGCCCGGCCTCGGCCGCTGTGCCCAGCCCGAGCGCCGTGCCAACCTCGAGCGCCGTGTCAGCACCGAGCGCCCTGTCAGCACCGAGCGCCGTGCCGTCGTCGTTCGTGCCCGGGTCGCTGGTGGCGTCCTGCCGGCCGGCCTCGCCAGAGGGTGCCGTGCACCCGGCCCAGGCGGTCCGCGTGGGGGTCGTCGAGGAGTCCTCCCCGGCAGGGTCGGTCGGCTCGAAGCCGGCGCCGCCCGCAGGCGTGGGCGCCGCCGCGACCGACGTGCTGCCGGTGTGCGCGGCCGGGGCCGACCGGCTGCCTCTCGTCGACGGTCCGCGCGGCTGGGCTCCCCGGGGCCCACCCGGGCGCTGAGTCACCGGGACGCACTGTCCCGTCGCCGCGCCTGTCGACCCACCAGCTCCGCACCCCGCCGATCCGTGGCCCGCCGTGGCCAACCGGCCGGCGGGGCTCCCCATCGCTTTGCTCTCTCCCCGAGGTGCCGACCATGGAGACCATCGTCTTCTACCAGTTCGTGACCGAGGTGCCGCAGGCCGCTGCCATCTGGTCGACCCTGTTCCTGCTGGCAATGGGCGTGCTCGCCGTGCTGGTCGCCCGCCCCGAGCGGGAACGGCCGACGGACGATCCGCTCCCGGCCGCGCCGACCGCCCGCGAGGTGGCCGCAGCCGAGGCCATCGACCTGCGCCGGTACGCCGAGGAGGTGACCGTCGCCGCGGCTGGCGCGGCCAGGACGGCACGGCGGCGACGCGATGCCTGGCTCACCGCTCAGGAGCAGCTGGAGAAGGCCTGGGCGGGGTACGACGAGGCGGACACCGCCGCCCACCGTTTCGCGGGGTCGGCGGCGCTGCCCACCCCGCACACACCCCGGACCCCCGCCGAGTACGCATCCCGGGAGCGCTACCTGCACCGCGCGGCGACGGCGGCGTACTGGCGAGGCGACCTGACCATGGCGCAGCTCGGTGACGTGTTCTCCCACCGGCACGGCTGGGATCCCCGACGGCACCCGGTCGAGCAGGAGGCGCTGCTCAGCCGGACGATCCGGGACGCGAGGCTGGCCGACTACCAGGCTGCCGCCACCGAGGAGCGGGCCGCCTGGCGGGACGCGGAACTGGCCGCCGAGTCGGCGCGCACCCTCGCCGAGGAGGCGTACGCGGCAGCGGCCCGGTTGCGGCCGAGCCGGGCACCCGCCCAACGGGCGGCGAGCAGGGCGTTCCGTCCCGCCCTCGTGACACGGTGGCGCCCCGCTCGCGCGGGTTGAGCCCGATCCGTTACGTGAGCCCCGTCACGCCATTCCAAAATCGGGCGTCCGGCGCGATCGGCTCGATCTTTCCCGTGATTCTGGCCGCATTATCGGCGGCCTGTCCGGTTGTCGCCCACAGGCGTCACCGTAACCGGTTGTCCCATCGAGTCACATCATCGGCAATACGCGCAGAAATTGCCGCAGCAAATCGGGTTTACGCAGGTGAACCTTGCTTGGCAGCGTGCGAACAGGCCAGTAGTGTCGTCCCGTCCGGTGCGGTAACCGATCGCAAGAGGCGACGCCGCGCCGACCCGCTCAATCGTGATCAACGAACCGGGGACCCATCAGTAAGTCCGGGGTGAATCCGCGAGCCACGGCCTGCGGTAGGGCGATCTTCCCGCCCGAATCCGTCAGCTAACCCGGTAGGCGGTGTCGGAAGGAGTTCCAAACTCGTGCAGCACCTTTCCACCCCTCGGTTGTTCCCTCGCCTCCACGGCGCAGCGGTGCCCCCGCTCATTCGTCCAGTGACGGTGAGCTGACCCCCCGGGTCATCGCCTTTCCCGCCCGGCCCCGCCGGGCGTTCCCCTGAGCGGTTCACCATCCGCGGACCACGGTCCGTGCGCTGACGCCTGCCCGGATACCGGTCCGGCCCCGGTGTGCCGCTCTCCCCCCGATCCGTGGAGGACCCGTGAAGCACACCATGCAGCGTCAACTCCGACGCTTCGCCACCCAGCGCCCGTACCAGATCGTCGCTGCCTCCGCCGCGGCCCTCGTGATCGCCACCACCACCGGCGCCCTGCTCGCCGGCGCCGACGACGCCCCGGCCGGTCAGCGCACCGCGACCACGGTCGCCGAGATGCGCAGCGACACCGTCGCCTCCCTCGGTGAGGCGAACGACGCGTCCCCCTCGGCCAGCGCCGCGCCGACCACCGCCGCTCCGGCCACCAGCGCCGCGTCTCCCGCCGCCAAGGCCAGCAGCAACCCGGACCTGACCCGTAAGCCGGAGCGGCCGAAGCCGCCGGCGACCAAGGTGCTCGACTACGACTACGAGGCGCAGAACACGTACTACAACTGCGGCCCGGCGGCCACCCGCAACGCGCTCAGCGCCACCGGCATCGACCGCACCCAGGAGGAGCTCGGTGCCGAACTGGGCACCACCGAGATGGGCACCAACTCGGCTGAGGACACCACCCGGGTCCTCAACGCCGAGGTGAAGGGCTCCCCGTACCGGACCCGGATGTTCGCCGGCGCCCCCAGCCCGGCGCAGATGGACCGGCTCCAGGCCGACGTCGTCAAGGCCATCACCGATGGCCGGGGCGTGGTGGCCAACGTCGTCGGCGACGCCACCGACACCGACGGTGGCTGGCACTCCTACGGCGGCGGGCACTACATCGCCGTCGTGGGTTACAAGGACAACGGCCGGACCGTGCGGATCGCCGACTCGGCGAACCCGGCCGACCCGTCGTACTGGATCACCACGATCGACCTGGCCAACTGGATCGCCAGCCGGGGCTACTCCGCCTGACACAGGCACGTTGACCGCCGCGGGCGCCGTCCCTCACGAGGGGCCGGCGCCCGCGGTGTCTTTCCGACGTGGTTCGCCGTGCGCCGCCATCGACGACTCTCGTCCGGGGCGGTGAACCGTGGCAGACTGCGGCCGTGGTGGATGAATCGGTTGGTCAGGCGGACCGTAGGCCGGTCCTGCTGCTGCTGCACGGGATGGGGGCGACCGGGGACGTCTGGCTGCCCTGGGCGCCGTTGCTGGAGCAGCACTGGCCCGGGCGGTGGCTGGCACCGGACCTCGCCGGCCACGGCTGGGCGGCGCCGCTGCCGTCGTACTCCTTCGAGGGTTTCGCCCGGCAGATCACGCAGGGCCTGGCCTCCGACGACCGCGTCGTCGTGCTCGGGCACTCGCTGGGTGGGGTGGTCGGCCTCGCGCTGGCCGCCCGCGCCGCCGGGATACCGGTGGACGCGGTGGTCGGGTTGGGCATCAAGGCGCTCTGGTCACCCGCCGAGCTGACCCGCGCCGCCGAGCTGGCCGCGCGACCGGTGAGCTGGTTCGCCAGCCGCACCGAGGCGGCCCGCCGTTACCTGCGCGTCGCCGGGCTGGCCGGCCTGATCCCGCCGGACCACCCGGTGGTGGACGCCGGGCTGCGCCAGGTCGACGGCCGGTGGCGCCTCGCCATGGACCCGACCGCCTTCGCCGTCGGCGAACCCGACCTGGCCGCGCTGCTGGCGGCGACCGACGTGCCGGTGGTGCTGGCGCGTGGCGAACACGACCCGATGGTCACCGACGCTCAGCTCAAGGAGTACGGCGTACCGGTCGCCACGCTGCCCGGTCTCGGGCACAACGCGCACGTGGAGGACCCGGCGGCCGTGCTGGCGCTGCTGGACGCGTACCGCTGAGCGGTTATGCCTGTGCGGACGCGGTCAGTTCCTTCGCGGGGGCCAGTTCCCGGCGGGCGGCGGTCAGGAACGCCTCGGCGTAGGACTCGGCGGGGAAGTCGCCCAGGTAACGCCGGCGGGTGGCCCAGCGCTCCGCGGCCAGCGGGTCGGTGTCCAGCAGGGCGGTCAGCACATCGTCCACGTTGGACATGTCCCGCCGCAGCACGTAGCCCGACGTGGCCAGCGGGAAACGCTCGGTGAACCGGTCGCCCTCGTCGCCCATGTCGGTGACCGCGTACGGCTTGCTGGAGTAGAGGTAGTCCGAGATCACCCCGGACACGTCGGAGATCAGCGCGTCCGATCGGTTCACGCACTCGGTCAGGCTCAGCTCCCGGGCGGCCGCGCCGACCACGTGCTGGCGTCCGCTGCGGGCCCGGTCGGCGACGAGCAGCTCGGTCAACCGGCCGAGCTGGCGGGCCGACGCCGGGTTCTGCGCCGTGTACGGGTGGGCTCGCAGGATCACGGTCGCGCCGCGCTCCAGCAGCCGACGCAACAGCCCTTCGGCCACCGGGAGCGAGCAGTAGTCGGCGTCGGCGTGGTGCCCGGTCCAGGTCGGGGTGTAGAGCACGGTCGGTTGCGCCAAGCCCCGCGCCGGCTCCGGGCGTACCGCGATCGACTCGACCTGCGGGCGGCCCACCACCACGAACTTCTCCGCCGGGATCTGCACCCCGGCACGGGCGTACCGGTCGATCGCCGCCGGTCCGGCCACGAAGATCCGGTCGAAGATCCCGGACACCGGGTTGGCGCTCGGCGCCTTGTCGCTGTCACCGTGGTGCAGCTGGATGTGGGTGAGCTGGGTGAAGCGGACGCAGTGGCTGTTCTTCGCCCCGTGGTTGACGTAGAACGCCGCCCGCAGGCTCGGCACCAGCGCCTCGTCCATCGCCCGCAGGGTGGGGCAGTAGACCACCGGTGCGTCGGTGGCCGCGGCGATCGGAGCCAGGAACTCCGGCTCGCGCAGCACGACCAGGAACGGCCGGCCGATCCGCTCCAGGTACGGAAGCCACATGGTGACCTGGTATTCCGAGCCGGGAGGCGCGGAGAAGTAGAGCACGAACTCCGGCTGGTGCCGGCGCAGCGCGCGAGCCACCGGCCCACCGCCGGCCTGCGGCCGGAACCGCCGTCGGGCCAGGTCCAGCGCGACCACACCGGTGCCCGCGCCGACCAGCAGACTGGCCGCCAGCGCCATGCCAGCCGGCAGCGCGAGCGCCGCAGCGAGCGCCACCACGGCGAGCAGCCCGAGCAGGGCGGTGCCGAGCCGGTCGGCGATCAGCGGTGTCCAGGCCCGGACCGGCAGATTGGCGGCCCGGATCTCCAGGTTGCCGGCGGTGCGCAGCGGCCCCACCAGCAGCACCAACCCCAGCAGGACCAGCGCGGTGGCGACCAGCGTGAGGTGAAGTCCGTCGTTCAACTGCCGGGAGTAGCCGACCAGGATGGCGGCGGCGATCAGCGCGGTCTCCGCGACGAGGTCAGCGTTGGGCCGGATCCGCTGCTCGGCGGCCGAGGCGACCAGCGCGGCGACGGCCAGCACCAGCCCCCAGCCGGTGGCGCCGGTGAGCGCCAGCACGACAAAGGCCAGCACAGCCAGCCCGGTGCTCAGACACCGGGCAGCCAGCTTTCGGACCAGATCGCCGCGCATGTCGCTCCGTTCGTGGTTCCGCAGCCGTCGGCGTCAGTTCGCGGACGCCGTGCTGGCCGGCGCCTCGACCTGACTCGGCCCGGACTGGCCTGGCACGGTCGGCGTGGGCCCGTCGCCGGGTGCCCGGCGTACGTCGATCACCTGGCCGGTCAGGTCGGAGATCAGCACGTCCAGCGACGACTGGGCGACTGCCTCCGCGGCGAGCAGGGTGTGCTCCGGCTCCTCGCCGAACGCCCGCGTCCGCATCGGCGTGGCGGTCCGCTCCGGGTTGATGCAGTTGACGCGGACACCGACGTCGGCCCACTCGTCCGCGAGCGCCTGGGTGAGGTTGACCAGGGCCGCCTTGGTGGCCGAGTAGAGCGCGTAGCGGGCCCGGCCCCGGGTGTAGGAGCTGGACGTGTAGAGCAGCAGTTGGCCCTTGGTCTGCTGCAGGTACGGAAGGGCCTGGCGGGCGATGGTCACCGGGCCGACGAAGTTGACCTGGAGCAGCCGGTCCATGGTCTCCTCGTCCATCTCGGCGAGGGCGCCCTTCTCCAGGATGCCGGCGGTGACCACCACGTGGTCGATCCGGCCGGTGGCCTCGAAGGCGGTCGTCAGCGCGGCCTCGACGTCCTCGGCCCGCTCCACGTGGGTGCCGGTGCTGGAACGGCTGAACGGGAAGACCTGGGCGCCGTAGCGCCGGGCCAGCTCGGTCAACTCGTGGCCGATGCCGTAGCTGCCGCCGAACACCACGATGGTGCGGCCGGTCAGCTCCTCGCTGTAGCTGCGGTGGTCGGTCAGCCGGGGCGCCTGCGCCGCGGCGAGCTGGAAGAGCTTGTCCGCCAGGTGCACGTCGACCGGGTGGGTGACCTTGATGTTCTCGTCCGAACCGTCGATCACCTTGATCGGGGTGCCGGGCAGGTAGCGCAGCACCACGCCGCAGTCGTCGGTGGCGGCGAAGTCCGGGTCGTCCTCGGCGATCCGGTACGCCTCGCGGATCGTGGGGGACCGGAACGCCTGCGGGGTCTGCCCGCGGCGCAGCCGGGAGCGCACCGGGATGTCGGTGATGCAGTCGTTGTCGTCCACCTGGATGATCGTGTCGGCGGACGGGATGGCCACGTCCACGGCATCGTAGGTCCAGAGCGCGTTGACGCACTCGCGCACGATCCTGCCGCTGAGCAGCGGGCGCACCGCGTCGTGGAAGAGGATGTTGCAGTCCGCCGGGCCGACCGCGTCCAACGCGATCCGGGTGGTGGCGTTGCGGGTGTCACCACCCTCGATCACCTTGGTGACCTTGCGCAGGCCGGCCTTCTCGACGATCTGCCGGGCGTCGTCGACGTGGCCGGTGGCCATCAGCACGATGATCTCGTCGATCTCCGGCGCGGTCTCGAAGACCGCCAGGGTGTGCTCGATGATCGGCTTGCCGGCGATCTTCAGCAGCTGCTTCGGGATGCCGAGGCCCAGCCGGGTCCCGGTGCCTCCGGCCAGAACCACCGCCACTGTCCGCGAGGGCCGCCACGGCACCGAGGTCTCCGTTGCGGCGTCCGGGCCAGCGGTCTGGTCCTGCGTCATTGCCGGATCCTCACTCTCAGGGATGCGTTAACGGAAGGTTCCGCCCGAGCGGCGACGGAATGAACCTTAACGCGCGGACCGCGCCGCCCCAACGCGGGCGACGCGGTCCGTGAAGCCGTGTCGATGCCGGGTGTTCGCCGGCACTCTACTTGCTGTTCGCGTACGCCTCGTATTCCCGAATGACCTCGTCGGTGGGCCCGTCCATCCGCAGGACGCCCGATTCCAGCCAGATCGTTCGTTCGCAGGTGTCCCGTACGGAGGAGAGCTGGTGGCTGACGAGGAACACTGTGCCCGCGCCCTCCCGCAGCTCCCGCACCCGCTGCTCGCTGCGCTTGCGGAAGCCCTTGTCGCCGGTGGCGAGTGCCTCGTCGATGAGCAGCACGTCGTGCTTCTTCGCGGCGGCGATGGAGAACCGCAGCCGGGCAGCCATGCCGGAGGAGTACGTCCGCATCGGCAGGCTGGCGAAGTCGCCCCGCTCGTTGATGCCGGAGAAGTCGATGATCCCCGCGGCCTGCTTGGCCACGTCGTCGGGGTGCATCCCCATGGCCAGGCAACCGAGGGTGACGTTGCGTTCCCCGGAGAGGTCGTTGAGCAGGGCGGCGTTCACGCCGAGCAGTGACGGCTGCCCCTGGGTGTAGATCGCACCCCGGTTGACCGGCAGCAGGCCGGCGATGGCCCTCAGGATGGTGGACTTGCCGGAGCCGTTGCTGCCGATCAGGCCGATGGCCTCGCCCCGGTACGCGGTGAAGGAGACGCCCTTGACCGCGTGCACCTCCCGGATGTTCGGCGCGTGGGTGCGCTTGACCAGCCGGCGCAGCGCGGCCACCGGCGTGGTGCCACCGGCGGCGCCCTGGTGCACCCGGTAGATGATGTGCGCGTCGTCCACGACCACGGTCGGGATCCGCTCCTGCGTCGACGTCATCGTTGCACTCGCCTCGATGGAGGCGTCGAAATGCTCAACCACGGCCGTACTCCTGTTCGCCGCGCCAGAAGTAGATGAAACCGCCCAAGCCGGCGAGCAGTGCCCACCCGCCGCCGACCAGCCAGAGCTGGGTCAGCGACTCGTTGAGCAGCGGTGCTTCCTCCAGCAGCGTGTACCGCGCAAGCTCGATGTAGACGAGCAACGGGTTGTACTGCACCAGCGTCGTCGCCCAGCTCGGCAGCCGCTCGAAGAGGCTGACGCTGTAGAGGACGCCGGAGCCGTACATCCAGGTGCGCATGATGAACGGCATGACCTGCTTCAGGTCGCTCGACTTGCTGCCCAACCGGGCCACCACGAGCACGACGCCGGCGTTGAACACCGCCTGCAGGAACAGGGCCGGCACCAGCAGCAGCCACTCCAGCGTGAGCGGTTCCCCGGTGACCAGCACGATGCCGATCAGCACCACCATCGACGCCAGCAGTTGCTGGAACTGCGTCAACGTCGTGGACAGCGGCAGGCTGGCACGGGGAAAGTGCAGCGCCCGGATCAACCCCAGGTTGCTGCTGATCGCCTGGGTGCCGGCCAGGACCGCGCTCTGGGTGAAGTTGAAGATGAACAGCCCGGTGGTGAGGTAGGCGATGTAGTTCTGCATGTCGTTCTGTGCCAGCACCACCCCGAAGATCAGGTAGTAGACCGCCGCGTTGGTCAGCGGGGTCAGCACCTGCCAGAGCTGGCCCAGCTTGGCATTGCTGTAAGAGGCGACCAGCTTGGCGTTGGCGTACGCGGCGATGAAGTGCCGGTAGGCCCACAATTGGCGGCTGTACCCGACGAGGGAGGGGCGCTCACCGGCGACCCGTAGCCCGTGCCGAGCGGCCAGCTGCGCCTGGGTCCGGCCCGTGTCAGGGTCGACCAGCGCGGTGGTGGCCATGGAAATGGCGCTCCGATCTTTGTGCAGACGGGTGGCTCGCGACGATGGAATCCTAGTGGGATACGTGCGCGGGGCGCCGCCTCGTCGCTGCGAGGACAGTAGTCCGAAACACGTCGGGACGCAACCGTATCGTCGTTGCGCTACCCTGGGCACCGTGAGCTGCGAGAAGAGTCCCCGGTGACGACTGAGAAGAGGCGTGCCCCGGCCGGTGCGGCGGTGCTCCGTGGCGAGATCACCACGGCCATCCGACGCGCGCTGATGCAGGAGCTCGCCGCGGTCGGTTACGGCCGGCTCTCCATCGAGGCGGTGGCTCGCCGCGCCGGCGTCAGCAAGACGGCAATCTACCGGCGCTGGAACTCGAAGCTCGACCTGGTGTTGGAGATCGTCGCCGCGGCGGCGCACGGCAAGCTGCCGGCACTGGACACCGGCACCCTGCGCGGCGACCTCACGCTGCTGTTCCAGGCGGTGGCGCACGCGTTGCGCCATCCGCTGGCGTCGCAGATCATCCCGGACCTGCTGGCCGAGGCAGCCCGCAACCCCACCATCGACGCGACCCTGCGTCAGGTGCTGCACGCCCGCCAGCAGGAGATCGGCGGTCGCCTGGTCACCCGCGCCGTGCAGCGCGGTGAGCTGCCCGCCGAGACCGACCTGGACGCGGCGATCGACCTCATCGTGGGCCCGCTCTACTGGCGGCTCGCCATCGCCCGTCTCCCGCTCACCGACAGCTACCTCGACAATCTGGTCGAATCCGTGGCTGCCGGGCTCGGGGCCGACAGCGCCCTGTCCCGCCCTCGGGCCGCTCCGATCTCGGGTTGACCAGGCACTCGACACCCCGCCGCCCGCAGCAGCGGTCCCGCTGTCCGATTCCGCTAAGCTGCCCCCTTGACACCCGGCTGTCACCGCGCCGACACCCCTCATCCGCCTGACGAGTAAGGACGCCCGTGGCCAACGTCGACAGCATCGCCGTAGCGCCCACCGAACCGGATCCGACGCCGCGGACCGGGCAGGCATCCCGGCCCGCCAACGAACGCGCGGGGCTGTCCCGGGTACGCGCGCTGGTGGCCGTCGCCCCGGCGATGCTCACCGATGGTGCGGTGATCGCGTTCGCGCTCTTCACCGTGCTCTACCACGCGGCCTTTCTGGTGGACCTGCGTCCGTCGGTGACCTTCAAGATCTGGCTGCTCGCCTGTGCGGTGCTCGCGGTCGTGGCCCTGCTGCGCGCCCGCCGCCGCCTCGCCGGCACCCCGGTCGGCAGTGCGCCGGTGGCGCAGGATGAGCCCGGCAACGCCCGGCCCGCCGCCGACCGCCGCCTGCTGATCGGGGTTCCGGTCGCCGCCGCCGTGGCTGCCATCTCCGCCGGTCTGGCGGCCGACACCAGCGTCAGCGTCTGGTGGTGGATCCCGGCCGTGGCCGGCCTGCTCGCGGCGGTCGGCGGGCTCCTGCTGGCGCGCCAGGCCTGGCTGAGTGGCCCGGTGCCCACCCCGGCCGCCCCGGCGTCCACCGCGGGGCAGTCGGCGTACGCGCTGGTCCTCTCGGTGTTGGTCGGTATCTCCTCGTTCTTCATGGCCCGCAACACCCCGGACGACGTCTACTACGTCGGCAAGTCGGTGTGGATCGCCGAGCGTGACCTGATCCCGCTCAACGACTTCCTGTTCTCCGAGAACGTGCTGCCGGCCATGGGCTCGCAGCCGCCCATCCCGTCGATCGAGGTCTTCGACGGCGCGTTCGCCAACGTCGTCGGTATCCACGCCAGCTCGGCCCTCTGGTACGTGCTGCTGCCGATCATGGCGATGCTCGCGGCGCTGGCGCTGTGGCGGCTGACGCACCGGTGGGCCCCGCGCCGTCCGGTACTGGCCTTCACCGTGGCGATCGCGTACCTGTATCTCGTCGCGGGCGGGGACGCCGCACTGGGCACGTTCCACCTCCCGCGCCTGCACGAGGGCAAGGGCATGTTCGTCTCGGCGGTCATCCCGCTGATGTGGCTCTACCTGACCGAGTGGTTCGACAACCGGTCGCGGCGCAGCCTGGTGCTCATCGTGGCGCTCTCGATCACCGCGATCGGCCTCACCAACACCGCGGCGATCATCCTGCCGATGCTGGTCGGCGCCGCCGGCTTCGCCATGCTGCTGGTCGGCCGGTGGAAGGCGGCCATCGTCGCGGCGGTCGCCGCCCTCGCGTACCCGATCGGCTCGTTGGTGGTCTCCCGCCTGGTGCTCGGCGGGATGACCGCGACCGGTGCGGACGACGCCTTCTTCGACGCGGCGTACACCTACCGGCGGACCCTGCTGTTCGGTGTGGTCGGGGTGATCAGCGGTCTGGCGCTGTGGTGCGGTGCGTTGCTCGCCAGGCGACGTACGCCCGCGCTGCTCGTCGCCGGTGCCACCCTGGCGTTGAGCGTGATGTTCGTCCCCGGGGTGCTGGAGGTGCTGAGCGCGTTGAGTGGCATCTCGGTGGTGCTCTGGCGCGTGCCGTGGCTGCTCGCCCTGCCGACGTTGATCGGTCTGCTCTGCACCGTGCGCGTGCCGGCGCCGACCCGGGCGCTGCGCCGGGCGGCGTCCGGAGGGATCGCGGTGCTGCTGGTCGCCTCGTTCGCGCTGTTCGCCACCCCGATGTGGTCGCCGAAGAGCTGGGTCGACGTGCACAGCCGCCCCACCTGGAAGCTTCCGCAGCAGCGTCAGTCGATCGCGTTCTGGATCAAGGGCCTGGACCGCCCGCAGGGCATGCTGCTCGCCCCGAAGACGATCATGCGCACGACGCCGATCGTCACCAGCGAGGTCCGGGTTGTCCTGCCCCGTGACTTCTACCTCGTCGAATACGACCTCAGTTCCCAATTCGCCATGGACCGGCTGCTGCTGGCAAGTTTCGCGGACGGCACCGCCAGCCCGGCGCCGGCCGAGCTGACGCCGGCACTGGACCGTTTGGACGTTGGCACCATCTGCGTATACAACGGCAACCAGTACGCCCGCGACACCGCGCCGCAGTTGGGCTACCAGGAGTTCGCCACGCGCAAGGCGCCCGGCGCGATGACCTGCTTCCGGCGGGTCGGCTGAACGCTTTTCCGCACCGAACGCCCGACCTCGCAGCGGGGCCGGGCGCACCACGGCACGGAGCTTTGCCCGAAATGGTGCCGGATACCCGAGCGACACCGAGCTGTCCCCTCGCGTTAAGGTCGCAGTCACACGCAGCCGGCCGCGATCGACCCGCTGCGCGACGGGGGAGTGACGTCGGTCCATTACGGGCACCGCCCGCAACGAAATCTCGTAGGGAGCGAACTCGTTTGTTCGGCACGTTCTCAGGTCGCATCGGAGTGGCCGCTAGCGCCGCGCTGCTGGTGCTGGCCTACCTGGTCATGCTCGTCGGTGGCGTATTCGGCTGGGTCGGCCTGTTCGCCGTCGCCGGGCTGGCCGCCATCATCGGCGAGTTCGCCGTCGCCCGCTGGTCGCAGCCGTCACACCTGCTGTTGGAGAAAGTGGGCCTGCACTGGTCGTACCGGCAGTTGACCCGCGATCTCGCGGCCGTGTTGCTGGTCGCCGCCGAGGTGCGGCTCAGCGGCGGCGAGCTGACGCTGCTGTTGGTGCTGCCGGCCGCGGTGTGGGTCGTGTCGGTCTTCGCCGGGGCGTTCTCCATCATGATCGAGCGTCGTAACCCGCTCTCCGCCATGGTGCGCAACATCGAGCTGGGTCCGCTGCACACTGCCACCCAACCACCGGCCTGGGCGGCGGCGGTCGCCGGCGACCGGATGCCGCTGCTCAACCTGCTGCTGGTGCCGGCCGCCGTGGCCGCCGCGGTGCAGCACGAGCCGACGCCCTTCTTCGTCGCCGCCGCGGTCGGGGTCGTGGCGACCGGTCTGGTGGGCGCCATCCTCGCGCTGACCTGGCTTCGGGGCCGGGGCGCGAAGGAGGGCACACTGCTGCCCGCCGTCCAGCGTTGGCTGGACAGCTACCAGCCCGAGGTGGCGCTCTACTTCGCCGGCCCGGCCAAGGACGTCTACCAGGCCAACATGTGGCTCGCCCCGACCGAGGCGCTCCAGCAGCGCGCGGTGGTGCTGCTGCGTAGCCGGGACGCGTTCCTGGAGCTGGCCGACACCCGGCTGCCGGTGATCTGCGTACCGGCCGGGGTCGACTTCATGAACCTCGAACTCAGCGGCATTCGTGCGGCGCTCTACTCGGCGAACGTCGGCGCGAACATCCACATGCTCCGCGAGCCCACCACCAAGCACGTCTTCGTCGGGCACGGCGACAGCGACAAGCAGGCCAGCGTCAACCCGTACAGCAAGGTGTACGACGAGGTCTGGGTCGCCGGTCTGGCCGGCCGGGAGCGTTACGCCCGGGCCGGTGTGGGGGTTCTCGACCAGGACATCGTCGAGATCGGCCGACCGCAGCTCGCCGGGGTGCACACCTTCGGCGCCGAGTCGGTGGACCGGCCCTTCACCGTGCTCTACGCCCCCACCTGGGAGGGTTGGCTCGACGACGACCCGTACCACACCTCACTGGTGCTGATGGGTGAGCGGATCGTCAAGGGCATGCTCGCCGCGAGCCCTCGGCTGCGACTGATCTACAAGCCGCACCCGCTCACCGGGTCGCGGTCAAGCGCGGCCAGGTCGGTGCACGACCGGATCGTCGCGGCCATCCGCGCCGCCGGCGGCAACCCGAACGCGTCCTCTCTGGACGGCACCGCGCACCTGGTGGTCACCGGCCGTACGCCGGCGCTGTTCGACTGCTTCAACCAGACCGACCTGCTGATCAGCGACGTGTCCAGTGTGGTCTCCGACTTCGTGCAGAGCCAGCGCCCGTACGTGGTGGCCAACCCGGCCGGCCTGTCCGAGGACGACTTCCGCCGCGAGTACCCGACGGCGCGGGCCGCGTACCTGCTCTCCAAGGACTGCGGCGAGCTGGAGAAGATCGTGACGGTGACCCGGGCCGGCGACGACCCGATGACCGAGGCCCGCCGGGAGTTGAAGACCTACCTGCTCGGCCCCGCCGAGGCGAACCCGATGGACCGGTTCCAGGAGGAGATCGACCGGCTCTGCGGCTGAGCATCACCTACGGCGCTGCGCCTCAGGCGCACGGATGGTGCTGCGCTCCCGGCGCACGGATGGTGCCGCGCGCCCGGCCCGAGACCTTTCGGGTCGGGCGCGAACGTGTCAGACCAGCAGGGCGGCCACCGCGTCGGCGGCCGGAGTGTCCGCCGGCAACGCCTGCGCCGCCACCACCGCCGCGACCGGCAGCGGGCCGTACACGTGCGGGAAGAGTTGCCCGCCGCGCGACGGCTCCCAGCGCAGCGCGTCGCCCAGCCGCTCGTCCTCCACGCTGAGCAGGGTCAACCCGGTGACCCCGGCGAAGTGCCGGCGCGCCGTCTCCACCACCTGGTCAGCGCCGGAGAGGTGGATGAAACCGGACTCGTGGTCCAACGGTGTGCCGGCGAAAGCGCCGGCGGCGAGGGCGGCGTCCCATTCGGCGCTCGACAGCAGTTTGTAGATCACAGCGGCAGCCTACGGGGGTGCCGTCGGCGGGCTCGCCCGGTTTTCGTCGGTACCGCCGCGCCCGTCGCCCCCCGCCGGGCATGCTCAGGTCAAGGGCCGCGGAGGGATGGGCGATGCAGAGCTACGACGACGACTGGACCGACAGCCAGCGTGCGCTGTACGACGAGTGCTACCGGGCTGGCGGCGAGTGGGCCGAAGACCCGGACACTCCGTCCGATGACGTACAGCACGTGATCAACCTGGCCGAGGCGGACGACGACGCGTTCCAGGACGCGGAGATCGACTACCCGCCCCTGGTCGACGCGGTCACCCAGGCCAGCGGGGTCAACGTCACCAGCGTGCCAGCCAGCCACGAGGACCCGGGCTTCCGCGGCTTCACCGACGGCGTCCGGGACGCCACCGCCGACGACGTCTTCGGCCTCTAGCCGCCCGTCGTGGTGGGCGGCCTCCCGCTGCGCGCGCGCTTCTGCCACCATTCGCAGAACGGCGCTGCGACGGACGGGGGCACGGGTGCGGATCCTGCTGGTAGAGGACGACCGCCGGGTGGCCGCTGCGCTCTCTTCCGCCCTCACCCGCCGTGGGTACGAGGTCGAGCACGCGGCCACCGTCGCCGCCGCGCTCTCCGCCGCCCCGTGCGACCTGGTGCTGCTCGACCTGACCCTGCCCGACGGGGACGGCACCGACCTGTGCCGGGAGCTGCGTCGGCGTAGCAGTCAGCTCGGCATCATCGCGGTGACCGCGCGGGGCGAGGAACGTGATCGGGTGCTGGGCCTGCGCCTCGGCGCGGACGACTACGTCGTCAAGCCGTTCTCGATGGTGGAGTTGCAGGCCCGGATCGAGGCGGTGCTGCGCCGGGCCGCGAACGCCGCACCGGAGCGGCACCTCATCGAGGCCGGGTCGGTGCACATCGACGTGGCCGCGCGGACGGTGACCGTGGACGGCCGCGCTGTCACGTTGACCCGCAAGGAGTTCGACGTGCTGCTCTCGCTGGCCCGCCAGCCCGGGGTGGCGGTGCCCCGCGATCGCATCCTGCTCGACGCCTGGGGCACCACCTGGGCCGACCGGCACACGGTCGAGGTGCATGTCGGGTCGCTGCGCGGCAAGCTCGGCGACGCGCGCCTGGTGGAGACCGTCCGTGGCGTCGGCTACCGGCTGCGCGACGCGTGAGGGGCTGACATGCGCCGTCGACTGGTGATCAGCTACCTGCTGCTGATGGTGCTCGTCCTCATCGCGTTGGAGACGCCGCTGGCCGCCACCATGGCCAGCCGCGAAACCGAACAGGTCCGTGCCGACCGGCTCGCCGACGCCACCCGGTTCGCCTCACTGGCCGGGCCGGCGTTGCGCGACGGTGAACCGGGCCCGATCGAGTCGGAGCTGAGCAGCTACGACAACCTGTACGGGATCGGCGCCGCGATCGTCGACCGGGACCGGAGCACCCCGGTCGCGTCGCCGCGTTGGCAGCCCGGCCCGGGGACCGCGGCGGTTCTGGACATCGCGCTGTCCGGGCAGCAGACCAGCGCCCCGGAGTCGGTCTGGCCGTGGACCACCGGCCCGGTGGTGGTGGCGGTGCCGATCAACGACGGTGGTGAGGTGCTCGGCGCGGTGGTGATCGTGACCCCTGCCGCCCCGATCCGCCGGGCGGTCGTCGCGTGGTGGCTGCTGCTCGCCCTGGCCGGTCTGCTCGCGGTGCTGGCCTGCGTGCTCACCGCGTTCGGGCTGGCCGGTTGGGTGCTGCGCCCGGTCACCGAGCTGGACGCGGTCACCCACGAGATCGCCGAGGGCGACCGGGGCGCTCGGGTGCAGCACCGGCTGGGCCCGCCGGAGCTACGTCGCCTCGCGGCCAGCTTCAACCACATGGCCGACGTGGTCTCCGACGTGATGGACCGGCAGCGCGCCTTCGTCGCACATGCCAGCCACCAACTGCGTAACCCGCTCACCGCACTGCGGCTGCGGGTGGAGGAGCTGGGTCCCAGCCTCACCGACCCGGAGGGTCGATCCGAGCACCGGCTGGCGTTGGAGGAGACCGACCGGCTGGCGTTGGTGCTCGACGCGCTGCTCACCCTTGCCCGAGCCGAACGGGAGGAGAACGAGCGGGTCACCGTGGACGCCGCCGCGGTGGCCGCGTCCCGGGTGGCCGCGTGGGCGCCGCTGGCCCGGCACCGTTCGGTCGCGTTGCGGCTGGCCACGACCGACGCCCCGGCGTACGCGCAGACGGTGCCGACCGCCGTCGACCAGGCGCTGGACGCGCTGATCGACAACGCGGTGAAGTTCAGCGGGGCCGGCGGCGCGGTGACGGTGACCGTGGCGCGCCGCGACGACGGGGTGGCCCTGGAGGTGCGCGACTCCGGCCCGGGCATGACCGAGAGTCAGCTCGGCCAGGCGACCGAACGGTTCTGGCGGGCGCCGGACGCGCAGAACGTGGACGGCGCGGGGCTCGGCCTGACCATCGCCGCCGTGCTGGTGGACGCGTCCGACGGGCGGCTCACCATGCGCCCGGGGGAGTCGCGCGGGCTGATCGCCGCCCTCTGGTTTCCCGCGCCGGAGCCCGACCCGTCGGCGGAGCCGATGGACGACGAACTGGCCGCCGACCTGAGGTCCGCCCCGGCGCGGTAGCGCCCGGCCGTCAGGGCTTCGCCGCGCGGTACCAGGCGGCGGCCCCGGGGTGCAGCGTCAGCGGCGCGGTCACGATCGCCGAGCGAGGGCTCATCCGTCCCGCCGCCGGATGCGCGGCGGCCAGCTCGGCCCGGCGCTCCATCAGCAACCGGGTCACCTCCCGGACCAGCCGCTCCGGCAGGTTGGCCCGGACGATCAGGTAGTTGGGGTCGGCCACCGTGGTCACCGCGTCCACCCCGTAGACCGAGCGCGGGATGTCCCGGGAGACGTAGACCTGGCCGTAGCGGGAGCGCAGTGGCTCGGTCCATTCGCTGAGGTCCACGATCCGGGTGGCGCTGCGCCAGGCCAACTCCTCGATGCCCCGCACCGGCAGGCCCCCGGAGAAGAAGAACGCGTCGATCCGCCCCGAGCGCAGCGCGGTCACCGAGTCGTCCAGCCCGAGCCGCTCGCGACGCACCTCGTCGCCGCCGAGGTTGGCCACCTCCAGCAGCCGGGTCGCGGTGATCTCGGTGCCCGATCCGGCCGCGCCGACGGAGACCCGCCGGCCCCGCAGGTCGGCGACCGTGCGGACCGGACCGCCGCCCGTGGTGACCAGGTGCAGCTGATCGTCGTACACCCGGGCGACGGCCTCGACCGAAGGGCTTCCCGCCGTGTTGGTCGGCAGCACGTCGGCCTGGGTGAAGCCCAGCTCGGCCCCACCGGACTCGACCAGTTGGACGTTCTCCGCCGAGGCGGCGGTGATCACCACGCTGGCCTGGACGTCGGGCAGTTCCCGGTTGAGGATGGCCGCCAGGGACTGCCCGAACGCGTAGTAGACGGCGGTGGGGCTGCCGGTGGCGATCCGGATCGACGTCGGCTCGGGCGGGGCGTCCTGGCAGCCGGCGGTGCTCAGGGTCGCGGTCAGCAGCACCGTCAACAGGGCAGCCGTCCCCGCGCGGTGGCGGCCGGGCCGGCTGGACGAGGTACGACTCACGCGGTGCACTGTGCGCCGTCAGGCCGGTGCGCGCAAGCTCCTTCGAGGTGGTGTGCCGGGCGGATGCGGCCCGGGCACCGATCAGCAGGCGGGGCGACGGGCCGGCGGCACGCTCACGCCCCGAGCCGACAACACGGCCGTGCCGTGCGTCGCCGTCGCCCCGTGCGCTGCCGCGCGGGCCGGCTCCAGCGCCGCGCTGCTCAGGATCCGCGCCCGGTCCGGGCCGTCGGCCACGCTGACCAGGAAGCAGCCGGTGCCCGGGTGGAGCCGGGCCGGCACGTCGAGCACGGCAGCGCCCCGAATCAGTACCGCGGCCAGCTCCCGGTCGGTGAGCCGCACGCCGAGGATGTGTCGGCGGACGTGCCGTCCGGCCGCCAGCAGCGCCGAGCGCCAGGCCGCCGCCGCGAGGCGGGACACCAACCGTCGGCGCGCCGGCGAGGCACCGGGCAGCGGTCCGCCGAGCAGTTCGCGCCGCCCCTGCCACCAGCCCGCGTCCAACATCCGGGCGTACGCGCCGTGGTGCTCCTGGGGCACCCAGAGCCGGTGCAGTTCGTAGCGGCGGCGCAGGCCGCCGACGGCCACCTCGTGCGTGACCGGGATGTCCAGCCGGGCGAGCAACTGCCGCATCCGTTGGGCGGCGTCCTCCCGGTTGAACTCGACCCCGGGTGCGTGCGCCGGGCGTGCCGCGCTCGGCCGGGCGGCGGTCGGTGGCGGTGTGCAGCGCAGCAGGCAGGCGGCCTCGAACGCGTCGCCCAGCGTCAGCCAGTCCAGCGGGGGCGGCGGCGTCGGGGAGCGGGGCCGGTCGAGCAGGGCGGGTTCGCGGGTCAACGAAGGCTCCCTTGTCGGAGTCTGGGTTCCCCTACCGTGGCCCCTGCGTCGCCGTTACGGAACTGGTCCGGCCCAGCCTTGAGCAAAAATTGCGGCTGCCCTGCCACTACAGGTCGGTGACCACCAGGTCCACCTGCCGTGTCCGGCCGGGCGCGGTGGCCTGCTCCTCGACGGTGTGCTTCAACTCCCGCAGCGTGCCGACCAACTCCGCGGCGGTGCGCGGTCGGGCACCGGCGAGGAGCAGGTCACGGACCAGCCGCCCCTTTGTCGCCTTGTTGAAGTGGCTGACCACCGAGCGGACCGGTACGCCGTCGACCTCCCGCTCGTGCAGCACCCGCACGGTGACGGTCCGCTCGGCCAACTCCCCGCGCGGCGTCCAGGTGGCCGCGTACGCGCCGGAGCGCAGGTCCAGCACCAGGCCCCTGCCGGCGGCGGCGTCCATCACCGGTGCCAGCTCCTTGCGCCAGTACGCCGACAACGCCCCGACACCCGGCAGGCGAGCGCCGATCGGGCAGCGGTACGGGGGGATCCGGTCGGCCAGTCGGACCGCGCCCCACAGCCCGGAGCTGATCAGGATCGACCGGCGGGCCGTGCGTTGCGCCGCAGCGGGCAGTGAGGCGAACTCCAGCGCCTCGTAGAGCACCCCGGTGTAGAGCCGCTCGGCCGGCGCGGTGGCGGCCTCCCGCAGGCGGGCGTTGCGGCGCAGTTCGCCCCGCTGGCCCTCGCTGAGGCCGAGCGCCGCCCGTGCCTCCGCCTCGTCCGGTCCGGCGCTCAGCGCGGTGAGGGCGTCCAACACCCGCTCGCGGGCCGGGTTCAGCTCGGGCAGCGCGAGCCGGTCCGGGGACCAGCGCCGCCCGGTGCCGGCGTCGGCCTTGCCCTCCGAGGGTGGCAGCAGGATGAGCATCTGGTCTCCTCGACGGGCGGGACGGCGGCCCGGCCAGCGTACGACCCGCCGTTACCGCCAGGGCCGCACCGGGGTGTCGGGGTGGTACACGCGATAGCCGCCGACCTCCCGCACCGGTGCGGCGTCGGCCCGGTCGGTGAGCAGTTTCCGTAGCCGCCGATCCATCGGGGAGTCGACCTCCACCACGTAGCCCGGTCGCTGGGCACTCCCGACCTGCCGCCAGTACGGGCGGTAGCGGTTCTGCCCGGGGGTCAGCTCATTGTCGAGCACCCCGCAGACCACCGTCTCGTCCGTGTTGAAGATCAACCGATTGCAGGTCCAGTAGTCCCCGTACACCTCGTGGGGGCCGTTGGCGCGCAGCGCGGCGGCCAACTCCCGGGCCTGGCGTTCCTCGGTCCGTGACGCCGCGGTGCCGGTGGCCGCGAAGAGCACGGTGATCACCAGCGTGGCCACGGTCAACGCGGTCAACACGGCGGCGGTCACCGCGCCGGTGAGTCGTCCCAGCGCGCTGCGGGTGCCCCGCCAGGCGGTCATCGCCGCCACCCAGAGCGGCCAGAGCACCGCCGGCAGCGACAGTTGCAGCACCGACAGGTACCGGGCGTTGTCCAGTGGGCTGGTCGCGGCGAGCGGGCTGCGGACGTACGACAACAGGGTCAACGCGGCGCCGGCGACCAGCGCGAGCTGCACCACCGGCCCGACCCGCTCTCCGCGCGGCCCGGCGGCGGCGCGGCGGTACGCGAGCACCGCGAGCAACGCGCCGGCCACCAGCAGCACCGGGTACAACACGCCGAACCACTGTTGCCAGCGTCCGCAGCCGTCCACCGGGCAGAGACCGTGCGCCAGCGGCACCCCTTCGAGCAGGCCGCCCCGGACCCGGTCCGACCACGGCGGCAGCGGCCCGGCCTTGGTGCTGACGTCGCGGAACACCGACAGCGAGTCCTCACCGGGCCCAGCCCGCAGGTTGTCGACGATCATCGGCGCCACCCCGACGGCGGCACCCGCCACCAGCAGCAGGCCGGACCAGCCGAGCAGTTCGCGACGCACCGCCCACACCAGGGCGAGCCCGGCCACCGCCAGGTACGGCAGGATCAGCCAGTCCGACCAGACGGCCACCCCGACGAGCAGGCCGAACAGGGCGACCGCGAGCCGTCGGCGGTGGATGGTGCCGGCGGCCAGCCCCACGGTGATCAGCAGCATCAGCAGCACCGCCGGCTTCACCTCGGGTCGGCCACCGACCACGGTGAGCTGGTCGCGGACCACCCGCTCGCCTCCGAGCGCGAGCAGGCCCACGATGAAGGTGGCGAACCAGGGGGCGCAGAGCCGGCGGGTCAGCCGGTAGATGAGATAGAGGAACAACGCGTACAACGCGAGCATCGGCAACCGCAGCACCGGCCAGCTCGGCCCGGCCACCGCCACCAGGGGAGCGGCCAGATAAGACTCCAACATCCCCATGTAGTGCTGGCCGTACAGAAAGACCGGGCGTTCCCGGCCCTGCCCGATGTGCAGAGCGGCGAGGCCGAAGGTCGCCTCGTCGCTGTTCGACACCGGCACCGTGTAGAGCGTCAGGACCAGCCGATACCCGATGCCGGCCAGCCCGAACAGCAGCGCGACGAGCGCCGGCCGGTCGAGTCGTGGGCGCCACCGCCCACGGTGCTGCTCTGGATGTGACACGACCACGCCCCCGTCGTCGTCCCGACGGAGTGTTTCACGTTTGGTGGGGCCGCCGAGGTCGATCGGCTCAGCCGGGGCCGGCTCGCGTGGCCGTGACTGTCGACGTGTGGCAGGGTTGGCGCGTGCCACCCACTCCCGCCGGCCAGCTAGCCGTTCCGAACCTGCATCGGGCTGCACGGATCGAGGACGCCGTCCACCAGCTCGTCCAGCGCCGGCTGCGGCGCACCGGGTGGCGGGTCAACATCGTCGCGTACACCGGCTATGGCGCGCCGGGCTGGGTGCGGGTGATGTGCCGGGTGCTGCTGGGCCGTCCGGACACCCGCCAGCGGGGCCGACTGGACAAGGTCCGCGGCTGGCGCAGCTTCACCACCCTGCCCAACAAGCACGTCACCGTGACCATCGAGGCCGGTGGGGTGCGGCACGAGACGCAGGCCGACCGCAGCGGCTTCGTCGACACGCTGGTCGAGGCTGACCTGCCACCGGGGTGGGGCACGGTCCGCCTCAGCGTCCCGGACGCCGATCCGGTCGACGCGCCGGTGCGCATCCTCGACCCGGAGGTCAAGTTCGGCATCATCTCCGACATCGACGACACCGTGATGGTGACCGCGCTGCCCCGGCCGCTGCTCGCCGCATGGAACACGTTCGTGCTCGACGAGCACGCCCGAGCCGCCGTGCCCGGCATGGCGGTGCTCTACGAGCGGCTGGTCACCTCGCACCCCGGCGCTCCGGTCTTCTACCTCTCCACCGGCGCCTGGAACGTGGCGCCCACCCTGACCCGCTTCCTGTCCCGACACCTCTACCCGGCCGGGCCGCTGCTGCTCACCGACTGGGGCCCGACCGCCGACCGTTGGTTCCGCAGCGGAATGGAACACAAACGGTCCACGCTGGCCCGGCTGTCCCGGGAGTTCCCCGAGGTGCGCTGGCTGCTGGTCGGCGACGACGGCCAGCACGACCAGGAGATCTACCGGGAGTTCGCCGCCGCCCACCCGGAGAACGTCGCCGGGGTGGCGATCCGCCGGCTCTCCCCGACGCAGTCGGTGCTGGCCGGCACCCTGCCGGCCCCGGCCGGTCGCCCGTCGTCGGGGCCGGTGGGGCAGAAGTGGCTCTCCGCGCCGGACGGCGCCGGCCTGTGGCAACTGCTGCGCGACGCCGGCCTGGTCTGACCGTTCCCTAGCCCTGGCGGAGCCAGACCGCACCCAGTGGGGGCACCTGGAGGGGGGCGGAGGCGACCATGCCGTGCCAGGGCACGTCCTCGGCGTGCACCGCGCCCATGTTGCCCACCCCGGACCCGCCGTAGTGGTGGGCGTCGGTGTTGAGCACCTCGGTCCAGGTGCCGCCGGCCGGCAGGCCGATCCGGTAGTCGTGCAGCGGCAGCGCGGAGAAGTTCGCCACGCAGACCAGCGTGGACCCGTCCGGGGCGATCCGGACGAACGACACGGTGTTGTTGGCGACGTCGTCGCCGGCGATCCAGCGGAAGCCGGCCGGTGCGGTGTCCTGTGCCCAGAGCGCCGGGGTGTCCCGGTAGACCCGGTTGAGGTCAGCGACGAGTCGCTGCACTCCGGCTCGGGCCGGGTCGTGCAACAGGTACCAGTCGAGGCCGCGTTCCTCGCTCCACTCCCGGTCGTCGGCCATCTCGCTGCCCATGAAGAGCAGCTGCTTGCCCGGGTGCGCCCACATGTACGCCAGCAGGGCCCGCACGTTCGCCAGCCGCTGCCAGGTGTCGCCGGGCATCTTGCCGGCCAGTGAGCCCTTGCCGTGCACCACCTCGTCGTGGCTGATCGGCAGCACGTAGTTCTCGCTCCAGGCGTACGCCAGGGAGAAGGTGAGCTGGTGGTGGTGGTGCTGGCGGTAGATCGGGTCCTTCGAGGTGTAGAGCAGGGTGTCGTGCATCCAGCCCATGTTCCACTTGAACCCGAAGCCCAGCCCGCCCTCGGCGGTGGAGCGGGTGACACCGGGCCAGGCGGTGGACTCCTCGGCGATCATCACGATGCCGGCGTGGTGCTTGTAGACGGTCGCGTTCACCTCCTGCATGAACGCGATGGCCTCCAGGTTTTCCCGGCCGCCGTACTTGTTGGGGGCCCACTGCCCGTGCTCGCGGGAGTAGTCCAGGTAGAGCATCGAGGCGACGGCGTCCACCCGCAGCCCGTCGACGTGGAACTGGTCGCACCAGTAGAGCGCGTTGGCGACCAGGAAGTTACGCACCTCGCTGCGACCGAAGTCGAACACGTACGTGCCCCAGTCGGGGTGTTCGCCGCGCCGCGGGTCGGAGTGCTCGTAGAGCGGGGTGCCGTCGAAGCGGGCGAGAGCCCATGCGTCCTTGGGGAAGTGCGCGGGCACCCAGTCGAGGATCACGCCGATGCCGGCAGCGTGCAGTTGGTCGACGAGGTAGCGGAAGTCGTCCGGGTTGCCGAACCGGGACGTCGGCGCGAAGTAGCCGGTGACCTGATAGCCCCAGGAACCGCCGAACGGGTGCTCCATCACGGGCAGGAACTCCACGTGCGTGAAGCCCAACTCGGTGACGTACGCGGTGAGCTGCTCGGCCAGCTCGCGGTAGCCCAGGCCGGGCCGCCACGAACCGAGGTGCACCTCGTAGACACTCATCGGCTCCTGGTGCGGCTGCCGCTCGGCCCGCCGGGCCAACCAGTCCGCGTCGGACCACCGGTACGTCGAGTGGTGCACCACCGAGGCGGTGGCCGGCGGCACCTCGGCGTACGCGGCCAGGGGGTCGGCCTTGTCCCGCCACTGCCCGTCGGCGCCGAGGACGCGGTACTTGTAGCGGGCCCCGACCCGGGCGTTGGGGACGAACAGCTCCCACACTCCGCTGGAGCCGAGCGACCGCATGGGCCAGCCGTCGTCGGGCGCCCAGCCGGTGAAGTCGCCGATCACCCGTACTCCGCGGGCGTTGGGTGCCCAGACGCTGAACGCGACGCCCTCGTCGAAGACCCGGGCGCCCAGCGCCTCCCACAGTCGCTCGTGGCGGCCCTCGCGGATCAGGTGCAGGTCCAGCTCGCCGAGGGTCGGCGGGTAGCGGTACGGGTCGTCGTGCGCGGTGCCGTCGACCTCCACCCGGTAGTCGAGCACGGTGCCGTCGACCTGCGCCTCGAAGACGCCGACGTCGTGCACGCGCTTCATCGGGTGCCGCTCGTCGCCGACGAGCAGCACCACGTCACCGGCGCCCCTGCGCATCGTGCGGATCGTCGTCGAGGAGCCGGCGGGGTGCGCGCCGAGCAGCGCGTGCGGGTCGTGCGTCGCGCCGGAGATCAGCTGGTCCATCGGTCGTCCTTCGGGGCGGCGTCGGTCGGTGCCGGGGCGGACCGGCGGGCGGCCGACCGGCGCGGAGGGGTCGGAACGGGGGCCGACCTTCGGGGCGGAGTCGGAACAGGGACGATCGGTGCGGTGCCGCCGGAGAGGTCGTCCGGCACGTCGGCGACGGTGAGGTCCGCCGGCTCGGCGCCCGCCGGCTGCGGCTCGGTCGGCGGGGTCGGGCGGCGCACGGTCAGCACGTGCGCCGGTTGCAGGTACGGGTCGAGCCGGACCGCGTTGCGCTGACCCCAGTCGTAGCTGGTGCCGGTGAGTTCGTCGTGCACGGTGAACCGCTCGTGCCAGTCGAAGCCGAGCGCCGGCATGTCGAGGGTGGTGTTGCCCCACTGCACGGCGCGCGGATCGAACGAGCAGACCACGATGACCGTGTTGCCCGTCTCCGGGTCGTGCTTCGACCAGCAGAGCAGCGCCGGGTTGTCGATCTCGTGGAAGCGCAGGTTGCGGAGCTGGTGCAGGGCCGGGTTGTCCCGGCGTACCCGGTTGAGGGTGGCCAGGAACGGTGCCAGCGAGCGGCCCTGCGCCTCGGCGCCGGCCCAGTCGCGCGGGCGCAGCTCGTACTTCTCGTTGTCCAGGTATTCCTCGGCGCCCGGCCGGGCCACGTGCTCGAACAGCTCGAAGCCCGCGTACAGGCCCCAGGACGGGGAGAGCAGTGCGGCCAGCACCGCCCGGATCTTGAACATCGGCGGGCCGCCGTGCTGCAGCGACTCGTGCAGGATGTCCGGCGTGTTCGGCCAGAAGTTGGGCCGCATGTAGTCGGCCGACGCCACCAGCTCCTCGCAGTACTCCCGCATCTCGGCCGCCGTCGTGCGCCAGGTGAAATAGGTGTACGACTGCGTGAAGCCGATCTTGCCCAGTCCGTGCATGATCGCGGGCCGGGTGAACGCCTCGGCCAGGAACAGCACGTCCGGGTCGACCTTCTTCACCTCGGCGATCAGCCAGTGCCAGAAGTCGAACGGCTTGGTGTGCGGGTTGTCCACCCGGAAGATCCGGATGCCCTCGCCGACCCAGTGCAGCACCACCCGCAGCACCTCGGCCCGGATGCCCTCCGGGTCGTTGTCGAAGTTGACCGGGTAGATGTCCTGGTACTTCTTCGGCGGGTTCTCCGCGTACGCGATGCTGCCGTCGGCCCGGGTGGTGAACCACTCCGGGTGCTCGGTCACCCAGGGGTGGTCCGGCGCGCACTGCAACGCCAGGTCCATCGCCACTTCCAGGCCCTGCGCCGCCGCCGCGCTGATGAAGGCCTTGAAGTCTGCCGGCGTACCCAGATCGGGGTGGATGGTGTCGTGGCCGCCCTCGGCGGCGCCGATCGCCCACGGCGAGCCCACGTCGTCCGGCCCGGCGGTGAGCGCGTTGTTGCGGCCCTTGCGGTTGACCCGGCCGATCGGGTGGATCGGCGGCAGGTAGAGCACGTCGAAGCCCATCGCGGCCACGCCGGGCAGCCGTTCGGTGGCGGTGGCGAAGGTGCCGGAGACGTTGCCCACCGCTCCTTCGGAGCGGGGGAAGAACTCGTACCAGGCCGAGTAGAGCGCTCGCTTGCGGTCCACCCAGAGGGAGTACGTGTCACCGGCGGTGATCATCTCCCGTACCGGGTGCTCCCAGAGCAGGTCGGCCAGGGCCAGCGCCTCCTCGACCCGCTGCGGCAGCGGCAGATCGGTGTCGAGCAGCGCGGTGAGCGCCGCGGCGACCCGGGGCCGGTCGGCGGTCGGGACGAGGACCCGGGCGGCGGAGAGCACCCGGGCACCCTCGGCCAGGTCGTTGGCCAGGTCGGCCGGCCCCTGCCCAGCGGCGATCTTCTTGGTCACCGCGTTCTGCCAGGTCAAGTATGGATCTTGGAACGCCTCGACGGAGAAGGTCCAGGAGCCGACGGCGTCCGGCCGGATGATGGCGTGCCAACGGTCCTGGCCCGGCTCGCCGGGGCGCATCCGGGTGAAGGGGCGTTCAGCGCCGTCCGGGCCAGCCCACACCACGTTGCAGCCCAGTGCGTCGTGCCCCTCCCGGTAGGCGCGCGCCGACACCGGAATCGGCTCGTCGACCACCGCCTTGGCCGGGTATCGCCCGCACGAGACGACGGGGGAGACGTCTTCGATCGGGAACCGTCCAGTCACCCCGCCAACCTACTGCGCGAGATCCGTTCGCGCGCGGCCAAGCACCGGTCCGTCCCTCGCCGCCGGGGTCGCACGCCAGACCCCCGGGCCGGGAGTCAAGATCCGCACACTTTCGGTGAAACTGCTGCTTCAAGGCTCGTCGATGCAGCATCTTCGCCGACGTTGTGTGGATCTTCGCGGTACGGCTGACGTCCAGCGGGGTCAGGGGCGGGCCGGGGGAAGTAAGGGGTCAGCCGGGGAAGTCAGGGGTGGGCCGGGGGGAGGACGCCGAGGGCCATCGCGGTGGTGACGGCGGCGGTGCGGTCGCTGACGTCGAGTTTGTTGAAGGCGCGGAGCAGGTGGGTCTTCACGGTCGCCTCGGTGATGTGCAGGATGCGGCCGATGTCGGCGTTGGTGCGGCCGGTGGCCACCAGGGACAGGACCTGCACTTCGCGGGCCGAGAGGATCGGGGTGGTGGCGGGGCGGGGCGGGTTGCGGACCTGCTCGACGAGGCGGCCGGCGACGGACGGAGTGAGGACTGTCTCGCCGCGGGCGGCAGCGCGGATGGCGGCCGTGAGGTCGGTGCGAGTGGCGTCCTTGAGCAGGTACCCGCAGGCGCCCGCTTCGACGGCGCGCAGGATGTCGGCGTCGGTGTCGTAGGTGGTGAGGACGACGACCCGGGTCTGTGGCAGCGCGGCAAGGATGCGGTCGGTGGCGCCGGGGCCGTCGAGGCCGGGCATCCGCAGGTCCATGAGGATGACGTCGGGGTGGTGGGTGTGGGCGGCGGCGACGGCCTCCTCGCCGGAGCCGGCCTCGCCGACGACGGCCAGGTCGGGTTCGGATTCGAGCATGCCGCGCAGGCCGTCGCGGACGACGGGGTGATCGTCGACCAGCAGGATGCGGATCATGGCGGCTTCGGTGCGGGGCGCGTGGGTCATGAGAGCTCGACCTTGATGGTGGTGCCGGTGCCGGGGCGGCTGTCGACGCGACAGACGCCGCCGGCCTGTTCGACCCGTTGGCGCATGCCGGCGAGCCCGAATCCGGAGACGGCGCCCGGCGCGGGAGCGGTGAAACCGACGCCGTCGTCGACGACCTTCAGCACGACGCCGGTGCCGGTCGTCGTGAGCTGAACGTCGACGGTGGTGGCGTTCGCGTGTTTGCGGATGTTGGTGAGGGCCTCCTGCAGACAGCGCAGCAGCACGACCTGCGACGCGGTCGGGAGGTCGGCAAGACGGGGGTCGAGGTGACAGGCGGTGCGGAGCCCGGTCTGCGACGCGAGCCGGGACAGCTGCCGACGTACGGCGTCGCCGAGGCCGGACGTGTGCAGGTCAGCGGGGCTGAGGGCGGCGACGAGAGCACGGGCCTCGGCGAGGTTCTCGCGGGCGGTGTCCGCGACCTGTGTCAGGCGGTGCTGGACGGTGGCCGGGTCGGTGGTGGTTTCGGCGGCTTGGGCGAGAGTGATGATGCTGGTGAAGCCCTGGGCGAGGGTGTCGTGGATCTCGGCGGCGAGGCGGGCCCGTTCGGTGGCGACGCCAGCCTCGTGGGAGAGGCGGGCGACCTCGGCGCGGCTGGCGGACAACTCGGCGATCATCTCGGCGCGTTCCTCGTTCTGGGCGGTGATGCGGCTGATGGAGGTGCCGGCCACGACGGCGAACACAAGGCCGAGCACGGTGAGGGGCACCAGACCGTGGACCTTCGCCGGAGTGCCGTCGCGGAGCAGGGCGATCGGTATCGGCAGCAGGTCGAGCGCCGCGACGGCGGCGATCGCGGAACGCAACGGCAGCGCCGCGAACAACATCGCCCCCCAGGCGAACAGGGCGAACGATGCGGTGTGGTCGAGCCAGACGGCGGTGAGGTGCAGCAAGCCGAGGACGGTGGCGAAGAGCCATGGGGAGAGCAGCAACCGCCGGTGCGTCGCGTACCAGACGAGGCAGAGCACGAGCAGGATCGAGGCGGCCGGAGCGCTCAGGACGCCGGGGGCCCGGTCGACGAGCATGAAGCCGACGACCGCGCCCACCACGACGACGTAGAGCAGATCCCAGAGGGAGAGCTTCACCGGCGCGACCACCGGAACGTCAGCAGGCTCAGCACCAGGCCGATCACGCACCAGGCGAGCAGCACCAGGGCGGTCCTGCCGGGCTCCCATGAGCCTGCCACCTCCTCTGAAGCGAGGGCGTCGGGCAGGAACACCGAGCGGAATCCCTGCCCCATCCACTTGATGGGGAACAGCGCCGAGACGTTGACCATCGCCGAGGGCAGCGCGGCGATGTGCACGAAGATGCCGGACGTGAACTGCAGGACGAGCACGGGAAGGTTGAGCACCGCCGGCGCGCTGCGGGCCGAGCTGGCCAGGGAACTCGCGGCGATGCCCAGCAGGGTACAGGCGATCACCGACAACATCATCAGCCAGGTGAACGTGACCCAGTGCGAGACATCAGCGGGCAGTGGCAGGTCGAACATCAGCACGCCGACGAGCAGCAGCAACGCGACTTCGAAGACGGCGGCGAAGAAGACCAGGACGATCTTGCCGAGGAAGTAGGCGCCGGCGGTGACCGGCGTACCCCGCAGGCGTTTGAGGGTGCCGTCCCCGCGGTCGACGGCGATGCCGATGCCGATGCTGATGAAGGCCGTCGACAGGATGCCGTAGGCGATCATGCCGGCGGCGAAGACCTGGCTGTGCGTGGTTTCCGAACCGGGCATGACGGGCGTGTCGAAGATCAGGCCGAGCAGGATCGTGAGCAGCGCCGGGAACGCGAACGTGAAGATGAGCGCGTCCTTCTGCCGGATCAGCTGCAGGACCTCGAGGTAGCCCCGGGAGCGGCCGTTCGAAAGAACAGAGGGCATGGTCATGACCGGGCTCCGATCAGGTCGAGATAGACGTCTTCCAGGTTGGGACGACGGACTTGCAGGTCGGTCACGTCCGGGCCGAGCTGCGCGACGACGGTGTTGGGGGAGTCGGTGCGGACCTCGTGCAGGCCGGCGCCGTCGCGCCAGGTGACGGTCGCTTGTGCATGGGCCAGGCCGCCGATGGTGGATGGTGTACCCGCGGCGACGATCCGCCCGCCGAGCATGATCGCCAGCCGGCCGGCCAGGGCAGCGGCCTCGTCGAGATAGTGGGTGGTGAGCAGGATCGTGGTTCCGTCGGCCGCGAGGGAGCGGATCAGAGCCCAGAACTGCCGACGGGCCTCCGGGTCGAACCCCGTGGTCGGTTCGTCGAGGAACACCAGTTCGGGGCGGCCGACGATGCCCAGCGCCACGTCGACGCGGCGCCGCTGCCCCCCGGACAACGACCTGATCCGCGAGTCAGCCTTCTCCGTGAGCCCTACGGCGGAGATGACCTCGTCCGGGTCGCGGGGCGAGGGGTAGTAGCCGGCGAAATGCCGGACGGTCTCGCGGACCGTGAGGTCGGCGGCATCGGTAGCCGTCTGCAGCACGATGCCGATCCGGGACCGCCACCGGCGTCCTGCCGTGCCGGGATCCTCGCCCAGGACCCGAACGTCGCCGCCGTCGCGGCGGCGGTGCCCTTCGAGGATCTCGATGGTGGTGCTCTTACCGGCGCCGTTGGGGCCGAGCAGCGCAAAGACCTCTCCACTGCCGACAGTCATGTCGATTCCGTCGATTGCGGCCGTGCCCCCGTACGTCTTGCGGAGGCCGTGAACTTCAATCGGTGTCATGGGAATCATCAAAGCCGGCACCCCACCCGCCCCGGGACGACCGGAGGACTGACCCCGGCTGTCAACCAGACGACGGACACCACCCGCGGCAATCAGACGTTGCCGAAGGTGATCGAAACCCTGTTCGGGCGGCCGAAATCGCAGGTCGAGTACGGAACTCTGGCGGTCTGCCTCGCACTGTCGGGGGACCGGGCCCGCGCCATGCTGGCGAAGTTCGGCGCGGTTCGCCCGGTGTTCGCCGGAGGCATGACCGAGACATTCATCCATAACTTCACCGAGCGGTTCGGCGACTAGGGATCCAGCATCGATTCTGAAAGCCAAATGATCGCGGCGATCAGGACGAGGCTCGCCCGGTAGAGCGATGCCCGTTTGGCGTATCGGGTGGCCGGGTTGCGCCAATGGTTGAGTCGGTCGAAGCAGCGTTCCACGACGCGCTGATGCGCCGGATCGAGGGCGCGAGTTTCGGCGACCTGCTTGCCCGGTGGTATCCCGGTTGGTTGGTCCTCGGCTAATTGCGTCGGTGGTAGTGGTTGCGGCGGGGGACCTGTTCGGGGTCGAGCCAGGCGGGTGGGATGAACTCCGGGTGGCCGTCGCCCCCGAGGCGGACGACCCAGTCGCTGTGGTGGAGGTGTCGGTGGTGGTGGCCGCAGAGCAGCACAGCGTTGTCGAGGCTGGTCGGGCCGCCGTCGGCCCAGTGGTGGATGTGGTGGGCGTCGCACCAGCGGGGTGGTCGGTCGCAGCCGGGGAAGGCGCAGCCGCGGTCGCGCAGGACCAGCGCGCGGCGTAGCGGGCCGGTGACGAGCCGGCGTTGTCGGCCGACGTCGAGGACCAGGCCGTTGCCGCCGAGCACGGCGGGCAGGATTCTCGCGTCGCAAGCGAGACGGCGGACGGTGTCGGCGCTGAGCTGCCCGCCGGTGTCGAGGGTGCCCCTGGTGAGGTGTTGGCGCAGGACGTCGTAGGTGGTGGTGACGACGAGTTGCGGGCGGTCGCCACCGCTTTCGGGGAGGTCGCCGCCGCTCAGGGCGAGTCGGCAGACGTCGGCGAGGGCGTCGTGGCGGCGTTGCCCGGGTGTGCGGGTGTCGTCGGGCCCGGTGGGCGCGGTGAGTGGGTCGATGGCGGCGCGCAGCAGGGCGGCGGCCTCGATGTCGAGGATGCCGGTGAGGCGTAGTCGGCCGTCGGGTTGCTCGCTGATGGTGACGTGCCGGTCCCGGGCGGCCCGCGATTCCTGCGCCCGCACCGCCGCCTCGGTGGCAGCTTCGGCGACCTCCGGGGCGACGTGGTCCAGGATCCGGGTGCCCAGCTTGCGCAACCCAGCGGCGTCGAACTGCGCCGCCCAGTCGACGAGTACACCGACGGCCTTGTCGGCGGCCTGCGGGCCGGCGGCGGTGTGGACGGTCTCGACCGTCTCGGCGATGACCCGGACCTGCTCCACGTCGACCAACCCACCGGCCAACGCGTCACGCACCCCGGCCGGGCCGGTATCGAGCGTCGCGGCCAGCTCGACGAGGCGGCGGGCGGCGCCGACGCCGAGACGCAGCCGGTCTCGCAACCACACCGCCGTGCAGGACGCGCCCTGCGCGGTGGCGGTGCCTCGACCGTCCAACTCCCTCACGAGGGTCAGCTTGACCGCGACCAGGCGCTGCTCCAGGCGGTGCGTGGCATCCAACGCCGCGACGAGATCAGGCTCGGAAGCGGCCCAGGCGGCCGCGTCGAAACAGGCCGCCACTGCGGCTTCGGCCTGCTCCAACGCATCGATCACCAGCAGAGAATAGAACAGGTGTACGACACTTCTTATGGATCATTCACCCTCAGGTGGGTAGCCTCCGACCCATGATCGAACGGGCGAGAGTTGCGGTTGTCGGGGTCGGTAACAACACCTCGGCACTGGTGCAGGGAATTGCTCTTCACCGCCACACCGGGAGCCTGGTGGGCATCCGCAGGCCGGTGATCGACGGGCTCGGGGTGGGTGACATCGACTTCGTCGCGGCTTTCGCCACCTCGGACGAGAAGATCGGCAGGGACCTCACCGAGGCGATCTTCCTGGCACCCAACAATTTCCCAAAGCTCGACTGCGAACTCCCCCGGGCGAATGTCCCGGTGACCAGGGGGCTTGTCGATGCGACTGGGGTCGACCGGGTGGCGGCGGCGCTGGCCGGGGCGGAGGTGCTGCTCTACTCGGCGCCGAGTGGCCGGCCGCAGACCGCCAAGGCCTACGCGGAAGCCGCCCACCGTGCGGGTGTCGCGTTCATCAACACCACCGCCGACCCGATAGCCCGTGACCCAGAGCTGCTGGGCAGGTTCGAAGCGGCCGGTCTGCCGCTGCTCGGCGACGACCTGGCGAGCCAGTTCGGCACCTCGGTGCTGCACGACGCGCTGCTGCGGTTGCTCGCGGAGCGCGGTCTCACTCTGGTCAGTTCCTACCAGGTCAATCTGGGCGGCACCGAGGACTTCCGCAACCTGGTCGAGAACCCGAATTCCAAGCACCAGTCCAAGCTCAACGCTCTGTCGGGCGCCGACAAGGTGCAGTTGGCTCCGCTCGGTTACCTGTCGCAGCTCAAGTCGCAGAAGGTGGCGCACCTCAATCTCGAAGCGCAGGGTTGGGGCGAGACAGCGGTGAGCCTCGACGTGAAACTGAAGGTGCACGACCCGAGTGGCGCCGCGGGGGTCAACATCGACCTGATTCGGATGGCGGCCAGCGCGCTACGAAACGGGCAGGGTGGAAGGGTTGCCGACGCGATGCCGATGCTCAAGTCTCCGCCGGGGACGGCGATCTGAGGTCGGCCTCGACCGGGCTACGCGGTGAGCAGGCGCCGGATCCGCTCGTACTCGGAGGCCATCTCCGGGGTGCCGAGAAAGTCGTCCAGATCGGCGGAGACCTGGAAGTCGACCTCCTCGACGGAGCGGATGGCGAGCTCGAAGAGCTCTCCGCGCCCGTTCTCCTCCAGGTAGGTGGTCCAGTGCTCAAGCGCGGTGATGACGATCAGGAGCCCCTGGTCCAGGTCGCCGTCGGCGAGGATGCCCGCCTCGATCCGCTCCAGCTCTGCGCGTAGCTCCGTCGCGTCGGCCGTCCGGACGTTCTCGCGGGCGCTGGTCAGCGCCGCCCACCCGTCCTCGTCCAGCTCGTCGTCCGCGACGGTGTCGAGCAGTTCTCCCCGGACCAGCCGGGTGACTGTTTCGAGGCCGAAGACGCGCAGTTGATCCTCGTCAGCCGCGACGACCAACTGGAGGATCGCCGCTTCGAGTTCGTCGTACCGCATCTCGCCCGCCTCCCTCAGCCCGCGCCGAAGCCAGCGCCGGAGCCCGCGCCGACCGAGCGGTACACGTCGAGCGTCTGGCGGGCGATGGCGTCCCAGGAGAAGTGGTCCACGGCGCGTTGCCGACCGGCCAGGCCGAACCGCGCGGTGCGCGTCGGGTCGGCCAGCAGCGCGTTGATCGCCGCCGCCAGGTCGGCGACGAACTTCTCCGGGGCCAGCGGTCGGCCGGACCCGTCGGTGGCCTGCTCGATGGGGACCAGCAAGCCAGTCTCACCGTCGGCCACCACCTCGGGGATGCCGCCGGTCGCGGTCGCCACCACGGCCGTCTCGCAGGCCATCGCCTCCAGGTTGACGATGCCCATCGGCTCGTACACGGACGGGCAGACGAAGACGGTGGCATGGGTGAGCACCTGGATCACCTCGGGCTTGGGCAGCATCTCCGCCACCCAGACCACGCCGGAACGGTTGGCCCGCAGCTCGGCAACCAACTCCTCCACCTCGGCGGCGATGTCCGCGGTGTCCGGGGCGCCGGCGAGCAGCACGAGCTGGGTGTCCGCCGGCAGCTCCCGGGCGGCCCGCAGCAGGTAGGGCAGCCCCTTCTGCCGGGTGATCCTTCCCACGTACACGACGCTGGGCCGGGACGGGTCGATGCCGAGCCGGTCCAGCACGTCGGTGCCGCCGTCCGGGGCGTACTGGATGGTGTCGATGCCGTTGTAGACCACCCGGACCCGGGACGGGTCGATCTGCGGGTAGGCGGTGAGCACGTCGTTGCGCATCCCCCCGCTGACCGCGATCACCGCGTCGGCGGCCTCCATCGCGGTGCGCTCGATCCAGGAGGAGAGCGCGTAGCCGCCGCCGAGCTGCTCGGCCTTCCACGGCCGCAGCGGCTCCAGACTGTGCGCGGTCACCACGTGCGGCACCCCGTGCAGCAGCTTCGCGGTGTGGCCGGCGAGGTTCGCGTACCAGGTGTGGCTGTGCACCACGTCGGTGCCGGCCGCGCCGGCGGCCATCTCCAGATCCACGCCCATCGTGCGCAGCGCGGCGTTCGCGCCGGTCAGGCCGGGCGATTCGGCGTACGCGGTGACGCCCGGCTCGGTGCGCGGCAGACCGAAGCAGTGCACGCGTACGTCGGTGTGGCGGCGCAACTCCCGGGCCAGGTACTCGACGTGCACCCCGGCGCCGCCGTAGACCTCCGGCGGGTACTCACGAGTGAGAAGGTCGACGCGCAGAGGGGTGGGTTCCGTCATGACCTCGCACCCTAGTGCAGAAGAGTCCCCGTACGAGTGGTGAAGTCGGACGCGGGTGGATAGCGTCGGGGCATGGCTGCCAAGGTGCTCGCGATCGTCCTGGCGGGTGGTGAGGGCAAGCGCCTGATGCCACTCACCACAGATCGGGCCAAGCCGGCCGTCCCGTTCGGCGGGATGTACCGCATGGTCGATTTCGTCCTCTCCAACCTGGCCAACGCGGGCTTTCTCAAGATCGTCGTGTTGACCCAGTACAAGTCCCACTCGCTCGACCGGCACATCACCAAGACCTGGCGGATGTCCACGCTGCTCGGCAACTACGTCACCCCGGTCCCCGCCCAGCAGCGTCGCGGTCCCTGGTGGTTCGCCGGCTCGGCCGACGCCATCTACCAGAGCTTCAACCTGATCAACGACGAGCAGCCTGACTACGTGATCGTCTTCGGCGCCGACCACATCTACCGGATGGACCCGCGGCAGATGGTGGACGACCACATCGCCTCCGGCGCCGGGGTGACCGTCGCCGGCATCCGCCAGCCGCTGTCCATGGCCGACCAGTTCGGCGTCATCGAAGTCGGCGAGGACGGCAAGCGCATCCGCGCGTTCCGCGAGAAGCCCACCGACGCCGTCGGCCTCCCGGACGCACCGGACGAGATCTACGCCTCGATGGGTAACTACGTCTTCACCACCAGGGCGCTCTGCGAGGCCGTGGAGCGCGACGCGGAAGACAAGACCAGCAAGCACGACATGGGCGGCAGCATCATCCCGATGTTCGTCGAGCGGGGCGAGGCCAACGTCTACGACTTCCGCGACAACGAGGTGCCGGGCAGCGACGACCGTGACCGCGGCTACTGGCGCGACGTGGGGACGCTCGACTCGTTCTACGACGCGCACATGGATCTGATCAACGTCCACCCCGTGTTCAACCTCTACAACTTCGACTGGCCGATCTACACCGAGCAGCCTCCGTGGCCGCCGGCGAAGTTCGTGCACCAGTGGGGCGAGCGGGTCGGCCGGGCGGTCGGCTCGATGGTCTCCCCGGGGTCGGTGGTCTCCGGGTCGCTGGTGGAAAACTCGATCATCTCGCCGAAGGTGCGGGTGCACTCCTGGGCGCACGTCGAGGGCTCGGTGCTGATGGAGGGTGTGGAGATCGGCCGGCACGCGGTCATCCGGCGGGCCATCCTGGACAAGAACGTGTTCGTCCCGGAGGGCGCCGAGATCGGCGTCGACCTGGAGAAGGACCGGCAGCGCTACACCGTCTCCGACAATGGCATCGTGGTGATCGGCAAGGGCCAGAAGGTCGAGCTGTGACCGTTCCGCACTCCCCGAGGAGGATCCCGCAGTGACCCACCCCCGTGCCGGCCAGCCCGCCGAGCCCGCCGACCTGGTCGACGTGCCGCGCCTGGTGACCGCCTACTACGCCGAGCACCCCGACCCAGCGGACCCGGCGCAGCAGGTTTCCTTCGGCACCTCCGGCCACCGCGGCTCCAGCCTGCGCAACGCGTTCAACTCCGACCACATCCTGGCGGTCACCCAGGCGCTCTGTGACTACCGCCGGGAGCAGGGGCTGGACGGGCCGCTCTTCCTCGCCCGGGACACCCACGCGCTGTCCGCGCCGGCCGCGGTCGACGCGCTGGAGGTGCTCGCCGCCAACGGCGTCACCGTGCTGGTGGACAGCCGCGACGGCTACACCCCGACCCCGGCGCTGTCGCACGCGATCCTCACCCACAACCGGGGGCGTACCAGCGGCCTCGCCGACGGCATCGTGATCACCCCGTCGCACAACCCGCCCGACGACGGCGGCTTCAAGTACAACCCCACCAACGGCGGGCCCGCCGACACCGACGTGACCCGGTGGATCCAGGACCGGGCGAACGCCATCCTCGCCGCCGGGCTCAAGGAGGTCCGCCGGATCACCTACGCGCGGGCTCGGGCCGCCGACACCACCGGGGAGTACGACTTCCTCGCCCACTACGTCGACGACCTGCCGGCCGCGATCGACATCGACGCGATCCGCGTTGCCGGGGTCCGCATCGGCGCGGACCCGCTGGGCGGGGCGAGCGTGGCGTACTGGGGTGAGATCGCCGAGCGGCACCGACTGGACCTGACCGTGGTCAACCCGACGGTCGACCCGACCTGGCGGTTCATGACCCTGGACGGCGACGGCAAGATCCGGATGGACTGCTCCTCGCCCAACGCGATGGCGTCGCTGATCGCCGCTCGCGCCGATTTCCAGATCTCCACCGGCAACGACGCGGACGCCGACCGGCACGGCATCGTCACCCCGGACGCCGGGCTGATGAACCCCAACCACTACCTGGCGGTGGCGATCGGTCACCTGTTCCGTACCCGTAGCGACTGGGGTCCCTCCGCCGCGGTGGGCAAGACCCTGGTCTCCTCCTCGATGATCGACCGGGTCGCCGCCGACCTGGGCCGGCCACTGTTGGAGGTGCCGGTCGGCTTCAAGTGGTTCGTGCCCGGCCTGCTGGACGGGGCGGTCGGCTTCGGCGGCGAGGAGAGCGCCGGAGCATCGTTCCTGCGTCGCGACGGTTCCACCTGGACCACCGACAAGGACGGCCTGCTGCTCTGCCTGCTCGCCGCCGAGATTCTGGCCACCACCGGGCGCAGCCCGAGCGAGCACTGGGCCGAGTTGGCCGAGAAGTTCGGCGCGCCCTCGTACGCCCGGATCGATGCCCCGGCCAGCCGGGAGCAGAAGGCCGTGCTCGCCAAGCTCTCCCCGGAGCAGGTCACCGCGACCGAGCTCGCTGGTGAGCCGATCACCGCGACGCTGACCACCGCCCCCGGCAACGGCGCACCGATCGGCGGCCTCAAGGTCAGCACCGAGTCCGGCTGGTTCGCCGCGAGGCCCTCCGGCACCGAGGACGTCTACAAGATCTACGCAGAGTCCTTCCAGGGCCCCGACCACCTCAAGCAGATCCAGGAAGAAGCCAAAAACCTGGTAGACCAAGCCCTAACGAACCCCTAACCCCAACCCCCCCACCCTGAACCCCCCGACCCCGCGTTGATCATGAAGTTATTGCCACGACACGCCGCTCCAGGTGGCAATAACTTCATGATCAACGGCGCGGGCGGGGGCGGGGGCCGGGCGGGGTGGGGGTTAGCAGGGTGGGGGTAGTTGTTGTTGGGTTCGGCGTAGGAGCTCTTTGGGGAGTAGTTCGCTGAGCTGGTCGGGTAGGAACGGCAGGTCGAGCAGGCTCATCTTCAGCTGGTTGCGTTCCTGGTAACGCAGCGGGTCCAGGCGGACCACCAGGCCGGCGTTGCGGCGGTAGCTGATGTCCACGGCCCCCTCGGTCGCCGCGTCGCGGAATACCAGACCGTCCATCTCCACCACGACCGCCGACGATTCGGGCTGCAGCTCCAGCCGGATCTTCTCGTCCGGCGAGAGCACCACCGACCGGGAGATGCCGGCCATCGGCGCCGACGGGGTGATCACCACCGAGTCGGCCGCGGGGGAGACCAGCGGGCCTCCGGCGGCGTAGCTGTACGCCGTCGAGCCGATCGGGGTGCTGACCACCACGGCGTCGCTGCGGTAGTAGCCGTACTGCTGGCCGTCGATGGCGAGGGTGAGGTTGACGAAGCCGGAGCCAGGCTGGCGGACCAGCGCGATGTCGTTGAACGCCACGATGTCGTCACCGCAGACGTCACATTCGAGGCAGGCGTGCGACTCGATGGTGAAGTCCTTCGACAGCAACCGGCTCAGCGCCTCGGGCAGCTCCGGCGGCTCGATCTCGACGAGAAAACCCAGACGACCCAGGTGTACGCCGAGGACCGGCTTCGGATCCCGGACGGCGGAGCGCAGCGCACCCAGCATGGTGCCGTCGCCGCCGATGCTGATCAACGCGTCGGCGCGGATGGCGACCTCGTCCGCCGGCATCGTTTCGACGAAGGACGGCACGCGGTGCTGGTCCTCTTCACGCACCATCAACGTCTTGTGGTGGCGCGTCGCCCACCGTTCGATGATCCCGACCACCTCGGTGACATCCCGGGTGGGGTGCAGCACAAGTCCCAGCCCCGACACCCGTACAGCTCATCACATCGGCGGTGACCGCACCCGGCGTACACAGAAGGTGCGCCGGCGGTCCGGAGACCACCGGCGCACCTTCGTCGCCGTCAGCGGCGGGGTCGACCGGTCAGATGGGTCAGCGAGCGGGCGACCAGGTCATCGCGGGCCGCCGGGGGCAGACCCTCCAGCCCGAAGCCCAGGTACACCGTGTCCCCGGTGACCACCACCGAGCCCTCCTCGAACGCCTGCTGGCTGCGTGACCAGTCGTTGGCGTTGCCACCGGACCCGGCCGGTGGCCCGGCCACCGTCCAGCCGCCCAGGTCGGCCGACTCGAACGAGGTCTCCGCCACGGTCGCACCGTCGACGAGTACCCGCGTGTCGTCCACGAAGACGCCCAGACCCTGCGTGGACCAGTCCGAGGCGTACGTGATCGACACCTCCACCTGCTTGCCGGCGTAGCCGGACAGGTCGACCGCGAACTCCTTCCAGCCGTTCGACGTCCCGGTCGCGGCGTTCCAGGCGCCGGTGCTTCCGGTGGGGGAGCAGTCCGCACCCTGGTAGTGGGCGAGGAACGGGTGCAGCTCGTCCCAGCCGCTGGTGCAGCTCTCCCCGGTGACCGTGCCGGTCTTGCCGTTGGTGTCCGGCAGGGTCGTCCAGTTGTCGGTGCCCACCTCGTGCGCCTCGACGAAGAGGAAGTCCCAGTTCTGCTCGATCTCGTACGAGGTGAAGAAGCGCAACTCACCACTGCTCGCCCCGGTGAGGTCCACCGTGCGGGTGAGCCGCTTGTACGACTCGTCGGCCTGCCCGCTGTGCAGGTACCACTCACCCGTACGCGGGTCGAACGGCGCGCCGCCCGGCCGGGTCCAGCCCACCGGCGCGGAGCTGGCGAACTGTGGGAACTCGTCCGGTGGCAGGAAGCTCGACGTGGTCAGGAACGACGCGGTGTGCGCCTGGTTCTCCGCCGACCCGGGTGCGTTGAGCTGCCCGCTGAAGCCGGTGAACGGGGCGGCGGTCCCGGCGACCGGGTACGGGTCGCCGTCCGGGCTGGTTCCGCCGTCGCTGACGTAGGTGTGCGCGCCCAGCCAGTACTGCTGGAAGTCGTTCAACAACGGCAGGCAGCTGAGGGCCTCGGCGTCGGTGCACTCCGGCGGCGCGTCGGGGTGATAGACGTACGACCCGTTGGCGCCCTGCGCGAACAGCGCGTACTGGCCGCTGATCAGGAGCTTGCCACCCTCGTTGAGGTAGTCCCGGACGGCCAGCTCGGTGTCCAGCGCCGCCTTGGCCGTGGTGCCGGCCACCTGGCCGGGGCCGCGCAGGATCACGTCGTCGCCGGTTTCCCAGACCACCGCCTTGTAGTGCGACAGCACGCCGAGCGGGTGTGGCGCCTTGCGGCCCATCGCGTCGAAGTCGTACACGTCGCTGCTGCGCCCGGCGGCCCTCAGCGACGCCGCGACCTCGTCGGCGTACTTCGCGGTGGTCCCGGTCTGCGCCGGGCTGAGGCCGGTGACGTCCTCCATGGCGAGGACGAGCACGTCGCCGCCTATGTCGCTGTGCACCCGGTAGGTGAAGTGTTCGCTGGCGACCACGCCGGCACGCGGCTTGTTCCCGGTGAACCAGACCTCCACCCGGTCACCCGGCTTCGCGCCGGTGACCGTGCCGCGCAGCTCGGCGTAGTAGTCGTCGTGCGTGTCGCCGTACCGTTCGCCGCCGCGCCATTCGCGGACCGCGACCGTCTTCGGCCGCCCGCCGTTGATCAGGTAGTGCATCCGGACGTTCTTGAGTGAACGACGGGTGATCGAGGCGACCTGCTGGGTGCGCCCGTACGAGGTGTCGAACGTGTCCACCTCGAAGTCCGGGGTGCTCCGACCGACGACCGACACCGGCTCGTCCGGGTCCGCCGCCGACTTCGCCACGGCCAGCGCGAACGGCAGGTTCTTGCTCACCTCGCCGGCGATGAGGGCCTCGTCGTCGGGGAAGATGAAGCCGCTGACGCAGTCCTCCGGGCGCCACTCGTCGTCCGGGTCGACCGCCGAGGCGGCCTCGCAGGTGGACATCTCCGGGGTGAAGCCCAACGTGCCGTACTTGACGGTGGCGTGGCTGTCGGTGTCACCGTTGGTGGTGTACAGCTCGGCGGAGATGTCCGGGTCGTAGCCGGGCACCGCGGGGTGCGCGTCGTCACCGGCCATCGCCTCGTAGATCACGTCGTCCGGGGTCGGGGTGCTCACCTGCCAGCCGACGCCGTAGAGCAGCAACTCGGCCGCCGAGTGGTAGTTGACGAAGAACTCGAAACCGACCCGCTTGAAGAGCCGGTCCAGGGCTACGGTCTCCGGCTCCGAGTTGGGGCCGGGGCCACGGTAGGTCTCACTGTTCGGTTCGGGTGACGAGCCCTCGTTGTCGTACCCCCACTTGTAGCTGAAGTTGCGGTTGAGGTCGACGCCGTCGCCCGAGGTGATCTGCCCGTCGCCGTTGTTGTCGCGCAGGTTCTTGCGCCAGAGCCGGTTGCCGGGGGTGAAGGTGTGGTCGTAGCCGTCCGGGTTGGCGACCGGCAGGAACCACAGCTCGGTCGAGTCCAGAAGGCGGGTGATCTCCCTGTCGGTGCCGTAGCTGTTCAGCACGTGGTGCATCAGCCGGCGGGTCATCTCCGGAGTGATCCACTCGCGGGCGTGCTGCGCACCCGCGTAGAGGACCGCCGGTCGCTTGCCGTCCGCGACGGTCCGCGCGTTCTTGGTGACCTTCAGGGCGAGGATCGGCTGGCCCTGCTGGCTGCGGCCGACCGTCTCGACCTTCGTCAGTTTCGGGAACCGCGCGGCGGTGGCGTTCAGCTCGTCCCGGAGGCCGCCCGGCTCCCCGTAGGGGCGGAACGCCGTCCAGCCTGCCGCGGCCTGCTCCCGCAGCGCCTGTGACGCGTCCTTGCCGTGCACCTTCTTCACCGACAGCGGGACGCCCTTGTCGGTCAACCGTTTGGCCTGCCGGCGGCTGAGCACCGTCTCGACCGTCGTGCGGCCGGCCGAGTCCGTCTTCGCGTCGTGGCCGAGGTCGACCCCCGCCGCGCGTAGTTGATCCCGCTGTTTCGCGTCGACCGTGCCGACGTACACCTCCAGGCCGTCGCGTGCGCCGGGGTCGGACGGTGGCTTCGCGCTTGCCGGCGGGGCTATCGCCAGTGCGCCGAGCAGGGTGACCACGCTGGCGATCGCCAGTCGTCTCGGTCTCATCGCGCCTCCTTGGGTGAAGGACCTGTAGGCGCGAGCCTTCGGCGTGGCGTTATCGATGTCAATAGTTCTATGGGCGAGAGGTTGCTGTCCGTGTCGTTGCCACTGCCTGGTGTGATGGCCGGGGAAGTGCTGGCCCGGAGCGCCGCAGGTGCCCGACGATCGCCTCGCAGAACACCGCCTCGATGTCGCACTCCTCCTCGACGTACCGCCACCTGCCGCCCGCCCGGACGTGGTAGCCGGTCGAGTTCTCCGCGGTCACCGTGCCGAAGTGCAGGCACTGGAACTCGAACAGATGGAACTCCGCGCCGTCGTAGCCGATGTCCAGCGAGGTGAGCGGTGTGCCGAGGATGTCGGAAATCTGCTCCGCGTAGTCGAGCAACGCGTTCGGATCGACGCCCGCCATGTCCGAGAAGTCGAAGTCGCCGCTGCCGCTGGCCCGGAAGTCACCGGGGCGGTTACGGCGGTACAGGGTGTAGTACCGCTCGCCCATCCGGAGCACCTTGAAGTCACCGTCCAACCCAGGAACCAACGCCTGCACCAGGAACTTCTGTCGGTGCAGTGAGTGGGCGTGGTGGTCGCGGCGCAGCAGCCGCCGGCCGTGTTCGCGGGCGGCCTCGGTGCGGTCGCGGGTCTGGCTGAGGGTGCGGGCGGTCCGCAGCAGTTCCTGTCGGTCGGCGGCGCGGGCCACGAACTGGGAGCCAGCGCCGTACGCCGACTTGACCACCTTCGGCCACGGCCCGTCCAGCTTCGTCGTGGCGAGTTCCTCGTAGGTGCCGAAGGTGCGGGTGCCGAGGCGGCGGGCGTCCTGCGGGAAGAGTTGGGCGCGCAGCGCCTCCATCATCACCTTGTTGTGGTGCGCGCGCAGGTAGCGGTAACCCGGGATGACCCGCGCGCCGGCGGTTTCCAGCGCGAGTACCAGATCCTCGATCCAGCTCTTGTAGTGCAGCCCGCGGTCCTCGGACGAGGTGTAGAGCACCGGCACGCCGTGCAGGCCGTCGCTCAGGTCCAGGTCGGCGAACCGGACGACCTCAGGTTCGAGGCCGGCGCGGGTGAGGTACGCGGTGATCTTGTCGAGGTCCATCGTGCACAGACCGTGCCTTGTGCGGGCTGTGGAGTAGAACGTGCCGCGGTAGTCGGTCAGGAGCAGAATTCTGGTCATGTCGGTCTCTCTGCTGGCGAAGGCTCTCGGCCGGGGGCGCGCTGCGGGCGATCCGATGGGCAGGACGCCGGCCAGTACAACATGTACAAATAGGGCATAACGCCACAAATCCCAAGGTGTGCGTTATTCACATTGCGATGGTTGCCATCCTCTGTCCGCCATTTCGGCGATTGCGGCAATGCTGGCGAGTAGGTCGAATTACAATTCGGACCGCGCGATCAGTCCCACCCAGAGAACCGGGGGTCAGCGTTGCTCAGCATGGTGCGCGGCGTGGCAAGAGCCCTGCGGGACCGGCGGGCCGCCGCCCGGGACCCGGAGGGATTCGCCCGGTCCCTCGGCGTCAACCTGCGGGGCCGGGTCCGCTTCTACGGCATCGACCGGGCGATGTTCGGCTCCGAGCCGTGGCTCGTCTCCCTCGGCGACAACGTCTACATCACCGCGGGGGTCCAGTTCATCACCCACGACGGCGGCACGTTGATCCTCCGCAAGGAGGTGCCGGACCTGGAGTGGACCGCGCCGATCAGCATCGGGGACGACGTCTACCTCGGCGTGCGGACGACCATCCTGCCCGGGGTGACGATCGGCAACCGCTGCATCGTCGGCGCCGGCTCGGTGGTGACGCGGGACATCCCGGACAACAGCGTCGCGGCTGGCGTTCCGGCCCGGGTTATCCGCAGCGTCGACGACTATCTCGACCGGATGCGCGCCCGATCGCTGGGGTGCGGGCACCTGCCGGCGGCCGAGAAGGCCGCGGTGATCCGTCAGATCTACGGGGTGCCCGAGCAGGCCGGCGCCGGCAGGGCGGGAGTCTGATGCGCGTCGCCGCCGGTCGGCCCGGCGCCCTCCTCGGCCCGGCGGCCGTGGCGCTGGATCGTCTCCTGTGCGCCGGTGCCCGGGCCCGTCGGGCTGTCCGCGGCCTCGCCCTGGCCGGCCGGTTCGCCGCCCGCGGGGACAACTTCACCTTCGACCCGGACGGCGTCTACACCTGCGAGACGATCGAGGTTGGGCGCAATGTGGACCTCGGGTACCGGCCGGTCCTGATGGCGGCTCGGGCGCGGATCCGGATCGGCGACAACGTCATGTTCGGTCCCGAGGTGACCATCCGGGGTGGCAACCACCGCATCGACCAGGTCGGCGTACCGATGATCGCGGTCGACAAGGACCCCGACGACGAGACCCACGACCGGGGGGTCGTCATCGGGGACGACGTCTGGGTGGGCACCCGGGCGGTGATCCTGCACGGCGTGACCATCGGTCGGGGCGCGGTGATCGGTGCCGGCGCGGTCGTCACCCGGTCGGTGCCACCGTACGCGGTGGCGGCCGGCAACCCGGCCCGGGTGATCCGACTGCGCTGGCCGCTGGAGACCATCCAGGACCATGAGCGGCAGCTCTACCCGCCGGAGCGCCGACTGACCTCCGCCGAACTCGCCGGCCTGGCCGGGCTGCCGGTGCCCGAGCCGCGGCCGGCGCCGGTGACGAAGTCGCTGACCACCGGCCGCCAGGCCCGGTAGTCGAAGCAGTGTGCCCGCTCGCGGGCCGCCCGGCTCATCGCCGCCCAGCCCGGATCGTCGAGCAGCAGCGCCCGCTCCAGCCCACGCCGCACGTCGTCCGCGCCCGAACCGTCGAGCACGATGCCCTCCCGGCCGTCCACGATGTACCGGCGGAGGTCGCTGGTGTGGTTGAGCAGCACGGGGCAGCCGGCGGCCAGACTCTCCGGCACCTTGGACGGGAAGCCCGCCTGCGCGTACCCGACCGGCGGGCGGACCAGCACCGAGAAGTGTGCCCGGCCCAGCTCGGCGAGCACCCGTTCGCGCGGCACCCAGCCGAGGAAGCACACCTGGTCGTCGAGGTCGGCGGAGCGGGCCTCGTCCAGGTCGGAGAGGTTGCCGGCCTGTTCCCGGCTTACCCCGGCGATCACCAGGCGCACCCGGGCCCGATCGGCGGGCGCGAGGCCGCGGATGGCCTCCAGCACCACGGCCAGTTGGTCCTTGGCGCCGGCCGAGCCCGCGTAGAGCAGCCGGAGCCCTTCGTCGAGCGAGGGCGGGGCGGGGTCGTCGTAGCTGGCGCAGTCCACCTGTGGCGGCACCACCAGCGTCTGCCGGCCCTGGCCGACGAAGTGCCGCTCCAGCGCCTCGGAGATGGCGATGACCCGGTCGGCGAGCCGGCCGACCAGGGCGAACGCCCACCGGTGCCGGAGGAAGTACGGCGTGCGCCAGCCCCGGGGGAACTGCGCCCGGTCGTGCCGTTCGAGCACGTCCACGGTCACCGGGCAGCGCACCGCCGCACGCAGCACCGCCCAGGTGAGCAGGTCCCACAGGCCCAGCGGCAGGTACACGCCAGCCAGCCCGCTCGGGCGGACTCCCGCGCGGCGCAGCGCGGCGAGCACCCGCAGCGGGCGGATGCGCCGGTGCAGCCAGCGGCCGAGGACGCCACCGCCGATGCGGCGGCGGGGCAGGGTGATCAGTCGCACGTCCGGTGGCAGGTCCGGAGCGACGGCAGGGCGCGACCCGTCGTCGGGCCAGTCGTTGACCACCAGTGTCACCCCGCCGGGCGGAGTGGCGGACCGCGCCAGTTGCAGCAGGCGGTTGGACATCGCGTCACCGTGCGGGAACCGGTACGCGGCCAAGGCCAGCACCTGCGGCGTCGCGCCGGGCCGGAGGAGGGCCGGGATGAGGTGCGCGGTGGTGGCGGGCTGTCCCACAAGCTGCTCCCTGGGAATGGGTTCCTGGCGGTTTGAGCGTTTAGTCTAGGTTGTCCTCTGTAGCCACACGGTGTCCATGCGTCGTGTCGCGGTGCGTCGAGTGACGAATCAGCCACTATTCGTCACCGCCGCAGGTGGCCGTCGTTGTAGGAATGACCTGTCGACGGGGCATGGAGGCGGCACCGGCATGCGACCACCGATCACCGGGCAGGTGTGTGCCGCCGTCCGCCGACCGCGCAGCGCGAACGATGAGCTGGTGAGGCTCTGCCGGCCAGCGTCGCGGCGGGTCTGATGCCTCCCCGTCACGGGGCTGTCGGAGAGGCCAGGTCGACATCGGCCGTCGGGCGGCACCGGGCGGTCGACGGCGTACAGCTGTCGAACCGCGTCGAACCAACCCGACGGCGATCAACCCCGGTCGCCCCGCACCGGGCGCCGAAATCCCGGAGCCGGGTGCTCGCCAGCGGCATCGTGTCCTCGCTGGCCGGCAAGATGGTCGGGTTGGCCGCGCCCCTGCTGATCACGCCGCTGGCGTTCCGCAGCCTGGGAGCCGAGCGGTTCGGCCTCTGGATGGCGGTCACCTCCCTCACCGGCATGGCGCTCTTCGCGGACTTCGGGCTCGGCAACGGGCTGCTGACCCGACTGGCCAGGCTGCAAGGCACCGGCGAACGGGAGGCGGCCGCCCGGGAGGTTTCCAGCGCCTACGCACTGCTCGGCGCGGTGTCCGTACTGCTGCTCGGCCTCCTGGCGATGACCCTGCGGCTGGTGCCCTGGCCGGCGCTGCTGAACGCGACCGATCCGGCGGTCGCCCGCGACGCCCGCCCGGTGGTGCTGCTCTGCTTCGGCGCGTTCCTGGTCAACATCCCCCTCGCTCTGATCCAGCGCGTCCAGTACGCCCAGCAGCAGGTGGCCCAGAGCAATCTCTGGCAGGCCGGCGGCAGTCTGGTCTCGGTCGTCGTGGTCTACGTGGTGGTCGCCGGCGGGGCCGACCCGCTGCTGGTGATCGCCGGCGCGGTGCTCGCGGTGCCGCTGGTCAACCTCGCCAACGCCCTCTGCTACTTCGGCTGGCAGGACCGAGGGCTGCGACCCCGCCTGCGGCACGTGCGAGCGGCGGTGGCCCGGGGGCTGCTTCGGCTGGGCGCCCGGTTCTTCCTGCTCTCGGTGCTCTCCTCGGTGGTGCTCAACCTCGACGGCTTCCTGATCAGCCGGGTGCTCGGGCTTCCCGCCGCGGCGACGTACGCGGTCGTCCTGCGAATGTTCGCCCTGCTGACGCTCTTCATCACGCTGGTGAACCTGCCGCTGTGGCCGGCCAACGGCGAGGCGTTGGCGCGCGGTGACCTGGCCTGGGTGCGGCGTACGACGCCCCGGATGGTCTACCTGTCCGCCGCCGTGGTCGCCGTGCCGGGAGTTGCGCTCGTGCTCTTCGGTGACGACGTGCTGAGACTCTGGGTGCGCTCCACCGATCTCGCGCCGGTGCCACGCACCCTGCTTGCCGCGCTCGCCGTGTGGTCGGTGCTGCTGGCCGTCGCGGCCCCGTTGTTCATGGTGCAGAACAGCATCGGTCTGCTCCGGCCCCAGTTCGTCGGTTGGGCGGCCTGCCTGCTGCTGGCCGTACCCCTGAAGATCGTGCTGGCCGCGCGGGTGGGTCTGCCCGGCGTGGCGTTGGCATCGGCCGGAACGTACGTGTTGACGGTGCTGCCGGCCGCCGTCATCGGTTACCGCCGTGCGATCGCCGGAGCGGAACCGGTGTCCGGCCGGCACGCCCAGATCGAGCCCGTCGTGGGCACCTGAACGGGCACCCTGCGGCGTCGCGTCACCTCGCCGCCGGGGTCGCAGTTACCAACCGTGGCGCGGTCAGCGCACCCGGATCGGGTCGTCGCTGAGCCGCCGTTGGAATGAGGGTTCATGCAGTGTTTGACCGTGAGTGACAGCCCGCGCCACCCGGAGCCGGTCGGAGTCGCAACGTGACCCGGCCGGTGGTGGTGCAGCACTCGGCCGGCATCCCCGGGGCCAACGGCCCGTTGACCGCCGTGCAGCGGGTGCTCTCCTCGTCCCTGGCTGACCGGTACGAGTTCGTCCGGATGCACCAGAGCGCGGGCAACGGAAGCCTGAATGTGCCGCTGCTGCGGGAGTGGGTGCGCCTGCTTCGGCGGGTCCGACCCGCCCTGGTGCACGTACGGGGGTTGCAGAACGAGGGGTTGCACGGGGTGCTCGCCGCCCGCCTCGCCGGCTGCCCGCGGGTCCTGGTGACCGTGCACGGCACGGTACGCGACCTGCGTCAGTCCGGGCGGCCCTGGCGGCGCCGGCTGCTGGTGTACGGCGCCGAGCCCGCGACCCTGCGGCTGGCCACCCACGTCGGCACCGTCTGCGAGTACGCCGCCGGCCGGGGCTTCCTCGGCGGCCTGGGCGGGAAGTTCGTCGGGGTGATTCCCAACGGGGTGCCGCTGCCGACGCGCCCCCGCGCGTCCCGGGATCGGGTCCGTGCCGAACTGGACCTGCGCCCCGACGACGTGGCCATGATCGCGGTGTCCCGGTTGACCTGGGAGAAGGGGTACGCCGTCCTCGCCGACGCGCTGCGCCGGCTGCCACCGTCCACCAACCGGCGGCAGCAGCAGTCCGCCGCCCGGCGGGTGTTGCTGGTCGCCGGTGACGGACCCGACCGGGACGCGGTCGCGGCCCTCCTGGCCGGGGTCGACGGGGTCGAGGTGCGGCTGCTCGGCAACCGGCTCGACGTGCCCGACCTGCTCGCCGCGGCGGACGTCTTCGTCTTCCCGACCCTGCACGAGAACCTTTCCAACGCGCTGCTGGAGGCGATGGCGCACGGGCTGCCGGTCGTCGCGTCGGCGGTCGGCGGCAACGTCGAGGTGCTGCGCGCGGGCGGCGGACGGCTGGTGCCAGCGGGTGATCCAGACGCCCTGGCCGGGGCGCTGTCGCCGCTGCTCGACGACGCCGCCGAGCGCCGCCACGTGGGCGAGTTGGGCCGCAAGGTGGTAGCCGAGAGCTACAGCCTCGACGTCATGCTCGGCGCCCTCGACCGGGTCTACCAGCGGATCATCCAGGAGTAGCACGATCACGTGACCTGCGGGACCAGCGCTCGTTGTCCCACTGGCGGCCGTCGCGGTCGCTGCCGCTGTGCCGTCGGGTGGGCTCCACGCCGCCCGCCCGCTCGGGGGCCGAGCCGAGCAGGGAGACGCGTTGAAGGTAGTGGTGACCGGGGGTGCCGGCTTCATTGGCGCCAACCTGGTGCGGGCGCTGGACCAGGCCCCACAGGTGAGCGAGGTCGTGGTCGTCGATGACCTGTCCACTGGCCTGCTGGACAATCTGCATGGCCAGCCGGCCCGGCTGTACCAGGGCACCGTGCTCGACCCGGACCTGCTGGACGAGGCGTTCGTCGGTGCGGCCACCGTGGTGCACCTGGGCGCCCTCGGCTCGGTGCCGCGCTCCATCGACCGGCCACTGCCCACCCACCACGCCAACGCCACCGGGACGCTGATGGTGCTGGAGGCGGCCCGCCGGCACGGCGTACAGCAGGTGATTCTCTCGTCGTCCTCGTCGGTCTACGGTGCCAATCCGGTGCTGCCCCGACAGGAGGGGTTGCGGCCCATGCCGGTCTCGCCGTACGCGGTCTCCAAGCTGGCCGCCGAGGCGTACGCGGTCGCCTACGCCTCCTGCTACGACATTGGCGTGCTGCCGTTCCGCTTCTTCAACGTCTTCGGCCCACGGCAGGCGGCACACCACGCGTACGCCGCGGTGTTGCCCCGGTTCATCACCGCCGCGCTCGCCGGTGAGCCGCTGCGGGTGCACGGCGACGGCCGGCAGACCCGCGACTTCACCTTCGTCGGCAGCGTCACCTCGGTGATCGTCGACGCCATCGTCCGCCGGGTGTCCACCACCGACGTGGTCAACCTTGCCTTCGGCGCGCGGATCTCGCTGCTCGACCTGATCGCCGAGATGGAGCGCATCCTGGGTCGCCCGTTGCCGGTGAAGCACGAACCGCCGCGCGCCGGTGACGTGCGGGACTCGCAGGCCGACTGCACCCGGCTGCGGGAGCTGTTTCCCTCGGTGGGGCCGGTGCCGCTGCGCACCGGTCTCGAGCAGACCGTGGCCTGGATGTCCGGTCGCGTGCTCGCGGGTCAGTAGGTCGCCGGGCGTCGCATCCGCTCGGCTGATCTCGCGCTGCTCAGGGGGCGCCCGACCGGGTGTGGCCAGGCTCCGACCCGTCCCGCCGCCAGGGCGGTGTGCGGCGGCGCTGTTTTCGGGCCGCTCTGTGACACCGGAGGGCGCAACGCCGCTGGCGCGACGGACACGAGCGCGAGGGCCACGAAACACACCGGCGAGACCTCCCAGTGACCGGTCAGCCAGATCGGCGTCTGGCTGACCAGGAAGACGCCCGCCACGCGGAAGCAGGTGGGCGAGGAGTGCCGGAAGGGGCCGGCCAGCGCGAACGTGAGCAGTCCGGCGTAGAGGAGGACCCCGATCAATCCCAGGTCGTTGCCCACGCTCAACAGGAGATTGTGCGCTCCCACCTGCAGATCGCCGGTGGCGGTCAACATGCCGGGACCGATGCCGAGCACCGGTGACTCGCCCCAGGACGACAACGCGTACGGCCAGATGTACAGCCGCCCGGACAGGTCCCCGGTGGCCCGGCCCGCGAAGTAGCCATCGAGCCAGAGCATCTCGGAGCCGAGCACCCGGTAGAGACCGAGCGGCACCCCGATGAGGACGATGGGCACCACGACGACAGCCAACGTCCGCGCCGGCCGCGCCGCCACGGTGCTCAACAGCAGGAAGCCGAGAGCGACCAGGATCGCGATCAACGCTCCCCGCGTCCCGGTGAGGAGCACTCCCCAGAACAGGACGGCCGCGATCGCGGCGATGCAGAGCATCTCGATCTTCGTTGAGGGACGCAGCAGCAACAGCACGCCGGCGAGCATGACGCCGGCCGCGAGACTGTACGCCGTGTAGTTGTAGTTGACTCCCTCGACGCCGTACCGGATCGAGAAGTCCAACACCGAGTCGCGAGCCGTCAACGAGTTGGGGACGGGGTTGTTGATCAGCTTGACGGTGGTGGCGATGCAGCCGGCCAGGAAGGCGTAGCCGACGGCGAAGAGCGCCATTCGGGTCCGGACGACGTGGCGGACGGCGATGAACATGGCGCAGGCAGCGCCGTACAGATAGGCCATGCGAAGCGCGGCGTCGAAGTCCGCCGCCCAGAACAGCGTGACGCAGACCCACAACCCGGTGGCGGCGGCCAGCACGTCGGGTGGGAGGAGCCGGGGCGCCCGGCCACTCACCAGGATGGCCGCGAGGGCGGCGACCGCGCCATAGCGGTTCGTGGCGCTGGTGGCCCATTGGCTGCCGAAGGCGATCGCGCAGACGAGCACGAGCCCGGGAATGTGCCGTGCCGACAGTGGTCGGTCCCCGGGCACGGGCGTCGCCCCGACCGGGTGGCGTCCGGTGGCCCGGCCGGTCGCGGCCCGGGCCCCGGCCAGGGAGGGCGTGAGAGCGTGGCGTCCTTCGCGATCGGGCAGGACCGCCGTCACCTCAGCCGTCCCGGGGTAGTTGCGAGCGTCGCCACGGTCGTCGTCCTGTCCAACATTCGTCGCCTTCCTCAAGCCCGCAGTCAAACCACCATAAGGCCACGCAACCCATCAAAGTGGAAAAGGCGCACATTCCTGATTCGCCTGGCGGCTCCGCCTGCATAACCATCGGCCGTCGCCGAGGGTTATTGCTCCGAGGCGGTCGTGCAGGACGCACCGCTGTGCCCCGGGGGAGTGTCGCCATGTCCGACGATCGGATCCTGCGCGTCGCGCTGCTCGGGTTCACGCTGCCCGACGAGGTGCTCAGGCGGGTGATGGCCGGCGACGCCACGCATGCCACGCAGACCCACACCTTCGCCTGGGCCGTGGTCAACGGCCTGCGCGACGCCGGCTGCGCCGTACGTCTGCTCTCCGCGGCGCCGGTGTCGAACTACCCGCGCAACCGTCGGCTCCGGTTCCGCGCCAGCCGTTTCCACCACGACGGGGTCGACGGCCAGCAACTCGGCTTCCTGAACGTCCTGGGCATCAAGCACCTCAGCCGGTTCTTCTCGGCCTGGTGGCACGGCAGTCGATCGACCAGGCGGGACCCGGTCGACGTCCTCCTGATCCACGGCGTGCACACGCCGTTCCTCTGGTGTGGGTTGGCGCTGGCCCGCCTGCGCCGCATTCCCGTGGTGCCGATCCTCACCGACCCCCCGGGAGTGGGGCAGCCGGGGGAGGGACGTGCGGTGCGGCTGCTGCGCGGGCTCGACGTGGCGCTGGTCCGGGCGGCCCTGAAGCGCTGCTCGGGGGTGATCGCCCTGACGCTCCCGCTCGCCGAGGACTTCGCCCCGGGGCGTCCCCGTCTCATCATGGAGGGCATCTGCACCCCACCACCTGCAGTCGGCCCTCGACCGCAGGTCGGCAGCGGGACCCGGGAGATCATCTATGCCGGCGGGTTGAGCCACTCGTACGGCGTGGACCGTCTGGTGGAAGCGTTTCGTGGGCTGTCCGACCCCGACCTGCGGCTGTCCGTCTTCGGTCGCGGTGAACTCGAACCGTGGCTCCGCGACCAGGCGTCCGCCGATCCGCGCATCGCCGCACCGCAACTGCTCGACCGGGCCCGGCTCGGCCAGCGCCTGGCCGGCGCCGCGGTGCTGGTCAACCCTCGCCCCGTCGACCAGTACTTCGTCCCCTACTCGTTCCCCTCGAAGATCATCGAATATCTCGCGAACGGCGTGCCGGTGGTGTCGACGAGTCTGCCGGGCATTCCCGACGACTACCGGCCGTACCTGGTCTACGCCGCGACAGACACGGCCGCGGGGCTACGCGCCGCGATCGAGCAGGTTCTCGGGATGCCGGCGGGCGAGGCCGCGGCGCTCGGGGCGGCGGGACGGGACTTCGTCGTTCAGACCCGCAACCGTGCCGTGCAGGGTCAGCGGATGCAGGGCTTCCTGGTCGGGCTCGTGGACGGGTCCGCCACGCACGGGGTGACGACGCAGCGGTCCGTCACCGGGCGTGACACCGAGTCGCGTGCCGTCGCCAGCCGATCCGACCGCTGACCAGTGGACCGTTTGTCTGGAATGCAATTTTTGCCACTACCCAGGGTTCGATAGCTCGTTGACCCGGACGAGTGCGTCCGGCCACCCAGTGCCGGACTTTTTCTTGAACATGAACGAACGGAGTGGTTGTGAGCGCTGTGCCTGCCGGTTGCCGGGTCTTGATCACCGGCGGTACCGGATCCTTTGGGCGGACGATGACCCGTCGCCTGCTCGACGGCGATGTCGGCGAGGTCCGGGTGTTGAGCCGGGACGAGGCCAAACAGGACGCCATGCGGCGGCAACTCGGGGACGACCGGGTGCGGTACCTGGTCGGTGACACCCGGGACGCCGACTCGGTGCTTCGCGCCACCCGCGACGTCGACTACGTCTTCCACGCCGCCGCGCTCAAGCAGGTGCCCTCCTGCGAGTTCTTCCCGCTGGAGGCGGTGCGCACCAACATCCTGGGCAGCGGCAACGTCATCGAGGCCGCAGAGCGCAACGGCGTCGGTTCGGTCGTGGTGCTCAGCACGGACAAGGCCGTGCACCCGATCAACGCGATGGGGATGAGCAAGGCGTTGATGGAGAAGGTGGCCCAGGCGTACGCCCGTAACAACCCGCGCAGTCGTACCGTCGTCTCCTGCGTCCGGTACGGCAACGTCATGTACTCCCGTGGCTCGGTGATCCCTCTCTTCGTGGAGCAGATCAAGGCCGGCCGCGCCCCGACAGTCACCGACCCGACGATGACCCGGTTCCTCATGTCGCTGGCCGACTCCGTCGACCTGGTCGAGCACGCGTTCCAACACGCCCGGCCCGGCGACATCTTCATCCGCAAGGCCGCGGCGAGCACCGTCGGCGACCTCGCCGCGGCGGTGTGCGAACTCTTCGACGCGCCGTCGAAGATCGAGTCCATCGGCGTACGACACGGCGAGAAGCACCACGAGACCCTCGCCAGCCGCGAAGAGCTGGCGCAGGCGGAGGACTTCGGCGAGTTCTACCGGGTGCCGGTCGACGCCCGGGACCTCAACTACGCGCTCTACGTCTCCGAGGGGGAGTTGGGCGAGACGCCGGCCGAGGAGTTCAACTCCGCGAACGCGCGGCGGCTGGACGTACCGCAGATCGTGCAGCTGCTGCAGACGCTGCCCGAGATCCGGGCCGAGCTGGCTCTGCGCGACCCGGTGCTGTCGTGCTGAGGATCGCGGTCACCGGCGCCGGAGGGTTCCTCGGCTGGCACGTGCGCGTCCTGGCCCGGGCGCTCGGGTGGCCCGAGCCGGTGGTGATCAGCCGAGGAGACCTGTTCGACGAGGCGGCGCTCGCCGCCCGGCTGGACGGCGTCGACCGCGTGTTGCACCTGGCCGGGGTCAACCGGGGCGATCCCGTCGAGGTGGCCACCGCGAACGTTGACCTCGCCGCCGCGTTGGCCCGTGGTCTGCGCCGGTGCGTCACGCCGCCCGGCGCGGTCGTCTTCGCCAACTCGGTGCAGGCCGGAAACTGCACGCCGTACGGCGATGCGAAGGCCGTCGCCGCGGCGACCCTCGCGGCGGCCCGACCCGACCTGATCGACGTACTGCTGCCGAACCTGTACGGCGAACACGGCCGGCCGCACTACAACTCGGTGGTGGCCACGTTCTGCCGGCTGCTCGCCGAGGGGCGTGCTCCGCAGGTGCACGAGGACCGGCAGATGGAGTTGGTGCATGTCACCGACGCCGCGGCCCGGCTGCTCGGGGTCCCGGAGGACGGCTCCTGGGACCCGTCGATGCCGATGCTGCGGATCGGCGTACGCGAACTCGCCAACCGGTTGGCCGCCTTCGCCGACATCTACCGCAACGGGGAGATCCCACGCCTGGTCGACCGACACGACGTGCGGCTGTTCAACACCTACCGGTCGCAGTGCTTCCCGGCGCACTACCCGCTACCGCTGCCCCGGCACGCCGATTCACGCGGTGAGCTGGTCGAGGCGGTACGCGCGCATGGGACCGCCGGGCAGACGTTCTGCTCCACCACCCGTCCCGGCATCACCCGGGGTGAGCATTTCCACCTGGCGAAGGTGGAGCGGTTCGTGGTGCTGCGCGGTAGCGCCGAGATCAGCCTGCGGCGGGTCAGCGAGGACACGGTGGTGCGGTTCCAGGTGAGCGGGGATGAACCCGTGGTGGTGGACATGCCGACCATGTGGGCGCACAAGATCGTCAACACCGGTTCGGACGAACTCTTCACCCTCTTCTGGGTCAACGAGCTGTTCGACCCGGCCCGCCCCGACACCTACCCGGAACGGGTGGAGGCGGCAGAGCCGGTCCCGGCGGTGCTGGCGTGACGGAGGGACTGGCGTGACGGAGGGATTGGTATGACCAGGGTAATGACGGTGGTCGGCACCCGGCCGGAGATCATCCGGCTGGCCCGGGTCCTGGACCGGCTCGACCGGACCGTGGACCACGTCCTCGTCCACACCGGCCAGAACTGGGATCGCTCCCTGTCGGACGTCTTCTTCACCGAGCTGCGGCTGCGCCAACCGGACCGGTTCCTCCGGGTGGACACGTCCTCGCTGGGTCGGGTGCTCGGCGGCGTGCTGATCGGTATGGAGCAGGCGATCGAGGAGGTGCGCCCCGACGCCCTGCTGGTGCTCGGCGACACCAACAGCTGTATCGCCGCGCTGATGGCCCGCCGGATGCGGGTGCCGGTCTACCACATGGAGGCGGGCAACCGCTGCTTCGACCTCAACGTGCCGGAGGAGACCAACCGGCGGATGGTCGACCATGTCGCCGACTTCAATCTGGTCTACACCGAGCACGCCCGACGCAATCTGCTGGCCGAAGGGTTGCACCCCCGTCGGATCCTGCACACCGGCTCCCCGATGCGGGAGGTTCTGGAGCACTACCGGGAAGGCGTCGAACGGTCGACGATCCTCGACCAGCTCGGGCTCACCGCCGGCGACTACTTCGTGGTGAGCGCCCACCGGGAGGAGACCGTCGACCGACCGGACCGGCTGCGTCAACTGCTGGACTGCCTGCGGGCGGTCCGGGACACCTGGTCGTTGCCGGTGCTGGTGTCGACCCACCCCCGGACCCGGAAGCGGCTGGAGGCGCTGACCGATGACGCGCTCGCGCTCGACGGCATCGCCTTCCACGAGCCGTTCGGACTGCTCGACTACGTGCGGCTGCAGAGCCGGGCCCGGTGCACCCTCTCCGACAGCGGCACCATCAGCGAGGAATCGGCCATTCTCGGATTCCCGGCGGTGACGCTGCGGGAGTCGATCGAACGTCCGGAGGCGCTGGACGCCGGCGGCATCGTGATGACCGGGCTGGACCCGGAAGGCGTGCTGGAGGCGATCCGGGTGGTGGTCGACCAGGTCGCCGCCGACGGTGTTCCCTGTCCGGCCGACTACCAGGTCCCGGACACCTCACGACGAGTGGTCGACTTCATCCTCTCCACCGTGCGCCGGCACCACGACTGGGCCGGCATCCGGCGCTGATCCGCTCGTAGACACCGCGCCGGGTTCGGTCGCCACGACCGAACCCGGCCGGCCGTCGTCGCGGGCGTTGGGTCAGTCGCGGTTCCCGCCCGGCGCTGACGTGCTGGCCATCTGCTGAGGTGCGGGAACCGCGGGCAGACCAGCCGCCGATCCGCCGGCCGGCCCGAAGAACCACGCGGACAGCCGGCCCTGCCTGCGCAGCAGGGCCAGGCCGAGCACCGCACCGGTGACCACCTCGGCGGCGAGGGTGGCGGTGGCCGCCCCGGTCGGACCCGCCAGCGGCACCGCCGCGAGAGCCAGTGGGGTGATCAGAGCCGCGTTCAGCACCATGATCCGGGTCGCCTGCCGGTAACTCGCGTCGCCGATCTGATTCAGCGTCACCGCCCGGACGACCGTCATGAAGGGCAGTGCGACTGCCAGGAGGATCAGCCACAACGCCGGGCCGTGCGGGGGGAGTCGGAGCAGATCGCCGACGATCCACGGGGCGGCGATGGCGCTCACCACCGCGATCAACATGGCGCCGAGCAGGGCGATCCGTTCTCCCTGCCGACCCTCGCTGACGTTCCCGAGGCCCTGCCGGCGGCGTACCCGTCCGACCAACGACACCCGCAGCGCGGCGGTCAGCACACTGGTCTGCGCCTGGTAGACGCTGAACACCGCGCCGAACGCCCCCATCACCTGCGGGGTGACCAGCAGCGACAGCAGGACCGTCGTCAACCGGCCACCCCAGTACTCGGCAATGCTGTACGTGTAGAGGTGGCGGTTCATCCGGAACGCGGAGAAGGCGCCCCGTGGTGACAACTCGGCCAGGAAGCGGGGGCGCAGCCAGGATCGTCCACCGAGGAACGCTTCGGCGGCCAGGAACTGGATGAGCCCCGCGGTCAGCAGCGCGGTGCTGAGGTGCCCCCCGACGGCGACCATCACCAGAGCCGGCACCTTGCACCCGCAGACGACCACCGCGGTGCTGACGAACCGCAGTTCGCGTGCCAGGTCCCCGAGCTGGAAGTTGGCGTGGTGGTTGCCGATGGTCACCACAGCGATCGACAGCATGGTCGGCCACTCGTAGCCGGATCGGCTGTACAAGGATCCGATGGCGACGGTGCCGAGCACCATGCACGGCAGTGTCACGAACACCCACTGGCTGCGCACCGCAAGGCGTTGCTCGGCATCCCCGCTGATGTAGAGCAGCGGAGAGCCCCCGGCCACGACGATGGCCACCAGGGACAGGGCCGCCGTGACGGCGACGTACGCCGCGATCTCGTCGGTCTGGCCGTGGCGGGCGCTCAACGCGAGCAGGGCGGCGTTCAGCAGCCCGTTCAGCAGGTTCGTGGAGGAGGCGACCAGCGAGTGCCGGGTCGACGACGTGATCACCGTCTCCTGTTCCCATGCGCGATCCTGCCCCGCCGGGCCGCCGTGGCGAGCAGGTCCGCGAGGACCGGGGCGTTGCTCCCCTCGCTCATGTGGGTCAGGTAGTACTGGCGTCCCGCCTCGCCCATGGCCCGTAGCCGGTGCCGTGGTGTGGCCCGGGCGGACCGGATGACCGCGGCCAGGGCCTCGGCGTCCCCCGGCGGCGCGGCGAAGCCGGCCTGGGCGTCGCGCGCGATGCGCCCCACGTCACCGGGCGCGCAGGCGAGCATGGGCTGACCGCAGGCGAGGATGGACTGGGTCTTGCTGGGCAGGGTGATCCGGAACAGCGGCTCGTCCGCCAGGGAGATCAGATTGAGGTCGGCGACCGCCATGCGGGCAGCCATCCGATCCGGAGGGACCGGATCGAGGAAGTGGACGGTGCCCAGCCGTTCGCGCGTCGCCTGGGCGACCAACCTGTCCTTCTCCACCCCGTCGCCGACCAGGACAAGGTGCACGTCCGGTGTGTCCCGCAGCCGCGCCATGGCGTCGACCACGACGTCGAGTCGCTGTGCCGCGCCGAGGTTGCCCCCGTACATCAGCAGGAAGTCGTCGTCGGTCAGACCCAGGCGCTGCCGCAGACCCGGTTCGGGCTCGGTCGGCTGCATGATCTTCTCGTCGGCCCAGATGTAGACCAGCGAAACCTTCTCGGCCGGCACTCCCCGCTCGATGACGATGTCCCGTAGCCCCGGCGTAGGTACGGTCACGTGGTCGGCCCACCGGTAGGTCCGGTCGGTGAAACGGGTCAGCACCGCCTCGGCGACCCGCCGGGCCGGCCCCTCGGTGAGGAAGCCGGTCGCGAACACGTTGTCCGGCCACAGGTCGATCACCATGGTCACGTACGGCGTCCGCCACCGCAGTTTCGCCATCATGGCCGCCGCGGTGGCGGTGACCGGCGAGGAATACACCAGAGCCACGTCCGTGTCCCGCAGCACGCTGGCGCCGAGCAGCGAGGAGGACGCCGCCCAGCTCGCGTAGTTCGCGGCCCGGCCGAGCGCCGACCGGTCGTGGCTCGGATAGAGCGGCGTGCGGAGAACCCGCATCCCGTCCTGCACCTCAAGGCTGCGGCGCCGCGCCGAGTGGCCCTCGTACACGATGCCCCTCGGGTAGTTCGGCACGCCGGTGAGCACATCGGCGTCGAAGCCCTGGTGACGCAGCGACGTGGTGAACCGTTCGGCGAGGGCTGCGGGCTCCGGAGGGAACCACTGGCTCACCAGTGTGACCCGGTCGGGTCGGTCGCCCTTCAGGTCCGGACCCTTCGGCCGTCGAGCGGGGCCGGACGTCGAACCTGTTGACACCTGATCGCCTTGATCGAGGTCACCCATCACGTTGCCTCCTGTCTTCGCGCGGGGCCGATGCCGGACGTGACGTCAGCTGGACCAGCTCGTCGGCGGCAGGTCGGGAATCACGTGGCAGGCGGAGTCGCCAGGCCTGCCGGGTGCACGCCTGCGCCCGCCGGTGGCCGCCGTCGACGAAGTCGTCGCGGAGACCGACCGGTGGCGCGGTCCTTCGTGCCTACGAGTGTTGGTGCAGGAAGCCTTGAACCTCGGCGGTGATCCGGTCGATCTGCATCTCGTCGAGTGACGACCCGCTGGGCAGGGTCAGCCCCTGGGCGAAGAGCCGGTCCGCCGCACCGGTGAGCCGTGCCTCGGCATTGGCGAACAGGGGCTGCCGGTGCATCGGCTTCCAGGCCGGCCGGGTCTCGATGTCGGCCTGCTCAAGATGACGGGCCAGGTCTGCGGCCTGCCAGCCGGTGAGCTTCGGGTCCACCACGATGACCGTGAGCCAGCAGTTGGTGCCCGGATCGCTCTCGGACAGCACCTCGACGCCGTCGACCGAGGCGAACAGCTTCGAGTAGTGCTCCCGCAGCCGGCGTCGCCGGGCGGTCATCTCGTCCAGCCGGCTCAGTTGAGCCCGGCCCATCGCGGCCAGGACATTGCTCAGCCGGTAGTTGAAGCCGACCTCGTCGTGCTCATGGTGCTGGGCCGGGATGCGGGCCTGGTTGGCGCGATGGCGAGCCTGCGCGATCAGTTGCGCGTCGTGGGAGAGCAGCATCCCGCCGCCTGACGTGGTGATCATCTTGTTGTGGCTGAACGAGAGCACGCCGGCGTCTCCGAAGGAGCCGGCGCAGCGCCCCCGGTACGTCGAACCCAGGGCCTCCGCCGAGTCCTCGATGATGCGCAGCTCCGCCTCCCGGCAGAGATCCAGCAGCGGGTCGTAGTCGACGCAGGAGCCGAACATGTCGACCGGCATCACCGCGCCGATCCGCCGTCCAGCCCGGCGCAGGTCGGCGATGACCTCACCCAGCAGACCGACGTCCACATTTCCGGTGGCCGGGTCGCAGTCGACGAAGACCGGAGTGGCGCCGGTGTAGAGCACGGCGTTGGCGGTCGCCACGAAGGTCACGGTGGGTACCAGCACGATCTGTCCCGGCCCCACGCCGCAGGAGAGCAGGCCGAGGTGCAGGGCGGCAGTGCCCGAATTGAGTGCCAGGGCGTACGGCACCCCCACCCGCTGGGCTATTTCCTGCTCGAAGGCGTCCACCTCCGGACCGAACGGCGTCGCCCAACCGCTGCGCAGCGCGCGCAGGACCGCGGCTTCCTCGGCCGGTCCCACGTCGGGAGGGGACAGGTAGATGGGCGCGCGCATGGGCATGAAGAACTCCTCGCAGCAGGTCGGTCGCCTACCAGGAGTCAACGATCCGATCTGCGGAGAGTTTCGTCATCTTTGCCAATAAGGGGTATTTGTGTCGACATTACGTCGTCTTTCGGCGTGTCGATCGCCGCCAGCTCGCAGCGCATTCTGACGAAGCGCGCCAGCTCCGGGCCGCAGTCCGCCGGGTGTCCATCGGTGAGGGTCGCTGCCGAGAAGCAGCGGTCGATTCCGACCAGCGGGCCGATGGCGGCGGCGAGCGCGGCCGCGTCGGGCGCCGCCGGGACGCGGATGGCCGTGCCGACCACCCTCAGGTCGATCTCTCCTCCCAACGCCGTGCGGACGGTGAGATCACCGAAGCCGTACGCGGTGTGGTGCGCGGCGAAGGCCGGCCAGTTCGCTAGCCGGATGGGGGCCGGCGTCGACGCACGCACGCCGACGACCTCGCGCCAGCTGGAGCGAGTCACCTCCGTGAAGCCGTGGCGCCGGTACAGCCGATGGGCGGCGGGGTTGTCGAGGGACACGTCGAGCAGCAGCGCCCGGCAGCCCAGCCGTACGGCAAGGTCATGTCCGTCGCGGAGCAGGCGGCTGCCCAAGCCCTGGCCGCGTTCGTCCTCCTGCACGGCGATCCCGTTGAGGAGCAGGTGTCCGGGCAGCAGCCGCCAGTCGGCCACGGCCCGCAGCCCGTTCGACCCGTGCACGGCGCGCAGGATCAACGTGCGAGCATCCGCCGGAGGCGTCAGCGCCGCGGCCAGGAACGACCCGTAGCCGCTGGCGTGGTACGCGACCAGCCCGAGGCATGTCTCGGGCACCGAGGACGCCAGCAGGTCCGTCGCCTCGAGAAGACTCGGATCGTCGGGGTCGTCGAGTGCGTCGACCGCGATGGCCGTCAGGTCGAGACGCACTTCAATCCTCGTTCCTTGTCCAGATCGAGCATCTCGGCACTGGGGTCGACCGCGACGCCCCTTCCGGAGAGGACCATGGAGACCGTCGCGACGAGTATTCGCAGGTCCAGCCAGAGGCTCCACTGTTCGACGTACTGCACGTCGAGTGCCAGACGTTTGTCCCAGACGACGCTGTTGCGGCCGTGGATCTGGGCGAGCCCCGTGATTCCGGGACGCATGTCGAAGCGTCGCCGCTCCCGTTCCGTGTACCAGGCGTCGTAGCGAGGGAGCAGTGGTCGCGGGCCAATCAGGCTGAGATCTCCCCTGATGACGTTGACCAGCTGGGGCAGCTCGTCGATGCTCAGGCGACGTAACACGCGACCGACCAGGCCACAGCGGAGCCCGTCCGGCAGCAGATTGCCGGCGGCGTCACGTTCGTCGGACATCGTGCGGATCTTGAAGATTCGGACGGGTAGTTGCCACCGGCCGGTGCGTTCCTGAACGAACAGAGTCGGCGAACCCAGTTGAATCCGGACCAGCAGCAGAGCGGCCAGCAGGACCGGTAGTGCCAGGATCAGGATCAGCAGAGCGAGCACTATGTCCAGCAACCGCTTCACCCGACGTTGCGTAATCATCGACCTGCCCTCGCCTTAGCCGTCGTCGTTGCTTCCGTGCGTGTGATATCGGGGTTCAGGTCGAGCGATAGGCGGGAAACCAACCGGAGGCGCGCAGTGTCGAGGCGGGCCGCCCGCTACGTGTTGCTGCCGTTTGCACAAGCAACTCGTACGCGTCCTCGTCGACCACGAGGGAGGCGGTCCAGAATGGTGCCCGGGTGCCGCCGAACGAGCGCTTGAACATCAAGAGGCTGTCGTCCGCGCGGGCGCTGATTCCCCCGCCGAGGTGCACCCGCCGGCAATCGTTCTCGGCGGACCAGCGGAGAATCGACCAGACCAGGAGATTGTTCGCCCCGCGCCGGCCAGCTTCGGCGGCGGACCCGGCGAGATGATAATGGGCCAGCCCAAGGTGCCGCATGACCAGCGCCGACGCGATCGGCGCACCGACCTCGTCCCGCACCTCGGCAACCAACAAATTCTTGCCGAGGCCGTCACGTAGCGCCTGGTAGTAGGCATTGGTGAAGAAATATCGTGGGTCGCTCCCAATTCGCGTCATGGTCTGCTCGTACAGCCGACGGAAGCTGCTGCCGGGGCCCAGGTCGGCCGGATCGGCGTAGCGGACCTCGGCGGTCAAACCAACTCGCTCGGCCTTCCGAATGGCAGTTCGAGCCCGCCCGTCGAGTTGCTTCCAGACCGCATCGGCGCCCTGGTCGACCGGCACCACGACATTCTCGCCCTGCCAGGAGAAGTTCAACCCCGGCAGCGTGCTGGCGAACTCCGCTGAACGAGTGTCGAGCGGTGAGAATCGAAAGAAGAGCGAGACGAGGCCGGCCGCACGCCAACAATCGACAAGCTGTGGCCACATCTTCTCCAGGTCGTGCCGGCCGCACGACGGCCCGACATGGATGCCGGCATAACCGTATGGACTGATCCCGTCGGTCCACTGCTCGTCGATGCGTCGCTCGAGGAAGGGGGCCAGGACGTCGTCGTCGCAGTGGGTCATGCGCCAGGTGGCACCCTCTGCCTTGGCGTCCGCAGAGCCGTAGCCGCGCGTGAAGTAGACGTCTGGGCAGCGGTCGTCGGATGGCGAGTGGGCATCGGTCAAGCCCGAGATCCTCGCTTGACTGCTCATCGCCCTCCCGCCGTCGATGGTGTCGCCTCCGCCTGCCTCCGGGAGGCTCAACGAAGCAGAGTGACGCCGGGTTCGCCTTTGTCGGGACTTAAGCCCCCTTTTCACTGCTTCGACCACTCACTCCGCCGGTGGCGTCGTAGCCTCGCGCGGCCAGCGGGCTAGAGTGCGGCCGGCCGTATCCACCTGCCATCGACCACAGGGAGGACGAGTGCTGCACCTGAGGGTGATCGCTCCGGCGGACCGGTCCTCGGAGGTGGTCGACCTACTGGCCGCTGAGGCGGGGGTGACCCACCTGGCCGTGCTGCCCGGTGCGGCCCGGCAGCCGGAGGGCGACCTGATCCTCTGCGACGTGGTCCGCGAGAGCGCCGACGGCGTTCTGCGAAGCCTGCAGCAGCTCGGGGTGGAGGCGCGCGGCGGTATCGCCGCCGAGGACGTCGAGCTGACCATCTCCGCGTCGGCCGACCGGGCCGCGGAAGAGGCCCCCGGCAGTGGCGCCGACGCGGTGGTCTGGGACGAGATCGCGGCGAAGACCGGCGAACAGACCGAACTGTCCGGCACCTACCTGGTGTTGATCGTGGTGGCCACCATGATCGCCGGCATCGGCGTGCTGTTGGACCAGCCGATCCTCATCGTCGGGGCGATGGTGGTCGGCCCGGAGTTCGGCCCGCTCGCCGCGCTCTGCGTGGCGCTGTTCCGCCGCCGGCTCGACGTGATCGGCAGGTCCGTGCAGGCACTCACCGTCGGTTTCCTGGCGGCCATGGTGGCGACCGTGCTGAGCACCTGGGCGCTGACCGCCGCCGGCCTCGTGACCGAGGAGATGCTGCTCGCCGAGCGACCGCTCACCAACTTCATCTGGCGGCCGGACGCGCTGTCCTGGGTGGTGGGCCTGCTCGCCGGCGTCGCCGGCATGCTCTCCCTGACGTCGAAGAAGTCCGGCAGCCTGGTCGGCGTGCTCATCTCGGTGACCACGGTGCCGGCCGCGGCGAACGTGGCCGTCGCCGCCGCCTACGGAGTGTGGGACGAGGCGGGCGGCTCGGCACTCCAGCTCGTGATCAACCTGTGTGCGATCGTCGTCGCCGGACTGCTCACGCTCCTGGTGCAGCAGGCCTGGTGGTGGAACCTGGCTCGTCGGACCCGTCGTCCAGCAGCCGGGTGAGCAGGGTGCGCAACGGGATGGACTCGCCGTCGCGTCCACCCGCCCCGACGACCAGCGGTGCCGGGCTGGCCTGCGGGTCGACGCCGAACAGGCGGGCCCGCAGACCGCCCGGCACGGTCAGCAGATGGAACCGGCCGTCCACGTCCACCGCCCGCGTCTCGGCCCGGTCGACGTACCAGCCGTTCAGCCGGGTGCGGTAACGCCCGCGCCCGTCGTAGCCTCGCGCGACCAGCCGGGTGGTGCGCAGCCCGCGCCGGATCGCCTCGGCCACGAACCACGCCACCAGCTCCGCCGCCTGCGCCTGCTCGGCAGCCCGCTGCCGGGCAGCCGCGTCGGCGTGCGCCCGCACCGCCTGCCGCTGCTGATCCCGCCACTCCCGGCCGTCCCGCTCACTCACGACGCCGACGGTACGCGAGCCGAATCACTCGAGTACGGCCCGGAGGGTGCGCTGGGCGATGCCGGCCATCGCCGGGTTCGTCTCGATGTAGTACGGCAGCGCGTTGATCGCCTGCAACAAGGCCCAGCCGCGCCCCCGCTCCCACATCGCGTCGTCCACGCCCAGCGCCCGCCGGTACGTCTCTCGCGCCCCGGCGTCCAGCATGTTCCACGCCGGCATCAGGTCCACCGCAGGATCGCCCACGTTGACGGTTTCCATGTCGATGACCGCGGCCAGCCGGCCGTCGCGGACCAACAGGTTGCCCGGCATCAGGTCGGCGTGGATCCACACGGCGGCGTCCTGCCCGGGGGTGTCCCGGCAGCGGTCCCACACCTCGGCCAGCCGGGCGGTGTCGGTCAATCCGCCGCTGAGGGCGAGTGCCGACCGGACCCCTGCGTCCTGGGCGGGCAGCGGGCCACCCCGGCCGGACCCGGACCAGGCCCGACCGCCGGTGTCGATGCCGCGCAGGGCGGCCACGACGCTGGCAAGATCGAGGGCGAACCTGTCCAGGTCGCCGATCCGGTCGAGCTGGGCGGGCTCCCCGGGGATGAAGCGGTACGCCGTCCACGGCCCCGCGTACCCCTCACCCGGCTCACCCAGGCCGAGCGGCTCGGGCACCGCGACCGGCAGGTGCGCGGCGAGCAGCCTGGCGTACTCCTGCTCCTGCCGCAGCTCGGCGCGGAGCTCGGGATCGGTGGTCGGTAGCAGCGGGAACCGCAGCACGATCTCCGTACCGACCCGGAACAGGGCGTTCACCGTGCCGGTGGAGGCGAGTGGGCGAATGGGCAACGCCCGCCACTGCGGAAACTGCTGGGCCACCAACGCGGTGACCACGTCCACCGTGACGTCGACCTGATCCACATGCATCTTCACCGCGAGATCATGACCCAGAGGCTCACCGGCACGCGAGCCGATTCTCCCCGCCCGCCGCCGATCTCCGCCGCCGTCTGACAGCTGCCCCAGATCTGGGCCTGGCCCACCTGGAACGGCTGACGACTTCAGATCTTGGACAGTTTCCGTCCGTGCGAAACGGAAACTGTCCAAGATCTGCACCGAGCTCGACCGTCTCGCGGTTGTCTGCCCGGGCCGCCTGACGGATCAGGCCAGTCCGGCGCGGCGCAGGGCCTCCGCCATCGCGTCGTTGGCCGGCGCCGGCGCGCCCTGCCGCTGCTGCCCGCCCCGTCCGCCCTGGCCGCCGCGACCGCCGGATCCGCCCTGGCCACCGCGACCGCCGGATCCGCCCTGGCCACCGCGACCGCCGGATCCACCCTGGCCACCGCGACCGCCGGATCCACCCTGGCCGCCAGACCCGCCCTGGCCGCCGGACCCGCCCTGGCCGCCGCTGCGACCGGCGGAACCGCCTCGACCGTCCTGCCCGCCGCGTCCGCCTTGCGGTCCGCGCTGTGCCGGGCCGCCGCGCCCCTCCTGGCTCGTCCGACCACCACCGGCGGCGGCCGGCTCGTCCTCCAGGCGCAGGGTCAGCGAGATGCGCTTACGCGGTACGTCCACGTCGAGCACCCTGACCTTGACCACGTCACCGGACTTGACCACCTCGCGAGGGTCCTTCACGAAGGTGCGGGACATCGCCGAGACGTGCACCAGACCGTCCTGGTGCACACCGACGTCGACGAACGCGCCGAACGCGGCCACGTTGGTGACCACGCCCTCCAGCACCATGCCCGGAACCAGGTCACTGATCTTCTCCACCCCCTCGACGAAGGTGGCGGTGCGGAACTCCGGGCGAGGATCACGGCCCGGCTTCTCCAACTCGGCGAGGATGTCGGTGACGGTGGGCAGGCCGAACCGGTCGTCGACGAAGTCGGTGGCCCGCAGCCCGCGCAGGATCCCGCTCTTGCCGATCACCGAGCGCAGGTCCTGCCCGGTGCTGGAGAGGATCCGGCGCACCACCGGGTACGCCTCGGGGTGCACGCTGGAGGAGTCCAACGGGTCGTCGCCGTCGGGGATGCGCAGGAAGCCGGCGCACTGCTCGAATGCCTTCGGCCCGAGCCGCGCCACCTTCTTCAACTCGGTACGCGACCGGAACGGCCCGTTGGCATCCCGGTGCAGCACGATGTTCTCGGCCAGCCCGGCGCCGATCCCGGAGACCCGGGTCAGCAGCGGCGCGGAGGCGGTGTTGACGTCGACCCCGACCGCGTTGACGCAGTCCTCCACGACCGCGTCCAGCGACCGGGACAGCTTCACCTCGGACAGGTCGTGCTGGTACTGCCCGACCCCGATCGACCGCGGGTCGATCTTGACCAGCTCGGCGAGCGGGTCCTGGAGCCGCCGGGCGATGGAGACCGCGCCGCGCAGCGACACGTCCATCCCGGGCAGCTCCTGCGAGGCGTACGCGGAGGCGGAGTAGACCGACGCCCCGGCCTCGGAGACCATCACCTTGGTCAGGTTGAGCTGCGGGTGCCGCGCGATCAGGTCACCGGCCAGCTTGTCGGTCTCCCGCGAGGCGGTGCCGTTGCCGATCGCGATCAGCTCCACCCCGTGGGCTCCGGCCAGCCGGGCCAGGGTCTCGACCGACGCGTCCCACTGCCGGCGCGGCTCGTGCGGGTAGATCGTGTCGGTGGCGAGCACCTTGCCGGTGGCGTCCACCACGGCCACCTTCACGCCGGTCCGCAGGCCCGGGTCGAGCCCCATCGTCGCCCGGGTGCCGGCCGGGGCGGCCAGCAGCAGGTCACGCAGATTGGTGGCGAAGACGCGTACCGCCTCCTCCTCGGCTGCCTGCCACAACCGCATCCGCAGGTCCGCGCCGAGGTGGATGAGAATCCGGGTACGCCACGCCCAGCGGACGGTGTCGGCCAGCCAGCGGTCGGCCGGGCGGCCCGCGTCGGACACCCCGAACCGGCCGGCGATGGCCGCCTCGTACCGGCTCGGACCGGTCGGAACGGCGTCGGCCTCGCCAGCCTCCTCCGGCTCCATGGTCAGGTCGAGCATCCCCTCCTTCTCGCCCCGGAACATGGCCAGGATCCGGTGCGAGGGCAGCTTCGGGTACGGCTCGGAGAAGTCGAAGTAGTCGGCGAACTTGGCGCCGGCGGTCTCCTGACCGTCGCGTACCCGGGAAGCCAGCCGGCCGCGCGACCACATCTGCTCGCGCAGCGTGCCGATCAGGTCGGCGTCCTCCGCGAAGGTCTCGATCAGGATCGCCCGCGCGCCCTCCAGCGCAGCCGCGGCGTCGGCGACGCCCTTCTCGGCGTCCACGAACCCGGCGGCGGTGGCCCGGGGGTCCTGGCTGGGGTCGGCCAACAGCGTCTCGGCCAACGGCGCCAACCCGGCCTCGCGGGCGATCTGCGCACGGGTCCGCCGCTTCGGCTTGTACGGCAGGTAGATGTCCTCCAGCCGGGACTTCGAGTCGGCGGCCATGATCTGCGCTTCCAGGGCCTCGTCCAACTTGCCCTGGCCGCGGATCGACTCCAGCACCGCGGCCCGCCGCTCGTCCAGCTCGCGCAGGTAGCGCAGCCGCTCCTCCAGCGTGCGCAGCTGGGTGTCGTCGAGCAGGCCGGTGGCCTCCTTGCGGTAACGGGCGATGAACGGCACGGTGGCGCCGCCGTCGAGCAGCTCGACGGCCGCCCGCACCTGACGCTCGGCCACGCCGAGCTCGTCGGCGATCCGCTGATGAACAGACTGGGTCACGATCTCGATCCGCCTTCGGGAGTGGGTACCGCCCTGCATTGTGCCGGGCGGCCCCGGCCGCTGTCGCCGCGCCCGGCCGGGACGACCCCGGGGCGGCTCCGCCGAGCCTGCGCTAGCGTGGCGATCATGGAAACACCTGCGGAGCCGCGCGCCCGCCGGCTCTTCGGCGGCAGCGCCCGCGCCCTCGGCGACCTCGCCGCCAACCCGTTCCGCGCCGACCGGGACCGGATCGTGGGCTCGCCGTTCTTCGCCCGCCTCGGCGGTGTCACCCAGGTGATCAGCCCGGTCGGTTCCGGTCTGCTGGTGCACAACCGGCTCACCCACAGCCTGAAGGTCGCCCAGGTCGGCCGGTCGATCGCCGAACGGCTGACGGCCGACGAGCAAATGCGCGACCTGCTCAACAAGCTTGGCGGCTGCGACCCCGACGTGGTGGAGGCCGCCGCGCTCGCCCACGACCTCGGCCACCCACCCTTCGGGCACCTGGGGGAGCGGGTGCTGGACCGGCTGGCCCGCCAGCGCCTCGGCCTCACCGACGGCTTCGAGGGCAACGCCCAGTCGTACCGGATCGTCACCAGCACCGAGATCCGCGGCGCCGCCACCACCGGGTTGGATCTGACCGCGGCGGTCCGCGCGGCGATGTTGAAGTACCCGTGGACCCGGCTGGACTACCCCGACCCGCACCCACGCACGATGGACCCGCCGCCGCGCGGGGCCACCCCGCCGCCGGACGATCCCGAGAGCGGCTCGTCGAAGTTCGGCGCGTACCGCACCGAGCTCGACGACCTGCGGCAGGCGCGGGAGCCGTTCTCGGGTCGCATCCCGGACTGGCAGCAGACCGTGGAGGCGTCCGTGATGGACACCGCCGACGACATCGCGTACGCCATCCACGACGTGGAGGACTTCTACCGGGTCGGTGTGCTCCAGCAGGGGTCGGTCTCCGCCGAGCTGATGGCCTGGCAGCGCGAGAGCGGGCAACTCCGGGCGATCACCGACGCGGCGCTGGCCACCGCGGCCCGACGACCCGGGGCGGCGATCGAGCGGCTGCGTCGGCAACTGCACCGCAAGGACGCCTGGATCGCCGACGACGACGCCTTCGCCGCGGCCGTCGAGCACGTCCGCGAGGAGTTGGTCGACGGGCTGCTGGCGATGCCGTTCGACGGTTCGATCGAGGCCGAGCAGTACGTGGCGCGGTTCTCCGCCCGCTGGTCCACCCGGTTCGTCGAGGCGATCACGGTGACCGACCAGCCCTCGGTGCGCTCCGGGTACGTGCTGCTGGGCTGCGCGCAGTGGCACGAGGTCCAGGTGTTGAAGTTCGTCCACCACCGCTTCGTGCTGGCCCGGCCGGATCTCGCCCTGCACCAGCGGGGTCAGGCCCGGCTGCTCGGCACCCTGGTCGAGGCGCTCTGGGAGTGGCTGCTCGACCCGGAGGAGGAGTCCCGGCTGCCCCGCCGACTGCACGACCTGGTCGAGTTGGCCGAGGCGGAGCTGCACCCGCGTACCCCGGACCGGATCGGTCGAGCCCGGGGACGGGCCATCGTGGATTTCGTCGCGCAGCTCACCGACGGCCAGGCGGTGGCCATGCTGGACGCGCTCTCCGGCCGCTCCGGTGCCCTCTGGACCGACGCCTTCGTGCTCTGAGCCGACGCCTTCGTGCTCCGAGCTGACGCAGGCGAGCCTGCTCTGGCCTGACTCAGGCGAAGCCTGCTAGGCGACGGCCTGCCACCAGCCGTCGACGGCGGGAGGCTCGTCGACCACCACCCGCTCGCCGGGGCGGGGCACGGCGAGCCGTACGTCGCGGGCCTTCGCCTCGGCCCACAGCCGGTCGACCGGCTCGGACCAGTCGTGCAGGGCCAGGTTGAACGTCGCCCAGTGCACCGGGACGAACAGCCCGCCCCGCAGGTCGAGGTGGGCGCTGACCGCCTCCTCGGGGAACATGTGGATCGTCGGCCAGGCCCGGTCGTACGCGCCGATCTGCATCAGCGTCACGTCGAACGGCCCGTGCTCGGCGCCGATCGCCGCGTACCCGTCGAAGTAGCCGGAGTCGCCGGTGTAGAAGACCTTGCGGCGGGCCCCCGCCACCACCCACGAGCTCCAGAGCGTGCCGTCGCGGCGCAGCCCCCGCCCGGAGAAGTGCTGGGCGGCGGTGGCGGTGATCTCCAGCCCGGCGACCTGGTGCGACTCGGACCAGTCCAGTTCGATGATCCGGTCGGCCGGCACACCCCAGCGGTCCAGGTGCGCGCCCACCCCGAGCGGCACCAGGAACGGCGCGGACTGCCCGGCGAGCAGCGCCCGCACGGTCGGCATGTCCAGGTGGTCGTAGTGGTCGTGTGAGATCAGGATGGCGTCCAGCGGGGGCAGCTCGTCCAAACGTACCGGCGGCTCGTGCAGCCGTCGGGGGCCGACCAGACCCGAGGGGGAGCACCTGTCGCTCCACACCGGGTCGAGCAGCACCCGCCGGCCCTCGATCTCGATAAGCGTCGAGGCGTGGCCGTACCAGACGATGTTGAGCTCGTCGGCGGCCTCCGGCGCGCCGGCGTGCCCTGGCGGCACGGAGGCGCTGGGGCGCAGCAGCGGCACGGGTGCGGTCGGGCGCCGTTTCTGCTTGCCGAAGATCAGCTCGCGGAGCAGGTTGCGGCCCGGCTCGGCGATCATGGTGCGGGTGCCGGCCTGGTTGTGGAAGGTGCCCTCGCGGAACTGGGGCGAACGGGCCGCCCGTTCGGCTCGGGCCCCGCTGAGCCGGCCACCGAGCGCCGCCGGGACATCCCGGGCAGCCCAGGCCAGGCCGGCCAGAGCGGCCAGCCCGGCCGCGCCCCGCATCCGTCGCCCGAGCGACCGTTCGACGTCCGTGCTCTGCGCTCGCGCCATTGCCGTCCCTCCGACGTGTCCGCCCTACACGGTAGTCACCCGGGCCGACCCGTGCTTGGGCGGTCGCCACGCCGGGTCGGTCGCGCCAACGGCGACCGACCCGGGGACGGGTTCAGGGCGTGCCCTAGCCGCCGTTGCTGGGGCGCCGCGCGTTGATCCGGAACGTCTTGCCCGTGCCCGCGATGCGGTCCACCGCGGCCAGGAACTTGGGGCCCATGGCGGCCCGGGCCTGCACCGCCGGGTGGGTGGCGCCGAAGTCCTCCGGGTTGGCCTGCCCGTCGGCGAACAGCGCGTAGGTGAGTACCGCCGCACCGGACCGGTCGAAGATCACACCGGCCTCGTGCCGGGCGTCGCCGTACCAGCCGGCCTTCGTGGCGATCCGCGCCCGCTCGTCGGAGGACATGGTGCGCCGGATGCCGTCGGTGAACGCGATCGGGGAACGCAGCAGGCCCAGCATGTACGTCGTCGAGGCGGGGGAGAGCAGGGTGCCGCCGACCAGGGCCCGCAGCAGGTCGTGCGTCTCCCGGGGAGTGCTGGTGCCGAGGAAGTACCGGTTCGGGTTGGCGACCGGCTGGACCTGGGTGTTCGGGAAGCCCTTGGCGACCAGGATGGAGTTGATCTCGGCGGCCGGGCAGACCAGCCCGCACAGCCGCACCGACGTGTCGTCGGAGAGCGTCAGGAAGGTGGCCAGCACATGCCCGAGGGTCACACTGCTCGGGTACGCGCCGTCCAGGCTGAAGACGCCGTCACCGCCCGGCACCACGATCTCCGCGGTCACCTCGACCCGCTGGTCCAGGGTGAGCAGCCCCCGGTCGACCTTGTCGAGCACCGCCGTGGCGACGGCGATCTTGTTGACGCTGTACGCCTCGATCCGCCGATCCGCGTCGGCCTGCACCGCGACGACCGGCGCGCCGGCCGGGTCGGCCACGCTGACGTACGCCTGCCAGTTGCCGCCGGCCTCGGCGCTGTGCTTGTTGAAGACGGTGGCGACCCGACGGGCGGCCCGATCGGGTGTGGTCGGTGCGGCCTCGGTGGCCGCCTCGGCGGCGCTCGCCGGGGCGGCGGCGCCCAGCACCGTGCCGGCGGTGGCCACCGTACCCAACCCGAGCGCCGTCCTACGGTTCAGTCGCATGGTCAATCGTCTCCCCCATCGTGGTGCGCCAGAGCGCTCGCTGGCCCACCACCCTAGGCGAGTTGATCGATCCACGATGCCCCCGAACAGTACCGAACAGTCCCGAACAGGTCAGCCGAGCCGTCGGCGCAATGCGGCGCCCACCGCACCCAACGGTCCGAACACGAGTTGTCGCAGGTCGGGAAGATGACCGCCGCGTACCGCCTCCCCGGCCGGGTTCGGAGTGAAGACCGAGCCGTCCTGTGCGGCGACCGGCCGTCCACTGAGGCCCGCCACCCGCATCAACGGCCCGACCAACATGTCGTAGACCCCCGGCAGCACGGTGAAGCCGGCTCGCAGCACCACGTTGAGCCGACCCACGGACACCTCGCGGCGGGGCCGGTCGACACAGTTCACGATGGCCCGGGCCACCCGTTGCGGGCTGGTGACCGGCGGTGGAGGTCGGCCGACCCGGCCCAGATAGTTGGCCGCCTGCTGGTACACGGGAGTGTCCACACTGCCCGGGTTGACCAGACACAGCCGGATCCGCGGGCTGTCGCGCAGCTCCTGCTGCACCGTTCTGGCCAGGCCCTGCAACCCCCACTTGCTGGTCACGTACGCGCTCATGTACGGCGCGGTGACGTGCCCGAGCAGCGAGCCGGTGAGGACGATCGTGCCGGCCCCGGCAGCCCGGAAGTGCCGCAACGCCACCCGCACCGAGTCGGCGGTGCCGAGCAGGTCGGTCCGTACCACCTGGTCGAAGACCCGCCCGGGCAGCTCGTCGAAGCGCCCGTAGGCCATCACCGCGGCCGTGTGCACCCAGACGTCGACGCCGCCGAAGTGATCGATCGCCGCACCCGCGAGCGCCTCCAGCGCGCCCGGCTCGGTGACGTCGGTCGGCACGGTCAGCACGTCGGCGTCGGCGCACTCCGCGCGTACCTCGGCCAGGGTCGTGGTGGCACGGGCCGCGAGGACCAGGCGGTCGCCGCGCTCGGCGAACGCCCGAGCCGTCGCCCGGCCGACCCCGCTGCTCGCGCCGACGATCACCACCACCCGGCTCACGGCTCGAGCACGACCTTGACGCAGCCGTCCTCCTTCTTCTGGAACATCTCGTACGCCTGCGGCGCCCGCGCCAACGGCAACCGGTGGGTACGCAGGTCCTCCACACCCAGCGGATCATCGTCGTCGGCCAGCAGCGGCAGGATCTCGTCGGTCCACCGGCGCACGTGGCACTGCCCCATCCGCAGCTGGACACCCCGGTCGAACATCTCCATCAGCGGCATCGGGTCCGCCTCGCCGCCGTACACGCCCGAGACCGACACGGTGCCACCGCGGCGGACCGCCTTGACCGCGGCGTGCAGGACGGAGAGCCGGTCCATGCCGACCCGGTCGGTCATCACCTGGGCCACCCTGTCCGGCAGCAGCCCCACGGCGTGGGCCAGCTTGCCCACCGGCGAACCGTGCGCCTCCATCCCGACCGCGTCGATCACCGCGTCCGGGCCGCGCCCGTCGACCAGATCGATCAACGCGCCCGGCACGTCGGACAACTCGCGGACGTCGAGCACCTCGATGCCGTGCCGGCGGGCCAGCTCCAGACGCTCGGGCACCAGATCCAGCCCGATCACCCGTCCGGCACCGAGATGGCGGCCGATCCGGGCGCAGAACTGCCCGACCGGGCCCAGCCCGAACACGGCCAGGGTGCCGCCGGGCGGGGTGTCCGCGTACGTCACCGCCTGCCAGGCGGTGGGCAGGATGTCGGAAAGGTAGAGGTAGCGCTCGTCGGCCCCGGTCTGCGGGACGGTGATCGGGCCGAAGTGGGCCTGCGGGACGCGCAGGTACTCGGCCTGCCCGCCGGGCACCGAGCCGTAGAGGGAGGTGTAGCCGAACAGGGCCGCGCCCTTGCCCGCACCGCTGACCTGGGTCGTCTCGCACTGCGCGTAGAGCTGGCGCCGGCACATCCAGCAACTGCCGCAGGCGATGTTGAACGGCACCACCACCCGATCGCCCGGCTTGAGCCCGGTCACCTCCGACCCGACCTCCTCGACGATGCCCATCGCTTCGTGGCCCAGGACGTCACCCGCCTTCAGGTACGGCCCGAGCACCTCGTACAGGTGCAGGTCCGAGCCGCAGATCGCGGTCGACGTGATCTTCACGATCGCGTCGGTCGGCTCCTCGATCCGGGGATCCGGCACCTCCTCGACCCGTACGTCCCGCTTGCCCTGCCAGGTCAGTGCCTTCATGTCCCTCGTCCCCTCTCGCCGCCGTCTCGGGAGACTGCTACCCGGGCTCAGGCGCTTGAACCGGGCCACGCTGCGGGCGGGCATGATCGACTCCAGATCGCCGACCTGGTGGTATCCGAGCGACCGGACACCGCAACATCGGCGACCTGGAGTTGATCATGCGTTCGGCTACCGCCGCGCGCCCCGACGCCAAGACCGCCGTACCCCCGGAGGTGCGGGGTACGGCGGTCTGGATGGCGCGGTGGATTCTCAGGAGCCGGGGGTGTTGCCAGCTCCCTTGGCCGTGGCCGCGAGGTAGTCGCGGTTGAGCCGGCCGATGGTGTTCAGCGGGATGCCCTTCGGGCAGGCCGGGGTGCACTCGCCGGCGTTGGTGCAGCCGCCGAAGCCGGCCTCGTCGTGCGCGTCGACCATGCCGATCACCCGGGTGTACCGCTCCGGCTGGCCCTGGGGCAGGAGCGAGAGCTGGGTGAGCTTGGCGGCGGTGAAGAGCATGCCGGAGCCGTTCGGGCAGGCCGCTACGCACGCGCCGCAGCCGATGCAGGCCGCCGCCTCGAAAGCGGCGTCGGCGTTGGCCTTGGCCACCGGAGTGGAGTGCGCCTCGGGCGCGCTGCCGGTCGGCACGGTGACGTAACCACCGGCGGCGATGATCTTGTCGAAGGCGCTCCGGTTGACGACCAGGTCCTTGACGACCGGGAAGGCGCTGGCCCGCCACGGCTCGATGTCGATCGTCTCGCCGTCCTTGAACTGCCGCATGTGCAGCTGGCACGCCGTGGTGCCGCGCTGCGGCCCGTGCGCGTCACCGTTGATCATCAGGCCGCACATGCCGCAGATGCCCTCGCGGCAGTCGTGGTCGAACGCCACCGGGTCCTCGCCGGCGAGGATCAGCCGCTCGTTGAGCACGTCGAGCATCTCCAGGAACGACATGTCCGGGGACACGTCGTCGACCGGGTAGGTCACCATCCGACCCTTGTCCTCAGGGCCCTTCTGGCGCCAGATGCGCAGGGTCAGGTTCACTTGTAGCTCCGCTGCGTGGGGTGGACGTATTCGAACTTCAGGTCTTCCTTGTGCAGCACCGAGGGCTCACCGGTGGCGGTGAACTCCCAGGCCGCCACGTACGCGAACCGGTCGTCGTCGCGCTGCGCCTCACCGTCGGGGGTCTGGTGCTCGGCCCGGAAGTGGCCGCCGCAGGACTCCTCGCGGTGCAGGGCGTCGATGCACATCAGCTCGGCCAGTTCGAAGAAGTCGGCGACGCGGCCGGCCTTCTCCAGCGACTGGTTGAGTTCCTCGCCGGTGCCGGACACCTTGACCCGCTCCCAGAACGACTCACGCAGGGCGCGGATCTCGTCGATCGCCTTGCGCAGCCCGGCCTCGCTGCGCTCCATGCCGCAGTGCTCCCACATGATCTGGCCCAGCTCGCGGTGGAACGAGTCCACGGTCCGGTCGCCGTTGATCGCGAGGAGCCGCTGGACGCGGTTCTCGACGTCGGTGCGGGCCTCGACCGCCGCCGGGTGGCTGGCGTCGACCTTCTCCAACGGGCCCGAGGCCAGGTAGTTGGCGATGGTGGTGGGCAGCACGAAGTAGCCGTCGGCGAGGCCCTGCATCAGCGCCGAGGCGCCGAGCCGGTTCGCGCCGTGGTCGGAGAAGTTCGCCTCGCCGATCACGAACAGGCCGGGGATGCTCGACTGGAGGTCGTAGTCGACCCACAGGCCGCCCATCGTGTAGTGCACGGCGGGGTAGATCCGCATCGGCACCTCGTACGGGTCCTCGCCGGTGATCCGCTCGTACATCTCGAAGAGGTTGCCGTACTTGGCCTCGATGGCCTTGCGGCCCAGTCGGCCGATCGCGTCGGCGAAGTCGAGGTAGACGCCGAGCTTGGTCGGCCCGACACCCCGACCCTCGTCGCAGACGTTCTTCGCGGCGCGGGACGCGATGTCACGGGGGACCAGGTTGCCGAAGGAGGGGTAGATCCGCTCCAGGTAGTAGTCCCGCTCGTCCTCGGGAATGTCCTTGGGGCTGCGGTCGTCGCCCTTGGTCTTCGGCACCCAGACCCGGCCGTCGTTGCGCAGCGACTCGCTCATCAGGGTCAGCTTCGACTGGTGGTCGCCGGAGACCGGGATGCAGGTCGGGTGGATCTGCGTGTAGCACGGGTTGGCGAAGTACGCGCCCTTGCGGTGCGCCCGCCAGGTGGCGGTGACGTTGCAGCCCTTGGCGTTGGTCGAGAGGTAGAAGACGTTGCCGTAGCCGCCGGAGGCGAGCACCACGGCGTCGGCCATCTCGGTGCTGATCTCGCCGGTGACGAGGTCCCGGACGACGATGCCCCGGGCCTTGCCGTCGACGAGGACCAGCTCCAGCATCTCGTGCCGGGCGTTCATCTCCACGTTGCCCAGGCCGATCTGCCGCTCCAGCGCCTGGTACGCGCCGAGCAGCAGCTGCTGGCCCGTTTGGCCCCGGGCGTAGAAGGTGCGCTGCACCTGGGCGCCGCCGAAGGAGCGGGTGTCCAGCAGGCCGCCGTACTCGCGGGCGAACGGCACACCCTGGGCGACGCACTGATCGATGATGTTGACCGAGACCTCGGCGAGTCGGTGCACGTTCGACTCACGGGAGCGGAAGTCGCCGCCCTTGACGGTGTCGTAGAACAGCCGGTGGACGGAGTCGCCGTCGTTGCGGTAGTTCTTCGCCGCGTTGATGCCGCCCTGCGCCGCGATGGAGTGCGCCCGGCGCGGGCTGTCCTGATAGCAGTAGGACTTGACGTGATAGCCCTGCTCGGCCAGGGTCGCCGCGGCCGAGCCGCCGGCCAGGCCGGTGCCCACCACGATCACCGTCATCTTGCGACGGTTGGCGGGGTTGACCAGCTTGGCCTCGAAGCGCCGGGTGTCCCAGCGCTTCTCGACCGGGCCGGCGGGAGCCTTGGTGTCGGCGATCGGGTCGCCCTCGGTGAAGAGTTCCATGTCAGGACACCAATCCGGTGAGTACGGCGAACGGGACCACCAGGTACCCGGCGCAGAGCAGCACGGCGAAGACCAGCGCCGCGGTGCGCGCCCTGCGCTCACCGCGCGGCGTCTGCTGGCCGAGGCTGCGGAACGCGCTGTACGCGCCGTGGCGCAGGTGGAAGCCGACCGCGAGGATGGCGAGCGTGTAGAAGAGCGTGACGTACCAGCGCTCGGGCGCGAAGTCGGCGACGACGTTGCCGTACGGCTTGCTGGGGTCGCCGACCGGGTTCAGCGTGCCGGTGGTGAGGTCCAGGAGGTGGTAGATCACGAAGAGCAGGATGATCACTCCACCCCAGCGCATCGTGCGGGCCGCGTAGCTGCCGTTGACCTTCTTGCGGTGCGCGTACTTGACCGGGCGGGCCGCGCGGGCACGCCGGGCCAGCACCGTGGCGGCCGTGATGTGGGCGACGACGGCCACCACCAGCCCGGTGCGCAGGATCCACAGGAACCAGACGCCGGGGAGCAGCGGCTTGCCGATGTCGCGTAGCCAGTGCGCGTAGTGGTCGAACGAGGTCTCCCCCGTGAACACCTTCAGGTTTCCGAGCATGTGCGCGATGAGGAACAGCGCCAGCATGATGCCCGTCACCGCCATGACGGCCTTGAGGCCGACGTTGGAGCGGATGGGCGACCGAGTTTTCGTGATTACCACAGGACCGACGCTAGGAGCACTTCGATCAGTCGTCCAATGCATCAAACTCGTAGTGTTGATAGCCGTAAGCTATTTAGATGCAGCTCCATCAGCTCCGGTACTTCGTTGCGGTGGCCGAAGTACGACATTTCACCCAAGCCGCCGATCTCGTCGGCATAACTCAGCCCTCTCTCAGTAAGCAAATTCACGCTCTGGAGGCCGACCTCGGGGCACCGCTGTTCGAGCGGCTAAGGGGCAACATCGCGCTCACCGCGGCGGGCGAGGTGCTGCTGCCGTTGGCCACCCGGATCCTCGCCGACGTGGAGACCGCGACCCGCGAGGTGCAGGAGTTGGTCGGGCTGCGCCGGGGGCGGGTCCGCCTCGGGGCCACCCCGAGCCTGGCCACCTCGCTCGCCCCGCCGGTGCTGCGCCGGTTCCGCGACGCGCACCCCACCGTCGACCTCCGCGTCGAGGAGAGCGGATCCCAGGACCTGGTGCGCAACCTGCTCCGCGGCGACCTCGACCTGGCTCTGATCATCATGCCGGCCCAGGGCGCCGACCCGGGCCTGCGCGTCGACCCGATCCTGCGGGAGAGCCTGGTGGTGGCCTCGGTGGGGGAGGTGCCGACCGCGTCGGCGGCCGGGGAGCTGCACATCACCGACCTGCGCGACCAGCCGATGGTCATGTTCCGCGAGGGGTACGACCTGCGCGACGCCACGATCCAGGCGTGCCGCGAGGCGGGCTTCGAGCCGACCTTCGCCGTGGACGGCGGCGAGATGGACGCGGTGCTCAGCTTCGTCGAGGCGGGGCTCGGCATCGCGCTCGTGCCGGGCATCGTGCTGGCCCGCCGGCCGGGAGTGCGGATCACCCCCCTCGCCCCGCCCGGGGTGAAGCGGACCATCGCGGTCGCCCGTCGGCGCGACGTCGTGCCGACCCATGCGGGTCGGGAACTCCGGCGGATTCTGCTCGACTACATACAGACGGCGATCGACGGTGACGACCTACCACCGGGTGTGGATCCGCTCTGATCGGTCAGGTTTTCGACCCGCTGGGTTAATTCGTCCTTAAGCCGGCAATATCACCGTCGGTGTTGATGACGGTCACCTATGGTGGGTTCTTGCATGGGCAAAAGCCCCATTCGTCTCAGGAGAGCTCACCGGTGGACGTTCCCCCCGCCGGCAGGGAGGCTATACATGAGAATCCTGGTTACCGGTGGCGCTGGCTTCATCGGGTCACATTTCGCGCGGAGTCTGCTCGGCGGGCGCTACGTCGGGTTCGAGCACTGCGACGTGACCGTGATCGACAAGCTGACCTACGCCAGTGATCGGGCCAATCTGCCGGCTGCGCACCCCCGCTTGACGTTCGTCCGCGGGGACATCTGCGACCGACAGTTGCTCGCCGACGTGGTGCCGGGGCATGACGCCGTGGTGCACTTCGCCGCCGAGTCCCACGTCGACAGGTCCATCGACGACCCGGCACCGTTCTTCGAAACCAATGTGATGGGCTCGCACAACCTGCTGGCGGCGTGCGCCCGCGGTGGCGTCGGCCGGGTGGTGCACGTCTCCACCGACGAGGTGTACGGCACGATCAGCGAGGGTTCCTGGAACGAGAGCTGCGTGCTGGAGCCCAACTCCCCGTACGCGGCGTCCAAGGCCGCCAGCGACCACGTGGTCCGCTCCTACTGGCGCACGTACGACGTGGACGTGTCGATCACCCGGTGCGCCAACAACTACGGGCCGTACCAGCATGTGGAGAAGGTCATCCCGCGCTTCGTCACCAGTCTGCTCACCGGCCAGGACATCACCCTGCACGGCGACGGCAGCGCGGTCCGCGAGTGGCTGCACGTGGACGACCACTGCCTGGCCATCGCGCTGGTGCTGGCCAAGGGCCGCGCCGGCGAGGTCTACAACATCGGTGGCGACATCGAGCTCACCAACCACGCACTGGCCGAGCGGATCCTCCGGCTGGCCGGTGCCGACTGGGACCGGGTCCGGCATGTGGCGGACCGCAAGGTGCAGGACCAGCGCTACTCGTTGGACTACCGCAAGATCTCCGACGAGCTCGGCTTCGAGCCGCAGATCCGGTTCGAGGACGGGCTGGCCGAGGTCTTCCACTGGTACCGGGAGAACTGGGCCTGGTGGGCGTCGAACGCCGCGGAGTCGCGCGGCGCGGCCCTGACCAATTCCGTCCGCAGCGTCCCGGCCGCCCGGGCGCTCACCGTCCACTCGCACTGATCGCTGCGACTACGGCCGCTGACCGGGCCCGGCCCGGTCAGCGGCCCTCGGCGTCGTCCATCGCGCGGTAGATCCGCTGCTCGGAGACGGGGTACGGGGTGCCGAGCGCCTGCGCGAAGACGTTCACCCGCAACTCCTCGATCATCCAGCGGATCTGCCGCACGGCCGCCTCCTGCCGGCGTGCCGGCGCCAGGGCGGCGAGCAGGTCGGCGTACTCCTTCTGCACCACCGCGACCCGGTCCTGCTGCTGGCGGTCCCGCTGCGGGTTGCCGCCCAGCCGGTCCAGCCGGCGCTCGATGGCGGTGAGGTAGCGCAGCAGGTCGGGCAGCCGGGCGTACCCGGTCTCGGTGATGAAGCCCGCGTGCACCAGCCCGGCGAGCTGGTTGCGGATGTCGGCCAGCGCGGCCACCACGGCGAGGTTGCGGGTGGCGCCGAGCCGCTGCTCCACGGTGTACGCGGCGGCGAGGACCCGGCGTACCCGGTCCATCACCTCGACCACGGTGTCGACCAGGTCGGCGCGGACCTTCTCGCGCAGGGCGGCGAACCCGTCGGCGTCCCACGCCGGCCCACCGGCGGCGCCGATCAACCGGTCGATGGCCGCGCCCGCCGCGTCCTCGATCAGCTCCTGCACGCCGCCGTGCGGGTTGCGGCTCAGCGCCAGCTTCGCCTCGTTGTTCAGCCGCCCCTGCAGGAACCGCGCCGGGGACGGCACGGTGAGCCGCAGCAGCCGGCGGGTGCCGGCCCAGTGCGACGCCTCCGCCTCGGCGGGGGAGTCGAACACCTTCACCCCCACCGTGGCGCCCTCGTCGACCAGCGCCGGGTACGCGGTCACCGCGTATCCGGCGCGGACCTGCTCGATGGTCCGGGGCAGGGTGCCGATGCTCCACTCGCGCAGCCCGGTACGGGCCACCTCCGGCGCGGCGGCCGCCACCACCTGGCGTACCTCCTGGCGGAGTTGACGTTGCAGGGCCGGCAGGTCCTTGCCCTCGGCGACCGGCTTCTCGTCGTCGTCCAGCACCCGGAAGGTGACCCGGAGGTGGGCGGGGAGCTTGCCCGGCTCCCAGGCGTCGCGCGGCACGGTCACACCGGTCATCCGGCGCAGTTCCCGGGTGAGCGCGTCGAGCAGCGACTCCGCACCGGGGGTGATCGCCGCGAGCGCGGCCCGGGCGTAGTCCGGCACCGGTACGAAGTTGCGGCGTACCGCCTTGGGCAGCGAGCGGATCAGCGCGATCACGGTCTCCTCGCGCAGCCCCGGCACCTGCCAGTCGAAGCTCTCCGCCGGCACCTGGTTGAGCAGCGGCAGCGGGATGTCCACGGTGACGCCGTCGGTCGGCGTGCCCGGCTCGAAGCGGTAGGTGAGCGGCAGGCTCACTCCGTCGGCCTGCCACTCGTCCGGGTAGTCGCCCTCGTCGACGCCCGGTCGGCCGTCGTTGACCAGCACGTCCCGGGTGAAGGTGAGCAGGTCCGGCTGTTCCCGGCGGGTCGTCTTCCACCAGCTGTCGAAGTGCCGGCCGGAGGACACGTCGGCCGGTATCCGTTGGTCGTAGAAGCCGAAGATGGTCTCGTCGTCGACCAGGATGTCCCGGCGTCGGGCCCGGCTCTCCAACTCCTCGATCTCGGCGAGCAGCCGCTTGTTGTCCGACCAGAACTGGTGATGGGTCTGCCAGTCGCCCTCGACGAGGGCGTGCCGGATGAACAGCTCCCGGCTGAGCGTCGGATCGATCCGCCCGAAGTTGACCTTGCGGGAGCTGACCAGCGGAACGCCGTACAGGGTGACCTTCTCGTAGGCCATCACCGCGGCCTGCTTCTTCTCCCAGTGCGGCTCGCTGTAGCTGCGCTTGACCAGGTGTTGCGCGAGCGGCTCGACCCACTCCGGTTCGACCCGGCCGGCGATGCGGCCCCAGAGCCGGGAGGTCTCCACCAACTCGGCGGCCATCACCCAGCGCGGCGGCTTCTTGAACAGCGCGGAGCCGGGGAAGAGGGCGAACTTGGCACCCCGCGCGCCCAGGTACTCGTGTTTCTGCGCGTCCTTCAGGCCGATGTGGGACAGCAGGCCGGGCAGCAGCGACTGGTGCACCTTCGGGGTGTCGATCTCCTCCGGCAGGTCCGCGCCGCCCCGGCGGCTCTCGCCCCGGCCGGCGTCCGCGTCGCCAGAGGCGTCGCGCGCCGATCGCCCGCCGCGCCCGCCGTCGGCCGGGGTACGCAGAACCTGGCGCAGTTGACTGACGATGTCCTGCCACTCGCGGATCCGCAGGTAGTTCAGGTACTCCGCCTTGCACATCCGGCGGAACGCGCTGGAGGACAGCGTCCGTTGCTGCTCACGGAGGTAACGCCAGAGGTTGAGGAAGGCGACGAAGTCCGATTCCTTGTCGGCGAACCGGGCGTGTGCCTGGTCGGCCTGGGCCTGCTTCTCGGCCGGCCGCTCCCGCGGGTCCTGGATGGAGAGCGCGGCGGTGATCACCAACACCTCGGTGGCGCAGCCGTTGCGCTCGCCCTCGACCACCATCCGGGCCAGTCGCGGGTCGACCGGCAGTTGGGCCAGGCGCCGGCCCAGCGCGGTGAGCCGCTTCGCCGGGTCGGCCTCGGTCGGGTCCAACGCGCCCAGCTCGTGCAGCAGGTTGACGCCGTCGGTGATGTTGCGCCGGTCCGGCGGGTCGATGAACGGGAACGCGGCGAGGTCGCCCAGCCCGATCGCGGTCATCTGCAGGATGACCGACGCCAGGTTGGTCCGCAGGATCTCCGGGTCGGTGAACTCGGGCCGGGAGAGGAAGTCCTGCTCGTCGTAGAGGCGGATGCAGATGCCGTCCGAGGTGCGGCCGCAGCGGCCCTTGCGCTGGTTGGCCGACGCCTGCGAGATGGGCTCGATCGGCAGCCGCTGCACCTTGAGTCGGCTGGAGTAGCGGGAGATGCGGGCCGTGCCGGGGTCCACCACGTACTTGATGCCGGGCACGGTCAGCGAGGTCTCCGCGACGTTGGTGGCGAGCACCACCCGACGCGAGCTGTGCGCGGCGAAGACCCGGTGCTGCTCGGCGCTGGAGAGTCGCGCGTACAGCGGCAGGATCTCGGTGCCGAGCAGCGAGCGTTTCGTCTGCACCAGCTTGCCGAGCGCGTCCGCGGTGTCCCGGATCTCGCGTTCACCGCTGAGGAAGACCAGGATGTCGCCGGGGCCTTCGGCAGCCAGCTCCTCGACGGCGTCGCCGATCGCCTGGATCTGGTCGCGGACGGTCTCCTCGTCGCCCTCGCCGTCCTCCTCGCCCTCGGCGAGTTCGAGCAGCGGCCGGTAGCGCACCTCCACCGGGTAGGTCCGCCCGGAGACCTCGACCACCGGCGCGGGTACGCCTTCCGGCTCGTCGGCGGTGGGTGGGCCGGCGAAGTGCCGGGCGAACCGGTCGGTCTCGATGGTCGCCGAGGTGATGATCACCTTGAGGTCGGGTCGCCGGGGCAGCAGCTCCCGCAGGTACCCGAGGATGAAGTCGATGTTGAGGCTGCGCTCGTGCGCCTCATCGATGATCAACGTGTCGTACTGACGCAGCATCCGGTCGGTCTGCAGCTCGGCCAGGAGGATGCCGTCGGTCATCAACTTGACCAGGCTGCGCTCGCTGACCTGATCGGTGAAGCGCACCTTGTAGCCGACCACGTCACCCAACTCGGTGCCCAGCTCGTCGGCGATCCGGTCGGCCACCGTCCGTGCCGCCAACCGCCGAGGCTGGGTGTGCCCGATCAGGCCGTGCACCCCCCGGCCCAGCTCCAGGCAGATCTTGGGCAGCTGAGTGGTCTTGCCGGAACCGGTCTCGCCCGCCACGATCACCACCTGGTGATCACGGATGGCGGCGGCGATGTCGTCCTTGCGCTCACTGACCGGCAACCCCGCCGGGTACGTGATCACGGGCACCGCCGACCGGCGCGTGGCCAGGCGCTGTTCGGCCCGCTCGACCTCGGCGGTGATCTCGGTCAACGCCGACTCCCGGCGCTGCGGGTCACGCAGCTTCCGGGCACCGTCCAGCCGCCGCTGGAGCCGACGCTGGTCGCGGAACATCAGTGGAGAGAGACGGCGGTGCAACTCGCGAACCGGGTCGGTCGCGGCGGAGGCGGTTGGATTCTGCATGTCGTGCCCAAGGATAGGCAGCCCGGCGGCGCACCGCCCCCGGGTTATCGCGCGGCCGGTCCTTCGACGGCCGGGCGGGGGACCTAGAGTTGCGGCCGACGTCGAGCGCTGGGGGCCGGGATGACGATGCGGGACACCGACCGGGCGTTGGTGCAGGCCGCCACGGCGGTTTCCAAACTGCGGTGCCGCAGCCCGAGGCACACCGTCGCGTCGGCCGCCCGGACCGCCGACGGGCGGGTCTTCACGGGCGTGAACGTCCACCACGTCACCGGGGGGTCCTGCGCCGAGCTGATCGTGATCGGCACGGCCGCGACGCAGGGCGTGACGGAGCTGGAGACGATCGTCACGGTGACCGACCGGGGCCGCGAGGTCGCCGCGCCGTGTGACCCTTGCCGGCAGGTGCTGCGCGACCACTTCCCGTCCCTGCGGGTGATCGTCGGCGAGCTGGACGCCCTGCGGGTGGTCGAGATCGGGGACCTGCCCGGCTGACGTCAGTCGCCGGTCGCCGCCTCCAGCATCGACCGGGGCATCGGGACACCCTCGAACCGCACGTTGCCCTCCGGCACCATCCAGCTCATCACCTGCACGGCCAGCCGTCCGGCACGCACCGCCGGATCATTGTGATACAGCTCGCGGGCCGCTTCCGGGTCCACCGAGAGCACGACGAAGCCGCGCAGGCGATCGTCGTCGGCGCCCAGGAACGGGCCGGCCGCGAGCACGAGGCCCTGCTCCACCAGACCCGCCTGGTGGGCCAGGTGGGCGTCCTGCAACCGGTCGATGGCGTCGAGCGGCAGCTCCGGGACGTCCGCCGGCCGGACCAGGAGTACGACCGTGTGCTGGTCGAATCGCATGATCCCACCCTAGGCGCGCTGCCCGCCGCGCGCGGGCGTCCGCCCTGGTCAGCCCCTGCGGGATCGACGAGCGCGAGTTAGGTGACCCTCAGCAGGTCGGCTAAGGTAAGGCGAACCTAAGCGCAGACGTGCAGGAGACTCGTGACCACCCTCGCCACCCGGCCGACCCCGGCCCGCAGCCGGTCCGGCACTCGCACCGGTCGCCGGGTGGCCGTCACCGTCGGGGCCGCGCTGGTGCTGCTGCTCGCCGTGCTGGCCAGCTTCGCTCTCGGCAGCCGACAACTCGACGTCGACCAGGTCTGGCACGCGCTCGTCGCCCCGGACGGCGGCGACGCGAGCACCATCGTCCGCGAGCTGCGGATGCCGCGTACCGCGCTCGGCCTCGCCGTCGGCCTCGCGCTCGCCGTGGCCGGCGTGCTGTTCCAGGCGCTCACCCGCAACCCCCTCGCCGAGCCCCGCATCCTCGGCATCAGCGCGGGCGCGTCGTTCGGTGTGGTGCTCGCCATCTCCGTCTTCGGCATCGGCACGCTCGCCGGGTACGTCTGGTTCGGCATCGCCGGTGCACTGATCGCCGGGCTGCTGGTCTTCGCCATCGCCACCCGAGCCCGCGAGGGCGCCAGCCCGGTCACCCTCGCGCTGGTCGGCGCGGCGCTCGACGCCAGCCTGGCCTCCGGGGTGTACGCGCTGCTCAGCATCGACGCCCGCACCTTCGAGGAGTACCGCTTCTGGGTGGTCGGCGGGCTGGCCGGCCGCGACCTGTCGGTCACCGCGCAGGTGCTGCCCTTCGTCCTCGTCGGGCTCGTGCTGGCCGCCCTGGTGGCCCGGGGCCTGGATGCGCTGGCGCTCGGCGACGACGTGGCCCGCGGCCTCGGCCACCGGATCGGCCTGGTCCGCCTCGGGGGTGGCCTCGCCGCCGTGCTGCTGACCGGCGCGGCGGTGGCTGCGGCCGGGCCGGTCGCCTTCGTCGGGCTGGCCGTGCCGCACCTGGCGCGTGCCCTGGTCGGCGCGGACCACCGCTGGACCCTCGCCGTCTCCGCCCTGCTCGGGCCGGCGCTACTGCTCGGCGCCGACGTCGTCGGCCGGCTCGTCGCCCCGCCCGGCGAGATACCCGCCGGGATCGTCACCGCCCTGATCGGAGCGCCGCTGCTGGCCGTCCTGGTCCGCCGCGCCCGGGTGGTGACCGCGTGACCACCGCGCACCGCCCCTCCGACCCGACTGGTTCCGCCGACCCGGCCGGCCGCCTGTCCGGCGCGGCTGTGCTGTCGGCCTCGGTGCCTGCCGCCTCGTCCGGCACCGGCCAGGCCCCGCTGCCCGGCCGGTCGCTGCTGCGCATCGGCCCGGTCAGCCTGCTGATCCGTCGCCGCGCGTTGCTGGTGGCCGCCGCGCTGACCGTGCTGCTCCTCCTGGCGGTCGTGCTCAGCCTCTCGCTGGGCACCCCGTACGTCGCCCCGGCCGACGTGCTGCGCGCGCTATCCGGTGCCGGCACCCCGTACGACCTGGTTGTCTTTGATCTTCGGATGCCACGGGTCGTGCTGGCGGCGGTGGCCGGTGCGGCCTTCGGCGTGGCCGGAACGCTGATCCAGAGCGTGGCCCGCAACCCGCTCGCCAGCCCGGACGTCATCGGCATCACCCAGGGTGCCGGCCTCGCCGCCACCGTGGCCCTGACCAGCGGAATGGCCGCGGTGCTGGTGGCACCCACCGCGCTGCTGGGCGGGCTCCTCGCGGCGGTGCTGCTGTTCGCCCTCGGTGCCCGGCACGGGCTGGCCGCACAGCGGTTCGTGCTCGCCGGCGTGGCGGTCGCCTTCGCCTTCCGGGCGCTCACCGAGGTGGTCATGCTCACCGCCGACCCGATCGACGGGCTGCGCGCGCAGATCTGGCTGATCGGCACCCTGGCCGGCAAGGGCTGGACCGAGGCCGCCTGGATCGCCGGCACCCTGCTGGTGCTGCTGCCGGTGCTGGCCTGGGCCGGTTGGGCGCTGAACAGCACCGCCCTGGACGACGACACCGCCCGAGGCGTCGGGCTGCGGCCGGTGGCCCGCCGAATCGGCCTGGCCGGCACCGGCGTCCTCGTCGCCGCGATGGTCACCGCCCAGGTCGGCGCCGTCGACTTCGTGGCGCTGGTCGCCCCCCAGGTGGCCCGTCGGTTGGTACGGACCGAACGGCCACCACTGGTCTGCTCGGCGCTGCTCGGCGCTCTGCTGCTGGTGCTCGCGGACCTGGCCGGCCGACGGCTGATCGCACCCACCCAACTGCCCGCCGGCGTGTTGACCGCCGCGATCGGCGGCCCGTACCTGATCTTCCTGCTGCTGCGCGGCCGGCGGCGGTCGTCGTGACGCCCTCAAGGAGTCCTGTGATGCTCTCCACCCGCGACCTGGTCGCCGGCTACGACGAGCGGACCGTGCTCGACGGGCTGAACCTGGACCTGCCGACCGACGCGTTCACCGTGATCGTCGGACCCAACGCGTGCGGCAAGTCCACCCTGCTGCGCACGATGGCCCGGCTGCTCACTCCGCGCCGAGGCACGGTGCTGCTGGACGGCACCGCGATCCGCGACCTGCCGACCCGGGAGGTCGCCCGCCGGCTCGGCGTCCTGCCGCAGAGCCCGCTGGTGCCCGAGGGCGTCACCGTGGCAGACCTGGTCGGCCGAGGCCGGCAGCCCTACCAGCGTTGGTGGCGGCAGTGGTCATCGGAGGACGGCACGGCGGTGGACCAGGCGATGGCCCTGGCCGACGTGACCGACCTGGCCGACCGGCCGGTGGACAGCCTCTCCGGTGGTCAGCGGCAGCGGGTGTGGATCGCCATGACGCTCGCCCAGGACACCGACGCCCTGCTGCTGGACGAGCCGACCACCTTCCTCGACCTGGCCCACCAGGTGGAGGTGCTGGACCTCCTGCACCGACTGCGCGTCGAGCGCGGACGCACTGTGGTCGCCGTGCTGCACGACCTGAACCAGGCCGCCCGTTACGCCGACCATCTGGTCGCGATGCGCGACGGCGCCGTGGTTGCCGCCGGACCGCCCCGGGAGATCCTCACCGCCGACCTGGTCCGCGACGTCTTCGGGCTGGCCTGCGTGGTCGTGCCCTGCCCGGTGACCGGCGCGCCGCTGGTGGTGCCCGCGTACACGGGGGGCAACTCCGCCACGGCTGCTGCTGTTGATGCGGCTGACTCCGACTCGTCGAAGGCGTCCGTGCCGGACGCCCGACCCGCCACCGGTGACGCGGCCACCCCGCTCACCAGCTCGTACCCCTCGAAAGGACTCTGATGCGTCGTCTCGTCGCCGCTCTCGCCGCGGCCGTCGCCCTCGGCGTCGGACTCACCGCCTGCGGTGAGAGCGACCCGGTCGCCGGTTCCACCACCGGGGAGACCCGGGAGATCACCCACGTCATGGGCACCACCAAGGTCCCGGCCGAGCCCAAGCGCGTCGTCGTGCTCGACACCGACAAGATCGACACTGCGCTCTCGCTGGGCATCACGCCCGTCGGCGCCGCCACCGCCGGTGAGGCCAAGAGCTGGCCGACCTACTTCGGCGCGGACAAGCTCGCCAGCATCAAAGAGGTCGGGGTGCTCGCCGAGCCCGACCTGGAGGCGATCAACGCGCTGAAGCCGGACCTCATCCTCGGCAGCAAGTTCCGCCAGGAGAAGTTCTACGACGAGCTGGCCGCCATCGCGCCGACCGTGTTCACCGACAAGGTGGGCATCACCTGGAAGGAGAACTTCCTCCTCGACGGCAAGGCGCTCGGCCGCGAGCAGCAGGCCAAGGACCTGCTCGGCGCGTACGAGAAGCGGGCCAAGGACTTCGGCACCACCCTCGGCGACGCCGCCGCGCGCAAGGTGTCGATCGTGCGGTTCCTGCCCGGCAACATCCGGGTGTACGGCCCGGACTCCTTCTCCGGCATCGTCCTCGGCGACACCGGGCTGGGTCGCCCCGAGCGGCAGCTCCTCGCCAACAAGGAGGACAAGCGCTTCGACCTGGTCAGCCCCGAGCGGATCAACGAGGTCGACGGTGACGTCATCTTCGTGACCGCGTACGGCGACAAGGCCGCCGCCGAGCAGACCAAGGTGGCCGGCGGGACCCTCTGGAAGGGCCTCAGCGCCGTCAAGGCCGGCAAGGCGTACCCCGTCGCCGACGAGGTCTGGATGACCGGCATCGGCGTCGGCGCCGCCAACAAGATCCTCGACGACCTGAGCAAGTACCTCCCCGCCGCCTAACACCCCGCCCCGCCGCGCCGCAGCGCCCGTGCGCCGGGCGGTGCCCGCGCTCCGCGCGATGCCCGCGCTCCGCGCCGGCGGTGCGCTCCGGGCCATGATCGCGCTCGATCCAGGAAGTAGTGGCTTCCCCCGACGGGGAGGCCACTATTTCCATGTTCGAGCGCGATCATCGCCGCTTGGAGGGCGATAGTCGCTGGGAGGCGGTGTTCGCTGGGCGGGCGATAGTCGCTGGCGGGCAGTGGTCGCTGGGAGCGCGGTGGTCGCCTGGAGGGTGATCATCGGGCTGAGGGGGAGTGGGACCGGGCTCGCAGGGCGGCCCTGACCTCGGCGAGGAAGCCGTCGAAGTCGTCCCGGAGGCGCTTGGCGGTCACGTGCAGGACGATCCACTCGCCACCGAGCAGTCGGTTGAGCCGTCGGCGGTCCCGATGGAGTTGCTCGGGGTCGTTGTGCCAGAGCCCGTCGTACTCCACCGCGACCTTGAACTCCGGCCAGGCCAGGTCAAGCCGGGCCACGAATCGGCCCTGGTCGGCTACGACCCACTGCGTCTGCGGTCGGGGCAGGCCAGCGAGCACCAGCCGCACCCGCGTGCGGGACTCCTGGGGTGACTCGGCGCCCGCATCGGCCAGGTCGATCGCACGGAGCAGGGACCGCCAGCCCCGCCGGCCGGCGCGGCTCAGCGCGTAGTCGCGCAAGGCGGACACGTCGGTGAGCCGGCGGGCCAGCATGGTGTCGATGACGACCACCGCCTCGACCACGTCGAGCCAACGGGCGAGATCCCAGCAGGTCCGCGCCGGGCTGGTCACCCTGAGCCCTGCCCTGTTCAGAGTGTCGCCGGGGTCGGCCTCCCCGTGGTGGATCCGGAGGCCCGTGGCGGGCCCGATGCGGGTGCCGTTGGGGACCAGCACGTCGATCGGCTCGCTCGGCGCGGACGTCGTGCAGCCGTAGAACGCCGCCGCGGAGCGCCCCGCGATGGCCGCTCCGGGTGGGATCAGCCAGCGCCCGACGGCGGCGCACCTGATTCTGTGTGTGACTCTGACCTGGGCATCGGCATAGACGTCCCGGAAGAGCGGCCGCCACGCGGAGCTCCGCAGGTCGTTTCGGGTCAGCAGACCGCGCGAGACGGCGATCGAGCCACGGAAGATTCGACCGCGCAACTGCGGCGGCCGTCGGGGAGCTTTCGGCATGCACTCCAGGCTGACCGATCACCCTCGTGCCACGCCGCCCCTGTGGATAACCGCCGACCAGGCCGCGGCGCGGTGCGCGCGGTTGTCCCCATGATCGCGCTCGAACATGGATGTAGTGGCCTCCCAAGAGGGCGAGGCCACTACATCCTGGATCGAGCGTGATCTTGCCCGACATCCGGACGGACGGCGGGTGGGGGAGGCGGGGCAGGCGGACGGGCGGCGGGCCGGGCAGCCGAGCGGGCGGCGGCGGGTGGGGGAGGCGGACGGACGGCGAGCGGGACAGGTGGGTTGGTGCGGGGTGGTTAGGCGGCGGTGGACCAGATGGCGCGGAAGGCGGCGGCTTCGCCGGCCAGCCAGCGCTCGATCTGGTCGGGCTTGGCGTCGGTGGGCATGTGGTGGGCCTGGCCTCGGCGGACGTCGACCAGAACCGGCTCGGCGTGCGGGAGCACCGCGTCCATGTGTCGGGCCATCAGGTGCAGGGTGGCGAGCACGGACTCCTCGCTCGGTGGGGTCTCGTCGAAGTGCAGGCGGATTGCTTCGGCGCGGCCGTCGGCGTGGCGTACCCCGAAGTGGGGGTTGATCTTGACGGGCAGGTCGCCCAGCATGGCCAGGGCGTCGCGGGTCTGGGCCAAATCGATGGAGGCTGGCTCGCCGAGGGAGTGCAGCCAGGCCGTGGCGCCGGGCACGAGGGCCTGGTAGAGCGGGCGCCACCGTGGCTTGACCACGTCGACCACCCCGGTCAGGTGGGTGCCGCCGGTGTGGAAGGCGATGTCGGCCTTGAGCGCCTTGACGAACTGGCCGTGCGGGTTGAAGCCGGACCGGCTGGCCCGCTGCTTGCGCAGACCGCCAACGAAGTTCGCCTTCGTGGGGCCGGTGCGGTCGACGTAGCGGGTGAAGCCGAGCAGGGTGGCGTAGGGCGTGAGGGGCGTGGCGGCGGGCGCGGTCACGGGCGTCCTCCCGAGGTCGTAATCCTGCAGGTCAGGATCTCTATTAGTACATACATTCTAATCGACGGGTCTGACATCGCCCACCGGAAATGAGGGTGCGGAAGACACGACAAAGGGGGCCGTCCAGCGTGCGGACGACCCCCTGTCGAGGTGCTCTGCTAGAGCTGGCCGACGTCGGTGATCCGGACGACCGCGGCACCGACCTCGTCCGAGGCGACCAGGTCGATCTCGGCGCTGATGCCCCAGTCGTGGTCGCCGTCCGGGTCGTCGAAGATCTGCCGCACGGTCCAGCGTTCCCGGCCCTGCTCGATCATGAGCAGCGCGGGCCCGCGGGCGTCCGGCCCGACGCCGAGCGAGTCGTACGCCTCGAAGTACGGCGCCAACGCCTCGGCCCACGCGTCGTAGTCCCAGCCGTCGCCGGCGTCCAACTCGGCGAGCAGGTCCCAGCGGCGCAGCGCGGCGAGCTCCACTCGGCGGAACAGCGCGTTGCGCACCAGCACCCGGAACGCGCGCGCGTTGCGGGTCACCGCGGGCGGCCGGTCGGTCAGGGCGGCGTGCGCCTGGGCAACCTCGGCCACGTCGGACGGGTTGCGTAGCCGCTCCCACTCGTCGATGAGGCTGGAATCGACCTGGCGGACCAGCTCACCCAACCACTCGATGAGGTCGATCAGCTCCTCGGTCTTGGCGTCCTCGGGCACGGTCTGCCGCAGCGTCTTGTACGCGTCGGCCAGGTAGCGCAGGACGAGGCCCTCCGAGCGGGTCAGCCCGTAGAACTGCACGTACTCGGTGAAGGTCATGGCCCGCTCGTACATGTCGCGGACGACGGCCTTAGGGGAGAGTTGGTGGTCGGCGACCCAGGGGTGCCCCTGCCGGTACATCTCGTACGCGGCCTCCAGCAGCTCCGCGAGGGGCTTCGGGTGGGTCACCTCGTCGAGCAGTTCGAGGCGTGCCTCGTACTCGATGCCCTCCGCCTTCATCGCGGCGACCGCCTCGCCGCGCGCCTTGAACTGCTGCGCGGACAGGATCTGCCGGGGGTCGTCGAGGATCGACTCGACGACCGAGAGGACGTCCAGGGCGTACGACGGGGACTCGGCGTCGAGCAGCTCGACGGTGGCCAGGGCGAGGGGGGAGAGCGGCTGGTTGAGGGCGAAGTCGAGCTGGAGGTCGACGGTGAGCCGGATCCGTCGGCCGGTCTCGTCCGGCTCGGGCAGTTCCTCGACGACCCCGCCGGCGCGCAGCGCCCGGTAGATGGCGATCGCCCGGCGAATGTGCCGGTGCTGCGCGGTGGCGTCCTCGTGGTTGTCGGTGAGCAGGTGCCGCATCGCGGTGAAGGCGTCACCGGGCCGGCCGATGACGTTGAGCAGCATCGAGTGGCTGACCTGGAAGCTGGAGGTCAGTGGCTCCGGCTCGGCGTCGACCAGCCGGTCGAACGTGGGCTGGCCCCAGCCGATCGAACCCTCCGGCGGCTTCTTGCGGACCACCTTGCGCCGCTTCTTCGGGTCGTCGCCGGCCTTGGCGAGGGCCTTCTCGTTGTCGATGACGTGCTCGGGGGCCTGCACCACGACCCGACCGATGGTGTCGTAACCGGCCCGACCGGCCCGCCCGGCGATCTGGTGGAACTCGCGGTTCTTGAGCAGCCGGGTACGGACCCCGTCGTACTTGGACAGGCCGGTGAAGAGCACGGTCCGGATCGGCACGTTGATGCCGACGCCGAGGGTGTCGGTGCCGCAGATGACCTTCAGCAGGCCGGCCTGGGCGAGGGTCTCGACCAGTCGGCGGTACTTGGGCAACATGCCGGCGTGGTGCACACCGATGCCGTGGCGGACCAGTCGGGACAGCGTCTTGCCGAAGCCGGACGTGAACCGGAAGCCACCGATCGCCTCGGCGATCATGTCCTTCTCGGCGCGGCTGCAGACGTTGACGCTCATCAGCGCCTGGGCGCGTTCCAGCGCGGCGGCCTGGGTGAAGTGCACCACGTACACCGGGGCCTGCTTGGTCTCCAGCAGCTCCTCGAGCGTCTCGTGCATCGGCGTCATCGCGTACGAGAAGATCAGCGGAACCGGCCGCTCCGCCGAGCGCACGACGGCGGTCGGCCGCCCGGTACGCCGGGTGAGGTCGTCGACGAACCGGGTCGTGTCCCCCAGGGTGGCGGACATCAGGATGAACTGGGCCTGCGGCAGCTCGATGATCGGCACCTGCCAGGCCCAACCCCGGTCGGGCTCGGCGTAGAAGTGGAACTCGTCCATGATCACCTGGCCGACGTCGGCCTTCGCGCCCTCGCGCAGCGCCAGGTTCGCCAGGATCTCCGCGGTGCAGCAGATGATCGGGGCGTCGGCGTTGACGCTGGCGTCGCCGGTGAGCATGCCGACGTTCTCGGCGCCGAAGACCTCGCAGAGAGCGAAGAACTTCTCCGACACCAGCGCCTTGATCGGCGCGGTGTAGAAGGTCGTCCGGCTGTCCGCGAGGGCCGCGAAGTGCGCGGCGACCGCCACCAGGCTCTTACCCGAGCCGGTGGGCGTGTTCATGATCAGGTTGGCGCCGGAGACGATCTCGATGACCGCCTCCTCCTGATGGGGGTAGAGGTCGAGGCCGCGCTCCTTCGCCCAAGTGGCGAACGCGTCGAAGAGGGTGTCGGGGTCGGCGCTTGTCGGCAGCGCGGCGGTGAGCGTCATAGCCTGTCCATGGTGCCTGGATCATGCCCCCACGCGCCAACCCGCTGGCCGCCGTACTCCCGTTCGGGTGTCACGGACGCCCCGTCGGGCCGCCGGCCGGCTGTCCCGGAGGCTCCGCCGGACCGCCGTCCGGGTGCCGTGGCCGGCCTGCTGGTCACCGTCGGCGGTAGAGCAGGTCCGCGACCGGTCGGCCGGCCGTGATCGCCCGCCGCTCGAACTTCGTCACCGGGCGGTGCGCCGGACGCGGCGCGAAGCCGCCGTAAGCGTCCACCAGCCCCGGGTCCGCCTCCAGGGTCTCCCGCATCGCCTCGGCGTACTCGGCCCAGTCGGTCGCGCAGTGCAGCATCCCGCCGGGCCGCAACCGGGACCGGAGCAGCGCCACGTGCCCCGGCTGGATGATCCGCCGCTTGTGGTGGCGGGCCTTCGGCCACGGGTCCGGAAAGAACACGTGCACAGCGTCTAGTGCATCGTCGGGCAAGCCTCTGACCAGGGACAACGCGTCGCCCCGGGCCACCCGTACGTTGCCCAGGCCGTGCCGGTCCACCAGGTCGAGCAGGTTGGCGATTCCCGGCGTGTGCACCTCGACCGCCAGATAATCTCGATCCGGGTCAGCGGCAGCCATCGCAGCGGTGCTGTCGCCCATGCCCGAGCCGATCTCCAACACCACCGGCGCCCGGCGACCGAACAGGTCGGCCAGGTCGACGGGCACGACCGGTCCGTCCGGCACATCCAGGCCGTACGCGGGCCACAGCCGTTCCAGCGCGTCGTTCTGCCGGTCGCTCATCCGACCCCGACGGGGGTGGAACGTGCGGATCGTCCGGCTCGCGGGCGGGACGGCGGGGTCATGGTCGATGGCGGTCACAGCGACCCGAGCGTACGCGAAGCCGCCGGCGAATCGGATGTGATGTGCGACCGGAAATGAGAGGATCCAACTGGTACGGCAGGTCGGTTGCTCCACTGCCCGACTCGGCCGCACGGCGTCGAGAGGGGGCATCGTGACAGTGACCCGAAGCGGCGTGATCCTGTCGGTGGTGACCGTGCTCACCGGCCCCCTGCTGGCCGCCGCCCCCGCGTTTGCCGCGCCGGTTGCCGCGTTCCAGCCCGCCGGTGTCGTGCGCTCGACGTCCGGCGCCCTCCAGCACGTTGTTGCCGCGCCCGCCCCGCAGCCCGGAGGTCCGCCCGGTGGCGCGGGGCAACCGGCGCCGTCCTTGGACATCTTCGTCGAGGTGAGCCCCAGCACGGTGCAGCCCGGGTACCTGGTCGGGATCCGGGCCAGTTGTCGGGACAACTCGGTGGGCGCCACCGTCGTCTCCGACGCCTTCGGCGCGGTCGGGGTGCAGCCGCAGCGCGGGGTGCTCACCGCCGCGCCGATGGTGCGCGAGCGCACCCGTCCCGGCAACTACCGGGTCAAGCTGGAGTGCCGCGACGGCGAGACCGCGTCAACCATGCTCCAGGTGGTCAAGAAGGTCCCGGTCCAACCCAGTCGTGGTCCGGCCACCGGCTTCGGTGGGGGCGCTGGCGGGATCACCGGCAAACTGCTGCTGCCCGGCGGCGCGGCGCTGACCATCACCGGGCTGATCCTCGCCGTGGTGGCGCTGCGCCGGCCACGTTCCGTCCGTGGCGCCACGCGTCACTGAGGCCGCCATGGAGATCTTCCACCCCCCGCCGCCGCCCGGATCCCGCCAACCAGGCGCTTCCGGCCCGCCGGCCGGTGCGCGCCCGTCCCCAGCCGCCCGCTCGTCTTCCGGCGCCCGCTCGTCTTCCGGTGCTCGGCCGTCTTCCGGTGCTCGGCCGTCTTCCGGTGCCCGCCCGTCTCCCGGTGCCCGGCCCGCACGGGACGACCGCCCTCCGCGGGACGACCGCTGGCTGGAGGATGACCGCCTACCGCGGGACGACCGCCCGCTGGTGGCCGATCGCCCGGCAGTGGCTGCTCGCCCGCCGACCGCCGTTACGCCTCGGCGTAGTCGTCCGCCCGGCCGCAGCCCCTGGTCGGTGCCGCTGGCCGTGGTGCTGGTGCTGGCCGGGGTCTTCGCGACCGGGGCAGGGCTCGGCCGCTCGGTCGGCCCGTTCGACCTGGCCCCAGCCGGCGGTGACCGGCCGGCCCGCAGCGAGTCGGTCGGGTTGTCGGCGAGCCGGCCGGTGCGCCTGTCGGTCCCGGCGATCAAGGTCAGCGCGCCGGTGGCACCCGTCGGGCAGGCGCGGGACGGCTCGATCGCCGTACCGCCGTTGGAACGGCACAACGAGACCGGCTGGTACGACCGTGGGCCAACGCCGGGCGAGCCTGGCCCGGCGGTGATCGTCGGGCACGTGGACACCAAGACCGGCCCGTCGGTCTTCTACGACCTGGGCAAGCTGCACCCCGGCGACCTGATCGAGGTGGCCCGGGCGGACGAGACGGTGGTGGTGTTCCGGGTCGACACCGTCGAGCACTTCCCGAAGGACCAACTGCCCGGCGAGCGGATCTACGGCAACGACGGGCCGCCCGGGCTGCGGCTGATCACCTGCGGCGGGCAGTTCATCGGTGGCCGTACCGGCTACGCCGACAACGTCATCGCCTTCGCCACCCTGCAGTCCTCCCGCAAGCCCTGACCTTGCCCCCGGGCGTGATCGACACGGTCAGCTCAGGAAGTCCAGGAGTTGGCGGAGTGTCTGCTCCGGGGCCTCTTCCGGAATGAAGTGCCCGACCGGGACCGGCTCGCCGCGTACGTCGTCGGCCCACTCCCGCCAGATCGCGAGCGGGTCGTCGAAGAGCTTCGCGACCTGACCGCGTTGACTCCAGAGAAACAGCACCGGGCAGGCGATCCTCCGGTGGCCTCGGTCCGCCTCGTCCTGCTGGTAGTCCAGCGTCGCGGCCGCGCGGAACTCCTCGCAGATCGCGTGGACCGTCGCGGGGTCGCTGAACTGCCTGACGTACGCCGCCCGCACCTCGGGCGGGAAGGCGTCCTTCACCTCGGGCCAGGTGTCGAGCATGAAGTCGACGAGCACCGCGGGCGCCGCGTCGATGAACCGTTCGGGCACCGGCGCCGGCGCCGCCAGGAAGGACCAGACCCAGTAGGAGAGGCTGAACGTCTTGTCGGCGTGGTTGTAGACGTCGCCGATGGGAACGACGTCCATCACGGCGAGCCGAGTGACAGTGTCGGGTGCGTCCAGCGCGAGACGGTACGCGCAGCGGGCCCCGCGGTCGTGGCCGACGAGCTGGAACTGCTCGTGGCCCAGACTCCGCATCACCTCGATCTGGTCGCGGGCGATGGCTCGCATGCCGTACGGCTCGTGATCGGCGGTGCTCGGCGGTTTGCCGCTGTCGCCCCAGCCGCGCAGGTCGGTGGCGACGACGGTGAACTTCTCGGCAAGCTGCGGCGCGATCCGATGCCACATGAGATGCGTTTCGGGAATGCCGTGCAGGAGTAGAACGGGTGGCCCGCTCCCGCCACGGCGTCCGTGGATCGTCGTGCCGGAGGTCTCGATGTCGAATTCTTCGAAGCCGTCGAACATGGCCAGACCCCCGCACCTTCCTGGGACCGCCCGGCCGGACGGCCTGTGCCGGCAGGGCGACTGATGGCCCGCTACCGCTCGGGCCGCTTCGACGCTATCAACGGAAACGTCCGGCCCGGCCCGGTTTGGCGGTGGTGCCGGATCCTCGGCGCACCTAGGGCTGGGGGACGTGCAGGGCCACCTCGAATTCAGCAGGCTGGGGACGGTAGAGACCGGTGGGCGGAGCTTGTCGCCGGGGGAGGTGGCGCGGGAACCCTTACGCCCGGTCACACCGACTGCTGCGACCGAGACGACGAATCCTCCGAACTGCACCGCGCCGGGCCTGGTCAAGGTCGTGCTCGAACAAGGATGTAGTGGCCTCTTGCCGCAGGGAGGGAACTAGATCCAGGATCGAGCACGATCGAGGCGCCGGGTACCGCTCCACGCCCGCCTCGACGCGCCCAATGCGCCTGAATCGCCCCGACCTGTCGTGGCTTGGCCAAGATCAGCGCACTTCCGGTGAGACTGCTGCGTCGAGGCGGGGAATTCGTCCGTGTCTGACAGCCGGCGGGGAGGTGCTAGGGCTGGGGGACGTGCAGCGCCACCTCGAACTCCAGGAGGCTGGCGCCGCTGGAGACCGGCGGGCGTGGCTTCTCGCCGGGGGCGGTCGCGTGGGCGGCGCGCGACGGGCCGGCGGCCCAGGCCTGGTACGCCTCTTCGCTCTCCCACTTCGTGTAGACGAAGTAGCGGGTCTCGCCGGCCACCGGACGGAGCAGCTCGAAGCCGAGGAAGCCGGGGGAGTTTTCCACCGTGCCGGCTCGGGCGGCGAACCGCTTCTCCAACTCCGCGCCGGCGCCGGGCGGGACCTCGATTGCGTTGATCTTCACGACTGCCATCTGCCCACCCTAGCCACCACCCACGGCATCGGGGCGACCGAGCGAGCTCAGAACGCCTCGACCACCGGCACCAGTTCCGCGTCGACCACGATCGGCGCGTGGTCGGAGGGGCCTTTGCCCTTCCGGGCCTCCCGGTCCACGTATGCCGAGCTGACCGCCCGGGCGAACGGCGCGGACGCGTACACCAGGTCGATCCGCATGCCCTTGTTCTGGTGGAACATCCCGGCCCGGTAGTCCCAGTAGGTGAAGGGGTGTGGCCCCTTCATCGGGGTGGGCACGATGTCGCTGAGGCCCAGGTCGCGCAGCGCGGCGAGGGCTGCCCGCTCGGCCGGGGTGACGTGCGTGGAGTGGGTGAAGACCGCCGGGTCCCAGACGTCGGCGTCGGTCGGGGCGACGTTGAAGTCGCCGCTGACCGCCAGCGGGAGCCCACTGGCCAGCTCCGCCTCCAACGCGTCGCGCAGCGCCGCGAACCAGGCCAACTTGTACGCGTAGTGCGGGTCTTCCGGCGTCCGGCCGTTGGGCACGTACACCGACCAGACCCGCACCCCGTCGCAGGTGGCGGAGATGGCACGGGCCTCCGGGTCGGGGAAGCCGGGCTCCCCGGCGAACCCGACCCGGACGTCGTCCAGCCCGACCCGGGACAGGATGGCGACCCCGTTCCACCGGCCGTCGCTGTGGCTGGCCACGGTGTAGCCCAGCTCGCCCACCTCGCTCACCGGAAAGGCGCCGTCCGGGCACTTCGTCTCCTGCAGGCAGACGACGTCCGGCCCGGTGTCGGCCAGCCACTCCAACAGCCGGGGTAGGCGGGCCTTCACCGAGTTGACGTTCCAGGTCGCCAGGCGCATGCCCCCAGCCTGCCGCATCCGCCCCCGGTACGCCGGGTCAGCTGCCCGGGGTGTCGCCGGGTCGGGTCTGCTCGGCCAGGAAGCGCTCCAGTTCCGCGCCGAGTTCGTCGGCCGTGGGCAGCGGCCCGGCATCCGGGGCGAGCAGGCTCTTCTCGCCCCGACCTCGGGCGAACGCGTCGTACTGCTCCTCGAGTGCCTGGACCAGGGCGGCGGCGTCCTCGGTCTGGGCGACCTGGCGGTCGATCTCCACCCGGACCACCTCGGCGGCCGAGCGCAGCCCGTCGCCGGGCAGCAGCAGCCCGGTGCTGCGTGACACCGAGCTGAGCAGCACCTCGGCGGCGGCCGGGTATTCGGTCTGCGCCACGTAGTGCGGCACGTGGGCGGCGAAGCCCAGCGCGTCGCGGCCCTGCTCGCCGAGGCGGAACTCCAGCAGGTGACCGACGCTGCCGGGCACCTGGACGCGCTGCAGCCAGGGCTCGTACCCGCCGATCAGCTCGGGGCGGGTCGCGTGCGCGGTCACCCCGGTCGGCCGGGTGTGCGGCACCGCCATCGGGATGGAGTTGAGCCCCACGGTGAGCCGAACGTCCAGGCGGGCGGCCAGCCCGGCGACGGCGGCCACGAACCGCTCCCACTGCAGGTCCGGCTCCGGGCCGGTGAGCAGCAGGAACGGGGTTTCGTCGTCGTCGTGCAGCAGGTGCAGCTCCAGCTTGGGCGCGTCGACGCTCTCCCAGTGGTCCTCGACGAAGGTCATCACCGGCCGTCGCGACCGGTAGTCGAAGAGCTGGTCGACGTCGAAGGTGGCGATCGGCTGTCCCTCCAGCGAGGTGAGCAGCTGCTCGCGCGCCAGCCGGCTGGCGTTGCCGGCGTCCACGAACCCGGTGAGGGCCTGGATCAGGACCGGTTGCCCGAGGTCGGGCAGATCTTCGGTGAGCTGGTAGAGCTCGTGTGGGTCGAGCACCGGTACGGACCTCCCTGAAATGTGCCTGCGGGGCGCCGACGCGACGGAGGGCACCCGTTCGGGCAACGTACCCGCCATCCTGGTGCATTCCTGCGTCGGGCGATCCGTCGCCCGGGGGATGGGCGTGACCGGACTAATCACCTGATTACGCCGCCAGGTCGGTTCGATCGACCGATCGGCTGAGGGCTGGTTCGGCCCAAAGGCCGAGTTTGTCGATCATGTCAGGGCTGGTGGACAAATGCCCCTGGTCATCATTGACCATCCCGGTCTGCGTGCGCCGCCAGCTTGATCCGGTATGCGAGGTACGTTCCCCGGGCGCGTCGACCCGCCCAGGTCGTCCACCAGAGTGGCCCCGATCTGTGGCGAGCGCCACGTGATCACCGTGCGTAATCAGGGTTTCCCCCTGCCTAGCCTCGGTTGATGCGTGACGACGGCACCCTCGACGACCCGTACGCCCCGAGCAGCCCGACCGCCGATACGGAGGACGGCACCTCAACCGAACGGACAACCGCCGCGACTCGGCTCCGGACGTACGTCCGGGACCTGACCGGTCGACGCCGGGCCCAGATGGCGCTGGCCACCGGTGTGGTCTGCTGCCTCGGCCTGGCCGCCGTCGCGCAGGTCTGCGACGAGAAGCCCGGTTCGGCGAACCGAGGTGGCCCGCTCGCCAGCTCCGAGCTGGCGCAGCGCGCCGAGCAGCAGAGCGCCGCCTCCCGTGGTCTCGATCGTGCCGCTGCCCCGACCACGTCCGCTGCCGCCCCGTCCGCCACGGCGACCCCCAGCGACCCGGACACCACGGCGCCGGCACGCAAGGCCGCCCCGGCCCGCCCCACTGCCCCGGCACCCGTCGCCGGGCTGGACAAGGATCAGATGAAGAACGCCGAGGCGATCGTCCGCGCCGGCCGCAAGATGGGGGTGCCGCGCCGAGGTCTGGTGATCGCGGTCGCCACCGCCATGCAGGAGAGCAACCTCTACAACGTGGCCAGCGGTGTGCTGCCCGAGTCGCAGGACTACCCGCACCAGGGCGTCGGCTGGGACCACGACTCGGTCGGGCTGTTCCAGCAGCGGTCCAGCAGCGGCTGGGGCCCGGTGGGCCGGTTGATGGACCCCGAGTTCGCCACCCGGCAGTTCCTCACCGCGCTGGAGCAGGTGCCCGGCTGGGAGCACATGCGGCTCACCGACGCCGCCCAGGCGGTGCAGGTCTCCGCGTACCCCGAGTTCTACCAGCAGCACGAGTGGCGGGCCACCAGGGTCGTCGACGCCATCCTGCCGTCGGGGCGGTAACGTACCGCCCACTATGGACGGTCAGGGTTGAGGCTGTCGCATCCCGGGTACATGTGTTGCGGGTTCGGGGTACACATGACAGAGGGACCATCGACAGGAGGACGCCATGTCACTGATGCAGCGGATCACCACGTTCCTGAGATCACCGAAGGGGCAGCAGCTGGTCGAGCGAGGTCGTCGGGAGATGGCCAAGCCTGGCAACCAGCAGAAGCTCAAGGGGCTGGCGGCCCGGCTGTCCAACCGCCGCCGCTGAAAGGCTCCATCGGCCGCCCTGTCCGCCGTTCCCACCCTGCGGAGACCCGGTGAACGACACCCCGCCCGTCGGCGGCCAGCCCGCCGCCCCCACTCCCCAACCGTCCGCCAACCTGCCGGTTGGGCCGGTGGACGCCCCCGAGGGTCCGCCGGCCCGGCTCTGGGACCGGATGCGCGACGACCCGCAGTACGCCCCGGAGCACCTCGCCCTGGAGGCGGTTCGCCGGCTCGGGCCGGAAGCCGTGCAGTGGGCCAGCCGGGCCCGAGCCGAGCAGCCCGGGGTGTCGGCCGATGTCCTGGCCGACCAGGCGGCCCGCAAGTTCGTCAACCTGGCCCGCCTGTCCGGCGCGGTCTCCGGAGCGGCCGGGCTGCCCGGCGCCGTGATCGACGTGGGCGTGCTGGCCTGGACCCAGGCACGGATGGTGCTGCACATCGCCGCCGCGTACGACGTCGACCCGCTGCACAGTGACCGGGCCACCGACCTGCTGGTGCTTCAGCGCGTGCACAAGGTCGCCGAGAGCGCCCGACTGGCGCTCGGCGTGGCCGCCGGCCGGGAACGCGCCGACGCGCTGTTCGGTCTGGGCGGCCAGCGCCCGCTCGGTCGGGTGATGCTGCAGCTCGGCGTCCGGCTGGCCCAGATGGCCGGCGTTCGGGCCGCCAAGCGAATCGTCGCCAAGATCGTCCCTGGTGCGGCCATCGTGCTCGGCACCTGGGCCAACTCGTCGGCTACGAAGGACCTCGCGCAGCGTTCCCGGGCGCTCTACCGCTCACGGGGCACCGCCGTGCCGGAGCCCCGCCAACCCTGACCGTCCCGGCCGGGGAAGTCAGCTCGCCAGGCCGGAGGCGCGCCAGGTCACCTCGGCGATCCGGCCCTGGCCGGTGGCGTTGGGGTGGAACCAGTCCAGCGGGTTGAGCAGGTCCAGGGTGAACCGGACCTTGTGCACCGCGCCGCCGTCGTGACGGCAGCGTGAGCCGTACGCCCGGCAGGCCGCCACCAGCTCGGCGTTGTACGCGTCGATCCGGTCCCGGACGGCGGCCCGGCGCGCCCGGTCGGCGGGCGCTGTCGAGGTCGCCTCGGCCAGCAGGGCCGGGCAGATGCCCCGTCGCCACGCGCGTACCACCCGGGCGTCGTCGTGCCCGACCTCCCAGAGTCGGTACAGGTCGGGGATGCTCGCCACCAGCACGCGGGCCTTCGGTCGGCCGGTGCGCAGCACCCGCAGACCCCGGTCGACGTCGGCCCGGAACGTGGCCACCGGCGTCATCGCGTCCACCCCGCCCCGGCAGACGTCGTTGGCGCCGATCAGCACCGTGACGTAGTCGGGGCGGTCGCGTACCGCTGCCTGGGCCTGACCCTCCAGGGCGTCCGCGCGGGCGCCGGAGCGGGCGTGGTTGTAGGTCCGGTCGCGGATCGCCGAACTCTGCTCGAGCAGCCGCCGGTAGTGGCTCTGCACCCGCAGGCCGTCCCCGGTCGACCAGGAGTTGCGCTCGCAGGAGGTGAGCACCAGGCAGGAGGCGAAGCCGGTGCTGATCGAGTCGCCGAGCGCGGCGATGCCGCCCGGCCCGCTCGACGGCGGGTTGCTCTTGGTGGGGCGGGGTGTCGCGGAGGTGCCGCCCTCGCAGGCCAGTGCGACGAGCGCCGCGACACAGGCCAGGGCGGTGACCCACCGTCGAGGCATGGCATCCCCCGTTCCGCAGCACAGAGCGACAGCGCGGTAACTCTATGCGCAGGACCTGCTGTGTCGGGAAGTTGCTGTCGGGTATGCGGCAGAGCGTCGGTGACAGCGTCGGAAGGATGCTTTAATCCCGCCACGGTGCCCGCTGGCCGTGCAGCCACCAGTGCAGCGCCCGGGTGATCCGGGGCAGCACCAGGTAGGTCATCAGCGGGGTCAGGCAGAGCGTCATCAGCAGCACCCGCGCCGCCAACGGCACGGCGGCGAGGAAATGACTGGTCAGCAGGGTGGCGCTGAGGCTCAGCGGAAAGAACGCCAGCCAGATCGTCACCGCCTGCTTCCACCTCGGCGGCGACGCGGGCGCAACCGGCTCCACCGAGTGCTCCAGCGGCGGGTCGAACCAGCCCTCGATCCCGGTCCGTCGCTCGACCCGGGTGTGCTCGACGATGCCCTGCGCCGAGCTGAGCCACCAGTGCCGCTGCGGCGACTCCTCCCAGCGGCGCAGCGTCTCGGCGTCGGCGAAGCGGTAGAGCATGTGCCACTCCGGCGAACCGGGGCCGCTCTGCACCCACCCGGCCCCGAGGAATCCGGGAAACGCCTCGGCCAGCGCGGTGCCGGCCCGCATCCAGGCCACCATCTCGCTGGCCCGGCCCGGATCGACACGGCGGGCGATGGCGACGGTCACCGGCACGGCGAGGGTCATTGACATGGGCCCATCCTGCGGTCGACCGGGCTGCGGCGCGAATGGATGTGCCACAGCACACCGCCGCACCTCGGTGCGGCCCCAGCACACCGCCGCACCTCGGTGCGGCCCCAGCACACCGCCACACCGCGGGGTGGGAACGCACGGCGCCGGTTAACACCGCCGATCGGGGGTAGGTCGAGGGGTATGACGAGATCGCAGCCCCGGCGTGCCCGTGGCACGGTCGGCCACGCGAACAGCGCGCTGAACCTCCGGCTCACCCTCGCCGGCTTCGGGTTGGTGATCATGGTCATCTTCGCGGTGCTGGCGTTCTGGGCCGGCATCGCCTGGCTCGGCGTAGTCTGTGCGATCTTCGCTGTGGTCGCCGTGGTCGACCTGGTCGTGATCCAGCGCCGCCGCGCCGCCCGCCGCCGCGAGGAGCCGGGCGTACGACACTCGTTGTTCGAGTGACAGGAGGACGAGATGCCCCACATCGCCACCACCAACCCCGCCACCGGACAGGTGCTCAAGACCTACGAGGCGATGTCCACCGAGCAACTCGACGGTGCCATCGAGCGCACCGACCTCGCGTACCGGCAGCTGCGGGACACCACCGTCGACCAGCGCGCCCGGTGGATGAACGCCGCGGCCGACCTGCTCGACGCCGAGCGCGACGAGATCGCCCGGATCATGACCACGGAGATGGGCAAGACGTACGTCGCCGCGCAGGCCGAGGTGACCAAGTGCGCCACCGCCGCCCGCTTCTACGCCGACAGGGCACCGGCGTTCCTCGCCGACGAGCCGGCCGACGCGGCCGCCGTGAAGGCGGTCCAGGCGTTCATCCGCTACCAGCCGATCGGCGTCGTGCTCGCGGTCATGCCGTGGAACTTCCCGCTCTGGCAGGTGATGCGCTTCGCCGCGCCGGCGCTGATGGCCGGCAACACCGGTCTGCTCAAGCACGCCTCGAACGTGCCGCAGACCGCGCTGCTGCTGGAGGACGTGTTTCGCCGGGCCGGCTTCCCCGAGGGGGCCTTCACCACCGTGCTGGTCGGCTCGGAGGCGGTCGAGCGGATCCTCGCCGACCCCCGCGTACGCGCCGCCACGCTCACCGGCAGCGAGCCCGCCGGCCGGTCCATCGCGCAGATCGCCGGGCGGGAGCTGAAGAAGACCGTCCTCGAACTCGGCGGCAGCGACCCCTTCGTGGTGATGCCCTCGGCCGACCTGGACCGGGCCGCCGAGGTGGCCACCACCGCCCGCTGTCAGAACAACGGCCAGTCCTGCATCGCCGCGAAACGGTTCATCGTGCACACCGACGTCTTCGACGCCTTCGCCGAGAAGTTCGCCGCGAACATGGCCGCACTGCGGGTCGGCGATCCAATGGACCCGAACACCGACGTGGGACCACTGGCCAGTGAGCGTGGCCGCGACGAGGTGCACGCCCAGGTCCGCGACGCGGCGGACAACGGCGCGACCGTGCTCTGCGGGGGCGAACCACCGACCGGCGACGGCTGGTACTACCCGCCGACCGTCGTCACCGACCTCACCCCGCAGATGCGGATGTGGTCCGAGGAGGTCTTCGGCCCGGTCGCCGGACTGTTCCGGGTGTCGTCGTACGAGGAGGCGATCGAGGTCGCCAACGGCACCAGTTTCGGGCTCGGCTCGAACGCGTGGACGCGGGATCCGGCCGAGCAGGAGCGCTTCGCCACCGACCTGGACGCGGGCAACGTCTTCATCAACGGGATGACCACGTCCTATCCGGAGTTGCCGTTCGGCGGGGTGAAGAACTCCGGTTACGGGCGGGAGTTGTCGGCGCTGGGTATGCGGGAGTTCTGCAACACCAAGACGGTCTGGGTGGGGGAGGGCGCCGCCTCGGCCGGAGCGGGCGCGCACGCCGAGTAGCTTCCTGGGGAGCCTGCGCCGCGGCACGCATCAGGGCGGGCGGTCGTGGGTAGGAAGTGCGGGCATGACGCTCTTCGGTTTCCACTCCTCGCATGAGCAGATCGGTCCACGCGCCCTGTTGGAGGCGGTGAAACACGCCGAGCGGGCCGGCTTCGACGCCGCCATGTGCTCCGACCACTTCTCCCCGTGGAGCGCCCGGCAGGGTGAGTCCGGCTTCGCCTGGTCGTGGCTGGGTTCCGCGCTGCAGGCCACCGGTATGCCGTTCGGCGTGGTCAACGCGCCCGGCCAGCGATACCACCCGGCGATCATCGCGCAGGCGATCGGCACCCTCGGCGTGATGTACCCGGGCCGGTTCTGGGCGGCGCTGGGCACCGGCGAGGCCAGCAACGAGCACATCACCGGCGACCCGTGGCCGCGCAAGGACGTACGCGCCGCCCGGCTGCGTGAGTGCGTCGACGTGATCCGGGCGCTGCTGGCCGGCGAGGAGGTCAGCCACGACGGCCTGGTCCGGGTGGATCGGGCCCGACTGTGGACCCGCCCCGAGGAACCACCCGCGCTGATCGGCGCCGCCGTCAGCGTGGCGACCGCCCGCTGGTGCGCCGAGTGGGCCGATGGCCTGATCACCGTCAACGCCCCCGTGGCGCACCTGCGCGAGATGATCGACGCGTACCGGGACGCTGGCGGGCGCGGCCCGCTGCACCTGCAGGTGCACGTCTCGTGGGCGCCGGAGCAGGCGCAGGCCGAGGCGCTCGCGTACGACCAGTGGCGCAGCAACGTCTTCGCCCCGCCGGTCTGCTGGGACCTGGAGACCGCCGAGCACTTCGACGTCGTCTCCGCCGACGTGCCGGCGCAGCGGGTCGCCGAGGTGGTGAACGTCTCGGCGGACCTGGGTCGGCACGTCGGCTGGCTGGAGGAGTACGTCGGGCTCGGCTTCGACCAGATCGCCCTGCACCACGTCGGGCAGGAGCAGCGCGGCTTCATCGACGCGTTCGGCGCCGAGGTGCTGCCGAAGCTGCGGCCGACTGGCTGATCGAGGTCCGGACCGGCCGACCCCTAGGCTCGTACCCCATGGAAAGCCTGTTTCCGGTCGTCGTGTTCCTGGCGATCGCCACCCTGGGTGCCGCGCTGGCCCGCCGGCTCGGCCTGCTCGCGCCGATCGTGCTGGTCGTCCTCGGTCTGGCGCTCTCCTTCGTGCCGGGCGTTCCACATGTCGAGCTCGACCCGGACCTGGTGCTGGTCGGCATTCTGCCGCCGCTGCTCTACGTCGCCGCGCTGGAGACCTCGGTGCCGGCGTTCAAGAACAACATCCGGCCCATCCTGCTGCTCGCGGTCGGCCTGGTGCTGTTCACCGCGTTCGTGGTCGGGTTGGTGCTGCACCTGTTGCTGCCGCAGGTGCCGTTCGCGATCTGCCTGGCCCTCGGCGCGGTCGTCGCCCCGCCGGACGCGGTGGCCGCCACCGCGGTCGCGCGCCGGGTCGGGCTGCCCCGCCGGGTGGTCACCATCCTGGAGGGCGAAAGCCTGGTCAACGACGCGACCGCGCTGGTGCTGCTGCGGGTCGCCACCATGGCCACCGCCGGCTCGGCCGTCGGCGCCGCCGACGTCACCATCGAGGTGCTGCGGGCCACCGGCGGCGGCATCCTGATCGGCACGCTCGGCGCGTTGGTCTTCGGCTTCCTGCATCGGCGGATCACCGACCCGGTGCTGGACAACGCGTTGTCGTTGATCATCCCGTTCGCGGTGGTGTTCGCCGCCGAGGCGGTGCACTCCTCCGGTGTGGTCGCGGTGGTCGTCACCGGTCTGGTGCTCGGCCACAAGCTGCCACAGCTGCTGTCGGCGGCGTCCCGCCTGCAGATCGGCGCGTTCTGGCGGCTGGTCCGTTTCCTGCTGGAGGGGTTGGTCTTCCTGCTGGTCGGGCTCCAACTCCGGGAGGTGCTGCGCGACCTCGACGAGCCGGCCGGCTCGCTCATCCTGATCACCTTCGCGGTGCTCGCCGCCGTCTTCCTGACCCGGTTCATCTGGCTCTTCCCGGCCACCTACCTGGCCCGGTTGGTGCCCCGGGTCCGCCGCCGGGACGAGAGGCCGTCACCGAAGTTTCCGATCATCATCGGCTGGGCCGGTATGCGGGGCGTGGTGACCCTGGCGGCGGCGTTGGCCCTGCCGCTGACCCTGGCCGGCGACGAGTCGTACCCCCGGGCCCTGTTCATCTGGCTGGCCTTCGCGGTGATCGTGGTCACCCTGGTCGGTCAGGGAGCCACGCTGCCGTTGGTCGCCCGTCGGTTGAAGCTGCCCCAGGACGACCCAATGCAGGACGCGTTGTCGGCGGCCGGGGTGCAGCAGCAGGCCAGCCGGGCCGCCCAGGACCGCCTCGACGAGTTGGCCGACAGCGCACCCGAGGCGGTGGTGGGCCGGCTGCGCCGTGCCCTGGAGGATCGCAACAACCTGGCCTGGGAACGGCTCGGTGGCACCGAGCGGGAGACGCCGTCGCAGGCGTACGGTCGGCTACGACAAGAGATGATCGACGCCGAGCGGGACGTGTTCCGGGCTGCCCGGGACTCCGGTCGGATCCCTGAGGAGGTGCTGGTGCAGGCCTATCGTGACCTGGACCTGGAGGAGTCGTTGCTGCGGGAGGTCGAGAAGTGAGCTGTCAGCACCTGACCGAGGCGGGTGCCGCTGAGGCACGCACCCCCGACGAGTGCGCGGACTGCGTCGCCATCGGGGAAACCTACTGGGTGCACCTGCGCACCTGCCTGAGCTGCGGACAGGTCGGCTGCTGCGACTCGTCGCCGAACCAGCACGCGAGCAAGCACTTCGCATCCACCGGCCACCCGGTGATCCGCTCGGCTCAGCCCGGCGAGGCCTGGCGATGGTGCTACGTCGACGAGGAGATCGGCTAACCGCTGGCCGCGGCTCGCTGATCGACTCCATGTCGCCGATGTGGGGGTATCCCGCCCGGCGGATACCGCCATGTCGCCGAAACTGTGCGGATCACCGCCCGGGGTGGTGGCCGCCCCCGCGGGCGGCCACCACCACGAGTGGCGTCAGGTCAGCGAGCAGGCCGCGCCGTTGACGGTGACCAGGCCGGGGTTGGGGTTGGCACCGCCGGAGGTCGTCGCGTTGAAGCCGAACGTCACCGTGCCTCCGGGTGAGATCCGCGCGTTGTACGACTCGTTGCGCGCGGTCACCGTCGCACCCGACTGGGTGACCTTCGCCAGCCACGCCTCGCGTACCCGCTGGTCGCCGGTGAACGCGAACCGCACGCTCCAGCCGTTGACGGTCGTGGCACCGGTGTTGTGCACGGCCACCTGCGCGGTGAACCCGGTGCCGCCCTGCCAGGTGCCGTAGTTGGTGTAGCGCACCGCGCAGGTGGTGGCCGGCACCGCGCCGGCGTCACCCTGGTCGGCCAGGTACGAGGCGATCCAGACCAGCGCCGAGTTCCAGTTGATCGCCACCTCGTTGGTCGCGTACGAGTTGATGTCGTCGACGTAGCAGAACATCGGCGCGCAGCCGGCGAGCAGTTGCGCCGCGAACGGGTCCTGCAGGGCCGCGTTCGGACCGCCGGCGAGGGAGCCGGCGGGCGGGCGGGGCAGGCTCGGGTCGAGCTGGTGGCCGAAGATCCGGCTGTGCTGGTTCTGCGCCGCGTGCTCGCCCCACCCGGTGACATAGGAGATGTTCAGCGCGTTGCGCCCGAGCAGGTAGTCCGCCGCCTGCACCGCACCATCGCGGTAGCTGGCGTTGCGGGTCAGGTCGAAGGCGGTGGCCAGCACGACGGCGTTGTTGATGACGTTGCTGTTGCCGCCCCAGAAGTAGCTGTTGGCGTCCCCGGGCATCGGCAGCCCGTACGCCTGCCGGCGCAGTTCGGCGAGGTACGCGTCGGCGGCGGTGGTGACCGACGCGCGCACCCGGGCCAGATCGGCGGCGGGCAGCCCGTTCGGCACGGTGGCCAGGTCGAGGCGACCCAGCGCGGCGACGCTCTGCCAGCCGAAGCCCCGCGGGTCGAACACGTTGCCGGTGTGGTGCGGCGAGGCGGTCAGGTCGGTCAGGTAGTTCTGCGCACCGGTGGTCAGGTACAGCTCGACCGCCGCCCAGTAGAACTCGTCGGTGACGTTTGTGTCGTCGTACGCGCCGCCGCCGGTGCTGTCGTTCGGGCTGGCGTACACCGCGGGGTTGGCCTTGGCCGCCGTGTAGGCCGTCTTCGCGGCGGTGGCGCAGCGGCCCGCGAAGGTCGCGTCGTAGGGGGCGTAGAGCCGCGCGCACTGGGCGGCGGTGGCGGCCAGGTTGAGGGTGGCCGCGGTCGACGGCGGGTGCAGCTCGCGGGGCTGCGGGTCGGCGTGCGGGGCGAGCGGCAGGCCGGTCCAGTTGCGGTCGTGGATCTTGTGGTGGGCCATGCCGGCCAGCGGCTTGCCGGCCGGCACCTGCATGCGGAGCAGGAACTCCAGCTCCCAGCGGGCTTCGTCCAAGATGTCCGGCACGTCGTTGCCGCGCTCCGGGACCCGCAGCGTGCTGTCGCCCAGCGCGGCGCCGCCGGCCGCGGTGGCCGCCGTCCTGGTCCGCTCGAAGGTGTTCAGGAGTTGATAGGTGGCGATGCCGCCGTTGACCACGTACTTGCCGTGGTCGCCGGCGTCGTACCAGCCGCCGCGCACGTCCAGGGAGTAGTCGCAGACGCCCGGCTGGCAGGGCACGCTGGTGTCGCCCTGGTTGGGTGCCACGCCGAGGTGGCCGGCGGGGCGCGCGTACTCGTCGCCGATGAGGTCGCCGTCGATGGCAATGCCGCTGCGCTGGGCGTAGAAGAACTGCAACGAGTCGGAGCGGAGCTGCTGGTAGACAGCGCCGGAGATGTCGAACGGGTGGCTGGTCTCGCCGTCCACGGTGAGCGTCAGCCCACTTCCGACGGTGCGGTAGCTGGAGAAGTCGACCGTGTGCACGTTCTGCCCGGAGGCGGCGTCGACGCCGCGAGCGGTGGTGGTGCCGCTGGCCACGACGGCGCCGCCGGCCGAGCGCAGCTGCCAGGGCAGCGCCTCGGTGGCGTCGGTGACGACGGTGGCGTTCTTCGGACCGCCGGGCAGGTAGCCGACCTGGTTGACGCGCACCCGTGGCCCGGTGTCCGGCTCGTACGGCTCGGGTGGTTCACCGCCGCGCAGCGAGACGTCGTCCAGGCAGACGGTCTGCGTCTCGGCGCTGCCGCCGACCTGGAAGATCAGTTGGGCGCTGGGGTTGCCGTCCGGGACGGTGAAGGTCTGCTCGACCCGTTGGGCGGTGCCGGTCGCGGTGGCGTCCACGGCCGCGTACGTGGTGTAGGGGGCGGTGCCGAGTTGCAGTACGGCCTTGACCGCGGTGCCGGGGGTGGCGGAGACGGCGAAGCCGAGGGTGTATTCGGCGCCGGCGACCAGCGGCACCCCGTCCTGGCCGATACCGGCGTCCCAGGGGTTGGCCAGCCCGCCGGCGACGGTGGTGCAGAGCCGCCCGTCGGTGACGGCGAGCGGGCCGGTGCCGTAGGAGAACCAGGGGGTCACTCCGGCGCTGAAATCGCCGTTGTCGATCTGCTCGGGGGCGTCCGGTGGCGGGTCGGCATGGGCCGCGCCGGCGCCCGCGCCGGTGAGGGCCAGGGTGGTCGCCGCGGCCAGCAGGAGGCGGCGTCGGGATGGCGTCACGGGGAGTCCTTCCGGGACGGGAAGTGGGACGGTGGGGGTGGTCGATTCCTGGGAGCGCTCCCAGGTATCGGCTCGATGTTTCCAGCGTCGGTTCGTCATGTCAATTGATCTGGTTGGATGGCTTTTGGCGTCCGACGAGGGCGGCCAGCCCTCCAGGGGGCGCCGACGCGCCGACGCGGGGGACGTGAGATTGGCCGCGCCACGCGCCGTCGTCCTGATCTCCTAGAGACAACTGCGCCCTTCGCCTGGCAGGCTGCCTCCCATGACCCTGAAGCTGCGTTCCGTGGGAACGAGCGACCGTGGGCTGATCCGCAGCGGAAACCAGGACGCCCTGCACGCCGGCAACTGGCTCGTCGCCGTCGCCGACGGCATGGGCGGGATGGCAGCCGGCGACCTGGCCAGTGCCCTCACCATCGACGCGGTCGCCCCGCTGGACGTGGAAACCCCCGAGGACGCCCTGGTCGCCGCGCTCGAAGGTGGCATCGCGCTGGCCACCTCCCGAATCCGCCAGGCGGTCACCGAGGATCCCGAGCGCCAGGGCATGGGCACCACACTGACCGCCCTGCTCTTCGCCCGTACCGGCAGCTGCCTGGCCCTCGCGCACGTCGGCGACTCCCGGGCCTACCTGTTCCGCGAGGGCGTGCTCAAGCAGATCACCCGGGACGACACGTTCGTCCAGATGCTGGTGGACCAGGGCGTGATAACCCCCGACCAGGCCAGCAGTCACCCGCGCCGAGCAGTCGTCACCCAGGCGCTGCAGGGCGACGAGGTCACGCCGTCGTACTCCACGATGGTGCCCCGGGTCGGCGACCGGTGGCTGCTGTGCAGCGACGGCCTCTCCAACGTCGTCCGCCCGGACACCCTCACCGAGGTGCTGACCGACTACCCGGATCGGGCCGCCTGCACGGGCAAGCTGATAGACCTGGCACTGCACGCCGGCGCACCGGACAACGTCACAGTGGTGGTCGCCGACGTTCTGGAGGAGTAGGCCGGCGCTCAGCGTCGGCGTGGTGTGGCGTGCCGGGTGGGCGTCGCCGTCACCGGATCCTCCGGCCACGGGTGCCGGGGATAGCGCCCGCGCAACTCGGCACGGACCTGCGGGTAGCCGGTGCGCCAGAACGACGCCAGATCAGCGGTGACCGCCACCGGCCGGCCCGCGGGGGAGAGCAGGTGCAGCAGCACCGGCGCCCGCCCGTCGCCGACACGGGGTGCCGTCGACCAGCCGAACGTCTCCTGAAGCTTCACCGCGAGCACCGGCGCGACCGGGTCGGTGTAGTCCACCCGGACCCGAGAGCCACTCGGCACCTCGATCCGCTCCGGGGCCAGCTCGTCCAGGCGGGCGGCCTGCGCCCAGGGCAGCAGCCGGCGCAGCGCCGACGTGACGTCCACCCGGGCCAGGTCGGCGCGGCGCCGGCCGGCGGCCAACTCCGGGCCCAGCCAGGTCGGCGCGGCGTCGAACAACGCCTCGTCGCCGACCTCCGGCCACGGGTCACCCAGGTGGTGCCGGAGGAACGCGAGCCGCTCGCGCAGTGCCCGCGCCGCCGGCGTCCAGGTCAGCAAACCCAGCCCTTCCTGGCGAAGACCGGTCAGCAACGCCGCCGCGACCTCCGCCCGGTCCGGCCGGTCCAGCCGCCGCTGGAGCAGCTCGATCGCGCCCAGCCGGGTCACCTCCCGCGCCACCACGTCACCGTCGGACCAGCCGACCTCGCGGCTCGTGCGCAGCAGCGGGCCGGCCGCCTCCCGGGCCGTCGCCTCGTCCACCGGCGAGGCCCGGCGGATCCGGGCCGACGGCGTGCCGGGGGTGCGGTCCGCGACGGCCACCGCCAGCCAGTCGGATCCGGCCAGCCCCGACCCGGCCGCCAGCTCCGCGGCGGTCCCGCCGGTCATCAGGTACGCCGATCCGCCCGGCCGTCGCACCCGCGCCAACCGTTCCGGGTACGCCAGACCGACGAGCAACCCGGCGGCGAGATCGTCGCTCAGCCCACCCGAGCCGGCTCGTCCCCCGATCGCCGGGCCGCCCGCTCGGTCGGTTCGGCTGCTGTCGGATCGGCCGTCGGGCGGGGAGCCGGCGGGCAGCGCGGCGCGCAGCCGGCGTACCTCGGTGCGCCAGCGGGCGGTCGCGCCCGCGTCGACGCCGGCGCGCAGCCGACGCCAGCCGGCGACCAGGTCGTCACCGGGGCCGGCCGCGCTCTCCTCGGCGAGCAGGGCGACGACCTCGGCGGCCCGGTCGGCGCCGACCCGACCGGCGCCGTCGAGCAGCGCCCGGGCCAGCCTCGGGTGCGCGCCGGCGGCGGCGATCGACCGACCGCGTGCGGTGATCCGACCGTCGGCGTCGACCGCGCCCAGGGTTCGCAGGGTGTCCCGGGCCACCGTCATCGCGGCGACGGGCGGCACGTCGGGCAGCGCGAGCCCGACGCCGTCCGACTGGCCCCAGGCGGCCAGCTCCAGCGCGAAGCCGGTCAGGTCGGCGGTGGCGACCTCCGGCTCGGCCCGGGCGGGCAGCCGCTCGTGGGTCGCCGCGGACCAGCAGCGATAGACGTACCCGGGGGCCTCCCGGCCAGCCCGGCCAGCCCGCTGGGTGGCGGCGGCCCGGGAGACCGGCACGGTGACGAGCGCACCGAGTCCGCGGGCCAGGTCGATGCGGGGCACCCGGGACAGTCCGGCGTCCACCACGACCCGTACACCCGGGACGGTCAGGCTGGTCTCGGCCAGCGCGGTGGCCAGCACCACCCGCCGCCGGTCAGCGGGACGCAGCGCAGCGTCCTGCTCGGAGCCGCGTTGACGGCCGTGCAGCGGCAGCAGCGCCACGGTGTCCCGCAGGTCGCTTAGCCGCCCGGTGACCGCCGCGATCTCGCCGGCCCCGGGCAGGAAGACCAGCACGTCGCCGTCGTGCTCGCGCAGTGCCCGGCGAACGGTGGCGGCCACGTGGTCGAGCAGGGCCCGGTCCACCGGCCCGGCCCCGGGCGGGGCGATCGGGCGTGCCGGCGGTGCCCAGATCCGCTGCACCGCGTGCAGCGCCGAGTCGGCCCGTACCACCGGGGCCGGGACGGACCCGCCGAGCAACGCGGCGAACCGGTCGGTGTCCGGGGTCGCCGACATCGCCAGCAGCCACAGGTCCGGCCGGAGGGTGGCTCGGGCCTCCACAGTGAAGGCCAGCGCGAGGTCCGCGTCGAGCTGACGTTCGTGGACCTCGTCGAGCAGCACGGCGCCGGTGCCGGGCAGTTCCGGGTCGTGGTGCAGCCGCCGGACCAGCAGGCCGGTGGTGACCACCTCCACCCGCGTTGCCGGGCCGACCCGGCGCTCACCGCGGACCGCGTATCCGACGCGTTCGCCGACCCGCTCGCCGAGCAGCTCCGCCATCCGTCGTGCGGCGGCACGGGCCGCCACCCGGCGGGGTTGGGCGATCACCACCCGACCGGTCACCCGGTCGGCCACGGCCAGCGGCGCGAGAGTGGTCTTGCCGGTGCCCGGTGGGGCGACCAGGACGCCGGTCCCGGCCGCGTCGAGCGCCGCGACCAGCGTCGGCAGCACCGGGCGTACCGGCAGGTCCAGGGTTACGTCGGAGAGCACGGCCCAGTCTCGCACCGGCGCGGGCGCCTCACTGGCGACGGACCTCGCCGACGCCGAGCACGAAGGCCCGCCAGGCCACCGGGCCGAAGGCGAGCACCGGGCCGGAGCGGTCCTTGCTGTCCCGGACAGCGACCTGACCGCTGGTCGTCGCGACCTCCACGCAGTTGCCGTTGCCACTGCTGCGCGCGCTGGTGCGCCAGTCTGCTCGGGTCAGGTCGTACGCCGTCATCCCCGTTACCTCTCGTCTGCGTCGGCGTGCCGCAGAAGCGGTCACGCAAAGTTACGAGAAGCATCCTCGAGGCGGGTCAACGACGCCGCTGGATCGAGCGCCATCCGGCACAGCTCCTCGTGCAGAAGGCTATACCCGAGCACATGATCGGCATCCTCCAGCGCCAGCCCCATCGTGAGGTTATCCAGGTAAACCACGGACGCGTCGGCGGCATCGGCGAAGTTGAGGATCACGTACGGCGTGCTCATCGCGGGATGCCCACCGGTCGCGAATGGAAGTACCTGGATTCTCACGTTGGGTAACTGCGCGATGCGACTCATGTGGGCCAGCTGTTCGGCCATCACCGCGGGGCCGCCAACCGGGCGCAGCAGCACCGCCTCGTTGAGAACCATCGACAACTGGACCGGGTCCTCGCGGCTCAGCACCTCCTGGCGGCGCAGCCGGGCGGCGACCTTGCGCTCCAGGCCGTCCTCGCCCGCGGTGCGCCGGAAGATCTCCCGCGCGTACGCCTCGGTCTGGAACAGCCCGGGCACCGACTCGGCCTCGTACGAGCGCAGCGTCGCCGCCTCGGCCTCCAGCCCGACATAGAACTCGAACCACTCCGGCAGCACGTCGCTGTAGTTCTGCCACCAGCCGCGCTGCTGTGCCCCTCGGGCGATCTCGATCAGCGCCTCGGCGTCCGAACCGGTCACCTGGTAGAGCGCGAGCGCCGCCCGGACGTCGCGCGGCTTGATGCCGATCTGCGCGTTCTCGATCCGGGAGAGATTGCTCTTCGACATGTCGAGCTGGCGGGCGGCCACATCGAGCGTCATGCCCTCGCGTTCCCGAAGCTGGCGGAGCTCCCGGGCGATGCGTCGACGGCGCACGGTAGGGCTGGCGGCGGGTCGGATGGCGGGGGTGGCGGTCACCGTCCGAGTCTGCCACGACAAGATCCGCAGGTCGCGCCTGCACGGAGTGCAACTTTCAAATCTGGGAGTTGCGTTGCAGTAGCTGTCGGTGCATCCTTTCCCGGTCGCGATCACTGTGGACACACCGTTGTGGGAGGACCGTTGCTCATCGCCGACGAGTTCTTTCTGATCGCACACAACGACAGCCGTGGCAAGGCCAAACTGCATGCGGCCGCGACCGGGCTCGGGTTGGCCGGCGGGCTGCTCGGCGAGTTGCTCCTCTATGGACACATCACCGTCTCGTCGGGGCGGGTCACCGTCATCGACCGGCGACCGCCAGCGGACGCGCTGGCGCACACCGTGCTCGACCAACTCATCGGCGAGTTTCAGCACCAGGAACTGCGTACCTGGCTCAGCTTCCTGGCGCAGAGCGCGACGACCTCGGTAGGGGAGCGGCTGGCCCGCGCCGGTGTGCTGCGCCGCCAGGAGAACCGCCGGCTGCTGCGCACCTCGGTCAACTACCTGCCGATCGACCTCAACGCGGTGGCCTGGCCGGCCACCCGGCTGCGGGCCCTGCTCGACCGGCCGGACCCACCGAGTGTGCCGGACGCCCTCCTGCTCGGGCTGGTCGTGGCCGCGGGGCTGACCCGTGAGGTGCTGTGGAGCGCTGGCCCCCGAGCGCACCACCGGCTGAACCTCCTCATCCCCGCGCTGCCGGCACCCCTGAAGGAGCTCGTCGGGCACACCGAGGCTGCCGTCGGCGCCGCCGTGCTGCGCGGCGTCCCCTGATCCCCCGCCAACCCCTACCCCCTCGCCTCGACAACTGGAGTAGTCGCATGCCCCCGACATCGACAGTCGACCGACCCAGCAACGTCTCCGAAGCCCTGGCCCGAGGCCGTCTCGGGATCCCCTCGGTGATCTTCTTCGTGCTCTCCGCCGCCGCGCCGTTGACCGTGGTGGCCGGCGTCGTCACCACCGGCTACGGCGTCATCGGGGTGACCGGCATTCCGCTGGCCTTCCTGCTGGTCGGCGCGGTGCTCGCCCTGTTCTCGGTGGGCTACGTGGCGATGTCCCGCAGGGTGGAGAACGCCGGCGCCTTCTACGCCTACATCTCCCGCGGACTGGGCCGACCGGCCGGCGTCGGCGCGGCCTGGATCGCACTGATCGCGTACAACGCGCTGCAGGTAGGGCTGTACGGCACCATCGGTATCGCGGCCGAGCCGGTGCTCGACCGGATCTTCGGCGGGCACCCGCACTGGGCCGTCGTGGCCCTGGTGGCGTGGGCGTTGGTCGGCCTGCTCGGCCTGCTCCGGGTGGACCTCAACGGCCTGGTCCTGGCCGCACTGCTGATCGCCGAGATCGTGGTGATCCTCATCTTCGACCTGGGGCAGATCGGCAACCCGGCCGGCGGTCAGGTCAGCTTCGCCACGTTCTCGCCGGACAACCTCTTCGTGCCGGGGGTCGGCGCGGTGCTGGTGCTGGCCATCCTCGGCTTCGTCGGCTTCGAGTCCGCGGTCGTCTTCAGCGAGGAGAGCAAGGACCCGAAGCGGACGGTTCCGCTGGCCACCTACCTCTCGGTGGCGATCATCGCCGGGCTGTACGCGCTGTCGTCCTGGACCATGACGGTCGCCGTCGGGCCGGACCAGATCGCCGCCCAGGCCGGTGAGCAGGGCGTCGAGCTGATCTTCAACCTGGCCGCCGCCCAGCTCGGCGACACCGCCGTCACCATCGGGCAGGCGTTGTTCCTCACCTCTGTGCTGGCCGCGATGATCTCGTTCCACAACACCACGGCCCGCTACACGTTCGCGCTCGGTCGGGAGCGGGTGCTCCCCGCAGTGTTCGGGCAGACCTCGGTGCGTACCGGAGCGCCGCGCGCCGCCTCGGTGGCGCAGAGCGTCCTCGGTCTGGTGGTCATCCTGCTGTACGCGGTCAACGGCTGGGACCCGGTGGTCAAGCTGTTCTTCTGGGGCGGCACCACCGGCGGGTTCGGCGTCCTGCTGCTGATCGCCACCACCTCGGTGGCGGTGATCGTCTACTTCGCCCGCTCCGGCGGCGGCGAGAACCTCTGGCGGCGGGCCGTCGCACCCGGTGTGGCCACCATCGCGCTCTTCGTGATCATCTGGCTGGCCGTGTCGAACTTCGCCAACCTGCTCGGCGTCGCGCCGGACTCCACCCTGCGCTGGGCGCTGCCGGCCGTGTACCCGGTGGCGGCCGTGCTGGGCATCGTCTGGGCGCTGGTGCTGCGCGGTAACCGCCCGGACACGTACGCCCGGATCGGCCTCGGCGCGGCGAGCGCCACCGCTGCGGTGAAGCCGGAAGCGCCGGCCACGGTGGAGGTGACCCGATGAGCGTGACCATCGAGCAACTCGGGCCGGAGGAGACCGCCCTGGTGGCCAACCGGATCGCCGAGGCGTTCACGGCCCTTGAGGTGACGTACTGGCTGGTGCCCGACCCGAGCAAGCGGGAGGCCGTGCTGGCGGGGGACTTCGAGATCCTGGTCGGGCACGCGATGCGGCACGGCATGGTGTACGCCACGGCGGACCGGGCCTCGGTCGCGGTCTGGTTCCCGTCGGTCGGGGAGCCGTCCCCGCCGCCGGCGGACTACGACGCCCGCCTGGCCGCCGCCTGTGGCGAGTGGACCGACCGGTTCCAGCATCTCGACGAGCTGTTCGCGGCGAACCACCCGCATCCGGATCACCACCACCTGGCGTTCCTGGCGACCCAGCCGGACCGGCAGGGTCAGGGGTTGGGCACCGCTCTGCTGCGGCAGCACCACGCCTGGCTGGACGCCAACGGGATGCCGGCGTACCTCGAGGCGAGCAGCCCGCGCAGCCGGGACCTGTATGCCAAGCACAGCTACCTGGCCGGCGAGCCGTTCCGGGTGCCCGACGGGACGCCGTTCTGGCCGATGTGGCGGGAGCCGGGCGGTCGGTGACCCGCCGTTGACGTTCGGCGGGGCGCCTTTCGAAGGTGTGTCACGTACGCGTGACAACGCGGGCGCGCAAGAGGGCCGGGTCCGACGGACCCGGCCCTTCCGCGTGAATCAAATACTCAGTACGTGCCGTCGAGCTGGCCGCGCAGCTTGGTCAGCGCCCGGGTCAGCAGCCGCGAGACGTGCATCTGCGAGACGCCGATCTGGTCGGCGATCTGCGACTGGGTCAGGTTGCCGTAGAAGCGCAGCGTGAGGATCTTCTGCTCGCGCTCGTCGAGGGTGGCCAGTGCCGGGCCGAGAGCGACGCGCAGCTCAGCCAGCTCGAACTCGTTGTCCTCGCCGCCGAGCATGTCGCCCAGCTCGGTGGCGCGCTCGCCGTCACCGGTCGGGGTGGACAGCGACACCGCGTTGTACGCGCGGGCGCCCTCCAGGCCCTCCAGCACCTCTTCCTCGGTGAGCTTGAGGTGGGCGGCGATGTCGGCGACCGTCGGCGAGCGGCCGAGGGTCTGCAGGAGCGAGCTGTTGGCGTCGGAGATGGCCAGCCGCAGCTCCTGGAGCCGGCGGGGCACCCGGATGTCCCAGGTGCGGTCCCGGAAGTGCCGCTTGAGCTCGCCGATGATGGTGGGGATCGCGTACCCGGCGAAGTCGACGCCGCGGGACGGGTCGAACTTGTCGATGGCCTTGATCAGGCCGACCGCAGCGGTCTGGGCCAGGTCATCGGTCGGCTCGCCGCGCCCGCTGTAGCGGTGGGCCAGGTGGTTGGCCAGCGGCAGCCAGGCTTCGATCGCCCGGTCCCGCAGTGCGGCCCGGGACGGGTGGTTCGCGGGCAGCGCGGCCATCGCGTTCAGCAGGTCTGCGGCGCTGTCGGTGAGAGCGCGTGGGTCAAGCTTGGCGGGGGCCTTGGTAGCGGTGCTCCGCTGCTCGGTGATCGTTGGCGCGGTCATGGGTGGTCCTCCCTGCACCTCGTCCGCGGACAAAAAGGCGTAACGCTTTTGGTTTAGCTTCCAATGGGCCGTTCGGGACTCACCTTAACCTGATCGTCTCCCCGAAATCTAGCCGAAAGGCTGATGTACTTAAGGGGTGTTGAGTAAGAAAAGGGGTAAATGGGACAGAAGTTGGGAGGGTTGTGATGACCCTTACCCGTTTTCCGGGCCACGCCCTGCCGCCGGTCGGTGACCCGGCTCGCCGGTCAGTCCCCTCGGCTCAGGCCGAGCGGTCAAGATGAAATCCGACATCTGGGCAGGAGTGTCGCCTATCTGTCGTTGTCCCGCTGGCGGGACCCGCCGTAGCGTCGCGTGTACACATCCGGTTCGGAGGCACCGTGCTCGATCCAGCCGCTCCCCAGCTCGTCGTGAACAGTCGCACGCTCTACTTCAGCTGGCTCCCGGCCGACCCGGACGCGGTCAGCGCACTGGTTCCGCCCGGGCTGAGCCCCCGCCCCGACCGGCAGGTGTTCCTCAACCAGTACATCGTCGAGGACGAGACACAGACCTCCGGCTTCGGCGCGTACTCACTGACCTACCTCGGTATATCGCTGCTGGGCGTCGACGCGCCCGGCGGGCTCAACCCGGGTGGCTGGTGGACCACCTACGTGGCCTCCAGCCGGCGCGTGCGTGAGTACGCTGCCGCTCGCGGTGCCCCGGTCGTCGCCGGCCGCACCCGGTTCGACCTCGATGGCGAGGAGCTGCTCTCCGAGACGGAGATCGACGGGACGCCGCTCATCCGGGCACGGTGCCGAGTGGGGGAGACCGGTCACGTGATCAGCAGCGGGCACCACCGCTACTTCACGCGCCGCGACGGCCAACTCATCAGCTCGGTCTACCCGTTCGTCGCCGAGCCGGTCGCCCCGTTCGAGATCGAGTCGGTGGAGTTCCTCCAGCCCGGGCACCCGGTGTACGCGCTCCGCCCGGCAAACCCGCTGAGCATCGGCTTCGGCTACTACTCGCCGCGCTCCTCGTTCGCGTACCCCGGTGGGCTGAGCGTGCACCCGGTCGTCGGCGCGATGGAGCCGACCCGACCACTTCACCAGGTGCCGGCGAGTCTCGCCCGCAGCGGCCTGCCGTCCGGGTCGTAGACCAACCGGTACACCGGCAACGCCCAGGCTCGGGTGTACCACGGCAGCCGCTCGGGGCGGTGCGGGCGCAGCCGTCCGGGTGGCCGCTCGCCGACCTGGCCGTCGTCGTACCACTGTTGCAGCGCGTCGGCGGCGGCCGTGACGGCCGCGACGGCGTCCGCCGGGTCGAGCAGGTCGGCGTCGTCCGCGCCGTCCGGGTCACGGTCCAGGTGCTCGCGCCAGAGCCGCAGTCGCAGGTCCCGGGCGAAGGCCCGCGCACCGTCGCCCTGACCTGCGGGGTCGGTGGGCTCCCGCTGGTCGCGGGTGTCGTCGAGCACCGCGCACGACAACTCGCTGTCGTGTGTCCAGGATCGGCGGTTGAAGTTGTCGCTGCCCACGCTGGCCCAGACGTCGTCGACCACGCACACCTTCGCGTGCACGTAGACCGGGTCGCCGGCGTGGTTCTCCACGTCGAACACGTGCACCCGGTCCGGGGCGGCCCGCTCGCACAACGACAGCGCCTGCTCGCGCCCGACCATGTTCGGCGGTAGCGCCAGCCTGCCGTCCACGTCCGGGTGCCGGGGCACGACGGCGATCAGGTGCAGCTCCGGGTTGTCCCGCAGTGCGCGTGCGAACAGGTCCGCGACCTCGGCCGACCAGAGGTACTGGTCCTCCAGGTAGATGAGTCGGCGGGCACGGCGTACCGCCTTGGTGTAACCCCGGGCCACGGTCCGCTCGCCGTCGGGTGCGAACGAGTAGCGCGGGCGGACGGCGGGGTAGGTGCGCAGCACCTGGATCTGGTGCGGACCACAGGGCGGCGGATCGGCCGGTTGCTCGGGCAGCGGGTCGGGGCGCAGGTCCGAGCCGCGCAACCGATCCCGCAGGTAGGCCATCGGGTTCTCCGAGTCCAGGGGCATCGGGTCGGTCCAGCGTTCCCGGAACAGGGTGTCCAACGCCCCGACGACCGGCCCGCGCACCGCGAGCTGCACGTCGTGCCAGGGCGGGGTGGGTCCGTACCGGGGGGACATCTGCACCGGCTGCGGGTCGCCGTGGTGCGCGGCGTCGTCGCGTCGGCTGTGACACAGGTCGATCCCACCGGCGAACGCTATGTCCCGTTCCGGTGCGCCCGGGTGTCGTAGCACCACGAGCTTCTGGTGGTGCGAGCCGCCGCGCCGGACCCGCTGGTCGAGCAGCACCTCGCCGCCGGCCGCTGAGATCGTCTCGCTGAGGTCGCGGTTCTCCGCCTCGCTGTAGGCGAGCGCGTCGAGGTGCGAGCGCCAGATCAGTCCCTTGACCAGCACGCCGCGTTGGGCCGCCTGGGCGAAGAGCTGGGCCACGGTCGGGCCGTCCGGGCGCAGCCGTTGGTCCGGGTCGCCCCGCCAGTCGGTGAAGAACAGGTGGTCGCCGGGGCCCAGCGCCTCCACCTCGTCGACCAGTCGGTCGAAGTAGGCGGCACCGTGAATCAACGGCTCGGCGAGGTTTCCCGTGGTCCAGACGGGTAACCCAGAGACCGGGTTGGCGCGTTCCTGCGCGGTGAGGAACCAGTCCTGCAACGGCAACGTCCAGCCCCCTGGAGGTCGGCAACGTCCTCACGGTAGGACCCCCGACGCGGGTCCGCACGCCAGCCCGGCCGACCGGAGACCTGGCTAACGCCCATCGGAAGCGACGCGACAACAGCCCAGGAGGCCACACTATGCCCCGCGACACGACGAATCCCGTGACCGAGTACCGCGAGCCGGCGGTGGAGAGCGAACGGGGTGCGCTGGTAGCGGTGTTGGTGATGGTGATTCTGGGGGTGGCCGGGATATTCGCGGTCTCCTGAGGCGGCGTCGGCGCCCCCGGGTGACCCGGAGGCGCCGACGCCGACCTCAGTTGTTGCGTGTGGTCAGGGCCGGGTGCCCTGGCCGCCCGTGTGCGGCAGCCGCTCGGTGGGGATCACGCCGAGTCGCCCGGCCTGAAAGTCCTCGAACGCCTGGACCAGCTCGTCACGGGTGTTCATCACGAATGGGCCGTACTGCGCCACGGGCTCCCGGATCGGCTTGCCGCCCATGATGTAGAGGTCCAGCGCCGGGGTGTTGCTGTCCTGCGCGGTGTCGGCGCTGAAGCGCAACGCGTCGCCTGGACCGTGCACCGCGAGCTGGCCGGTGCGCACCGGCCGCCGGTCGGTGCCGACCGTGCCGCGACCGCCGAGCACGTACACCAGGGCGTTGAAATCGGGCTGCCAGGGCAGGTCGACCTGCGCCCCCGGCTGCACGGTGACGTGCGTGATGGTGATCGGGGTGAAGGTCGAACCCGGGCCGCGGTGCCCGGCGATCTCACCGGCGATGACCCGGATGAGCGCGCCACCGTCGGGCGTGGTGAGAAGCGCCGACTCCCGACCCCGGATGTCCTGGTAGCGGGGCGGGTTCATCTTGGCCGAGCGGGGCAGGTTGACCCAGAGCTGGGTGCCGTGGAACAGCCCGCCGCTGACCACCAGGTGCTCCGGCGGCGCCTCGATGTGCAACAGGCCGCTGCCCGCCGTCATCCACTGCGTGTCGCCGTCGGTGATGGTGCCGCCGCCGCCGTTCGAGTCCTGGTGGTCGAAGACGCCGTCGATGATGTACGTGACGGTCTCGAAGCCGCGGTGCGGGTGCCACGGGGTGCCCTTGGGCTCGCCCGGCGCGTAGTCGACCTCGCCCATCTGGTCGAGGTGGATGAACGGGTCCAGGTCGGTGGTCGACACCCCGGCGAAGGCTCGACGGACCGGGAAGCCCTCGCCCTCGAAGCCGGTGGGCGCGGTGGTCACCTTGCGGACCTTGCGGAACGTGGTGGTCTCGTCGAGTCGGGGCAGGCGCGGCAGGACAACGACGTTGTCGACGGTGATCGCGGGCATCGGATGCTCCTTAACGTGTGGCGTGGGAGGACGACGTGACCTGGGCCGCCCGCAGGCGGTGACCGAGTCGGTCGAAGACCCGGGTGAGGCAGGCGACCTCGGCGTCGTCGAGGTCGTCCATCAGGTGGGTACGCACCGATGCCAGATGGTGGGGTGCGGCTTCGGACAGCGCGAGCAGCCCGGCGGCGGTGAGCACAGCCTCGCTGCCGCGCCGGTCGTCCGGGCAGGGCTCCTTGCTGACCATGCCTCGACGTTGCATGGAGGAGATCTGGTACGTCAGTCGGCTGGGCGAGAAGATGAGCCGGCTGGCCAGCTCGCCCATCCGCAGCCGCTGCCCCGGCGCCTCGGAGAGCAGGACCAGCACGTGGTAGTCAGCGAAGCTGAGATCGCTGTCGGCGCGCAGGTCCTCTTCCAGTTGGGTGTAGAGACGCTGGCTGGCCTCGATGTAGGCGCGCCAGGCGGCCCCTCGGATGCTGTCCAGGCTCTCGGTCATGTCCACGACCGTAGCACTCTTTCAAAATTTAAATAATGCCGTTGAGCGTTGCGTGGATCACGTCCTCGTCAACGGAGGCTCAAGTCGTGCAGCTTTGAAGGAAGGTGGCGATAATTCAGAGGCGTGCGGCGATGTGGTGTGCCAGACTCCGGCCTCGTGGAACATGTGGAGCTCACCACCGCCGACCTGTTGCTGCGTCCCTGGCGGGAGGAGGACGCCCCAGCGGTGCGCGATGCCCTGAACGACCCGGACATCGCCCAGTGGAACCCGCAGGGTGGTGACCCGATCGACGACGAGGTCGCGCTGCTCTGGGTCCGCCGCCGGGCCGACTGGTCCGCCGGCAGCCACGTCTCGATGGCGGTGACCTCGGCGGCCGACGGCAAGCTGCTGGGCTCGGTGTCGCTGCACCGCATCCACGACGGCGACGCCTCCATCGGCTACTGGACGGTGCCGGCGGCGCGCGGACGTCAGGTGGCGGGACGCGCCGTCGTCCGGCTCACCGACTGGGCATTCACCGACCTGCGGCTGCACCGGGTGGAGTTGTGTCACGCGGTGGCCAACCCGGCCTCCTGCCGGGTCGCCGACCGGGCCGGCTACCCGGCCGAGGGGACACTGCGCGAGTCGTACAGGTACGGCGACGGCCGCCGCTACGACGAGCACCTGCACGCCCGCCTGGCCACCGACCGCTAGTCGGAAAGCGGTCGGGGGCCTGCCGCCGTCACTCGGTGACCTTGCGGAGGAACGCCGCGAGGGCGGTCCTGGTCCGATCGATCTTCTCCGGCAGGGTCAGGGTTTCGTGCATGCGGGGGCCGGCGTGCTTCTTGCCCCGCAGGTAGAGCGAGCAGGCCAGGTCGGAGCAGATGTACGCGCCCACCGAGTTGCCCTGCCGCCCACCGGACCCGGCCTTGCGCGCGGTCATCAGCGAGACGCCGTCGCCGGTGTGCGTGGTCAGGCAGAACGAGCACATGCTGCGCCGGACACGTCCCGTCTGCTGCGGCGCGGCGCGCAGCGCCACCCCGACCAGTCGGTCGTCGGACTCGGCGATCAGGTAGGCCCGCTGCGGCGCGGCGGGGTCCCGCCAGCCGAGGAAGTCGAGGTCGTGCCAGGGGCGCATCTCAAGATCGTTCGGTACGGTCAGCCGCTTCGCCTCGCCCTGGGTGGTGTTGACGAAGGACGCGCGGATGGTGGATTCGGTTACGGCTAGCATAGGTAGTAGCCTAGCCACCCTAGGCAAACAAATAACGTCACTAGGTTTGGGGTGTGCCGCGTGGCACGTGCAGGGGTGACCGTCGAGCGCCTGACGCTGGCCGCGGCCGAGCTGGCCGACGAGGTGGGCGTGGAGAACGTGACCGTCGCCGCGCTCGCGCGCCACTTCGGCGTGAAGGACGCGAGCCTGTACTTCCACATCAAGAACGCCCAGGACCTGCGGGTCAGGATCGCCCTGCTGGCACTGGCGGAGTTGGCCGACCGGGTCGCCGCCGCGCTGGCCGGCCGTGCCGGCAAGGATGCGCTGGTCGCGTTCGCCGACGCGTACCGGGACTACGCGAGGCAGCACCCGGGCCGGTACGCCGCCATGCAGATCGACCTCGACCCGGAAACGGCCGCCACGAGCGCGGGCGTCCGGCACGCCGAGATGACCCGGGCGATCCTGCGCGGCTACCGGCTCGCCGAACCCGACCAGACCGACGCGGTACGGATGATGCACAGCACCTTCCACGGCTTTGTCAGCCTGGAGAAGACCGGCGGGTTCCGCCACACCCCGCGCGCCACGGACGACTCGTGGACCCGCACCCTGGACGCCCTCGACGCCGTCCTGGCCAACTGGCCGCCACGCTGAGGTGCGACACCACGACGGCATAGGCTCGGTGGTGTGGATGATCTGGAGCTGGCCGACTGGCGGGAGAGGGTGGCCCGGCTGTACCTGTCCGACGTCGACCTGACCGGGTTCCGCGCGGGGCGCGACGAGCTGTTCGCCACCCACCCGCAGAGCCCGATCCCGACGGCGGACCGAGCTGACTTCCCCGGAGTGCGCTACTTCCCCGCCAATCCGGACGCCGTGGTGGAGGCGCCGCTGCGCTCGGCAAGTGGCGAGCTGCGCGTCGACACGGGCGGCCCGGACGGCGTGGTCGCGTACCGACGGGTCGCGGTGGCCGACACGCCGTGGGGGCCGTTGACCCTCTGGTGGATCGAGGCGTACGGGGGAGGGCTGTTCGTGCCGCTGCGCGACGGCACCTGCGGACAGGAGACCTACGGGGGAGGCCGGTACCTCACCGACACCGTGAAGGGCACCTTCGGTCGGGGCGTCGAGCTGCTGCCCGGCGACCGGGTCCGGCTGGACGCCAACTACCTCTACAACCCGAGCTGCGCGTACGACGACCGCTGGGCCTGCCCACTGGCACCGCCGGAGAACCGGGTCGACGTGCCGCTGCGGGCCGGCGAGATGGCGTACCACGACTGAACGGCCGCCCGCCCCGAGTACTGCCGGGACGGGCGGCCGGTCGATCGTCGCTCAGCCGGCGTTCGTGGCCGCGCTGGGCATCCCCATCCGGGCCAGCAGTTGTCGGGCCTGGTCGGCGAGTTGCGCGTCGACGGTCACCGCGTACTGGCCGGCGCGCAGTGAACTGGCCGAGGTGAAGTCGCGCTGCCCGCCCGTCATCGCGTGCGCGACCGCGCCGAACACGGCACCCCAGATCGCGCCGATGACCAACCCGACCAGGATCACGGCCAGCCAGTTGCCGACGGTGAAGATGCCGAACAGCAGGCCGATGAAGAGTCCGAACCAGGCGCCGGTACCGGCGCCGAGCAGGCCGGCTCGACCGGTGGTCATCCGCCCGAGCACCGTCTCCACCAGGGTGAGGTTGGTCCCGACGATGGCACTGTGCTCCACCGGGAAGCGGTTGTCGGCCAGATAGTCGACGACGCGCTGCGCGGCCGGATAGTCCGGGTACGAGCCGATCGTCACGGTAGGCGGGCCGCTTTCCGGCCCGTGGCCGTCACCGGACGGCGTTGACAGGCGGCCGGCCGGACCGGATGGAAGCAGGTCGCCACCTTGTGTGCCGGGCTGCCACGCTGCGGTCGGCCCCGAAGCTGACGTCATGAGCATCCTCCCTCGTCAGCGTCCCGGGTTCCCGCGCACGGCGACCGGTAACGCCAGGGGGCACGCCGAGTGCTGTCCCTTCCTGGGGGAATGCGCGCGGACGGCCCGGGTAGGCAGTCAGGTGGAGAGCGGACAGATCAGCGATTACGGGTTCCTCGCCGACGGCCGCACCGCGGCGTTGGTGGACACCACGGGCTCGGTGAACTGGTGGTGCCCGGGCCGGTTCGACGCCCCGTCGGTGTTCGGGCGGCTGCTCGACGACGACGCCGGGCACTGGTCGATCCGACCCGAGGGTGACTTCACCGTCGAACGCTGCTACCTCGACAACACCCTGGTGTTGCGGACCGTCTTCCGCACCGTGCAGGGGGAGGTCGCGCTGACCGACGCGCTCGCCTTCGAGCCCGGCTCGCGTGGCCACGACATCGGGATGCGCCCACCGCAGGTGCTGGTCCGCAGCGTGCAGGGCATCTCGGGTGAGGTGCCGGTGCGGGTGCACTACCGGCCGCGCTTCGAGTACGGGCGCACCATCGCGTACCTGGCCGAGCGGGACGACATGCTGGAGGCCATCGCCGGGGCCGCGCGGCTCACGTTCCGCAGCGACGTGCGGTTAACGACCGGCGACGGCGAGGCCGCGGCGACGTTCATCGTCCGCGCCGGCGCGACCCACAACTTCTCGCTCGGGTACGCCCCTACCTACGACGCTCCACTGCCCGAGGTACCGGACGCCGATCAGACCATCGCCGACACCGTCGCCGGCTGGCAGTCCTGGGCCGACGACCACGGGTACCAGGGCCTCTATGCCGATCAGGTGCGGCGCAGCGGGCTGGTGGTGCAGGGCATGACGTACCGGCCCAGCGGCGCGGTGGTGGCCTCGGTGACCACCTCGCTGCCGGAGAAACTCGGCGGGAACCGCAACTACGACTACCGCTACGTCTGGGTGCGCGACTTCAGCCACACGCTGCGGGCTCTGTGGCGGTCGGCGTGCTACGACGAGGTGCGGCGGCAGTTCGCCTGGTTGGGTCGGGCGATGGGCCGGGTCGATGACAGCCCGGTGCCCATCATGTACGGGGTGCTGGGGGAGCGGGACCTCACCGAGCATCGCCTGGCGCAGCTCGGCGGTTACCGCGACAGCCCGCCGGTGATGATCGGCAATGATGCGTGGCAGCAGCGGCAGAGCGACATCTACGGCGCCGCCATGGATGCCGCCTGGCTGATGCGCGACAAGCTGGAGCCCTTCGACCCGGACGTCTACCACCTGCTCCGGGTGCTCGCCGACCAGGCCGAGCAGGACTGGAAGCTGCCGGACGCGGGGATGTGGGAGGAGCGGGGAGTCCAACACCACCACGTGTCCTCGAAGGTGGAGTGCTGGGTCGCCCTGGATCGGGCGATCCGCTTCGGCGACCGGCTCGGCGGGCCGGAGGACCTGGCCCGCTGGACGGCGGCCCGCGACGAGGTGCGGGCGGCGGTGCTGGAGCGAGGCTGGAGCGACCGGCTCCAGTCGTACACCGGGATTTTCGATTCCGACGAGTTGGACGCGTCGGTGCTGGTGATGCCGCTGGTGGGGTTCCTGCGGGCCGATGACCCGCGGATGCGCGCGACGATCCGCGCGGTGGAGCGGCGGCTCTCACACAACGGCCTGCTACGGCGCTGGGACGGCGACCCGGCGGGCTTCGTCATCTGTTCGTTCTGGCTGGTGAGTTGCCTCGCGTTGGGCGGTGAGTTGGACCGGGCGCATGAGCTGTTCCGCGCGCTGGCGGGACGGGTCAACGACCTGGGGTTGTTCGCCGAGCAGATCGACCCGTCGACCGGCGAGCAGTTGGGCAACTTCCCCCAGGCGTTCTCGCACATCGGCCTGATCAACGCCGCCGGTGTGCTCAGCGACGTCGAGCTGGACCCGGCGCTGCGCGAATGCGGCATGCCCCCGGCGCACTTCACCCCGACGCGTACCGAATAGCGGGTCGTGGGCGCTGGAGTCCGTGGCGTGCGGTGACGGCGGGGCCCGCCGGGGGACAATGCCGGGATGCGGCTGGTGCTCACGGCGGACACCCACGTACCGAAGCGGGCCCGGGATCTGCCCGGGCCCCTCTGGGCGGCCATCGATGAGGCGGACGTGGTGGTTCATGCCGGTGACTGGGTGGACGAGGTGCTGCTCGACGCGATGACCGTGCGCTCGCGCCGACTGATCGGGGTGTACGGCAACAACGACGGCCCCGCGCTGCGCGCCCGGCTGCCGGAGGTGGCCAGGGTGGAACTCGACGGCCTGCGGGTCGCCGTCGTGCACGAGACCGGGCCACGAACCGGTCGCGAAGAGCGGTGTGCGGCCCGTTTTCCCGACGTCGACCTGCTCGTCTTCGGGCACTCGCACATCCCCTGGGACACCGAGGCGCCTGGTGGGCTGCGCCTGCTCAACCCCGGTTCACCCACCGACCGCCGCTCCCAACCCCACGCCACCTACCTAACCGCGGAAATCAACAACGGCCGCCCCACCAAGGTAGAGCTGCACCGCCTACCCCGCCTCTAACCCCCGTCCCTACCCCCCACCCCCACCCCCACCCCGCGATCTTGCAGTTGTTGTCGCTGGTTCGTGCCTTATGTGCGCTTCTGTCGCGACAGAAAGTGCAAGATCGCGTGGGGCAGGGGGTTACTGGCCACGGCCTGTTTCTGCCTGGAGCTCGTCGATGCGCTTGGAGGCCTCGGCCTTGGTCAGGTCGGGCGGCAGCTCCGCGTGGGCTTCCCGGGCCAGGGTGCTCAGGTAGGACTCCTGGGCCGCGGTGGGTGGTTCGTCACCGGTGACCCACTCGTCCGGGTCCTTGATCGCGGCGCTCTGGTCGGCCTGCTCGTTGCCTCGGTCGGTCATCGTCATCTCCCTCTCTTCGAACAGGTGTGCCATTACCCTGATCTCTGCTCCTTCATGCCTGCCCGCTCGCCGCCACCTAGGATCGCCGGATGAGCGTGGACCGGGCGAACGTGGTGGTGGTCGGGGCGGGCATCGCAGGGGTGGCCTGTGCGGTGGAGCTGACCCGGGCCGGGGTGCCGGTGCAGGTCCGGGAGCGGGGCCACGTCTGCGGCGGCCGGATGGCCAGCAAACGCTTCGAGGGCCGGCCAGCGGACATCGGCGCGGCGTACTTCACCGCCACCGACCCGGACTTCGTCGCCGTGGTCGAGCAGTGGCGCGCCGCCGGCCTGGTCCGCGAATGGACCGACACCTTCCAGGCGTACGACCAGAGTGGGCAGCACGACGTGCCCGGGCCGATGCGCTTCGCCGCCCCGAAAGGGCTGCGCTCGCTGGTCGAGCACCTGGCCGGCGCGGTGCCGGTGACCGTCGACCGGCTGGTGCTCAGCGTGGACCCCGGTCCGGCCGTGGACGGCGAGTCGTGCGCGGCGGTCGCCCTGGCCATGCCGGGCCCACAGGCCGCCCTGCTGCTTGCCCCGGCCCTGACCGCCGCCACCCAGGTCGTACAGGCGCAGCACTGGTCGCCGTCACTGGCCGCGGTGCTGCGCTTTCCGAGCCGGCGCTGGCCGGACTTCCGCGGTGCGTTCGTCAACGACCATCCGGTCCTCAACCTCGTCTGCGACGACGGCGACCGGCGCGGTGACGGCGCGCCGGTGCTCGTCGCGCACACCGTGCCGGAGTTCGCCGCCCGACACCTGGCCCAACCCAGCGGGGCCGGCCCGGCGGTCGAGCAGGCCGTCCGGGACCTGCTGGGGTTGCCGGAGCAGGCCGTCGACGTGCACGTGCACCGCTGGACGTACGCGAAGCCGACCAGCAACACCGCCGGTGCCAGCCACCACCTGGACGCCGACGGGATCGGCCTGGCCGGCGACGCGTTCGGCAAGCCCCGGGTGCAGAGCGCCTGGCGCTCCGGTCGGGACCTTGGCCGCGCGATCGCCGCCCGGCTCGGCTGACCGCCACTATCCGACCCAGCCTCCGCCCGCGCCGGACCGCCGCGACCTGTGCCTTGTCACAAACGATCGGCGCCGACCGACGTCACTGTGGAAAGCCACTTCGGGAGGGGAGCACACCAGATGCGTATCGTCGTTCTCGGCGCGAACGGGGCCACGGGTCGTCGCCTGGTACAGCAGGCGCTGGACGCCGGCCACGACGTACGGGCGGTGACCCGGCAGCCGGAATCGTTCCCGGTGAAGGGCCCGGGGTTGGAGGTGGTGGCCGCCGACGTGACCGTGGATGCCCCGGTGGACGGCGCCGACGCGGTGCTGTCGACGCTTGGAGTGCCGTTCACTCGGCAACCGGTGCTGGTTTACAGCCGAGGCACCGCGACGGTCCTGGCCGCGATGCGCCGTGCGGGTGTGCGGCGGCTCGTCGTGGTCAGTTCCAGTGCCACCGAGCCGCATCACCACGCCGAGGGCGGTTTCCTGCTCAACCGCGTCATTCAGCCGTTGGTCACCGCCACGATCGGCAAGTCCACCTACGACGACATGCGCGCCATGGAGAGGCAGGTGCGGGACAGCAACCTCGACTGGACGATCGTGCGCCCGTCGGGGCTCTTCGACAGTGCCAGCGTCACTCGCTACCGACTCTCCGAGAATCGTTCCGACGGCATCTTCACCAGCCGCGAGGACCTGGCGGCCTGCCTGCTCGCTCAGGCCACGGACACTGCGTGGGTCGGGCGGACCGTGGCTGTCACCACCGCGGAGGGCGCTCCGACACTATTGGCGATGCTGCGGCGGGAAGCGTTCGGGAAATAGGGAGATGGACGACCAGGAGTGGTTCGCCGAGCAGATGGCGCAGCACCGCCCGCGTCTGCGGGCCGTCGCCTATCGGCTGCTGGGGTCGTTGACTGAGGTCGATGACGCGCTGCAGGAGGCGTGGCTGCGCACCACGCGCGCCGATCCGGCCCTGATCACCAACCCGGCGGCGTGGCTGACCACCCTGGTCGGTCGGGTGTGCATCGACATGCTGCGGGCCCGCCAGGCGCGCCGCGAGCAGTTGAGCGCGACCTGGGAGCCGCTCGTCAGCGAGTACGGCGATCCGGAGGAAGCCACCCTGCACACCGACGCGGTCGGCATCGCCTTGCTCGTGGTGCTCGACAGCCTTGAGCCTGCCGAGCGGCTCGCGGTGGTGCTGCACGACATGTTCGGTATGCCGTTCGAGCAGGTGGCCGTCGTCGTGGGGCGCACACCGGCGGCCACCCGGCAACTGGCCAGCCGGGCCCGGCGGCGACTGCGCGAGCATGCCCCGCAGCCCCGCGCCGGCCTGCCCGCCCAGCGACGTGTCGTCGACGCGTTTCTGGCCGCTGCCCGTGCCGGTGACTTCGACGCCCTGCTTGCCCTGCTGGCCCCCGACGTCGTGTTCCGCTCCGACCACGGACGCCGTGCTCGGCTCGCACCCGCCCTGCTCACCGGCGCTCGCGCCGTGGCTGCACGGGCCGCCGACGCCGGGCCACGGTTCGCGCGCCTGTGCGCTCCCGCGATGGTCAACGGGGTCGCCGGCGTCGTCGCACGCGACCGGAGCGGCAAACTTGTCGCCGTCGTCGGCTTCACCGTGCACGACGATCGCATTGCCGCCATCGACATGGTCCTCGACCCGGACAAGCTTCCCGCGGGGCCTGCGGCCTCGACACTGACCGGATCTTTCCTGGCCCCCGGCGCGGACGATCAGGACGGCGGGTGACGTCGCGGCCGAGCGCGTGTCCGGCGGCGAGTCGAAGGACCCTAGGCGTGCCCGGCGGTGGCGACCGGGCGGGCGTCGGTGTCACGTTCGGCCGGGTCGGAGGTCCGCTCGCCCGCGGAGTCCAGCAGTTGCATGACCGGAGTCGCCGTGATGCCATGCACCACCACGGAGACGAGCACCACCAGCCCGGCGGTCGCCCAGAGCAGCTCGGCCTGCGGGAAGTCGGCCTTCGTGGTGGCATACGCGAGGTAGTAGAACGAGCCGACGCCGCGGATGCCGAACAACGAGATGACCCATTGCTCAGCCGGCCGTCCCGGTGCGCCGCGCAGCGACAACCAGCCGATCAGCGGCCGGATCACGAACACCAGCGCCAGCCCGGCGGCGGCCGCCGGCCAGGTCAGCGGCACCAGCAGACCACCCACGATCGCGCCGCCGAGCAGCAGCAACAGCACCAGGGTGAGCAGCCGTTCGACCTGCTCGGCGAAGTCGTGCAGCACCGAATGGAACTCGTGGGTCCGCTCGGCCGCCCGGATCGCGCGCGCGGCCACGAACACCGCCAGGAAGCCGTACCCGCCGACGACCTCCACCAGCCCGTACGCCAGGAACGTGGCGGCCAGCGCCAGGAAACCCTCGGCGTGCCGGGCCAAGCGCAGCTCGCTGGGCGCACGGAAGAACAACTTGCCGAGCAGCCAGCCGATGAGCAGGCCACCCCCGACCCCGACACCCACCTTCCAGAGCACGTCCACGGCGAACCACTCGGCGAACCAGTCGCGCGGAGCGAGGCTGGTCGAGGCGATGGCGATGGCGGCGTAGACGAACGGGAACGCCAGCCCGTCGTTGAGGCCAGCTTCGGACGTCAACGCGAAGCGGACCTCGTCCTCGGAATCTTCCACGTCCGTCGGCTCGCCGACCTGTACGTCGGCGGCGAGCACCGGATCGGTCGGGGCCAGCGCCGCGCCCAACAACAGCGCGGCGGCCGGTACCAGCCCCGCCCACCACCACCCGAGCAGCGCCACCGCCGCGATGCACAGTGGCATCGCGATCGCCAGCAGGCGCCAGGTGGACGACCACCGCCGCCAACTCAACGGACGGTCGATCTTGAGCCCGGCACCCATCAGCGCGACGATCACGCCGATCTCGGTGAGGTGGGTGGTCAGCTCCGGGTGGGCCAGCGGGTCCGGGGTCGGCAGCCCGACCGGCAGCAGGAACACCAGCATGCCGAGGGCCAGGAAGGCGATCGGCATGGACAGTGGACGCCGCTCCAGCACCCGCGGCAGGACGCCCGCGAGCAGAGCACCCAAGCCCACCAGCGCGAACGCCACGTCTACCGGCTCCACGGCACCACCCTTCAGCCGCACCCGCGGGGCGCGGGGCAGGTGGTGACAGACCATGCCCCGGAGGGACTCCGGCTATGCGCGTACGGGCCGGAGAACCGGAGTGAGGCTCACCTCGGCCGGGTGAGCGGCGAGTCTGCCAGTTCATCCAGCAGTGCGGCCGGGTCGTCGTACACCGCCACCGCGCCGGCACCGGCGAGTTCGCCGCGGCTGGTGCCGCCGCAGGTCAGCCCCACGCAGGGGATGCTCAACGCGCTGGCCGCGACGACGTCCCACACCGAGTCGCCGACGAAGACCACCCGCTCGGCGGTCAACCCGGACTTTGCCAGCGCGGCGACCAGGATGTCCGGCGCCGGCTTGCTCTGCTGGGCGTCCGCCGAGGAGGTGATGGTGTCGATCACGTCATCGGCGGCCAGCGCCTGACGCAGCGCGCCGACCTCGGGTTCCGAGGCCGAGGTGGCGAGCACCACCCGTAGCCCTCGCTCGGCGCAGGCGCGCAGCAGGTCCGCCGCCCGGGGCAGCGGCGTGAGTCGTTCCCAGTACTCGGCGTACAGGGTGTCGTGCGCGTCGCGCAGCCTCGTGTCGGCCTCCCGGTCCCGCTCAGGGCCGAGCAGATGGTCCAGGAGCCGGTCCGAGCCCATCCCGATCGAGCGGTGCACCACCGCCATCGGCACCGGCTGGTCGGTCTGGCGCAACGCCTCCCACCAACTCACGGTGTGCAGATAGGTGGTGTCGACCAGGGTGCCGTCCACGTCGAAGAGAACCCCGGCGGGCCCGTCGGTACGCATGGGCGTCCTCCTGCCCGTTCGGGTGGTCTCAGGGGCGCTCGGCTGGCGGGGTGAGGATCTCGAACCAGACCGTGGAGCCGCGGACCGACGGGTCGGTGCCCCAGGCGTCACTGAGCTCCTCGATCAGGCCGAGACCGCGCCCACGACTGCTCAACGTGTCGGTGCGGGTTCGCGTCACGGTGCCCCGGGTGCCGGAATCGGCGACCGAGACCAGAAGCCGCTCGGGGCTGAGGTCGATCTCCACGCGGGCGGCCGTGCCGGCGTGCAGCAACGCGTTGGTGGTCAGCTCGCTGGTGCAGAGCACCGCAGCCCCGATCACCGACTCCGACACCTGCCAATCGGTGAGCTGGCCGGTCATCCAGTGCCGAACCCGGCTGGGCGCGGTCGGCTCGGCGGGTACCTCCATGCTCGCCGAACGACTCGGCTTGAGCGCGTGCTCCACTGCCAGCACGGCCACGTCGTCCTCCGTGCTGCCCGGTACCGCTGCGGTGGCCACCGCGCAGAGCGCGCGAGGGTCGCCGCTGCCGGCCTTGGCGACGGCGTCGCCGAGGGTGGCCAGCCCGGTGCTGAGGCTCTGCCGCCGACGCTCCACGACCCCGTCGCTGAACAGCAGCAGGGTGTCACCGGGGCGGAACGCGACCGTGATGGTGCCCGGCCGGCCGCCCAGACCCAGCGGGGGACCAGCCGGCACGTCGACGTACTCGGCGTGCGAGCGGCCTTCCGGGTCGCCGCGGCGGATCAACGGCGCGGGGTGGCCGGCGCTGGCCAGGGTCAACTCCCGCCGCTCCGCGTCGATCACCCCGAACACCACGGTGACGAAGAGTTCGTACGTGCCGGCCTCCGCGCCCAGGCTGGTCACCAGCCGGTCCAACCCGGCCAGCACCGCGTCGGGCGCCGGGTCGGCCAGGGCCAGCGCGCGCAAGGCGGCCCGGACCTGCCCCATCCGCGCGGCGGCCTGCACGTCGTGGCCGGCGACGTCGCCCAGCACCACGCCGAGCGCGCCGCTGGGCAGCAGGAACGCGTCGTAGAAGTCACCGCCGGCGGCGTTGCCGTCCACCCCTGGGTCGTAGCGGGCCGCGACCCGCAACCGGGGCAGGTCTGGCAGGTGTTCCGGCAACATGCTGCGTTGCAACAGTTGGGCGGTGCCGTGCTGGGTCTCGAACCGGCGGGCCCGCTCGGCGGCCTGGCCGATCAACTCCGCCGACGCGGCCAACAGCGCCCGCTCGGCGGGCGACCAGGTGTGCGGCCCCTGGTAGCCGACCGCCAGCCCGCCGCGGACCACCGAGGTGCCCAGGGGCAGCGCCGCCATCGAGCGGATCTTCTGGTCGTGGCGGTCCACCGCGATCTCCCGCAGCGGTTGCCCATCGCTGAGGAAGGACGGGCCGCCGGAGTGTGCCGCCTGCACCACCGGGGCCGTCCAGCCCGCCGGGGCACGTCGCCAGAGCGGGGGAAGCCGCTCGTCGGCCTCGTCCAGCAACTCGCCGCGGACCCGGCGCACCATCCGCCAGCCGCCGCCGCCCTCGTCGACCGCGAACGAGACCTGGTCGGGGTCGAAGGTGGTGATCGCGTACCGCAGCGCCACCCGGGCCACGTCGTCGAGGGTGAGCGTGCCGGCGAGCGCCGCGGCCACCTCGCTGAGGCTCTGTAACTGCTCGGTGACGTGAGTGGTCTCGGCCGCGACCGTCAACGTGCCGACGATCTGCCCGGCGCTGTCGCGCACCGGCGAGTAGCCCCGGGTGAAGACCGCCTGCTCCACCGTCGCGGAGTGCCCACGGACCAACGGCAGGGTGGATTCCTTCTCCAGGAACGGCACGCCCTGCCGGTACGTGCGCTCGAACACCTGGCCGACGCCGGGCAGCGCCCAGATCTCGGCGAACACCTCGGCGGCCGGGCGGCCGAGGGCGCTCGGGTGTTTGGTGCCCAGCAGCTCGGCGTAGCCGGCGTTGTAGAGCAGGACGTGGTCGTCGCCGTACGCCAGGGCCATCGGCATCGGCGAGGCGAGGATCAGGTCGACCACGGCCCTGATCGCCACGTCCCAGCCCTCGGGCGGACCCAGCGGGGTGCCGGCCCAGTCGTGGGCGAGCACGTCAGCAGCCGTCCCGGGCCCGGTGGATGCGCCCGGGACCGGAGTTGCTGGCGTGGGGACTCGCCCAACCGTTCCTGGCATGTTCGCAGCCTAGTCGGCTGACCGGAAAAGGCATCCGATCATGGCGGCGGGCCGTCGCTTTCCCTGTCGCGGTGGCCGTTCGGGCAGTTCAGGGCCCCTGTCCGGCGGCCTGCCGCAAAAAACGCGGCGCGTTGCGCGGACTGCCAGACCGGTAGCCGGGTATGCGCCCGGCGCAGTCCATGCGACAGGAGGGACATCATGCTGAAAACCCTCGCGGTCCGGCAGGCCGACATCGGCGATGCCATCGCCGACACCTGGAGGTCGGTGCTGCTCTTCATCCCGAAGGCAGTGGCCTTCATCGTCATCCTCGTGGTCGGCTGGCTCATCGCCCGAGCCGTCCTCAAGATCGTGGATACGGTGCTAGAACGGGTGCACTTCGACCAGGCGGTCGAACGCGGTGGCATCAAACGGGCCCTGGAGAGAACGAAGTACGACGCCTCCGACATTCTGGCCAGACTGGCGTACTACGCGGTACTGCTGTTCACGCTGCAGTTCGCGTTCGGAGTCTGGGGGCCCAACGCGATCAGTGACCTGATCCGCGGCGTGGTGTCCTGGCTGCCGCGTGCGTTCATCGCGATCGTCATCGTGGTGGTGGCGGCCGCGATCGCCAACGCCGTCCGGGATCTGGTCACCGGGGCGCTGGGAGGACTCTCGTACGGCAAGGTCCTGGCCGACCTGACAGCGATCTTCATCATCGCGCTCGGCATCATCGCCGCGCTGAACCAGGTGGGTATCGCCACCACGGTGACGACCCCGGTGCTGATCGCGGTGCTCGCCACGGTGGGCGGCATTCTGGTCGTCGGTGTCGGTGGCGGTCTCGTGAAGCCGATGCAGAGCCGCTGGGACGGCTGGCTGCAGCGGGCGGCCCGGGAAGCTCAGGCGGTGCAGCAACAGCGTCAGGCCAATGCGGCCGGGCGTAGCGACGTGGAGCGGCAGATGGCCGACCGTGGGGGCGACCGCACCCAGGCCATGCCTCAGGTGGACGAAGCCCAGCAGTACCGCTCGTAGCGCGGCAAGAGGAACGGCGGGTGGGGAGGGTGTTCCGCGGACGACGCGGGATGCCCTCCCCGTCCCCGTCAGGCCCGGTCGAGCGAGCGGGCCAGCGCGCAGACCGCGAGCAGGCGGGTGAGCAGCCACTCCGGTTGGCTCCAGTCCACCGACCCCTCCGGCGGCGCCCACCCGTGCTCCAGGGCAGCCGCGCGGACCCCCTCGGCGTAGCCGGCGAGGGCCGCGGCGGTCAGCGGCTGGCTGTCACCGTCGAGGCTGTCCCGCACGGCGGCCGCGTGCTGGTCGACGAGGGCCAGCAGCTCTGGTCGCGCGGCGGCGGCGGCGAGCCCGGCGGAGCCCACGGAGACGGTGAGGGCGGCCAGGGTGAACCGCGCCGAGTCGACGGCGGTACGGGAGACGACCCGGGTGAACGGCACACGCATGGTGACCGAGGTTAACCGACGGGTCACCGGGTCGACCTCGGCCGCCCGGCGGGTGTCGCCTGCGCCACCTGGACGACCAGTCCTGGCCGCGGGGGTTGATCCGGCACAGACGGGGCACCAGGAGAACCGCGCGCACAGGGCGGCACACAGCACGGAGGCACGCGATGGGACAACAGCCGGACGGACCGGACGAGCAGCACCGGCGACCGCCCGAGGTGAGCGACGCGACGGTCGCCGCGCTCGGCAAGCTCAGCGAGGCGCTGGAGTGCGTGGAGCGGGCCCGGGGGCATCTGTACTCGTTGCACCAGTTGATCGGCCACGCCGACCTCATGCTCGACGACGCGGTGGAGCAGTTCCGCGCCGCCGGGCATCCGCAGCTCGCCGACCGGATCGACACGGAGCTGCTGGGTCGCAACGTCATCGCCGGACGGTGGACGTTCCAGATCGTCGAGGACTTCGACGACGGCTACCACGCGCTGTTCCGGGAGTTGGACCAGCAGGCCCGCGACGAACTGGTGGGCGGGCGACGCCACCTCTACGAGGCGGAGATGAAGGAACGCCGCCGCAGTCGGGGCCGACCGGGTCACGAGGCCCGGCCGGGCAGCGGGGGTTAGTCGCTTGTCGCGTCGGCCGGGCGTCGCCGCGCCGCGTCATCAGCGATGATCACGGTTGCCACCATCAGCGCGACACAGAGGCTGAACAGCCACGACTCGTCGGCGACGAGCTTGGCGGACACGGGCGCCTGCAGCGCGGCGAGCAGGAAGCCGAGCCAGGCGAGCCGGCGCTGACGCGTCGAGAGGATTCCGGAGCCTTGATGCATCCCGAAATTCTTACGCGAATCGGCCGGCTTGCCGTCCTCCGATCGGCCGATTCTGGATGAGCTGTCCGCTTTCTCGACCGTCCGGACACGATTTCTTTCCGCCGCGCGCGATTGGACACCTACGGCACTAGGGTGCGCCTGCGGCAGGATGATGTCTCGTGTCGACCACGCCCGCGCGCCCCCGCGCCACGCAGCTCCTGCTGGCCTACCTCGCGTTCGTCAGCCTCGGTCTGCCGGACGGGCTGCTCGGCGTCGCCTGGCCCTCGACCCGGAGCGACTTCGGCGTACCGACCGAGGCCGTCGGGTGGGTGCTCACCGCCGGCACCGTCGGCTATCTCACCTCCAGCGTGCTGGCAGGCTTCACGCTGGCCCGGGTCGGCGTCGGTGCCCTGCTCGCCGGCAGCACTGTGCTGGCTGGCCTCGCGCTGGCCGGCTACTCCGTGAGCCCCGTGCTGGCGGTGCTGGTGGGCTGTGCGCTGCTGCTCGGGCTCGGGTCCGGCGCGGTCGACTCCGGGCTCAACGCGTACGCCGCCGGGGCCTTCGGGGCCCGGCACATGAATTGGCTGCATGCCTTCTTCGGCCTCGGCGTGGCCATCGGCCCGCTGATCATGACCGGGGTGCTGAGCGCCGGGCTCGCCTGGCGCTGGGGGTACGGCATCGTGGCTGCCGCCCAACTCGTTCTGGCCGCCGCGTTCGTGCTCACCGTGCGGGCCTGGCACCGCGGCGTCCCGGCGAGCACCGAGGCGTCCGCCACGGCCGGCACCGAGGTGGGCGCCGCCGTCGAAACGGGCCCGACCAGCGCGGACGGCGCGGCACCGGTCGTCCGGGTTCCGGTTCGGGACACGCTACGACTGCCGGCCGTCTGGTCGGGGTTGCTCGCCTTCGCGCTGTACGTGGCCATCGAGGTGTCCGCCGGCCTGTGGGCGTTCCTGCTGCTGACCGAGGGGCGGGGGCTCAGCGCGGCGCTGGCTGGCGGCTGCGTCTCCGCGTACTGGGGCAGCCTCTTCGTCGGCCGGGTGGTGCAGGGTGTGGTGGCCGAGCGACTGGGGGCCGGGCTGGTGTTGCGCGTCAGCCTGGTCGGAATGGCCGTGGGCGCGGCGCTGATCGCGGTACCCGGGCCGGCCGTGCTGGCGGTGCTCGGCCTGGTCGTGGTCGGTTTCGCCGCCGCGCCGGTGTTCCCGCTGCTCACCCTCACCACCGCCGAACGGGTCGGCGCTGCGCACGCGGACCGGGCCATCGGGATGCAGATCGGCGCCTCGGGCCTCGGCGCGGCGCTCGTCCCGGCCGGACTGGGCGTGCTGATCGGCAACACGTCGGTGCAGGTGCTGGGCTCGGCCCTGCTGGTACTCGCGCTGGCGTTGATCGTGCTCCACGAGTGGGGCGCGCGCCGACCCACCGCCGGTCCGCCCGCGCAGGCGTTGCCCGCCCAGATCGGGCGGGAAACTCAGACGTCCGGCCCGGTCCGGCCGGTGGTGGACGGACGGTAGGCGCGCTGCGGGTCGGTGTCCTCCCGGCTGTTGCCCCGGACCGCCCCGTCGCGGTCCGACGCGGCCGGTCCGTGCCCGAACGTTGCCTCCTCGCCGGCGTCGTTGCCGGTCACGTCGTCGGCTTCCCCGTCGAGGCTGGAGCCCGAAACGGCACGCTCCAGCTCCTCCAACGGAAGCCGCTCCTCGTCCCGCCACACCCTGATGTTGTCGTCGGTCATGTCTACAGCCGTACCCGGGCGCGATGATCGCAAACGGCGCCACGCGACCAGGCTCGGGAACGGCGATGGCCGCCAGGATTCTGGCGGCCATCGGTGTCACTGCTCAGGATCACGGTTGCGGGCGGTCCACCGATCCGCGCCAGGCGCCGGTCTCCTGACCGCGCCGCTCGATGTACGTCTTGAACCGCTCCAGGTCGCCCTTGGCGCGCCGGTCGACGATGCCGAGCTTGTCGCCGGCCTGCTCGACGACCCCGTGCGGCTCGAACTCAAGCTGCAGGGTGACCCGCGTCTTGTCCGCGTCGAGGCGGTGGAAGGTCACCACGCCGGCCTGCTGGGTGCCGTCGGTAGAGCGCCAGGCGACCCGCTCGTCGGGAAGCTGCTCGGTGATCTCGGCGTCGAACTCGCGCTTCACCCCGGCGATGTCCACCGTCCAGTGGGTCATCGTGTCGGAGAGCTGCCGGACCTCCTGCACGCCCTCCATGAACTCGGGGAACTGCTCGAACTGCGTCCACTGGTCGTACGCGGTGCGTACGGGCACGGAAACTTCCACATGTTCGGTAACGCCACTCATGAGAGAACCTCCTTCAGCCGCTGGCGGTCATCGAATCGGGGGGCGATTCTTCTCACCAGCGAGTTGTCTCGTTCTTGTTGCCGAGCGCGGCCCACACCTCGGAGACCGTCTGGTAGAGGGTGCCCTCGGGCAGTCGTTCCAGCGCCGCCACGATGTCGTCCGGCGCCTCGTTCTCGCGGGCGCTGGCGATGAGCATCAGGCGGTCGCCCGGCAGCGCGCTCATCGAGATGAACCGGCCGAGCCGGCTGCGCTGCTCGACGTCCGTGGAACTCATTCCCTGTGGGGTGCCGGTGCGCAGGTCGCCGGCCGGGGCGGTGGTCGTCTCCGGCTGGTCCTCGCCAGCCGGTTCCGGCACCCGCGACTCATCGACCCGAGAGCCGCCGGTCCCCGGCCCCTGCACGAGGCCGCTGACCTCCTGACTCATCTGTTCGTCGATCCTCGGTCCGTGCTTGCTGTTGCCACGCTCCATGCCTTCTGCGCTACCCGGCCCCCTGCCCGGTAAACCGGCACCGGGCCACGAACCGGCCCTCGGCCCGGCCCCGGACCGGACATCCGGCCCCGAACCGGGGTCAGTCGTCGGCGGGCTTGCGTGGCGGCAGCACCGGGTCCTCCGGGTCGGGGTCACCGGCCTGCAACTGCCGCCCACGCTGCACCTGGGCGTTGATCTGCACCCCCAGCATCAGCGCCGAGTTGGACAGGTAGAGCCAGACGAGGAACGCGATGGCCGCGCCGAGGCTGCCGTAGGTCGTCTTGTACGAGGCGAAGGTGGCCACGTAGAGGCCGAAGGCGAAGGAGACCGCCGCCCAGGAGAACAGAGCCACCGCGCCGCCGGGGGTGAGCCAGCGGAAGCGGGGCTGGCGTACGTTCGGGGCGATCCAGAACAGCAGGGACAGCAACACCATCATCACCATGGCGAGCACCGGCCACTTCGCCACGCTCCACACCGTACGGGCCAGACCCCCCGCGTTGATCAGGTCGCCGACCGCGTCGGTGACCGGGCCGCTGACGATCAGACCGAGGGCGACCACCGCGAGCAGTACCAACGTGACCGCCGCCAGGCCGATCTGCAACGGTCGCAGCTTCCAGACCGGCCGGCCCTCGCTCACCCCGTAGATCGCGTTGGAGGCCCGGGTGAACGCGCCGATGAAGCCCGACGCGGACCACAGCGCGCCGAGCAGGCCGAAGCTCAGCAGCACCTTGGCGTTGCTCTGCTGCAGCACCACGGACCGGATCACCCCGACCACGCCGCCGTCGTCGTCGGTCACCACCGACCCGGCACCCACCTGGTTGGCCAGGTCGACCACCGTGTCCAGGGTCTGCTCGCCGGTGGAGACCAGACCGACCAGGGCGACCACCACGATGGCGGACGGAAAGAGCGCCAGGACCCCGTAGTAGGTCAGCGCGGCCGCCCAGTCGGAGCAGTTGTCGGTGACGAAGTTCTGCACGCTACGGACCAGCACCCCACGCCAGGTCCGCCAGCTCAGCTGCCGCATCCGTCGGGGCACCTGCTTGCCCGGTGCGCCGTCGAGCGTCGTACCGGGCTCTGTGGTCGTCATGCCCGCTCCCTGCGCCCCGGCCACCGGATGACCGGTCGTCCGGTCGGGCCTGGCCCGCCGGTACCCGGATCGCGAAATCGACAAACCCGCCCAGCGCCGCGCGGGTGCCGCGTATGGTTTGCCGCCGCGTCGCGGGGGAACGGTCAGGGTGACCCTGTCGACACGGAGGAGGACGAGATGCCCGGGCGCGAGGACCTGCCCAGCACGCTGCGACGCTCCCCGGAGAAGGCGCAGCGCACCTGGGAGAAGACGCACGACTCGGCGGTCGAGACCTACGGGGAGGGGGAGCGGTCACACCGCACCGCCTTCGCCGCGGTGAAGCACCAGTTCGAGAAGGTGGGCGACCACTGGGAGCCGAAGGGCCGCAAGGGCCCCAGCGACCAGCAGGCCGCCGGTGGCGGGCCGGAACGGCGCGCCCCCACCGCCGGTGGAGTGGACGCCAACGCCACCAAGGACCACCTCATGTCGGTGGCCCGCAAACTCGACGTACCCGGCCGGTCCAGCATGACCAAGCCCGACCTGGTCAAGGCGATCGAGAAGGCCAACGACCGGGCCACCCGCAAGGCTCGCGGGGGCTGACCACCACCGCACCGGGGCACACCGACGCGGTACGGGCGGACGCGCCACCCCTGCGTCCGCCCGTACCGTTCACCAGTGGCCGCCGCCCGGCGCCTCGATGTGCACCGCCTTCGTGGCCGTGAACTCGTCCAGCAGTTCCGGGCCGTACCCGAAGCCCTGCCCACTGGCCCCGCGCGGGTGCGCGGCACCGCCCGGAGCGCCCCCGAACACCGCGTTGACCTTGACGGTGCCGACCGGCAGCTCCCGCCAGGCCCGCTGTGCGTGACCCATCGACGCGGTCAACACGGTGGCGGCCAGCCCGTACGGGGAGTCCGCTGCGCAGCGCAGAGCCTCCTCGAAGGAGTCGACCACCACCACCGGGGCGACCGGCCCGAACGTCTCCTCCCGCACCAGCGGCATGTCGTGCCGGCAGTCGGTGACCACGGTGGCCGGGTAGAACGCTCCCGGGCCGTCCGGGACCGCACCGCCGAGTCGGACCTGTGCGCCGGCCGCCACCGCCGCGGCCACCTGACCGTGCACGTGGTCCCGGTGCCGCCGGTCGACCAGCGGGCCCAGTTCGGTGCCGGGGTCCCGCCCCGGCCCGACCCGCAGCGCGTCGGCGTGCCGCACCAGGGCGGCGACGAAGTCCTCGGCCACCTCCCGGTGCACGTAGATCCGCTCCACGGCCACGCAGATCTGCCCAGCGTTGGCGAACGCGCCGAGCGCGGCCTGACCGGCCGCCCACTCCGGGTCGACGCCCGCGTCGACGATCAACGGGTCGCTGCCCCCGTTCTCCAGGAGCACCTTCGCGCCGGTGCGGGCCGCCGCGGCGGCGATCGCCCGCCCGGTGGCGGTGGAGCCCACGTGCGCCACGACGTCGACCTCCTGGGCTGCCAGCGCCGCACCGACCTCGGGTCCGCCGGTGAGCAGCGACAACACGCCGGCCGGTAACGCCTGATCCAGCGCCCGCGCCAGCAGCCAGCCCGTCGCCGGTGTCCGTTCGCTCGGCTTGTAGAGCACCACGTTTCCGGTGACCAGGGCAGCGCCGAGCAGTCCGCAGGAGACCGCCACCGGGTCGTTCCAGGGCGTGATCGCGGCCACGACACCGCGCGGCTGCGGGGTCAGGAAGTCGAGTGCGTCCGCTTCGCCGTTCAGCGTCCGCCCGCCGCGTAGCGGGGCCAGCTCCGCGTACTGTCGCAGGGTGCCAACGCCCGCCTCGACGCCGCCGCGGGCGTCCGCCAACGGCTTGCCCATCTCCGCGGTGACGGCCGCCGACAGCTCCTCGATGACCGCCTCCACCGCGTCCGCGGCCCGGTGCAGCGCTCCGGCCCGCTCGGCGGGCGCGGTCGCCGCCCACTGGGCCGCCGCGTTGCGTGCCGCCTGGGTCGCCTTGCCGACCTCGTCGGCCGTGGCCACCGGCACCGTGCTGACCGGCGAGTCGTCCGCCGGATCACGCACGACCAGTTCGCCACCGTCGCCGCCCGCGCCCCACACCCCGCCCACCAGCTGCGCAACCGTGTACATGCGGCGCTGGATGCCCCGGCCTCGGCGAGGCAAACGCGTTTCGCCCGGTTGCGCGCCGGGTAGGCGGATCCGATGACAACCACCTCCGCGCAGAGCGCGGATGCCGTCGTCATCGGGGCCGGCCACAACGGCCTGGTGGCGGCCAACCTGCTGGCGGACGCCGGTTGGGAGGTGGTGGTGCTGGAGGCGACCGCGGTGCCCGGGGGCGCGGTCCGCTCCGCCGAGGTGACCGCGCCCGGCTACCTGAGCGACCTGTACAGCTCGTTCTACCCCCTCGGGTACGCCTCACCGGTGCTGGGCGGCCTCGACCTGGGTCGGCACGGGTTGTCCTGGCGGCATGCGCCGGACGTGCTGGCGCACCTGCTGCCGGACGGCCGGTCCGCGGTGATCAACCGGAATCCGGACGTCACGGCCGCCTCGCTGGAGCAGTTTGCCCCCGGTGACGGCAAGCGCTGGCTCGACGCGTACACCGACTGGCTCGACGTGGCCGAGCCGATGCTGGAGGCGATCACCTCGCCGTTCCCACCGGTACGCGGCGGGCTGGGTCTGCTGCGTCGGCTACGGGTGGCCGGCGCGCTGCGACTGGCGCGGCGCCTGGTGGTGCCGGTCCGCAAACTCGGCGACGAACTCTTCGACGGTGCCGGCGGGCCCGCTCTGCTGGCCGGCTGCGCCCTGCACACCGACCTGTCCCCCGAGGAGGCCGGCTCCGGCGTGTACGGCTGGCTGCTGGCCATGCTCGGCCAGCAGGTCGGCTGGCCGGTGCCCGTCGGCGGCGCGCAGCAGATCACCAACGCGCTGGTGGGCCGGCTGCAGGAGCGGGGAGGGACGATCCTCTACGGCGCCCGCGTCGACCGGGTGCTCACCGCGCGGGGCCGGGCGATGGGGGTACGCACGGAGGGCGGCGCGCTGTGGCGGGCCCGTCGGGCCGTACTCGCCGACGTGCCGGCGCCAGCGTTGTACCTCGACCTGGTCGGCGCGGCGGCGCTGCCGTCGCGGCTGGTGGAGGACCTGGCGCACTTCCGGTGGGACGGTTCGACGCTGAAGGTGGACTGGGCGCTCTCCGCGCCGGTGCCGTGGGCGAACCGGGAGCTGGTCGGCGCGGGCACCGTGCACCTCGGTGCGGACCTGAACGGGCTGACCCACTACGCGGGCGAGTTGGCCCGTGGTGAGCTGCCCCGCGATCCGTTCCTGCTGGTCGGGCAGATGTCCGTGGCCGATCCGAGCCACTCCCCGCCGGGCACCGAGTCGCTCTGGTCGTACACCCACCTGCCGTTTCGCCGCAACTGGCGGGCCGAGGACGTCGCCGGGCACGTACAGCGGATGGAGGACGTGCTGGAGGCGGCGGCGCCGGGTTTCCGGCGACTGATCGTCGGCCGACACGTGGCCGGGCCGGCCGACCTGGAGAAGGGCAACCCGAGCCTGGTCGGCGGGGCTCTCGGCGGCGGGACCGCCGCCGCGTACCAGCAGCTTTTCCTGCGCCCGATCCCTGGCCTGGGCCGGGCGGACACCCCGGTGGACCGGCTCTTCCTGGCGAGCGCCTCGGCGCACCCCGGCGGCGGGGTGCACGGCGCACCCGGCGCGAACGCCGCCCGCGCGGCGTTGGCCCGCGACCGCGCGCTGACCGGACGCGCCTACGCCGCAGCAATAGCCACAGCCCACCGCGCCCTCTACCCCACCACCTGACCCCGGCCCCCCGGCCCTCCCGGCCCGCCGGCCCTCGCGGTCCATCGCCGTTGATCATGAAGTTATTGCGCCGACACGCCGGGGCGAGTGGCTATAACTTCATGATCAACGGCGGAAGGCGTGGGCGGCGCGGGGCGGGGGACGGCGGGAGGAGGGCGGGGCGGGGGGTTAGCGGGTGATGTTGCGGTGCTTGCTGCGCAGGCGGAACGGCATCAGGGCGCTCTCCACCTTGGTCGCGGTGGTCATCTTCGAGACGCCGTCGCGCCGCTCCTCGAAGCGGATCGGCACCTCCAGGATGGTGTGCCCCAGCTTGGTGGCGAGGTAGTGCATCTCCACCTGGAAGCTGTAGCCGTTGGACTGCACCCGGTTCAGACCGATGTCGCGCAGCGCGTCGGCCTGCCAGATCTTGAAGCCGGCGGTGAGGTCCCGGATGCGCACCCGCAGCAGGGTGTGCACGTAGAGGTTCGCCCAGCCACTGAGGGCCCGGCGGTACAGCGGCCAGTTCTCGTCGAGCTCTCCGCCGGGCACGTAGCGGGAGCCGATCACCACGCTGGCCTGGGTGGAGACCAGCGCGCCCAGCATTCCGGGCAGCGCCTCCGGCGGGTGCGACAGGTCGGCGTCCATCTGCGCCACGTACTCGGCGCCGCCCTCGATCGCCCGAGTCATGCCATCGACGTACGCCCGGCCGAGGCCCTCCTTGCCGGCGCGGTGCACGACCTCGATCCGGTCCGGATGCTCGATGGCCAGCTTGTCGGCCACATCGCCGGTGCCGTCGGGGGAATTGTCGTCGGCGACGAGGATGCGCAGGCCGGGCAGCGGTAGGGCCAGCAGCCGCTCCACCAGCGTGGGCAGGTTGCCCGCCTCGTTGTAGGTGGGCACGACAACGGTCAGGCGTGCGTCCCGCCACGGCGACGGCAGCTGCACAGGCTCGATCATGCGGACATCCTCGGTTTGCGGACAGGGGCTCCCGGAAAGGGTATCCAGTTGTCACGTGCGGGTTGAAGAGGCACCCCGTCCGGGCGTTGCGTGATGGCGGCGCTTCGTAGTAGTCCGGGTATCGATGCGCTGGTCGGGGCGTGCGTGCCGGCGTCTGTCGCGGGCGATCAACGTCTGCGACTGGCCACCACGGTGAGGGCGAGCGCCGCAGCGGCGAGCGCGACACCGGACAGCGCCGGCTTGTGGGTGCCGACCCAGAGTGCCGCCGACCGGTTACGCGCCTGTTGATGGAACACGCCTGCTGTGCCCCGATCTATGTCCTCATCGGCAGGATGGTGGAGATTGTCCCGCCAGGTGGTCGGGTCGATCTCGTCCCCGGTCTGCTGGCTCTCGTACCCGTCGCGGGCCAGCTTCCGGTCGAGCAGGCCGGGGAACAGGATGTCGGCCAGTCGGGCCCTCCACGTCGGGCCGCCCACGTTCAGCTCCCGGGTGCCGCGGTCGGCGGCCCACACGATCGCCCGGGCGGCCAACTCCGGCGTGAAGATCGGGAGGACCGGCTGTGGATGCCGGGGCAGCCGGGTGCGGACCCAGGAGAACTGTGGCGTGTTCACCGCCGGCAACTGCACCATCGACAGCTTCACCCCCGGGCAGTCGTGCAGCAGCTCGGCGCGGAGCGAGTCGTTGAACCCCTGTACGGCGTGCTTGCTCGCGCAGTACGCCGACTGCAGCGGAATCCCCCGGTACGCCAACGCGGAGCCCACCTGCACGATCGTGCCCTGTCCATGCGCCCGCATGTGCCGCAGCGCCGCCAGGGTGCCATGCACGGTGCCGAGGTAGGTCACCTCGGTGACCCGCCGGAACTCGCGCGCCGGGATCTCCCAGGCCGGCGCGAACACCGACACCATGGCGTTGTTGACCCACACGTCGATGCGGCCCCACCGGTGCACCGTGTCGTCGGCGGCCTGCAGCACGGCACCCGCGTCGGCCACGTCGACCCGGTACACGCGTACGTCGGCGGCGCCGCGCAGCCGGCACTCCCGCTCGGCGGCGGCCAGGCCGGCGTCTCCCCGGGCCAGCAGCGCCAGCCGGGCGCCCCGCGCCGCGTACGCGTGCGCGACCGCGCGGCCGACGCCAGCGCTCGCGCCCGTCACCACCACGGTCTGCGTCACTGCGACCCCTTCTGCCGGGTGGCGATGTCGGCGAGCCGGTCGAGCGTCTCCCGGTTGCGCAGGTGCAGCACCAGGTCGTTGACCTTGTTGCGGACCCAACGCAGCGGGCCGGACGCGAAATCCTCCCCGATGCGGACCCGGGTGGCGCCCCCGTCGGCCGGTTGCAGAGTGAACGCCACGATCGCCTCGCCGGCCGGCCAGAGACCCGCCCTCAGCACGAGCCGGTGCGGCGGCTCGGACACCAGCACCGTCGACGCGTCCTGCAACGAGAACGGCCACGGCCCGGCTTTGTGGTGCAGTTGACTGCCCACCCGGGGCCAGGCGTCGTCCACGTTCCGCACGTGTGTCGTACCCACCACCCAGTCGCTGTACGACCACCCGTCAGCGAGCACGTCGAACACCTGCTGCGGGGGGGCTTGGATCACTTTCTCCACAATCGCCACTGGGCTTCCATACCCGCGCCACGGCACGGGTAACGGTTGGCGGGTTAGCTTCTCCCGCGCGGCGGGTAAGGCCGACACGGGCACCGCCGCAGCGCTGGCCACCGCCTCGGTGACGACGTTTACTCCTCGGGGCGCAGGGAACCCGCCGGCTGTGCGACAGGACCAGGAGGATCCGTATCAGCGCAGGTCAGCCCGGGCGTACGCCGCTGCTGACCGCGCCGGTTCCGGGTCTGTCGGGAGCCCCCGAGGAGTCCTGTACGACGCGGTGTTGCTGGACCGCGACGGCACCCTGATCGAGGACGTGCCGTACAACGGCGACCCGGAGAAGGTGCGGCCGGTGCCGGGAGCGCGGGCGGCGCTGGACCGGTTGCGGGCGGCCGGACTGCGGCTGGCGGTCGTGACGAACCAGTCGGGTCTGGCCCGCGGTTACTTCACCGACGAACAGATGAGGGCGGTGCACGCCCGCGTCGAGGAGTTGCTGGGCCGGTTCGACGCGTGGCTGGTCTGTCCGCACGACGACGCGGACGGCTGTGACTGCCGTAAGCCGGCGCCCGGCCTGGTGCACGCCGCCGCCCGGGAGCTGGGCACGACCGCGTCCAGGTGCGTCCTGGTGGGTGACATCGGCCGGGACGTTGCCGCCGCGCTGGCCGCGGGTGCTGCGGGAGTGCTGGTGCCAACCCCGGTGACCCGCCCGGAGGAGGTCGCCGCCGCCGGATGGCTCGCCAACGACCTGCCGGCGGCGGTGGACGAGATCCTGCGCCGCCAACAAGCCGTGCAGCCCGCCACCCCGCCCGGCGAACCGGTGCGGACAGCGCTGGTGGTCAGGTCGGATTCGGCGGGGGACGTGCTGGTCACCGGCCCGGCGATCCGCGCCGTCGCGGCCGGAGCGCAGCGGGTGGTGCTGTTGTGTGGGCCGCGCGGCCGCGCCGCCGCCGACCTGCTGCCCGGCGTCGACGAGATCATCGAGCACCCGCTGCCGTGGATCGATCCGACGCCGGCGCCGGTCGACCTGGAGGTCATGGGTGGCCTGACCGCACGGCTTGGCGCGGTCGGCGCGGACCAGGCGGTGGTGTTCACCTCGTTCCACCAGTCCGCCCTGCCCCTGGCGCTGCTGCTGAGGATGGCGGGGATCGGCCGGATCGCGGCGATCAGCGACGACTACCCGGGCTCGCTGCTGGACGTCCGGCACCGGGTGCCGGTGGGCGTACCCGAACCCGAACGTGCCCTCTCCCTCGCCGCCGCCGCGGGCCACCGCCTGCCCGACGGCGACGAACCTCTGCTCCGGCTGCGCCGCGACGCCGTGGCGCCGCGCCCGGCCGAATTCGGTGATCCGGGGTACGTGGTGCTGCATCCCGGCTCGGCCGCGTCGAGCCGGGCCTGCCCGCCCGATCTGGCGGCCCGGATCGCCGGGGCGCTGACCGCGGCCGGGCACCGGGTGCTGGTCACCGGCAGCTCCGCTGAGCGCGGGGTCACCGCCCAGGTCGCGGCGGCCGGCGGCACCGACCTGGGTGGCCGGACCGACCTGGCCGGGCTGGCCGCGATCGTGGCGGACGCCGGCGCGGTCGTGGTCGGCAACACCGGGCCCGCGCACCTGGCCGCCGCGTCCGGCGTGCCGGTGGTGAGTCTCTTCGCGCCGACAGTGCCGTTCGGCCAGTGGGGGCCCTACCGGGTGCCCACCGTCCGGCTCGGCGATGCCGCCACGCCCTGCCGGGACACCCGCGCAGCCAGCTGCCCGGTCTCCGGGCACCCGTGCCTCAGCGGCATCGACCCGGACGAGGTGGTCGACGCGCTGCGAACGCTCGCCGTCAGCGGTGGTGGTGGCGGCCGATGAACATCCTGCTCTGGCACGTGCACGGCTCCTGGACCACGTCGTTCGTGCACGGCAGCCACCGCTACCTGATTCCCACCACACCCGACCGCGGCCCCTACGGCCTCGGCCGGGCCCGCACCTACCCCTGGCCGGACAGCGCGGTCGAGGTCACCCCGGAGGACCTGCCCGGCACCGACGTCGACCTGGTCATCCTGCAACGCCCCGAGGAGATCGACCGGGCCGAGGCGTGGTTGCGCCGCCGACCCGGCCGCGACGTGCCGGCCATCTACGTCGAACACAACACCCCCAAGGGCGACGTGCCCAACACGCGTCACCCGATGGCCGACCGCGACGACCTGCTCATCGCCCACGTCACCGGGTTCAACCAGATCTTCTGGGACACCGGCGCCTCCCGCACCACCGTGGTCGACCACGGCATCGTCGCCCCCGCCGTGTCCTACTCCGGCGAGCTCGACCGGCTCGCCGTGGTGATCAACGAGCCGGTACGGCGAGGCCGGGTCACCGGCACCGACCTGCTGCCCCAGTTCGCCGAGATCGCGCCGCTGGACGTGTTCGGCATGGGTGTCGCCGGCCTCGCCGACCACCTCGGGCTGCCCGCCGACCGGCTCACCAGCCACGACGACGTACCCCAGGACCGGATGCACGCCGAGCTGGCGCGGCGGCGTGCGTACCTGCACCTGTGCCGGTGGACCTCGCTCGGGCTCAGCCTCATCGAGGCGATGGCGATCGGCATGCCGGTCGTCGCGCTCGCCACCACCGAGGCGGTGATGGCGGTGCCTCCGGAGGCGGGGGCCCTCGCCACCCGAACCGACACCCTGCTCGACGCCGCCCGCCGGTTCATCGCCGAACCGGCGACCGCGCGCCAGGCCGGCGCGGCGGCGCGAACCGCCGCGCGCGACAGGTACGGCCTCGACCGTTTCCTCGCTGACTGGGACCGGCTGCTGGAGGAGGAAGTATGCGGATCGCGATGATCTCGGAGCACGCCAGCCCGCTCGCCGTCCTCGGAGGGGAGGACGCCGGCGGCCAGAACACGCACGTCGCGGAGCTGTCCGCCGCGCTCGCCGCCGCTGGGCACGAGGTGCGGGTCTACACCCGCCGGGACGCCCTCGACCTGCCGGTGACCGTTCGCAGCCCGGACGGGTACGACGTGGTGCACGTACCGGCCGGCCCGGCCGAGCCGGTGGCGAAGGACGCGCTGCTGCCGCACATGCGGGAGTTCAGTCGCTGGCTGATCGAGCGCTGGCGGGGCGGGGAGTGGGTGCCCGAGGTGATCCACGCGCACTTCTGGATGAGTGGCCTGGCGGCGTTGACGGCCGGCCGACAGACCGGGGTGCCGGTGGTGCAGACGTACCACGCGTTGGGCACGGTGAAGCGCCGCTACCAGGGCGTGCAGGACACCAGCCCGGCCCGGCGGGTGTCCTACGAGCGGGAGTTGGGCCGCTCGGTGGACCGGATCGTCGCGCAGTGCCGCGACGAGGTGGGCGAGCTGGTCCGGATGGGTGTGCCCCGGTCCCGGATGACCGTCGTGCCCTCCGGAGTCAACCTCGCCACGTTCGCCCCGCTCGGGCCGGCCGCCGACCGCGAGCCGGGTCGGGCCCGGATCCTGACCGTGGGCCGGCTGGTCGAGCGCAAGGGCTTCCAGACCGTGATCCGCGCGATGGCGCTGGTTCCGGACGCCGAGTGCGTGGTGGTCGGCGGCCCGCCCGAAGGGCTGCTGGAGACCGACCCGTACGCCCGGCGGCTGCGGGCCCTCGCGGAGTCGTGCGGGGTGGCCGACCGGGTGCACCTGGTCGGCGCGGTACCCCGGGAGGAGATGGGCCGCTGGTACCGCTCGGCGGACCTGCTGGTCGCCGCACCCTGGTACGAACCGTTCGGCTTGACCCCACTGGAGGCGATGGCCTGCGGCGTGCCGGTGGTCGGCACCGCCGTCGGCGGCATCCGCGACACCGTGGTCGACGGGACGACCGGTGACCTCGTGCCGGCACGGGACCCGCACGCGCTGGCCACCGCGATCCAGGGGCTGCTCGACGACCGGATCAGGCGCTTCGCGTACGCCGCGGCGGCGCGCGAGCGGGCCCGGGCGCGGTACTCGTGGGCGGCCACCGCCGAACGGCTGGTCGAGGTCTACAGCGAGGTGGCCGCCGTGCGCCGGCCGGCCCGGGTGGTGGCCTGATGCCGGCGGGCAGTCTGCTCGACACCCACCTGACGAATCTCGCCGCGGCGCTGGTGCCGTACCGGCGGTGTGAGTCGCAGCTGGCGCGCTGGGGCGCGGACCTGGCCCACCGGCTGGCCGCCGGGGGTCGCCTGCTGGTCGCCGGCAACGGCGGCAGCGCCGCCGAAGCCCAGCATCTCACCGCCGAGCTGGTCGGCAAGCTCCACGACGACCGTCAGCCGCTGTCCGCGATCGCGCTGCACGCCGAGACGAGCGCGCTCACCGCCATCGCCAACGATTACGGCTACACCGATGTCTACGCCCGTCAGGTGCGCGCACACGGTCGCCCCGGCGACGTCCTGCTGCTGCTCAGCACCAGCGGCACCAGCCCCAATCTGATCAGCGCCGCGCAGGCTGCCCGCGACGTCGGCCTGACGACCTGGGCGCTCACCGGCGCCGCCCCCAATCCCCTCGCCGAGGCCTGCGACGACGTGCTGGCCGTCGCGTCCCCCGACACCCAGGTCGTCCAGGAGCTGCACCTGGTGACCAGTCACCTGCTCTGCGAGTACCTCGAACAGGAACTGCCCGCCGCACTGGCCGCGGCCACCGACCCAGCGGTTCGCCACCACGTGCCGGCGGAGCCCGCACCGGCCGGTCGGCTCCCGTCCGGGCCGGTGCGCACCGGGGTCGAAGTGGTGCTCGACGGCGGGACCGGACAGCAGGTCGACGCGTGACGATGGGGAGGCAAGCGTGAGGGGACCTGTGGTGGTGCTCGGGGACACCCTGCTCGACCGGGACGTGGAAGGGGTGGTGAACCGGCTCTGCCCGGACTCGCCGGTGCCGGTTCTCGACGAGACCGCGGCCAGCGACCGACCTGGTGGTGCGGGCCTGGCGGCGGTGTTCGCCGCCGCGCAGGGCGCCGAGGTGGTGCTGGTGACCGCGCTCGCCGACGACGCCGGCGGAGCCCGACTGAGCGCGCTGCTCGCCGCCGCCGGCGTGCAGGTGTATCCGCTGGCCCTGTCCGGCGCGACGCCGGAGAAGATCCGGCTGCGGGCCCGGGGTCGGGTGCTGCTGCGCCACGACCGCGGCGGCACCTCCGGGGAGCCGGGTCAGCCCTCCGACGAGGTGCTCCGGGTGATCGGCTCGGCGTCCGCGGTGCTGGTCAGCGACTACGGCCGGGGGGTGGCCCGGCAGCCCGCGCTGCGTGACGCCCTGGCCGCCACCCGCGCGCCGGTGGTGTGGGACCCACACCCGCGCGGCCCGGCGGCGATCCCCGGCGTGCATCTGGCCACGCCGAACGAGTCGGAGGTGCGCGAGCTGGTCCCCGCTCTGCCCGGCGCCTCCCGGCTGGCCACCGCGTCGCGCGGCGCGCAGGGGCTGCGACGGCGTTGGCGGGCTGGTGCGGTCGCGGTGACGCTGGGCGGTGACGGCGCGTTGCTCTGCCACGCCGGGTCGACACCGCTGGTGGTGCCCACACCGGGCAGCGCCGAGGGGGACACCTGCGGGGCCGGCGACCGGTTCGCGGCCGCGGCCAGTCTCGCGTTGGCTCAGGGCGCGCTGGTCTCCGAGGCGGTGCAGGCGGCGGTCGCCGAGGCGTCCGCGTACGTGGCTGGTGGGGGAGTGGCGGCGGCGCTGCCCACGCCGGCGCCTCCGGTGAGCGCGAGGAGCGAGCCGGTGATGCGAGCCCCCCAGTCGCGAACGAAGGGCGGCCGAGTGTCGACGAGCCTTGTCGGCCCGGGGGGTGAACGGGTGGGAGTCGCGGCGGTTGCCGCGCTGCTCGGTGAGGTACGGGCCGCGGGCGGCACGGTGGTGGCGACCGGTGGTTGCTTCGACCTGCTGCACGCCGGGCACGTGGCGACCCTGCAGGCCGCTCGCCAGCTCGGCGACTGCCTGATCGTCTGCGTGAACTCCGACGCCAGCGTGGCCGGGCTGAAGGGGCCGGATCGGCCGGTGATGTCCGAGGGTGACCGCAGCCGGCTGCTGGCCGCGTTGAGCTGCGTCGACGCGGTTCTCGTCTTCGACGAGCCGACCCCGGAGGCGGCGCTGTCCTGGGTACGCCCGGACATCTGGGTCAAGGGCGGCGACTACGCCACCGGCGGTGGCGATGCCGCCGCCACCCTGCCGGAGGCGGAGGTCCTGCGCCGGTGGGGAGGAAACACCGTGGTGGTGCCCTACCTGGACGGTCGTTCCACCACCGACATGATCGTTCGCTCCATCGGGGAGCGGACCCGATGACCGCCACGCGATCCGGTGCCGGGCCGACCGTCCTGGTCACCGGAGGCGCCAGCGGGCTCGGTGCCGCCGTGGTGGCCGCGGTGGCCGCGTCCGGCGGCCGACCGATCGTGCTGGACCGGCAGCCGCCGGCCGACGGGGTGTCCTGGACCGAGTGCGACCTGGCCGACACCCGGGCGGCCGAGGTGGCCACCCAACACCTCGCCGAGCAGGCCGGCGGCCTGGACGCGGTGGTCACCGCCGCCGGCACCGACGTCCCGGGTCGCCTCGCCGACGTGCCGGGGGAGACCTGGGACCGGATCGTCGCCGTCGACCTGCTGGCCACCGCGGCGGTGATCCGTGCCGCGCTGCCGTTCCTGCTGACGTCTCGGGGCCGCATCGTCACGGTCGCCTCGACCCTGGGCGTCAAGGCGGTCAGTGACGCGACGGCGTACTGCGCGGCGAAGTTCGGCGTGGTCGGCTTCACTCGTGCCCTCGCCGCCGAGCTCGCCGGTCAGGTCGGCGTCACGCTGCTCATCCCGGGCGGGATGCGCACCGCGTTCTTCGACGAGCGTGACCCGCAGTACAAGCCGGGGGCGGACGCGATCCTCAACGATCCCGTCCACACCGCGGCCGCGGTCATGTTCGCGCTGAACCAGCCGCCCGGCTGTGCGGTGCGCGAGATGGTGGTCTGCGCCGAGCAGGAGACCTCGTACCCGTGATCCTCGTGTTGCGCGCCCTCGGCGTCGGCGACCTGGTCACCGCGGTGCCCGCGCTGCGGGCGCTGCGGGCCGCGTACCCCGGTCGGGAGTTGGCGCTCGCCGCTCCCGCCTGGCTGGCCCCGCTGGTGGACCTGGTCGGCGGCGTCGACCGGCTGGTCGACACCGCCGGGCTGGATCGGCCCCTGCGGGTCGGCTCGGCCCCACAGGTCGCGGTCAACCTGCACGGGCGCGGCCCGCAGTCGCACCGGTTGCTCGCCGCCACCCGGCCCGGCCGGCTGCTCGCCTTCGCCAACCTGGAGGCCGGCTGCACGGACGGCCCCCGGTGGGTCGCCGACGAGCACGAGGTGGACCGGTGGTGCCGGCTGCTGTCCTGGTACGACATCCCGGCCGACCGGACCGACCTCGGCCTGCGTCGGCCCGGCTCGACCGGGCTGCCAACCGGAGCAACCGTGCTGCATCCCGGCAGCAAGATCCCCGCCAAGCGCTGGCCCGCCGAACGGTTCGCCGCGCTGGCCCGAGCGCTCACCGACCGGGGGCACCGGGTGCTGCTCACCGGCTCGGCCGACGAACGGACGCTGGCGGCCCGGGTGGCCGACGCGGCCGGCCTGCCGTCCGACTCCGTGCTGGCTGGCCGGACCGACCTCGGCGCGCTCGCCGCGCTGGTGGCCCACGCCCGGTTGGTGGTCAGCGGGGACACCGGGGTGGCCCACCTGGCCACCGGGTACGGCACCGCGTCGGTGGTCCTCTTCGGGCCGGTGCCGCCGACGCACTGGGGACCGCCACCGGACCGGCCCCGACATCGGGTGCTCTGGGCCGGCGAGGGGGACTGGCCCAGGTGGGACGGGGTCGGAAGCCACCCGACGATGGCCGCTCTACGCCTCGACGAGGTGCTGGCCGCCGTGTCCGAGGTGGAGAGGGTGGTGCGGGTCTCCGGTGCGGTTGCGGCGTAGCGACCCGGGTCGACCGGGGTACGGACGGCGCCGGCGCGGACGGGGCTGGCTCTTCGTCGACCCGACCGGCGCCCCGGTCCGGGATCCGGCCGTCCTGGCCCGGCTGCGGGAGCTGGTCATCCCTCCGGCCTGGCAGAACGTCTGGATCTCGCCGTACCCGAACGGGCACATCCAGGCGATCGGGATCGACGCGGCCGGTCGCAAGCAGTACGTCTACCACCCGCTGTGGCGGGAGAAGCAGGACGAGGCGAAGTTCGACCACATGCTGGAGGTGGCCCGGCGGCTCCCCGTGCTGCGGGAACGGGTGGGGCGTGACCTGGACGGCCGAGGGCTGGGCCGGGACCGGGTGCTGGCCACGGTGGCCCGACTGTTGGACATGGGGATGTTCCGGGTCGGCAGCGACCAGTACGCGGCCGGCGACGACCCGACGTACGGGGTGTCCACCCTGCGTCCCGAGCATGCCCGGTCCCGGGGCGGCTGCGTGGTCTTCGTGTTTCCCGCGAAGGGCGGCATCGAGCAGGTACGCCGGATCGAGGATCCGGAGCTGTGCCAGGTGCTGGTCAATCTGCGCCGTCGCCGGCGCCGCGCGGACCGGCTGTTCGGCTACTGGGACGGCCGGGAGTGGCGTGACGTGCGCAGCGACGAGGTCAACGGTTACCTGCGCGACGCCAGCGGTGGGGCGATGACCGCCAAGGACTTCCGCACCTGGCACGCCACCGTCCTGGCCGCCACCGAGTTGGCCACCGCCGGTCCGGCCCGTTCGGTGACGGCCCGGCGTAAGGCGGTGGTCGCCGTGATGCGCGCGGTGGCCGAACTGCTGGGCAACACTCCGACGGTGGCTCGTGCGTCGTACGTGGATCCGCGGGTGGTCGACCTCTACCACGACGGAGTGGTGGCGTCGGTGGACCCGCGGGCGCCACGCGAGGAGGCGGAGCGGCTCGTCCTGGAGTTGCTGGAGGAGGCCTGACCGGCCCACCGGGCGGCCGCCCGCCGCACGCGCGGCGGGCGCCTCGCCGCGGCCCCCGTTGGCGCGTTCCAACCTTGGCCCGCTGTGCGGGCGGCGGTAGGCCGCGTTGGTGTCAGTCTGCCGGTAACGAGTTGACCATGGACGCCGCGCGGTTGACGATCCGCGCCGGATGCGAACTGCCCTCGCGATGCTCCTGCGGGCTCATCCCGTACGCCGCCCGGAACACCCGGCTGAAGTGGGCCTTGTCGGAGAAGCCCCAGCGCGCCGCGATGGTCTGCACAGGCTGGTTGCGCAGCGCGTGGTCGGACAGATCGCGCCGGCATCGGGTCAACCGCAGATCCCGGATGTAGGACGCCACCGTGATGTCCTCGGCCTCGAACAGCCGGTGCAGCGACCGCACCGAGATGTGGTGGGCGTCGGCGACGACCTGCGGGCTGAGCGTCGTGTCGCCGAGATGCCGGTGGACGTACGCCTGCACCTGGGCGAGGAGCGCCCGGCGGCGGACCTCGGTGGGCACCGCGTCCTCGGCGACCAGGTGTCGGCCGAGCATGGTGGTGGCCAGGTCGAGTCCGACCGCGCCGAGCCGGCTGGCGTCGGCGGCGTGGTACTGCTCGGGGTGCCGGGTCACCTGCAGCAGGAACTGCGCCAGCAGCGCCCCGATCCCCTCGCTGCCGGACATCCGGCCACCGTAGAGCGCGGCCATCCGCTGTGGCGGCAGCGGCAGCGCGGCGTGCGGAATCATCATGACGATCGAGGTGGCCTGGTCCTTCTCCGGCTCGGTGGCGTGGTGGCCGAGATCGTGCGGCCGGGAGTGGTCGTAGAAGGTGAACTCGCCGGCGCGGATCTCGCTCTGTCGGCCGTCCTGGCTGGACGTGCCGACGCCGCAGATGGTGAGGGCGAGCATGTACAGCTCCGGGTCCGATTGGCGGATCAGCTTGGGGGTCCGGGTGGCCTCCAGCGACGGGTAGTCGTAACTGATCAGCTGGATCGGGCCGAGGTCGACGAAGTCGGCCCGGGCGACGAAGTCGTGGTCGTGCGCGGACCGGACCCGCATCGGCGCCGACGTGCGCGCGACCAGGTCGAGCCACATCCCGAACCGTTCGCTCGGCGGCAGGAGGGTCGTGTCGAGGGTTTCCCTGTGCAGCATTGTGTTTCCTCAGGCCGCTCGCCGGTGGATCAGGGCCTCGATGCCGTCGAGGATCCGGTCCAGGCCGAAGGTGAACTCGTCGTCCGGGTCGTCGTCCTGGTCGAGTACGCCGGCGGTCAGCACCCGGTGCAGCGCCGGGAAGCGGGCCGGGTCGATGAGCCGAGCCACCATCCGGCTGTACGCGGGCATCATCTCGCCCGGTTCGAGCCCGGCGGCCCGGCTGCCCTCGGTGACCTGGGCGGTGAGCGAGGCCTCGTTGCGGATGTATCCGGTGATCAGTAGGAGCACGGAAATCTTCTCGCCCTCGGCCAGGGTGGTGTCGTCGAGGCAGCGCAGCCCGTCCTCCATCCAGCCGAGCTGCTGCGGGGTGATCGGCGGTCCGGTGATCGGCACGTGCAGCAGCCAGGACCGGTGCCGCAGCACCTCGTGCTCGGCCCAGGCCCACCGGGTCAGGCCGGCACGCCAGTCGGCCTCTGGCGGGGGCGGGCCGGGCGGCGGGCCGTACCCGGTGTCCACCATGAGCATCAGCAGCTCGTCCTTCGAGCCGACGTAGCGGTAGAGGGCCATGGTGGCGGCGCCCAGCTCCTTCGCCACCCGGCTCATCGAGACGGCCGCCAGCCCGTCGGCGTCGGCCACCCGGACGGCGGCGTCCACGATGGTGGGCACGCTCATCTGGGGCCGGGGGCCCTTGGGTGGCCGTTCCCGCAGCCCCCAGGCGCTCTCGATGGCCGGTGGGATCACCGGTCCGCTGTCGTCTGTCCTCGCCGCCACATTTCCTCCTTGCCTCGCCATCCTAGTTCTGCGTATGGTCTACGCATTACAGCGTACGACCTACGCAGAAGGGAACTGGATCATGACGAAGATGACCACACCGGCACCGCAGGCGGGCCGGCGGGAGTGGATCGGGTTCGCGGTGCTGATGCTGCCGCTGCTCCTGGTCTCGATGGACGTGTCGGTGCTCTACTTCGCCGTCCCGTTCATCAGCGAGGAGTTGCGCCCCACCGGCACCCAGCAGCTCTGGATCTTCGACATCTACGGCTTCGTGCTGGCCGGGCTGCTCATCACCATGGGCGCTCTGGGCGACCGGATCGGCCGACGCCGGCTCCTGCTGATCGGCGCCGCCGCGTTCGGGGCGGCGTCGCTGCTGGCCGCGTACGCCGACAGCGCCGCGACGCTGATCGCCGCGCGCGCCGTCCTCGGCGTCGGCGGGGCCACCCTGATGCCCTCCACGCTCGCCCTGGTGCGCAACATGTTCCACGACGCCAAGCAGCGCGGCACCGCGATCGGCATCTGGACCGCCACCCTCACCGGCGGCATCGCGATCGGCCCGGTGCTCAGCGGCATCCTGCTGGAGCACTTCTGGTGGGGCTCGATCTTCCTGATCAACATCCCGGCGATGCTGATGCTGCTCCTGCTCGCCCCGGTCCTGGTGCCCGAGTTCCGCAATCCCTCGACCGGGCGGTTCGACCTGCTCAGCGCCGTACTGTCCCTCGGCGCGCTGCTGCCGGTGATCTACGGCATCAAGGAGATGGCCCGCGACGGCGTCAACCCGGTGCGGGTGCTCGCCATCGTCGGCGGCCTGCTGGTGGGCGCGCTGTTCCTGCACCGGCAGCGGACCCGGGCGTACCCGATGGTCGACCTTGCGTTGTTCCGTCGTCGCGGCTTCGCCGGGTCGCTCGCGGTCAACCTGCTGGCGATGTTCGCCCTGGTCGGCTTCGCCATCTTCACCACCCAGCACCTCCAGTTGGTGCTCGGCCTGAGCCCGCTGCGGGCGGCACTGTGGAGCCTGGTGCCGTCGCTGGCGGTGGGCGGGATCGCGCCGGCCGCCGCCGCGCTCGCCCAGCGCGTCGAGCGGGCGTACCTGATCGGTGCGGGGTTCGGGATCGCCGTGCTCGGCTTCGCGGTGCTGACCCAGGTCACGCCGGAGACGCCGCTGTGGTTGCTCCTCGTCGGCGCGAGTGTCTACGCGGGCGGTCTGGTGATGGTGATGTCACTCGTCACCGAGCTGGTCCTCGGCGCGGCGCCGCCCGAGCAGGCGGGTGTCGCGTCGGCGCTTACCGAGTCCAGCAGCGAGCTGGGCGGCGCGCTGGGGATGGCGATCCTCGGCAGCGTGGGCGCGGCGGTCTACCGCCGCGAGATCGTCGACGGCCTGCCGGCCGGGTTGCCCGCAGAGGCCGGTGACGCCGCCCGGGAGACCTTGGGGGGTGCGCTCGCGGTGGCGCAGGGGCTGCCGTCGGAGCTGGCCGACGCGGTGCTGCAGGCCGCCCGGGTCGCGTTCACCGACGGGCTGCACCTCGCCGCGATCGCCGCCATGGTGGCGATGGTGCTGGGCGCGGTCACCGCGCTGGTCGCGCTGCGCGGCGTCCGGCCGGCCGACCCCGCGGCGCTGGCCGCTGAGCCGACCGACCGGGCCGGTACGTCGTTGTCGGTCAGTCGGTGAGCACGTGCGCGAGCCGGTCACGGAAGCGCCGCTCGGAGTCGCTGACGGACTCGCCCCCGATGCCCAGCAGCCCACCACTCGACGCGGCGCCCACCACCTGCTCGGCGATCTTCACGAGCCAGTGCTTGTACGCGCCGGCCTCGCCCTCGTCGACGCGGCCGGCCAGCAGCGCGGCGGCCTGGCCGGCCCGCTGCAGCACGTCGTCGATGAGCGCCCGCGGGTCGTCGGGCGCGATGACCGGCAGCTCCGCCCCGGTCTCCGGGTCACCGACCCGGGTGACGATCTCGCCGGCCACGGCGGCGACCAGCGGGCTGGCCGACTCCCGGCCGGCGGAGATGGTCTCCAGCCCGGCCGCGGTCTCCGCCATGGTCCGGCGGGTGCCGTCGGACTCGGCGGCGCTCGCCGCGGTCAGAACCGACTGCGGCAGGCCGACCAGCAGCCCCCACTCCCCGTCGGAGAAACCGAACCCGGTGTACGCCGGCTGCTCGATCACGGCAACGCCCCTTCCGCCCTGCTCTGCTTGGTCCATCGAAGCTCTGCTTGGTCGATCCACCGGGCTCCACGTCGGTGCCCGGGTCAGGCTAGTCCAGGGTCAGCAGGCCCTGTTCGGACACCACGCGCACCGACAACGTCTTGTACCCGACCTCATCGAAGAGAACCGTCATCTTGTCGTCCTCGTAGCCGAGCACCATGCCTCGCCCCCACTCCGGGTGTCGCACCTGGCTGTGCACCGGGAACGGCCCGACCGCGCCCTGGTCGGCGACGCTGGTGCCGGCATGGCAGTTGTCGCAGTGCCCGCAGACCTCGGTCATCTGCTCGCCGAAGTAGGCCAGCAGGGTCTGCCCCCGGCAGGCGCTGGTCTCGGCGAAGGCCCGCATCATGTCGGTGCGGGACCGGGTCACCGTCTGCTGGCGCTCCGCCTCGCCCAGCGCCGCGGCGGCGGCGTCGGTCGGGGTGGGGGAGTAGCGGGGAGCGCCGATGCGCTGCCGGGCCCGGGGCTCGGCCGCGCCGACCTGCTCCAGCAGGGAGAGATACTGGCCCAGCTTGCGCGGCCCGAGGCCGGTGGTCTCACGCAGCTCGGTCTTGGTGGCCGGCTTGCGCCGCAACAGCGCGGCCAGGTCGCGCAGCTCGTCGGGGTCGGGCAGGCCACCGCTGAAGAACCGTTGCAGGCCCACGTCCTCGGCCTGCCAGAGCAGCAGCACCCGGGCCGGCTGCCCGTCGCGCCCGGCCCGGCCGATCTCCTGGAAGTAGCTGTCCGGGGAGTCGGGCAGCGCCATGTGCACCACCCAGGCGATGTTCGGTTTGTCGATGCCCATGCCGAACGCCGAGGTCGCCACCATGATGGGGACCTGGTCGGCGAGGAACGCCTCGTGCAGCTCGGCGCGGGCGCCGGCCGGCATTCCACCGTGGTAGAACTGCGCCGGGAAGCCGGCGTCGGTCAACCGGGTGGCGAGTTCCTCGGCGGCGCGGCGGGTCGGCACGTAGATGATCCCGGGCCGGCCCTCGTCGCGCAGCAGCGCCATCAGGCGCCGCCAGCGGTAGTCCTCGGTGGGGCAGTGCGCCACCTCCAGGAACAGGTTGGGCCGGTCCAGCCCGGAGACCACCACCTCCGGCTTGCGCAGGCGCAGCCGGGCGATGATGTCGTCGCGTACCGGCGGGGACGCGGTGGCGGTCAGCGCCACCACCGGCGGCCGGCCGATGCCCTCGATCAGGTGCCCGAGCGCCAGGTAGTCGGGGCGGAAGTCGTGCCCCCAGGCCGAGATGCAGTGCGCCTCGTCGATCGCCACCAGCGCCGGCTTGAGCGCCGCGACCTCGGCCATCCGGTCGGGGTTGCTCAGCTGCTCCGGGGTGATGAACAGGAACTCCGCCCGGCCCTCGCGGATCTCGGTGATCGCCTGGGCCTGCTGGGTGGGCGACTCGTTCGAGCTGATCCGCACCGCCCGCAGTTCCGGGCGTTGCCGCTCGTTGAGGGAGGCGATCTGATCCTGCTGGAGGGCCAGCAGTGGGGAGATCACCACGGTGGGGCCGGGGATCAGGCTGGCCGGAATCTGGTAGATGGCCGACTTGCCGGCGCCGGTGGGCAACACCACCAGGGCGTCCCGGCGCTTCATCACCGCGCGCATGGCGGCGAGTTGGTTGGGCCGCAGCGCCTTCCAGCCGAAGAGGCTCCTCGCCGCGCGGCGCAGCGTCATCGAGTGCGTGGACAGTTTCATCGAGGGCCGGAGGTACCCGAGCCCGTGACCGCCGAAACGCGTTCCGACGATCATGGCCCGACTGCTGCGGGGCTCAGCGGAGGCGGGGCAGGACCTCGCGCTGGTAGAGGTCGAACAGGCCCTGGTAGCGCGGGCCGGTGTTCGCCACGTAGAGCTCGTCGAAGCCGGCCTTGGCGTACTGGCCGATCTTCTCCAGGTGGGCGTCGACACTGTTGCCGCAGACGAACGCCTCCTTCAGCATCTCCGGCCTGACCAACTCGGCGGCCTGCTCGAAGTGTCGCGGTGAGGGGAGCACCTGGGACAGCTCACCCGGCACCCCGGCGTTGGGCCAGCGCTCGTACGCGATGCGCATGCCCTCGTCCTCGCTGTCGGCGTACGCCGCCTTGAAGCCGGCCTGGCACGGCTTGTCACCGCCGCCGTTCTCGCGGAAGCGGCGCACCATCTCGCCGTCGGGCAGGGTGCTCACGTAGCCGTCGCCGATCCGGGCGGCCAGGTCGATGGCCTTCGGCCCGAAACCGGAGACGTAGATCGGCGGGGGCGTGTCGGGCCGCGTGTAGATGCGGGCGTGCGCCACGGTGTAGTGCTTGCCGTGGTGGTTGACGAAGTCACCGGTCCACAACTTCCGCAGCACCTCGACGGACTCCTCCAGCATCTCCAGCCGGACGTCGGCCTGCGGCCAGACGTCGCCGAGGATGTGTTCGTTGAGCGCCTCGCCGGTGCCGACGCCGAGCACGAAACGTCCGCCGTGCAGCACCCCGCTGGTGGCCGCGGCCTGGGCGATCACCGCCGGGTGGATCCGCAGGGTCGGGCAGGTCACCGCGGTGGTCACCGGCAGTGAGCAGACCTGGCTGAGCGCGCCGATCATCGACCAGACGAATGGGCTCTGGCCCTGCGCGTCCACCCAGGGGTGGTAGTGGTCGGAGATCCACAGCGCCTCGAAACCGGCCCGCTCGGCACCGCGCGCCTGGTCCAACAGCTCGGCTGGCGTGAACTCCTCACTGGACAGGAAGTATCCGATCTTCATTTTCTCCCCTTCGGCACGCGGACCTGCTGTTGGGCAGAGCCGTACCCCGGCCGGGGTCGGTCACACCGGTCCGCCGGGGTGTCGATCGGCGGGTCGTGCTCAACGCCGGCCGAACATCGCCCGGATCGCGGCGAGCAGCAGCAGGGCGCCGACCACCAGGCCGAGCAGGCGTACGCCGGGGATGTCGGCCGGGCTCGTCGCGTCGGCCAGCAGGGCGGGGTCCATCCCCGCACTCTCCCGGGGAGCGCGCCGTCGGGCAACTGTAAGGTTTATTGACTATTGAATCGCCCGGTGTGACCATGGCAGGACCGCCGGCCGGTGGCGGTGCGCCGAGGGCGCGCGAGAGATGGGGTACGGGGGCCGCATGAGCGAGCGCAACCAACAGGTCGACGGGGGCGCATCGACGCCGGTGACCGACGCCAACCGCCAGGAGGGGGTGGCGTGACCACGCCCACCGGGCACCTCCCGGCCCTCGCCGCCGCCGTCCTGCAACCCGGGTTCGTCGGCACCACCCCACCGCCGTGGGTGTGCCGCTGGCTCGGCGAGGGCCTCGGCTCGGTGGTGCTCTTCGCCCGCAACGTCGTCGACCCCGCGCAGGTGGCGGCGCTCACCGCGACGCTGCGCGCCGAGCGTCCGGACGTCATCGTGGCGATCGACGAGGAGGCCGGCGACGTCACCCGACTCGAGTCGGTCCACGGCAGCTCCCGGCCCGGCAACTTCGCTCTCGGCGCGGTCGACGACCCGGAGCTGACCGAGGCGGTCGCCCGGGACCTCGGCGTCGAGTTGGCCGCGGCAGGGGTCACCCTCAACTACGCCCCGGACGCCGACGTCAACTCCAACCCGGAGAACCCGGTGATCGGCGTCCGCTCGTTCGGTGCCGACCCGGCGCTGGTCGCGCGGCACACCGCGGCCTGGGTCCGCGGGCTCCAGGACGGTGGCGTCGCCGCCTGTGCCAAGCACTTCCCCGGGCACGGCGACACCCGCGTCGACTCACACCACGATCTGCCCCGGATCACCGCCGACCGGGACCGGCTGGACGCCTGCGAGCTGGCCCCGTTCCGGGCCGCCGTCGCCGCCGGGGTGCAGGCGGTGATGACCGGCCACCTGCTGGTGCCCGCCCTCGACCCGCAGCTGCCGGCCACGCTGAGTCGGCGCATCCTGGGTGGGCTGCTCCGCGACGAGCTGGGCTTCTCCGGCGTGGTGGTGACCGACGCGGTGGAGATGCGCGCCGTCGCCGACCGGTACGGCTTCGCCGGGGCGACGGTCCGTGCCCTCGCCGCCGGGGCCGACGCGATCTGCATCGGCGGCGAACGAGCCGACGAGGAGGCGGCCCGCGAGCTGCGCGACGCCATCGTCGCCGCGGTCGTCTCCGGTGAGCTGCCCGAGGAACGCCTCGCCGAGGCGGCCAAGCGGGTCGGTCAACTCGCCGCCTGGACGGTCGCCGCCCGCACCGCCGGGTCGGCCGTAGCCCGCGGCGCCGCCGACGTCGGGCTGGTCGCCGCCCGCCGGGCCGTACGGGTCACTGCCGCCGGAAGCGCGACCGTCGCGCTGCCGTTGACCCGCGCCGCGCACGTCGTCGAGTTCGAGCCAATGCGCAACATCGCCATCGGCGCGGAGACCCCGTGGGGCATCGGCGCGCCGCTGGGCGAGCTGCTGCCCGGCACGGACACGGTCCGCTACGCCGAACCCGACGTGCCGGCCGACCCGGGCGCCGGGGCGGGCCCCCGGCCACTGGTCCTGGTGGTCCGCGACCTGCACCGGCACGACTGGATGCGCGCCGCGGTGCAGCGCGCGTTGGCCGCCCGGCCGGATGCGATCGTGGTCGAGCTGGGTGTGCCCGAGCTGATCACCGGGGCGGTGCACCTGGCCACCCACGGCGCCACCCGGGCCAGCGGGCGGGCCGCCGCCGAGGTGCTGACCGGCACCCGCTGACCGGAGGGCCTTACGGCTCGGCGCTAGGGGAGGTCGGCGACCAGGTCGGCGTACTCGGGGTGCTTGTCGATGAACGCGGCCATGAAGGGGCACTGCGGCACCACCTTGGTGCCGCGGGCGCGGATCTGGTCCAGCGTTTCCCGCATCAGCGCGCTCCCCACGCCCTTGCCCTGGAAGCTCCGGTCCACCTCGGTGTGGGTGAAGACCAGGACCTCCCCGCGCGCCAGGTACGCGGTGAAGCCGGCCAGCGCGTCGTCGATGAGGATCTCGAAGCGGTGCTTCGCCGGGTTGTCCTCGACCAGGGTGCTCATCCGGCCATTCTCCCCGCACCGTCGATCAGCGCGTCCAGTTCGCCGAGCAACCGGTCGACCTCGTCGGCGGTGTTGTAGTGGTAGATGCTGGCCCGCACCGCGCCGCCACTGTCGCGCAGACCCATCAGCCGGAAGTACTCGTAGGCGTAGTAGTCGCCGACGGAGAGGCAGAACCCGGCTGCGCCCAGCGCCTCCTGGGTGGCCGCTGGCGACATCCCGGCGACCCGGAACGAGACCGTCGGGCAGCGCCGGACCGGCGAGCCGTAGACGGTGATCGCCGGCCGCGCCGCCAGCCCGGCGAGCAGCCGGTCCAGCAGGGCCTCCTCGTGCGCCTGGGCGGCGGTCAGCCCGGCCCTCAGCCGCGCCCGCCGGTCGCCGACCGCGTCCGGGTCCAGACCCGCCAGATGATCCACCGCGGCGGTCACGCCGGCCAGCAGCGGGAAGCTCGGCGTGCCGTACTCGAACCGGTCCGGCACCGCGTCGGAGGACGGCACCAACTTCGCCGGGCGCAGGGCCTCCCACCGGGCCGGGTCCGCCACCATCGCCGCCAGGTGCGGTCCGGACCACTTGTAGGCGCTGGTGACCAGGACGTCGGCGCCGAGCGAGGTCAGGTCGGTCGGCCCGTGCGGCACCGAGTGCACCCCGTCGACGTAGACCAGCGCACCGACCGCGTGCGCGGTCTTGGCGATCGCGGGCACGTCCGGCATGGTGCCGATGGCGTTGCTGCCGGCGGTCACCGCGACCAGCCGGGTCCGCTCGCCGACCAGGTCGGCGTACTGGGCTGCGGGCAGCTCGCCGGTGTGCCGGTCGACCTCGGCCCAGCGCACGGTCGCGCCGGCCGCCTCGGCGGCCTGCACCCACGGCCGCACGTTCGAGTCGTGGTCGAGCCGGGAGACCACCACCTCGTCGCCCGGGCGCCAGGTCGCGCCGAGCGTGCGGGCCAGGGTGTACGTCAGCGCGGTGGCGCTCGGGCCCAGCACCACCCCGGACGGGTCGGCGCCGAGCAGGTCGGCCACCGCCGAGCGGGCCTCGGCCACCAACTCCAACGACCGGCGACCCGGCACGAAGGCGGCGCTGCGATTACCGACCGCGGTACGCATGGCGTCGGTGATCGCGTCGATCACACCGGTCGCGGTCTGGGTGCCGCCGGCGCCATCGAAATGAACGAAACCCTCGGCCAGGGCGGGGTACGCGGCTCGGGTGCGGGCGATGTCGAAGGGCATGTCGGGACCCTAGCCGGTGCCGCTGGTGCCCTGGTCGGCCGCCGGGTGATCACCGTTCGACGATGGCGTCGCGGTCGTCTCGTACTCTTGTTGAGGTGACGAAACGACCCGCCACCATCCCCATGCCCTCCGTCCGCCGCGCCGCCGGTCTGTTCGCCGGTCTGGCGCTCGGCCTCGCCGTGCTCGCCGGCTGCAGTTCCCAGGGCGCCTCCACCGACTGCGGGCTGGACGCCTGCACGGTCACCTTCGAGCGGGGTGTCGACGCGAGCGCCACCATCCTGGGCGTCGAGGCCAAGCTGGTCGGCGCCGAGGGCGACCAGGTGACCGTCGAGGTCGCCGGCGAGCAACTCAGCCTCACCATGGGGCAGCAGGCCGCCGAGGCCGGCGGCTTCGCGGTCACCCTGGACAGCGTCACCGACCAGCAGGTCAAGATTCGCGTATCGCGTAACCCGGGCAGCTGAGCTGGGCGGGCGGCGGTGGCCGACGTTTGGGAATCTTCAAAACCGGAGATTGTGACGCCATGTCACTCACCCGTAGCGCCGAAGCCACCGCCTCCCGAACGGCGGACAGCCGGTGGCTGGAATTCCTCGCCCGGGCCGGCTTCATCGGCTACGGCATCGTCCACCTGCTCTTCGCCTGGCTGGCGTTGCAGATCGCGTTCGGCACCTCGTCCGACGACGGCGACCAGTCCGGCGCACTGCGTACCCTCTCCGAACAGCCCCTGGGCAAGTTCCTGGTCATCGCCACCGCGGTCGGCCTGCTCGCGATGGCGATCTGGCAGGCGCTGGAAGCGGCCGTGGGGCACCGCGCCGAGCGCGGCAAGGAACGGGTCATCGAGCGACTCGCCTCGGCTGGCCGGACCATCGTCTACCTCTACTTCGCCTGGACCGCCTTCAAGGTCTTCAACGACGTCGGGTCGAACAGCGCCGACCAGCAGGAGGCGCTGACCGGCAAGCTGATGACCTCCAGCGGCGGCCGCTGGCTGGTCGGCCTGGCCGGGCTGGTGCTCGCCGCGATCGGTGTCGGCCTGGTCATCTACGGGGCCGTCAAGCGGTTCGAGAAGCACCTCAAGACCGGTGAGATGAGCCCGAAGACCCGCAAGCTGGCCCGCCGGCTGGGCATGGCCGGGTACATCGCCAAGGGCGTCGCGTACGGCATCGCTGGTCTGCTGGTCATCGTGGCGGCGGTGAACTACGACCCGGAGAAGGCTCGTGGTCTGGACGCCGCGCTGCATACGCTGCGCGAGCAGTCGTACGGCGTGTTCCTGCTGACCCTCGTCGCCCTGGGCATCGCCGCCTTCGGCTTCTACTGCTTCCTCCAGTCCCGGTACCGCAAGGTCTGACTGGTCGATTGAGAGGACGTCGGGCACTCTTGGGCTTTTGCCCGAATAGCCCGACGTCTGGTCGAAGGGGAGCACCGAAGCCGTGCAGAGTTATCTCGAAACGGCCGTCGCCGCGCTCGTCGCGGCGGCGGTCGCCCTGTTCCTGGTCGAGGTCGTCCACCGGCTGACCCGGCGGTTCGGCCGCCGGTCACAGCTGCTGACCGAGCTGACCGATCACGCGCACCGCCCGTTCCAGGTCGCCGGGACGGTCCTCGCCGTGCAGTTCGCCGTGCGGTTCAGCACCGGGTACGCGGTCGGCGAGAGCTGGCGGCAGCAGTTGCTGCACCTGCTCGTCCTCGCCGTCATCGCCACCACCGCCTGGCTGGTCGCCGCCCTGCTGGTCGTCGTGGAGGACACCGCGCTGGCCCGGTTCCGGGTCGACGTGCCCGACAACCGGCACGCCCGGCGGGTCCGGACCCAGGTGGTGATGCTGCGCCGACTGACCATCGCGGTGATCGTCATCCTGACCGTCGGCGTGATGCTGATGACCTTCCCGAGCGTGCGTGGCATCGGGGCCGGTGTGCTGACCTCGGCCGGCCTGGTCGGTGTGGTGGCCGCGCTTGCCGCGCAGAGCCTGCTCGGCAACGTCTTCGCCGGCCTGCAGCTCGCCTTCAGCGACGCCGTCCGGCTCGACGACGTGGTCGTCGTCGAGGGGGAGTGGGGCCGGATCGAGGAGCTGACCCTCAGCTACGTCGTCGTCCAGATCTGGGACGACCGGCGGTTGATCCTGCCCACCTCGTACTTCACCAGCAAGCCGTTCCAGAACTGGACCCGGACCGAGTCGGCGGTGCTCGGCACCGCCGAGTTCGACGTTGACTGGGCGGTGCCGGTGCAGACCATGCGCGAGGAGTTGCGCCGCCTCGTCGAGGGCACCGAGCTGTGGGACGGGCGGGTCTGTGTCCTGCAGGTCACCGATGCCACCGGCGGGATGGTGCGGATGCGCGCGCTGGTCAGCGCCGCCGACGCGGGCAGTCTGTGGGACCTGCGCTGCCTCGTCCGGGAGCACCTGGTGGCCTGGATCCGGGACAACCGCCCGACCGCGATGCCCCGGATGCGCACCGAGCTGGGCGACGCCAACAGCGACCTGCCCTGGCAGTGGGTGCAGCCGAGGCGGCCCGCCCGCCGCGCCAACGACACCGAGGCACCGGACGACGCGCGCGTCTTCGGCGGCAGCGACGACGGCGATGCCCGCAGCGAAGCCTTCGTGGGCCCCGAAGAAACCCGCCCCTGACCGCCCCCCCGCCCCGCCCCGCCCCACCCCGCCTCGCCCTGCCCGCCCCGCCCCGCCCTGCCCCGCCCCGCCCCGCCCCATCCCCCCTCGCCCTGCCCGCCCCTGCCCGCCCTGCCCTGCCCTGCCCCGCAAGATCGCGCGACATCCTGGTTGTAGTGGCCTGGCGTTCCCCGGGAAACCACTACAACCAGGATCGAGCGCGATCTTGCACCCCCAACCACGACGATCATGGCCTTGGGTGGGGGATATGCACGGTTTGTCCTCGCCAACCTCATGATCACCGCTGCGGACGTGGGTGGGCGGGGGGAGAGGGGTCAGGGTGAGAGGTTTGGTCGGGCTTGGGTGGGGGATCTGCTGCCGGACGTCTCTGGCGCGATCGAGCGGGACGGGCGCCGGGCTCCTCGGCGCGGCGTCCGGACAACGGGGACGGTGAGCTGCTCGGCGCGTTTTAGGATTGACGGGCGGCGACTCCGGGCATACAGCGCGGTGATGAGGAAAGGAGGACAGCATGGCTGACGTGGCGAACGCCCGCACATCCCAGAACGGGAGCGAGCCCTCCACCGCCGAGTTGGTGCAGCGAGCCACCGAGCAGGTCTCCCGCCTCGTGCGGGACGAACTGGCGCTGGCCCGGGCAGAGTTGACCCAGAAGGGCAAGCACGCAGGCATCGGGATCGGCCTGTTCGGCGGCGGCGGCGCACTGGCATTCTTCGGGCTGGGCGCGCTGGTCGCCACGGCGATCCTGCTGCTCGACCTGGTGTTGCCCGCCTGGGCCGCCGCGTTGATCGTGGCGGTGGCCTGTTTCCTGGTGGCCGGCGTCCTCGCCCTGGTGGGCAAGAACCAGGTCAGCCGTGCCGTCCCGCCAATGCCGGCGGCCACGGTCCGCAGCCTCCGGGCCGACATGGACACCGTCACCGCCGCAGTGAAGGACAGGGGGCGGCAATGACGGGCAACGGGACCGGCGACACCGAGGCGCTCCGCGAGGAGATCCGTCGCACCCGGGTCGAGTTGGGCGAGACGATGGAGGCGTTGGCCGCCAAGGCCGACGTCAAGGCGCGCCTGAAGGAGTCCGCCGGCCAGGCGAAGGAGCGGATGCGCGAGCAGGCGGCGCAGACCGTCGCCCGGGTTCGCGGGCAGGCCGTGCGGGGTGCCGGGATGGCGCGGGCACAGGCCTACGAGAAGGGCGGGTTGGTGCGCGCGCAGGCGCACGACAAGGGCGAGTTGGTGCGCCGCAACCCGGTGCCGTGGGCGGCGATCGCCGCCGGCGCGGTGGCCACCGTGGTGGTGCTGATGATCGTGCGGGGGAGGCGTAGGTGAGCAAGAGCATCGGCAGGGTCGCGTACCGGCCGGTCGGCGTGTTGTTGGGTATCGCCGCAGGCGCGGTGGCCGGCGCGATCTTCCGGCAGGTCTGGAAGGTCACGGCGGGCGACGGTGAGGCGCCCAACGCGACCGACGAGGATCGCGGCTGGGGCGAGGTCCTGGCCGCCGCGGCGTTGCAGGGCGCCATCTTCGCGGTCGTCCGGGCTGCCGTGGACCGGGGCGGCGCGGTCGGCGTCCGCCGGATGACCGGCAGCTGGCCGGACTGACCACACAGCGACTGCAGCCCCCTTCCCGCATCGATGGGAAGGGGGCTTTCGCATGGCGTCCGACGCCGCCCAGCGGATCTGAGGCATCCGTCAGGTCACATGTCGGAGAAATTCGTCGGAGAGGTCGTGACAGACTTTTTGCGTACGTGATTTGCTGGTCCACGCTGTTGCGAGATGGCGTGGGTTGAGAGAAGTCTCCTTCGTGGGGGCCGCCTCAGACGCCGCTGCTCGAAAACGGCCAATCGGCCGGACGGCGTGCACGGCCACCAGTTTTTAGAGGGAGATACACATGGCTCAGGGAACCGTGAAGTGGTTCAACGCTGACAAGGGCTTCGGCTTCATCACCGTCGATGGTGGGGGTGCTGACGTGTTCGTCCACTTCTCGGCCATCCAGACCAGCGGCTACCGCTCGCTGGAGGAGAACCAGCGGGTGGAGTTCGAGATTGCTCAGGGTCAGAAAGGCCCGCAGGCCGAGCAGGTCCGTCCCATCTGAGTGAACTGGCCGGCCCCCGCCGGCCAGTGGGACGATCCGGTCAGGGTCATTGCAAAGCCCCGTATCCCGTCCCGGATACGGGGCTTTCCCCTGTCGAGGCCGGGCACCAGTGTGGACCGGCGGGTCAGCTCCGCCGACGCGAGCGCAGACCGAGCCAGAGCACCACCAGCCCGGCCAGCGCCACCAGCGGGCCGAGCACCGCCCAGATCTTCTCGTCGGTCATCACGCTGCCGCTGACATACCCGAGGCCCTGCACCGTCCACACCGCACCGATCACGACGGCCAGCAGGCCGAGGGTGAGCGTAAGCCAGCCCCTCATCGCATCCCCTCTCCGCCGCCCGAGGCGGCGCGCCGCCCACCAGCATCGCTGGTCGGGCGGCGCGGTGCGAGCACCCCGGGTGCGCGGGTCACCACCGGTCGTGGACCTGCGGACGGATCAGCTCGTCGTAGATCTCGCGTACGGCGGCCAGCTGGCCGTCGGTGAGCGGAGACAGGGACGCCGCCGCGGCGTTGCGCCGGGCCTGGTCAGCGTCGCGGGCACCGGGGATGACGACGGTGACGCCGGCCTGGTCGAGCACCCAGCGCAGCGCGAACTGCGCCATCGTGCGGTCCGCGTCGACCAGCGGGGCCAGCCGGCGTACGGCGGCGAGGCCCTGCGCGTAGTCGACCCCGGAGAACGTCTCCCCGACGTCGAAGGCCGCGCCGTGCCGGTTGTAGTTGCGGTGGTCGTCGGCGGGGAACTCGGTGTTCTCGTCGTATCGGCCGGAGAGCAGGCCACTGGCCAGCGGCACCCGGGCGATGATGCCCACCCCGGCCGCTGCGGCTGCCGGCAGGACTCGCTCGAGCGGCTTGTGGCGGACCGCGTTGAGGATGATCTGAACGCTCGCGACGCCTGGCCGGGCGATCGCGGTGAGGGCCTGGTCGCAGGTCTCGACACTGACCCCGTACCCGGCGATGGCCTTCTCGGCGACGAGGGTGTCCAGGCCGTCGAAGACCTCGTCGGAGGAGAAGACGGCGGTGGGCGGGCAGTGCAGCTGGACCAGGTCCAGCGTGTCCATGCCCAGGTTGGCCCGGGACCGGTCGGTCCACTGCCGGAAGTTGGCCAGGGTGTACGCCTCCGGCAGCTGCTCGACGCGGCGGCCCATCTTGGTGGCGACGGTGAGCCCCGCGTCGGGTCGGGAGCGCAGGAAGCGGCCGATCAGCTGCTCGCTGCGGCCGTCGCCGTACACGTCGGCGGTGTCGAGGAAGGTGACCCCGTCGTCCACGGCGGCGGCGAGCACCGCCATCGCGTCGGATTCGCTGACGGTGCCCCAGTCGGCGCCCAGTTGCCACGCGCCCAGGCCGACCGCCCCGACGGTCCGGCCGAGCCGGTTGAAGCTGCGCTGTTCCATGCCCCGAGCCTAGTGATCGGGTTGCGGCCCTGCCAGGTGAGCCGTACCTTTCAGCAAGACGGACGTACGGTTTGGAGGCGACCATGTGGGATCCGACGACCTACCTACGCTATGACGACGAACGATCCCGGCCGTTTCACGACCTGGTCGCGCGGATCCCGGCCGAGCGGCCCCGGACGGTGGTCGATCTCGGCTGCGGCCCCGGCCAGCTCACCGCCACCCTCGCCGAGCGCTGGCCGAAGAGCCGGGTGCTCGGCCTGGACTCCTCGGCCGAGATGATCGATCGGGCCGCGGCCCTCGACGCTCCCGTCGACTTCACCGTCGCCGACCTGCGCGACTGGCGTCCCGCCGGCGACGAAGACGTGGTGGTCAGCAACGCGGCGCTGCAGTGGGTGCCCGGCCATCAGGAGCTGCTGCGCCGCTGGGCCGCCGAACTGCCCGTCGGCGCGTGGCTGGCCATGCAGGTCCCCGGCAACTTCGCCGCACCCTCGCATCGCGCGTTGCGCGACGTCGCCGACCTGCCGACCTGGCGGGCCGAGATCGCCCCGCTGCTGCGAGCGGACCCGGTCGACGACCCGGCCGACTACGCGGCGCTGCTGACCGCCGCCGGCTGCGCGGTGGACGCCTGGGAGACTACCTACGTGCACCTGCTGCCGGCTCGGCCCGCCGCCGAGCACCCGGTGTTGGCCTGGATGGAGGGCACCGCGCTGCGCCCGGTCCGGGCCGCGCTGGACGCCGCCGGCTGGTCCGCCTTCCGTGCCGAGCTGGGGGTACGGCTCACCGCCGCGTACCCGGTGCGGCAGGGTCAGGTGTACTTCCCGTTCCGCCGCGTCTTCGTCGTCGCCCGCACCGGCGACCGTGCCCAGGAGAACCTGTGACCGACCTGCCCACCTTCATCGCCGGCCTGCCCAAGGTGGAGCTGCACGTGCACCACGTCGGCTCCGCCTCGCCCCGCATCGTCGCCGAGTTGGCTGCCCGCCACGAGGGACGCACCCCCGTGCCGGCCGACCCGGAGGCGCTCGCCGCCTACTTCGAGTTCCGCGACTTCGCACACTTCATCGAGGTCTACCTGAGCGTGGTGGACCTCATCCGCGACCCCGAGGACGTCTGGCTCCTCACCCACGAGGTGGCCCGGGAGCTGGCCCGCCAACACGTCCGGTACGCGGAGCTGACCATCACCCCGTACTCGCACGTGCGTCGGGGCATCCCCGCGCCGGCGTTCTGCGAGGCGATCGAGGACGCCCGCAAGCGCGCGATGGCCGACTTCGGCCTCGAACTGCGCTGGTGCTTCGACATCCCCGGTGAGGCGGGCCTGCCCGCGGCCGAGGAGACGCTGCGCATCGCCCTGGAGGAACGCCCGGAGGGGCTGATCAGCTTCGGCCTGGGTGGCCCGGAGATCGGCGTACCCCGGCCCCAGTTCCGTCCCTACTTCGACCAGGCCCGTGCCGCCGGGCTGCGCTCGGTGCCGCACGCGGGGGAGACCACCGGGCCGCAGACGATCTGGGACGCCCTCAACGAGCTGGGCGCCGAGCGGATCGGGCACGGCATCTCCGCCGCCCAGGACCCGGAGCTGCTCACCTACCTGGCCGAGCGGCAGATCGGCATGGAGATCTGCCCGACGTCCAACGTACGGACCCGGGCCGTGGCCAACCTCGACGAGCACCCGCTGCCCCGGCTGGTCGAGGCCGGGCTGCTGGTCACCATCAACTCCGACGACCCGCCGATGTTCGGCACGACCCTCAACGACGAGTACGCGGTGGCGGCCCGCCTGCTCGGAGCCGGTCCCGAGGGTCTGGCCGGGCTGGCCCGCAACGCGGTGACCGCGTCCTTCCTCGACCCTGCCGGCAAGCAGCGGATCGCGGCCGAGATCGACGCATACCTCGCCGCCGCTGGCTGAGTCGGCTGGGCTCGCTGCCGCCGGCTCAGCCGGTCGGGGGAGCAGGGCGCGCGGCGGGAGCGTGGGTGTGGGGGGACCTGAAACTCCCGCCGCGCGCGCGGCTCCACCGGCCGTGGGTGCGTGGTGCGCTTGGCCGGTGGAACTGTTTGGTTCGTGTTCTGATCCTGTCAGCCCGTAGCCGATCCAACGCGGTCGTTAACCGCGATCTAAGGAAGACTTGCGGTGGCGCACAGCCCGGGCCGGCGTCCGGTCAGTCGTCGGTGGGGCGCTGGCGGGGCCAGCGACGTGCGGCGCCCTTCGTGTCCCGGGCGTCGCGTGCCATCCGGCCGACCAGACCGAATCGGCTGACCTGCCGCGGCGTCGCCTCCGGGTCGGCGAGCAGCATCACCACGCTGGCTCCGCCGAGCCGGGCGCGGTCGATGCTCACCGAGCCGTTGGCCTGCAACGCCACCCGCTTGGCGATGTCCAGCCCAAGCCCGGTCGAGCCCTGGTCACTGGCTCCCCGGCGCAGCGCCCGGTCCGGGTTGGCGATGCCGGGGCCGGCGTCGTCGATCCGGATCGCCACGTAACCGTCCCGCCGGGACACGGCCACCTCGAACGCGGTGCCCTGCGGGGTGTAGCGGAAGACGTTGCCGATCACCGCGTCCAGCGCGGCGGCCAACTCGGCCCGTGGCACCGGCGCCGGGATGCGCAGCTGTGCGCCGTTTACCCGGTGCGGCCGGTTCTGGTCGCCGGCCAGCGCGGCCCAGAACACCATCCGGTCCCGGACCACCTCGCTGACGTCGCACATCGCCGGCCCGGCCTCGTGCGCCACCGCCTTACGGGTGGTCTTGATCAACACGTCGATCTCACCCTCCAGGGTGACGATCGCCTGCCGGATCCGCCGGATGCCGCGTAGGCGGTCCAGCTCCGCCGGGCTGAACGAACCCACGCTGGTGTCATCGGACTCCAGCGCCTCCGCGTCCAACCGCAGCACGGTCAACGGGGTACGCAGACGATGCGACAGGTCAGCGACCAGTTCCCGCTCATCGGTGCGGGCCGCGTCCAGCCGGTCGGCCATCCGGTTGAACGCGTACCCGGCCTCGGCCAGCTCGCGGGGACCGGTCGGCTCGACGCGCACCCCCAGGTCGCCGTCGCCGATGGAGAGCGCGGCCTTCACCAGACCTCGGGTCGAGTCCACCGCGCGGGCCGCGACCCTGTCGACCACCAGCACCGCCGCGCCGGCCATCGCCGCGCCGACCGCGAACAGCAACAGCCAGGTGCCGCCGGCGCCCTCGCCGAGCGTCGAATCCGGGAGGAACACCTCGACCACGGCTGTCCGGTCACCGAGGACGACCGGGTCGAGCCGGACCACACCCCCGTCGACGTCGACGACCAACGACCGTCGGTCGGCACGGGCCCGGTCCAGGTCGCTGCCGCCGGCCCGACCGGCGGACTCGTCCAGCCCCAGCCCGTGCACCACGGGCCGGGTCGGGGCGCCCTCGGCGCTCGCCACCACGGCGCGCTCGACGACCGCCGGGTCGGTGCTCACCGCCAGCGCGCCGGTCACCAGCGCGCTGCGCCGGGCCGCGTCGGCGATCGCCTCGTCCCGGCTCTGCTCACGCAGGCTGAGCCCGAGGGGGATCAGGAACGCGAGCGCGACGAGACTGCACATGCCGGCCGTGAGCAGGGCCAGCGCCGTCCTCAGTCCGGTGCTACCAGCCGGAACCCCACCCCCCGCACGGTGCGCAGGTAGCGCGGCTTCGCCGCGGACTCGCCCATCTTTCTGCGGAGCCAGTACAGGTGAACGTCGATGGTCTGATCCTCGCCGACCGATGGCTGCCGCCATACCTCCTCCAAGAGTTCCCGGCGGGACACTACCCGCCCAGGTCGTGCGGCGAGATACGCCAACAGGTCGAATTCCTTGCGGGTCAGCGCCAGCGGCTCCCCGTCGAGCTGGGCGCTGCGCTCGCCCACGTCCACCCGGAGCCCGCCGACGCTGTGCACCGCCGGCTGGACCGTCCGGCTGGCCCGGCCGGCCCGGCGCAGCACGGTGGTGATCCGCGCGTCCAGGTGCGCCCCGGTGAACGGCTTGACCATGTAGTCGTCGGCGCCGGCGCGCAGCAGTTTGACGACCGACTGCTCGTCGTCACGGGCGGTGGCGATGATGATCGGGACGTCGGTGATGCCGCGCAGCATCCGCAGCGCGTCTGACCCGTCCAGGTCGGGCAGGCCGAGGTCCAGCACCACCAGGTCGGGCGTCTCCGCGGCGACCCGACGCAGGGCGTCCAACGCCGTACCCACGGCGTGCACGGCATGCCCCCGGTCGGTGAGGGACCGCAGCATCGCGCCACGTACGACGTGATCGTCTTCGACCAGGAGTACGGAGGCCACGACAAGACCGTACTTTGCCTGGCAAGTTGATCGCGTTGCGACGTGCCTGGCGAGCGGGCAAGCTGGTACGGCGATGTCTTTCACCCTGTTCGTCGATGCCCGCCTCGCGCTCGCCCGGGACAGCCTCGCTGGTCTCTCCACCGGCGACGCGCTCGGCGCGCAGTACTTCCTGCCGGGGTCACCGCCCGCGGATCTCGCCACGGGCGCACTGCCGCCGGCGCCCTGGGAGTGGACCGACGACACCGAGATGGCCTGCTCGGTCCTCGCCGAGCTGGCCGACTCCGGTGGCATCGACCGGGACCGGCTGGCCCTGGCGTTCGCCGAGCGGTGCGCTCCACGGCGGGGCTACGGCGCTGGCGCGATGCTGATCCTGGGGCTGATCCGCACCGGCACCCCGTGGCCGTTGGCCGCCGCCTCCGCCTTCGACGGTCAGGGCTCCTGCGGCAACGGCGCGGCGATGCGGGTCGGTCCGCTGGGCGCGTACTTCGCCGACTCGACCGCTCGTGCCGCGGCACAGGCCCGCGCCTCGGCCGAGGTGACGCACGCGCACCCGGAGGGGATCGCCGGCGCTGTCGCGGTGGCAGTTGCCGCCGCGCTGGCCGCCCGAGCCCGCCTCGACGGGCACCGTCCGGCTCCGGATCGGCTGCTCGCCGGGATCGCCGCGGCGCTCGACTCGGGCACCGAGGTGCACCGGAGCGTGAATCGGGCGGCCGGGCTGCTCGGCCGGCCACTGCCCCCGGTGGTGGCGGCGCTCGGCAACGGCTCCCGGGTGACCGCCCAGGACACCGTCGGGTTCACCCTCTGGGTGGCCGCCACCCACCTCGACGACTATCCGGCGGCGATCCAGACGTGCGTGCGGGCCGGCGGGGACGTGGACACCACGGCCGCCATCGCGGGGGCGGTGGTGGCGGCGTACACCGGTGTCGGTGCTCCCGGCGGGGTGCCCGAGTCATGGGTGACCGCCCGCGAACCGTTACCCACCTGGCTGCCCTGATCGCCGTCCGTCGGCGCGAGACCGTGATCCACTCCGTATCGCCAATATGGGGGTATCCCGGGCGGCGGGACACGCCAACATCGGCGATGTCGAGTCGATCATGCCGGGAAGATCGCGGGGCAGGCCGCGGCGCATGGCTGGGATATCGCGGGACCGCGGCGGCGGTTGCCGATCAGCCGACGCGGGCGGGGGTGCCGACCTCGGTCGGCTTCGTGTCGGAGACCGGGTCGGTGACGGGCGCTGCAAGCCTCGAATCGGCACCTGGCGTCGTGGCCGTCTCGGTCGTATCGGCTCCGCTGCCGGCCACCTCTCCGCTGCCGGCCGCCTCTCCGTCGCCGGTCGCCTCTCCGTCGCCGGTCGCCTCTCCGTCGCCGGTCGCCTCTCCGTCGCCGGTCGCCGCTCCGCTGCCGGTGACCTCGGCGAGTGCCGCGTGCTCGGCCGGGTCGCGTCGGCGCCACCGACTGACCAGCCAACCGATCGCCGCGCCGCCGCCCAACCCCGCCAGCAGGCCGGCGGCCAGCATCCCGTCGGCGCTGCCGGACTCGCCGTCCGCCCCGCCGGCCGGTGCCGCGTCGACACCGGTGTCCGCAGCGGCCGGGGCACCGGCAGCCGGGGCACCGGCAGCGGGGGCGCCATGGCCGCCGTGCCCGACCGGTCCGGCCGCGCCAGCGGCCGCCGGCAGCAGGGTGAGCACCGGGGCCCGGTGCGCGCCGGTGGCGTCCGCCCACCGGATGACCGTGCCATCGGCGTACGTCTGGACGACCTCGAAGGTGATCTTCTCCGCCTGAGGCATCGGCCCCATGGACAGCGCGAGCCGGGCCGGCCCGGGTTCGCTCTCGCCGACCCGGACCCAGGTCACCGCGGTGGTCACCGTGCTCACCCCGCTGGAGTGGATACCGGTCACCGGCTGATCCAGGTCGCGTGAGCTGATCCGGGGCGCCCAGCCGTCCACCGACATCGGGTAGACCTCGGCGATCGGCGCGTCTGCCGGCATCCGGACCTCGATCTCGCGGGTCTTCGTGCCGGCCCGCTCCTCCGGCACGGTGAACTCCAGGCGTACGGCGTCGCCCTGCCGAGCCTCGGTCGGCGTGGTCGTCACGTCCGCGGCGTGCGCCATGCCGGGCCAGAACAGCAGCCCGGCGGCGGTCAGCGCGGTCACCGCCGCGATCCGCCGCCGACGTCCACCGCCGTGCGTGCTCGCCATCCTGTGCCCCCATCCGTATCGACGCGGCCGGCACCGGTTCCGGCCACACCTGGTAGTTCGGCTGCGAGGCGCGAAAGGTTCAACGCGGCCGTGAGTAGGTGCCCTTCCCGGTCGGGGGCGGGGCGACCGATAGCATCGGCAGGAGCCGAGGATCGGCACCGTTTCGTACCGCTTGGAGGAGTCACCGTGTCCGCACCCCGTACCCCCGCCGTGGCCGACCCCGTCGTCGTCGCCGCCGGGACCACGGCGGCCGACGCGGTGGCCGCGGCCGGACTGCCCGCGAACGGCCCCAAGGCGATCGTGGTGGTCCGCGACCCGGCGGGTCAGCTGCGTGACCTGGACTGGGCGCCGGCCGAGGAGACCGTCGTCGAGCCGGTCAGCCTGGATTCGCCCGACGGGCTCAACGTGCTGCGCCACTCCACCGCGCACGTGCTCGCCCAGGCCGTGCAGGACATCTTTCCCGAGGCCAAGCTGGGCATCGGCCCGCCGATCGAGAACGGCTTCTACTACGACTTCGACGTCGACAAGCCGTTCCAGCCCGATGACCTCAGCAAGCTCGAGAAGCGCATGCAGGAGATCATCAAGGCGGGGCAGCGGTTCCGCCGTCGCCGCTTCGGCAGTCTGGACGAGGCGCGCTCCGAGCTGGCCGACGAGCCGTTCAAGCTGGAGTTGATCGAGGTCAAGGGCGAGGGCCTGGACACCGACGAGGTGATGGAGGTGGGCGGCGGCGAGCTGACCATCTACGACAACCTCGACGCCAAGGAGGACAAGGTCTGCTGGTCGGACCTGTGCCGGGGGCCACACCTGCCGACCACCCGCCTGATCGGCGCGTTCAAGCTGATGCGCTCGGCCGCCGCCTACTGGCGCGGGTCGGAGAAGAACCCGCAACTGCAGCGGGTGTACGGCACCGCGTGGCCGACCCGCGATGAGCTCAAGGCGTACCTGAAGCTGTTGGAGGAGGCCGCCCGACGCGACCACCGCAAGCTCGGCGCGGACCTCGACCTGTTCAGCTTCCCCGACGAGATCGGCTCCGGCCTGGCGGTCTTCCACCCCAAGGGCGGCATCATCCGCCGGGAGATGGAGCACTACTCGCGGCGCCGGCACGAGGAGGCGGGGTACGAGTTCGTCAACACCCCGCACATCACCAAGGCGCAGCTGTTCCAGACCTCCGGTCACCTGCCGTACTACGCGGACACCATGTTCCCGCCCATGCAGTTGGAGGGCGCGGACTACTACCTCAAGGCGATGAACTGCCCGATGCACAACCTGATCTTCAGGGCGCGCGGGCGGTCGTACCGGGAGCTGCCGCTGCGGATGTTCGAGTTCGGCACCGTCTACCGGTACGAGAAGTCCGGTGTGGTGCACGGCCTGACCCGGGTGCGTGGTCTGACCCAGGACGATTCGCACATCTACTGCACCCGCGAGCAGATGGCTGGCGAGCTGACCACGCTGCTCAGCTTCGTGCTGGACCTGCTTCGCGACTACGGCCTGGACGACTTCTACCTGGAGCTGTCGACCCGGGACGACTCGCCCAAGTTCATCGGCGCCGACGAGGACTGGGCCGAGGCGACCGAGGCCCTGCGGACCGCCGCCGAGACCTCCGGCCTGGACCTGGTCCCCGACCCGGGTGGCGCGGCGTTCTACGGGCCGAAGATCTCCGTGCAGGCGCGGGACGCGATCGGCCGGACGTGGCAGTTGTCCACTCTTCAAGTCGACTTCAACCAGCCGGAGCGGTTCGGGTTGGAGTACCAGGCCGCCGACGGCAGCCGGCAGCGGCCCGTGATGATCCACCGGGCGTTGTTCGGCTCGATCGAGCGGTTCTTCGGGGTGCTCACCGAGCACTACGCGGGGGCGTTCCCGGCCTGGCTGGCGCCGGTGCAGGTGGTCGGCATCCCGATCCGCGAGGACCACACCGACTACCTGCACGGCTTCGTCGCGGCGCTGCGCGCCGAGGGCATCCGGGCGCAGGTGGACGCGGGTGACGACCGGATGCAGAAGAAGATCCGCACGGCCCAGCAGCAGAAGATCCCGTTCATGGTGATCGCCGGTGACGACGACGTGGCCGCCGGCACGGTGTCCTTCCGCTACCGCGACGGCTCCCAGCGCAACGGGGTACCGATCGCCGAGGCGGTGACCCACGTCCTGGACGTGGTCAGCTCGCGGACCAACATCGGCCCGTCGGCCGCCGCGGAGTAGGTCGCGCGGCCGTTGACGCGTCCGCGCGTCCGTCCGCGCGTCCGTCCGCGCGTCCGTCCGTGCGTCCGTCCGTGCGGCCGCTCATGATCGTGCTCGATCCAGGAAGTAGTGGCCTCCCGCGACGGGGAGGCCACTACTTCTATGTTCGAGCGTGATCTCCGGCGGTCGACCGCAGCAGATCACGCTCGGGCGTCAGATGCCGCAGCTCGGCGCGGACCAGCCGCCGACCGCCGCCACGTGGGTGTGGTCGTTGTGGTCCGGGTAGCCGGGGCCGAGGATCTGGCCGAAGCCGTGGTAGCGGGCCTGTTGGGCGAGCCGGCAGAACGACGGTGACCCGACCAGGTCCACCGCGTCGCCGTACAGGTGCCGGCTGTTGGACGCCCCGCCGACCGCGCTGTTGCAGGCGTAGCTGCGGAAGCTGCTGCTGATCGCGATGGCGACGTCACCGAGGGCGTGCCGCAGGGCCTGGAGCTTCCACATCGAGACGAGCGCGTTGAATCGTGCGGTGCTCGCCGCGACCGCCCCGCCGGCCCAGGTGCTGTTGCAGTTGTTCAACTCGGCGTAGCTGAAGTTGGCGGGGGTGCAGTCGTCGTCCTGGAGGGCGTAGAGCCGGTTGAAGGTCTGCGGGCCGGCGATCCCGTCCGCGGACAGCCCGTACGCCTGCTGGAAGCGGATCACCGCCGAGCGGGTGGCCGGGCCGAACGCGCCGTCGATGGTCAGCACGGCGCCGTAGCCGGGGTAGCCGGCGACCCGGATCTGGAGTTGCCGGACGTCTTCACCGGACGCCCCCTGGGACAGGCTGCGACCCCAGGTGTAGCAGCCGTCCGCCTGTGCCGCTCCGGCGGTGAGGGTGATGCCGGCCACTGTGGTGGCGGCGGTCAGCGCAAGTGCCGCGAGAAGCCTGCCGAGCCGTCGGATCATGTAACCCTCCATCAATAAATGGAAGTTCGTGGATGCATGGAATTTTCAGGCGTGGGCATCGATCCGTCAAGAATTTGCAGCAAGGATTTTCCCCGGCGGCAGGTGTCGCGGCTCGCCTGAGCGGCTCCGTAGGATCGGCTCGTGACAGGCGCGGAACGGCATACGGACATCGGTGGCATGGCGGACGGCCTGGAGCGGCTCTGGACGCCGCACCGGATGACCTACATATCCGGCGAGGACCGCCCAGCCGAGGGCTACGAGAAGCCCACCGGTTGTCCGTTCTGCCGGGCACCGAAGCTGCCGCCGGACGAGAGCCTCGTGGTAGCCCGTGGCGAGCACGTCTTCGTGGTGCTCAACCTCTACCCGTACAACCCGGGGCACCTGCTGGTCTGCCCCTACCGGCACGTCGCCGACTACACCGACCTGGACGTGCCGGAGACCACCGAGCTGGCGTCGTACACCCAGACCGCGATGCGGGTGATCCGCAAGGTGAGCAACGCGCACGGCTTCAACCTGGGCATGAACCAGGGCGGGGTGGCCGGCGCCGGCATCGCCGCCCACCTGCACCAGCACGTCGTGCCGCGCTGGGGCGGTGACGCGAACTTCATGCCGGTGATCGGCCGCACGAAGGTCCTGCCGCAACTGCTCGGCGACACCCGCGACCTGCTCACCCGCGCCTGGCCGTCCTGACCGGCGTCCACGTTGCGCGGCGTCCGCGTTGTGCGGCGTCCGCGCCGGTCGGGCTAGTCGGCGCGTAGCAGCGGGGTCAGCTCCGGCCAGCTCTCCACCCGGTGTACGCCAGGTAGCAGCGCGGCGTGTGCGGCGACCTCCGCCGGGCGGGGTCGGAACAGGAAGCGGCGCGGCACCGTGTCGAGGTAGCCGAGCACCTCCAGCTTGTCGTCCACGAAGTGGGTCAGCCCGAGTCGTCGGGCGATCGGCGCCTTGTCCGGCCGGGTGCGGCAGAAGTGCACCCGCTGCTCGGGGATGCCGGTGCGCGCCGGAAAGTCGTGGTGGGCCAACCACTCCCGGGTGCGCTGCTCGGTGGACTCCCCGCACTTGGACACCAGGTGCACCTCGTCGAACGCCGGACCCACCGCCGCCAGCGCCTCGAAAGCCCCGTCGACGACGGGGGTCCGCAGGTAGTGCGCGCCGAAGAACGACGTGTCGGCGTCCCCGTCGGCCGGCTCGATGATCACGCCCCCGATGTCCACGCCCAGCCTCCGCATGCGGCCGATCATGCCGCACGGGCAGGTCGACGCATACCCGGGTTTCCGCCCCCGGGATCTGCTACGCCCCGACCTGCGAAGGTGGCACGATCGGCCGATGGCAGTCACGACACGGACGTTGGGGCGCAGCGGCATCGAGGTCAGCGCCCTCGGCATGGGGTGCTGGGCGATCGGCGGGCCCTGGGCGGAGGGCTCCCAGCCGCTGGGCTGGGGCGCGGTCGATGACGACGAGTCCGCGCGGGCGGTACGTCGGGCCCTCGATCTGGGCATCACCCTCTTCGACACCGCTGACACGTACGGCGCCGGGCACGGTGAGCGGGTGCTCGGCCGGGCGCTCGCCGGCCGCCGGGACGACGCCGTGATCGCCACCAAGTGGGGGTACACCTTCGACGAGCCGAGCCGGCAGGCGACCGGGGAGGACGCGTCGCCCGCGTACCTGCGGCGCGCCGTGACCGCCTCGCTGCGCCGGCTCGGCACCGACCGGATCGACCTCTACCAGCTGCACCTGGCCGACCTGCCGGTGCCACGGGCGCAGGCGTTGGTCGGCACCTGCGAGGACCTGGTCGCCGAGGGGCTGATCCGGGCGTACGGGTGGAGTACCGACCGACCCGACCGGGCCGCCACGTTCGGGCACGCCGCCGCCGGTGCCACCGCCGTGCAGCACACTCTGTCGGTGCTGCGGGACGCCCCCGAGCTGCTCGCCGTCTGCGACAAGTACGACCTGGCGAGCGTCAACCGGGGTCCGCTGGGGATGGGCCTGCTCACCGGCAAGTACTCGGCCGGATCGATACTGCCCCAGGACGACGTACGCGGGTTGGCCCCGGGCTGGTTGGAGTGGTTCCGTGGCGGCCGGCCGGCACCGGAGTGGCTGCGCCGGGTCGCCGCGGTCCGCACCGCGCTCACCGCCGACGGACGCAGCCTCGCCCAGGGTGCGCTGGGCTGGATCTGGGCCCGCAGCGGTCGCACCATCCCGATCCCGGGCTGCCGTACGGTCGCGCAGGTCGAGGAGAACGCCGCGGCCCTGCACCGGGGTCCACTGCCGGCGGACCAGTTCACCGAGGTGGAACGTCAGTTGGCCGCACTACGTACCGCTGCCCTCCGCGACGCCGACCGCCCCCACTGGCCCCGCCCCACCGACCCCACAACCCACCCCTAAACCACCCCCGACCCCGCTGCCCTCGCACCCACGCCCCTGCCCCGGCCCGTGCTGCCCGCCCGTGCTGCCTCGGCTTGTGCTGCCTCGGCTCGTGCTGCCCCGGTCCGCCGCGCTCGTGCTGCCCCCATGACCGCCGGAGTCGATCATGGAGTTGTGGTGCCTGGTTTGGTGGCTAGTGCACCCTTTGCGAGGCACCGCAACTCCATGATCGGCGGCAGCAAGGTCGGGTCCGACCCGGCCGACCTCGCCCCCGTCGCCCCATCCCCGCGATCTTGCACTTCCTGTCGGGACTTCTAGGGCAATAGCGACATTAACGCGACACAAAGTGCAAGATCGCGGGTCGGACGCGGCGGGCCGGGGCGGGGCCGAGCCGATGCGGGGCGAGCCGAGGCGGTGCGGGGGCGGATCGGGCAGGGCTGGGCGAGTTGGACCGGGCTGGGCAGGGGCCGCCTGGGCTGAAACGCGCCTGGGCTGAAGCGCGCCTGGGCTGGGCCCCGCTGCCCAGGCGCGGCGGGGGAGGTTACGGGGTTTGTTCCTTGCGGATCTGGTCGGCGAGGTGGGTGGGCATGGGGTCGTGGCGGACGAAGTGGCGGCGGAAGGTGCCTGTGCCGGCCGTCATCGAGCGCAGCTCGACGGCGTACCGGAGCAGTTCGGTGGCCGGCACCTCCGCGCGGACGAGGGTGCGGCCGTCGGCGTCCGGGTCCGGTTCGGTCCCGAGCACTCGACCGCGGCGGCCGGACAGGTCGCCCATCACCGTGCCCACCGAGCCGTCCGGCACCCGGATGGTGACCTCGTCGATCGGCTCCAGTAGCGCTGGCTGGCCACGGTCGGCGGCGTCACGCAGGGCGAGCGCGCCCGCGGTCTGGAAGGCCGCGTCGGAGGAGTCGACGCTGTGCGCCTTGCCGTCGACGAGGGTCACCCGCAGGTCCACGACCGGGTGGCCGGCGACCAGGCCGCGGTCGAGTTGTGCGCGGACGCCCTTCTCGACCGACGGGATGTAGTTGTGGGGCACCGCGCCGCCGACGACCCGGTCGACGAACTCGAAGCCGCTGCCCGGGGGCAGGGGTTCGACCTCGATGTCGCAGACCGCGTACTGGCCGTGGCCCCCGGACTGCTTGACGTGCCGGCCGTGCCCCTTCGCGGGCACGGTGAGCGTCTCGCGTAGCGACACCTTGACCGGCTCGGTGTCCAGTTCGACGCCGCCGGCGCGTAGCCGGTCGAGCACCACGTCCGCGTGTGCCTCGCCCATGCACCAGAGCACCAGCTGGTGGGTATCCGGGTTGCGTTCGAGGCGCAGCGTGGGGTCGCCGGCGACGAGGCGGGCGAGGTTGCGGGCCAGGGCGTCCTCGTCGGCGCGGCTGTGGGCCACGACCGCCACCGGCAGCATTGGCTCGGGCATCTCCCAGGGGGCGATCAGCAGTGGGTCGTCCTTGGCGGAGATGGTGTCGCCGGTCTCGGCGCTGCCCGACTTGGTGATCGCGCAGATGTCGCCGGCCACGCAGAGCGGCACCTCGCGCAGGGTGGCGCCCAGCGGGGTGTAGATGTGCCCGACCCGCTCGTCGGCGTCGTGGTCGGGGTGGCCGCGTTCGGCCATGCCGTGCCCGGAGACGTGCACGGTCTGCTCGGGGCGCAGTGTGCCGGAGAAGACCCGGACCAGCGAGACCCGACCGACGTGCCGGTCGACGGTGGTCTTGACGACCTCGGCGACGAGCGGCCCGTCCGGGTCGCAGGTCAGCGGCGGGCGGGGCGAGCCCTCCACGCCGCTCACCGCCGGCAACTCGTGCTCCAGCGGCGACGGGAACGCGGCGGTCAGCACCTCCAGCAGCACGTCCAGGCCGACGCCGGTCTGGGCGCAGACCGGCACCACCGGGTAGAAGTGGCCTCGGGCGACGGCCTTCTCCAGGTCGTCGATGAGCACCTCGGTGCTGATCTCCTCGCCGTCGAGGTAGCGGTCCATGAGGGTCTCGTCCTCGCTCTCGGCGATGATTCCCTCGATCAGCTCGTTGCGCGACTCGTCGATGGCTGGTTGGTGCTCCGGGTCCGGGTCGCGTACGTCGGCCGGAAGCCCGGCGGTGTAGTCGAAGACCCGGCGGGTGATCAGGCCGAGCAGGCCTTCGGTGGACACGCCGTCGTCGCCGAGCATCGGCAGGTAAAGAGGCATCACGTTGTCGCCGAAGAGGCGCTGGCAGAGCGCCACCGTCTCGTCGACGTCGGCGCGGGGCTGGTCCAGCCGGGCCACCGCGACCGCGCGGGGCATGTCGACCGCCGCGCACTCCTCCCACAGCGCGACGGTGGCCGCGTCCATGCCGCCCGCCGCGGAGACGACGAAGAGGGCGGCGTCGGCAGCCCGCAGCCCGGCGCGCAGCTCGCCGACGAAGTCGGCGTACCCGGGGGTGTCCAGCAGGTTGACCTTGATGCCGTTGTGCAGCAGCGGTGCGCAGGACAGGCTGACCGAACGCTGCTGACGTACGGCGGCGGGGTCGTGGTCGCCGACCGTGGTGCCGTCGACGACGGTGCCGGCCCGGCCGATCGTGCCGGTCGCCGCGAGCAGGGCCTCGACCAGGGTCGTCTTGCCTGCCCCGGAGTGCCCGACGAGCACCACGTTGCGTACCCGCTCGGGTTCGGTCACCACCGGCGTACCGCCGGTGGAACCCTTGTCCTGATTTTTTTGCGCCATGGGGCGCACCTCCCTCAGCCGGTGGTGGTGGCGACCGCCGCGCGACGGGAAGCGGCCCGGGGCGAGTGCGCGGCGATATCCTCCGGTGGTCTGCTGCACAGCGGGAACGGGACGGGTGGACGGGTGAGCTGGCTCACCCTCCGGCTCGATCTCACACCCGTTGTCGGGTAGGCACAAGCCTCCCCCGGGCGGGTCGGAGGGACCGGCCGTATCGCCGGAGCTGGGCGGACCGTTATCGTGGGGACCGCCATGGCGAAGATCTTCCAAGTGTCGGCCCGCGCGGGGATGACCCGCGTCGTCGAGCCGATTGCCCGTGCCCTTCTGCGCGCGGGCGTCACCCCCAATGCCGTCACCGTTGCGGGCACCGTTGGTGTGCTCGTCGGCGCGCTCGGCTTCGGTGCTCGCGGCCACCTGGTCGCGGGCGCGTTAATCGTGACCGTTTTCGCGCTCACCGACCTGCTCGACGGGACGATGGCCCGGATGAGCGGCGGCTCCACCAAGTTCGGCGCGTTCCTCGACTCAAGCATGGACCGGGTCGCCGACAGCGCCGTCTTCGGCGCCGTCGCGTACTGGCTGGCCACGCAGGGCGACCACTCCGGGGTGGCCGCCGCGCTGGTCTGCCTGGCCGCCGGCAGTCTGGTCTCCTACGTCAAGGCCCGTGCCGAAGGGCTCGGCATGACCTGCAACGTGGGCATCGCCGAGCGCACCGAGCGGCTGCTGATCGTCGGGGTCGGCGGGATCCTCACCGGCGTCGGTGTCGACCCGGCGTTGGAGATCGCGCTCTGGCTGCTCGCCGCGGTGTCGATCTTTACGGTGGGGCAGCGGATGACGCACGTCTACCGCCAGGCCCAGCAGCTCCAGCCGAACGGCCAGGCGTGAGCGGCGCGTCGCCGGCCCGGTGCCGGACGACTCGCGGCCGGGCCGCGTGAACCTCACCGAGCTGGGCTACATCGCCGGCTGGCGGGTGGTCCGCGCTCTGCCCCGGCCGCTGGTGGCGACGGCGTTTCAGGCGGGCGCGGACCGCGCCCACCGCCGCCCGGGCGGGGGTACGGCTCGACTGCGCGCGAACCTGCGCCGGGTGGTCGGTCCGGAGCTGCCCGAGGCCGAGCTGGACGATCTCGTCAAGCGCGGGCTCCGCTCGTACGCCCGGTACTGGATGGAGGCGTTCCGGCTGCCCGCGTTGAGCCGTGCGCAGATCCTGTCCGGCTTCCGACTGGATGGCGCGGAGTTGCTCGCTGCCGACGTGGCCGCGGGCCGGGGCGCCGTGGTGGCGCTACCCCATGCCGGTAACTGGGACGCCGCGGGTGCCTGGGTGGCGGCCAACGGCTGGCCGATCGCCACGGTCATGGAGCGGCTCAAGCCGGAGGGCGTGTACAAGCGTTTCATGGCCTTCCGGGCCAGCCTGGGGATGGAGATCCTGCCGACCCACGGCGGGTCGCGTCCGGCGTTCGACGTGCTGTTGGACCGCGTACGTGCCGGTGCGGTGGTGCCGTTGCTGGCCGACCGGGACCTCTCCGCCCGTGGGGTGGAGGTGGACTTCTTCGGCGGAAAGACCCGGATGCCGGCCGGGCCGGCGCTGCTCGCGCTGCACACCGGCGCGCCGCTCTACGTGGCCTCGATGTGGTACGAACCGGACGCGCCGTGCGCGTCGCTCGCCGGCCCGCTGCCGGTGCCGGGGCCCGAGGTGGGGCCTCTGGACCAGCGGGTCCGGTCGCTGACCCAGCTCATCGCCGACCGTCTGGCGGCGGGTATCGCCCGGCATCCGGAAGACTGGCACATGTTGCAGCGGATGTGGCTGGATCAGCGGGGGTCGGGGGACGGCACGGCGCTGCCCTCGCCGGCCTCCGGTCAGGCCTGAGGAGGTGGGCACGATAGGTGCGAGGAGTGCGTCGCCGTGGTGGCCCACCGTCCTGGACGGGGGGCGCTGACACATGCGGATCGGCATCGTGTGCCCGTACTCCTTCGACGTGCCCGGAGGGGTGCAGAACCACGTCATGGACCTGGCCGAGGCGCTGATCACGCTCGGCCACGAGGTCAGCGTGCTCGCCCCGGCTGACGAGGATTCGCCGCTGCCGGCGTACGTGGTGTCCGCCGGTCGGGCGGTGCCGCTGCCGTACAACGGGTCGGTGGCCCGGATCGCGTTCGGCCCGGTCTCGACCGCCCGGGTACGCCGGTGGCTCACCAACGGCGACTTCGACGTGCTGCACGTGCACGAGCCGCTCACGTTGAGCCTGTCCCTGCTGGCCGTGCTGTCCGCCCGCGGCCCGGTGGTGGCCACGTTCCACACCGCGATGACCCGTTCGCGGGTGCTGGCCGCCGCGCAGGGCGTGCTGCAGATCGTGTTGGAGCGGATCACCGCCCGGATCGCGGTCAGTGCGCTGGCCCGCAAGGTTCAGGTCGAGCACATGGACGGCGGCGCGGTGGAGATCCCCAACGGGGTGGCGGTGGCCAAGTTCGCCGACGCCGAGCCGTTGCCGGGCTGGCCGGGGGAGTGCGCGCCGGGCACCGGCGGCACCCTGGGCTTCCTGGGCCGGTTCACCGAGGCGCGCAAGGGCTTCCCGGTGCTGCGCGACGCGTTCGTGGCGATGGCCGCCACCCGGCCCGGGCTGCGGTTGCTCGTCGCCGGCCCGGGTGATCCCGACGACCTGTACGACCAGTTCCCGGCCGAGCTGCATGAGCGGGTCACGTTCCTCGGCCTGGTTACCGAACCGGACAAGGCGCGAATGCTGCGCAGCGTGCACCTCTACGTGGCACCGAACACCGGCGGCGAGTCGTTTGGCATGATCCTCACCGAGGCGCTGGCCGCGGGTACGAGCGTGGTCGCCAGCGATCTGGACGCGTTCCGGCGGGTGCTCGACGGCGGGCGCGCAGGTCGACTCTTCCCCACCGGTGACCCGGTCGGGCTGCGCGACGCGGTGACCGAGCTGCTGGACGACCCGGCCGGGCGGGCCGCGTTGACGGCCTGCGGCGATCAGGTGGTGGCGAATTTCGACTGGCCGGTGGTTGCTCGCCGCGTTCTGGAGGTATACGCAGCGGCGATCGAGGCAACCGACGGGCGGGTCATCGACCAGGAGTGGGTGGGGCTGGGCTGAACCGGTGTGGCACATGGTGCGGATGACGCTGGGGTGACCGGTGTGGCCGCGCCTCAGCGGAGGCGAAACGGAGCAGCACTACGATGCGGCACATGTGGTGGGTGGTGGCCGCGAGCGTGGTCCTGGGGCTGGTCGCGGCGTACCTCATCTGGACGGCCGGCCGGGTGGAGCGGCTGCAGGGCCGCGCGGAGCTGGCGGCTCGGGCCCTCGACGCCCACCTGTTGCGCCGGGCCGCGGCAGCCGCCGTGCTGGCCGAGCGGCGCTTCGGCGTCGAGCTGTACGCGGCGGCCCGGATCGCTCTGGACGCCAGCCCGGATGAGCGGGAGGCGGCGGAGAACGACCTCACCCGGCAGTTGCGTGCCGTCCAGTTGGATCCGGGCGATCCGGACTGCGGGGCGGTCATCGCCGCCAGTCGTCGGCTCGCGCTGTCCCGGCAGGTGCACACGGATCTGGTCCGCGACGCCCGCTCGGCGCGTAGCCGTCCGTTGGTGCGGTTGTTGCGGATGGGGCGGGGCCGGGAGTGGCCGCGCTACTTCGACATCGACGATCCGACCCTCACCGTCCCGGCGGACGTTCCCGCCACCTGACCTGTCGCCGCGCGCCGGCTCCTGGAGCCGCCGCCGACCCGCCCGTCGGGACCGGTGAGCAGGGCCACAGTGCAGGCCACCGGGGGTCTGATTGGCTGTCGGTGAGGCGTTGACCTGCGCGTAGCATTTTCGCTGCCACCCCCAGAGTGCCTCCAAGGAGCGATGACCCGTGCCCGAAAACACCGCCTCGAACACCGGTACCGCCCCCGTTGTCGGCACCGCCCGCGTGAAGCGTGGCATGGCCGAGATGCTCAAGGGCGGCGTGATCATGGACGTGGTCAACGCCGAACAGGCCAAGATCGCTGAGGATGCCGGCGCTGTCGCGGTGATGGCCCTGGAGCGGGTGCCCGCCGACATCCGCGCGCAGGGCGGGGTGTCCCGGATGAGCGACCCCGACATGATCGACGGAATCATCGAGGCGGTCTCCATCCCGGTGATGGCCAAGGCCCGCATCGGCCACTTCGTGGAGGCGCAGATCCTCCAGTCGCTGGGCGTGGACTACGTCGACGAGTCCGAGGTGCTGACCCCGGCCGACTATGCGAACCACATCGACAAGTGGGCGTTCACGGTGCCCTTCGTCTGTGGCGCGACCAACCTGGGCGAGGCCCTGCGGCGGATCACCGAGGGTGCGGCCATGATCCGCTCCAAGGGGGAGGCGGGCACCGGGGACGTCTCCAACGCCACCACCCACATGCGCAAGATCCGTCAGGAGATCCGTCGACTGTCCTCGTTGCCGGCTGACGAGCTGTTCGTCGCGGCCAAGGAGCTGCAGGCCCCGTACGAGCTGGTCAAGGAGGTCGCCGAGAGCGGCAAGCTGCCGGTGGTGCTGTTCACCGCCGGTGGGATCGCCACGCCGGCCGACGCGGCGATGATGATGCAGCTCGGCGCCGAGGGTGTCTTCGTCGGCTCCGGCATCTTCAAGGCGGGCAACCCGGCTCAGCGGGCAGCCGCGATCGTCAAGGCCACCACCTTCCACGACGACCCGGACGTGCTGGCGAAGGTCTCCCGTGGCCTCGGCGAGGCCATGGTCGGCATCAACGTCGACGAGATCCCGCAGCCGCACCGCCTGGCCGAGCGCGGCTGGTGAGGTAAGGGCCATGGCCGTACCCGTGATCGGTGTGCTCGCGCTGCAGGGGGATGTCCGCGAGCACGTGGCGGCGTTGGCAGCGGCGGGCGCGGACGCCCGCCCGGTCCGCCGTCCGGCGGAATTGGACGCGGTGGACGGCCTGGTCGTCCCCGGCGGCGAGTCCACCACCATCAGCAAACTCACCGACATCTTCGAGATGCGCGAGCCGATCGACAAGCGGATCGTCGACGGCATGCCGGTCTACGGCTCCTGCGCCGGCATGATCATGTTGGCGACCGAGGTGCTCGACGGCCGACCCGACCAGCGGGGCTTCTCCGGCATCGACATGACCGTCCGGCGCAACGCGTTCGGGCGGCAGGTCGACTCGTTCGAGGCGCCGGTGGACATCACCGGGGTGCCGGGTGAGCCGTTCCACGCGGTCTTCATCCGCGCGCCGTGGGTCGAGCGGGTCGGTGCCGGCGTCGAGGTGATCGGATCGGTGACCGGCGGCCCGGCCGCCGACCGGATCGTGGCGGTCCGGCAGGGCAACCTGCTGGCCACCTCGTTCCACCCGGAGTTGACCGGTGACCTGCGCGTGCACGCGTACTTCGTGGACCTGGTCCGCAGCGTCTCCTGACGGTGCCGCCGCTCAGCCGGCGACCGCGCGTAGCTGCCCCGGGCGGCGGCCCGCCAACTCGTCCAGCGCGGTCGCCGTGGCGGCGTCGGCGGGCAACTGCACCACCAGTCGCTGCGGGTCGATCTCGGCCAGCTCCATCGTCTCGACGTCGAAACGCAGCAGCCCCACCGCCGGATGGCGCACCGTCAGCGGGTTGGTCCGCGCGGCGGTCACCGGTCGCCGCCGCCAGCGGTCGGTGAACGGCGCGCCGACCGTCCGGGCGAGCCGCTCGGCGAACGCGTCGATGGCCGGGTCACCCCGGCGCAGCAGGTGCAGCTCCGCGACCTGCTGGTCGGCGAGCGCCGACCAGTGCGGGTAGTGCTCTCGGGCCCGCTCGTCGGTCAGCACGAACCAGGTCAGGTTCGGCCGCGACCCGTTCAGCAGGCCGATCGGGCGGGCCAGCCGATCGAACGGCTCGTTCCAGGCCAGCACGTCGCCGAGCCGGTTGAGCACGTACGCCGGGGTGTCGCGCAGCGCGTCGAGCATGGCGCGGACCGTTGGCCGCACGGTGCGGGAGACCGTTGGCCGGTCGCCTGAGCACAGTTGTCGGGCGTGCTGGGCCGAGGCGAGCTGCCGCAGGTGTTCCCGGTCGGCGCTGTCCAGGCGCAGGGCGTCGGCGAGCGCGGCGAGGATCTCCGGCGACGGCCGGGTGTCCCGGCTCTGCTCCAGCCGGGTCAGGTATTCCACGCTGACCTGCGCCAATGTCGCCAGCTCGGCCCGGCGCAGGCCCGGGGTGCGTCGGCGAGGGCCTTCGGCGAGGCCGACCTCGGCTGGCCGTCGGGCCTCGCGACGACTGCGGAGGAAGGCGCCCAGCTCTCCGTCCATCATCGGGTCAGTCTGGCAGCCGGCGCCGGTGGGTGGGTGGCCCTGGCAGGGCCATCCTCGCGGCGGTCTCCCCGGATCGCCCCGCGGCTCGCAGGCTCATGGCCATGAGAAACGCACAGAGCACAGGACCCCTGCGGATCGGTCTGATCGTGGGCAGCACCCGTCCCGGCCGGCGCGGCGCGGCGATCGCCCGCTGGGCTCTGGAGGTGGCCGAGCGGCACGAGGCGGTACGCGCCGGGGACGCCGTCTTCACGCTGGTCGACCTCGCGGAACAGGCGTTGCCACTGCTCGACGAGCCGGTGCCGGCGTTGTTCGGCGACTACCGGCGCCCGCACACTCGGCGGTGGGCGGCCGTGGTGGACGCCTGCGACGCCTTCGTCTTCGTCACCCCGGACTACAACCGCTCGATTCCGGCCGCGCTCAAGAACGGCATCGACTACCTGTACGCGGAGTGGGCGGACAAGGTGGCTGGGGTGGTGAGCTACGGCGCGCAGGGTGGCAATCGGGCCGCCGATCACCTGCGGGCGATCCTGACCGAGGTGCGGACCGTGGTGGTGCCGACGGGAGTGGCGCTGTCGATCTTCACCGACTTCGACTTCACCGAGGCCGACCCTGGTGACCGGACCGCTGGCCGCTTCGCACCGCGCGACGGTCGGGAGGCGGAGCTGTCCACGATGCTCGCCGAGGTCGTGAGCTGGTCCCGGGCGGTGCGCCCGGCGGACCGGGCGCTGCTGGGAACGTAGCCGGTCCAGGGATTTTCGTCCCGTCTGCCCTGGTCCGGGCGGACGGGACGGCGCTGTCGCGCGCGGTGCATGACAGCGACCCGGGGGACGTCGGTAGGATTGCGGAGATTCGGCAGGGCCATCTGCCCGCCACGGCTTCCACCAGAGCTGACCGGCACCTCCGCGTGCGCCGGCGGGAGCGGGGCGTGAGCGGTGCGGTCGATGCAGACGGCGGGTAGCAACGGAGGTAGAAGATGTCCGGCCACTCAAAGTGGGCGACGACCAAGCACAAGAAGGCCGTCATCGACGCCAAGCGCGGCAAGATGTTCGCCAAGCTGATCAAGAATGTCGAGGTGGCCGCACGAACCGGCGGCGGCGATCCCTCCGGCAACCCGACGCTCTTCGACGCCATCCAGAAGGCGAAGAAGAGCTCGGTGCCGAACGACAACATCGACCGTGCCGTCAAGCGCGGCTCCGGCCTCGAAGCGGGCGGCGCCGACTGGCAGACGATCATGTATGAGGGGTACGGCCCGAACGGCGTGGCCATGCTCATCGAGTGCCTCACCGACAACCGCAACCGGGCGGCGACCGAGGTGCGCACCGCGCTGACCCGCAACGGCGGCTCGCTCGCCGACGCCGGCTCGGTGTCGTACATGTTCTCCCGCAAGGGCGTGGTGATCGTGCCCAAGGAGGGCACCAGCGAGGACGACGTGATGCTGGCCGTCCTCGACGCCGGCGCCGAGGAGGTCAACGACCTCGGTGAGGCGTACGAGGTGGTCTCCGAGCCGACCGACCTGATCCCGGTGCGGACCGCGCTGCAGGACGCCGGCATCGAGTACGAGTCGGCCGAGTCCTCGCTCATCCCCAGCATGAACATCCCGCTGGACGAAGAGGGCGCCCGCAAGATCTTCAAGCTGATCGACGTCCTGGAAGACTGCGACGACGTGCAGAACGTCTACGCCAACTTCGACATCTCCGACGACGTCATGGCGGCAGTGGACGCCTGATCGTCTCCGCTCGGCTTGCGCGATGATCGACTCCGTTCCGCCGATGTGGGGGTATCCGAAGCACCGGGTTACCGCAGTATCGGCGAAACGGAGTTGATCAAGCGACCGTTGGAGCGGCCCGGCACTCGCGAGCCCGTAGGCTTCCTCGGCGGCCAACGAGGAGGTTCGGGAGTGACGGCACACCGGTTTTCGCCGGGCGACGTGGTCGTTCGGCGTGAGGTTCTGCGTGGCGAGGTGTGGTTCGGCTGCCCGACGATCTGCGTCGAGGACTCGCCCGACCTGCTCGCCCTCTACCTCCCGACCGGAGCCGAGTTCGGTTTTCCGCAGAGCGGCGTCTTTCCCTGTGGGCGGCACCCGTGGGAGACCGCCGGGCACCGCTCCTGGTGGGGGCACGGCAAGCTGATGCTGCAACGTCCCGGCGAGGCGCACTCGGTCGACGTGTTCTGGACCGGCCCGGACCGTGACTTCGTCGGGTGGTACTTCAACCTCCAGGACCCGGTGCGACGTACGCCGATCGGGGTGGACACCCTGGACCACGAGCTGGACCTGTGGTGGGCGGCGGACGCCGACCGGTACGTCTGGAAGGACGTGGAGATGTTCGCCCAGCGCCTCGTCGAGGGGCGTTACCCGGGGATGGGAGACGCGATCCAGGCCGAGGGTGACCGGATCGCCGCGCTGCTCGACGCGGGCGAGCGCTGGTGGGACCCGGCGTGGGCGAAGTGGCAGCCCGACCCGACCTGGTCGGCGCCCCCACTGCCCGCCGGCTGGGAGCAGGTGCCGCCGGCCCGCTGACCCGCGCTGGCGGTCAATCCTCCGGCAGCGTGTCGACCAGGAACACCTGGTCCTCCTTGGTGGTGCACGGCTCGACCAGCGCTTCGGCCGAGATCTCGGTGTCGTCGTCGCGGAGACCGACGCACAGGTCGGTGTGGGCCGGCCGGATGCGGAACGCGCTCGGCGTCGATCCGGTCGGCTCGAAGCGGAACAGCTGAATCCACCTGTCCGGGCGGCAGTCCTGCCATGGTTCGAGCAGGTCCCGGCCGGGGTCGGCGTCGCGGATGGTGAGGCAGCCCGGACCGTGCGCCGGATGGTTCCACTTGATGTAGTACAGACCGCCGGTCACCAGTTCCAGGTAGGTGTCGGGTGGGGTCGCCTCCGCGCAGGGCCGCTGGACCGCTATCTCCGCCGGGTACTGGCCGGTGCGGTCCCGCCCCTCGGTGAGGCAGAGCTGGGGGTTGCGGGCGGGGCGGATCTGGCTGCGGCCCGCGCCCGGCGCGGTCGACGGGCTGGCGCTGCCGGCCGGCGTGGCTGAGGGGCTGCCGCTCGCCGAACTGTTCGGTTCGGAGAGCTGGGTTGGCGTTCGCGGCTCGTCGTCGGGTCGCTGAATCCAGATCACCGCGAGCGCAGCCAGCAGGGCACCGACGGCGAGCAGCGCCAGCGGCGCGGGTCGCGCGAACCACCGCGGTCGCGTCACGCTCAAGGGCCTCGCCGCCGGGGCGACGCCCGCCGCGGTGCCGTCGCCCGGGAGGCGAGCTGAGGTGGTGCCGTCGCCCGGTGGGCGAGCTGAGGTGGTGCCGTCGCCCGGTGGGCGATCTGAGGTGGTGCCGTCGCCCGGCTGGTCGGCGGGCGACGTCACCGCGTACGCGCCCGCCGCGAGGCGGTGCCGCGCCTGCAACCACGCCTCGACCTGGTCCTCGGCGCCGCAGGCTCGGACGAATGCCGCCACCACCTCAGGTCGCGGCAGAGTGGACCGACGCAGGATGTCGGCGGCGGTGCTGCGGGCCAGCACGTCACCGGCCGACGCGGCGCGTTGCTCCAGCTGGCGGTATGTGAGCCGGGACCGGTCCTTGAGTCGGCGCAACAGGTCGACGAACTCCGCCGGGTCGGCCGCGTCGTCCGGCCGTGGCTCACCCATGGTCATCGCCCGATTGTCCAGACCTCCCGGGGCCCGGGCAAGTTGGGGGCCCAGCGACTGTCCGAGGTGGTCGGACAAAACCCGGACACGCGCCCCTGAGCTGCGCGGACAGCGCCCAGCGGTGACCAGGGCGTTGTCCCCGCCGGTGGGTTTATCTAGCGTCGTTTCTCGATGGCGGCGCCGCCGAACGGCGTACGGCCAGCGGGCGCCGACCGGCACCGGTCCGGGCCCGACGACATCGACGACACGGGGGATTCGATGGATGACGCTGCCCGGGATCCGGTGCCGCAGGCGGCCACGGCGGGGGAGTACGTCGCGTTGCTGCGGGACGTTCGGCGCTGCTCCGGCCTGACCTATCGGGAGATCTCCCGGCGGGCCTCGGCGGCCGGACACTGGCTGCCGCCGAGCACTCTCGCCACGATGCTGGGGCGGACCACCCTGCCTCGGGAACGCACTGTCCTGGCGCTGCTGGCGGCCTGCGGGGCCTCGGCGGCCGAGGTCGAGCGGTGGGTGGAGATGCGGCGTGACCTTGAGGCCCGTGCCAGCGAGCGGGAACGACGGGAGAGCCAACCGACGCCGACCGCCGTCGACCCGTCCACGATCGGCGGCCCAGCCTCGTCGGTGCCGTCGCGACCCGAGGCGCTCGGGCCGGCCCGGCGCTGGCGTCGGCTGGCGGTGCTCGCGGTGCTCGGTGTGCTGACGGTCGGGGCGTCCGGGGCGCTACGACCCGGCGGCACCGACACGGCGGATGGTTCGCCGACCGACGGTTGCCCGGCGGTGCTGCAGCAGGGCATGTCCGGCCCCTGCGTGCTGGACCTCCAGGAGCGGCTGGTGGCCGGCGGACTGGACGTGCCGGTGGACGGCTGGTTCGGCTCGGACACCACCGGCCGGGTGATGGCCTTCCAGGCGCTGGACGGCCTGCCGGTCAGCGGCATCGTGGACGGGCGGGTGCTCGACGAGTTGTCGGACACGAGGGTGCCGGCCACCTGGCCGGAGGAGCGGATCGGCACGTACCTGCGGGGGGTCTTCCCGGAGGATCCGACGGGGGCGGTGCAGGTGGCGCGGTGCCTGTCCGGGTTGGACCCGTACCGGGTGGAGGTCGTTGCGGACGGTGCCCGGCGCTGGGGGTTGTTCCAGTTCAGCGACATGGAGTTGTCCCGGCTCGGTGTCGACCGCCCGACCGCGCTGGACCCGGGTTGGAACATCCGGGCGGCGCGGGACGTCTGGTCGCGTACCGGTGGCTTCGACCACTGGCAGTGCGTCTCGTCGCGGTGACAACGTGATGCTCCCCGTCCGGTCCGTGGACCGGACGGGGAGCATCCCCCCGTTACACCGGCTGCGACTCAGGGACGCAGCCGGTTGGCGTAGACGTACGCGCCCACGGAACGGCCGGTGGCGAGCCCGGCGTCCGCGTCGAACCGGTAGTGCACGCCGAGGTAGATCCGGCTCATCGCGTTCTCCTCGGCGGCGTGGCCGAAGCCGGTCATGTGCCGGACCACGCCCTCGGCGTGCGGGTCGTCTGTCGTGGCGTCGAAGGCGATCGCATCGGTGCCGAAGAACCTCTGCAGCACCGCCGCCCAGGCCCCCGCGAAGGTGGCGTGCCCGGAGATGTACGCCGGGGAGGCCGGCGTGTACGCCACGCCGTCGCGGGTCTGCGACAGCGGCTGCCAACCGGGGCCATCGGTCGCCTCGATGGCGGTCACCGGCCGCCACAGGTCGATGGGGGTCTGGTACCTGGCGTCCCAGGCGGCGATGGCGGCGTCGGCGAGCGCGAGGGCGACCAGCCCGAAGAGTCGGGCGTTGGCCAGGATGCCGAGCCTGCGGTGCTCGGCCACGATCCGGGTGTGCGTGAAGAGCTGGCCCGGCGGCTTGTACGTCCCCGCCAGGTCGTTGGCCCAGAAGAACGCGATCTGCGTCTGGTCGGGGGTCCGCAGCGATGACGTCCGGCCCCCGTAGTCGCGGATCTCCTGGACCTGGGTGCGGTATTCCTGCTTACCGAGCAGGTCGGCGTGTCCGGTGGCGCCGGCCGGTGGGCCGGGCCGGAACTGCCGGCCCGAGGTGAGCGTGAACGGGGTGACCGACCCCCAGTTCGGGCTGACCGCTGCCTGTCCGTTGGTCGGCCGCCACGACCCGGGCACGCCGTCCAGCTGGTATGCCGTGTCGTTGCCGGCGCCATCGTTGGCTCGGGCCTGCAGGTTGGCGGCGGCGGCCGCCACGCCGACGGTGTCGCCCCGCGCGACCTCGGCGGCGTTCACCCCGGATGGCCGCAGGGCGACAGCGCCGGCGAGGGCCTGGGAGTAGGACTGGCCCTGGCCGCCGTAGAGGGCGGTCAGCACGTCGTACGCGGCCCGGTCGATGGCCGCGTGCAGCGACGGCGCCACGACATTCTCCGGGGTGCCCGGGTAGCTGACCGGCACCCGTACCCGGTAGGGGTTGCCGACACCGGTGACCGAGACGGCGGCGTCGTGCATCGCCGCGTGCAGGATGGCCGCCTCTCGGGAGGAGGAGGTGGGTGGCAGGTCCAGCGCCTTGTACGTGGCCAGCAGGACACCGTTCCAGTAGAGGATCGGGTCGGTGGCGGGGTCGACGGCCAGCGGGGTGAGGAAGATGTTGTCCAGCCGGACCGTCGAGGTGGCGTGCGCGCCGAGGTGGAACAGGAGCACCGCCTGCGGGTCGCCGAACGGTGACGTGAAGTCGAAGGTGAACCGGCGCATCGTGGACGTCAGCGTGACGGTCTGGTCGACGGCGGAGGTGAAGGGCGTGTCCGCCCGCGAGACCGTGGCGCGGAGGGGGCGGCCGACGTCGGCGGAGGCGTCGAACTGCAGCCGGTACGGCTGCGCGGCGGTCAACCCGAACTCGAAGCGGCCGACCAGGTCCTCCCAGACGGGCTTGCCGACCGTCGCGCTGGTACGTACGCGCAGTTGCCCGGCGTTGACCGTCGTGCTGGTCGAGGCGAGCCGGGTCCACCAGGGCTGGGTGCTGCCGTCGTCGAACGTGCCGTTGACGATGAGGTCGCCCGGGGCGGCGGCGACGGGCACGGGCCCGATGGCGGACGCGAGGGTGCTGGTGAGAACGATCGCGAGCACCCCGCCGACCAGGCGACGGACGTGCCGCCCGTGCCGGGCGTCGATCGTTGGGGTCATCGAGAGCCTTTCCGGTCCGGGACCGGCGACGACCAGGTCGTTGCCGTGAGGATCGGCTCACCGTAGGAGCGTTCGCCCTGTTCGCAGCCGCCGAACAGCGTTCGGACCGGTGCCGTACGGCAGCGGGCGCCGGAGTCCGATCAGGACTCCGACGCCCGCGTGGGGGAACCAGGGTTCAGCCGATCGTCTCCCGCTCCCGCCAGGCGGTCCGCAGGGAGGTCCGGCCGTTGGTGCGCAGCAGCGACCCCTCGTACACCCGCGACCCGGCGACCAGGAACGCACCGGCGGCGAGCAGCAGGATGACCAGCGAGACGAACGGCTCCCAGCCGGCCGCGTCACCGGTGAACAGCCGCAGCGGCATGGCTGTGGGCGACGAGAACGGCAGGTAGGACAGCACCCGCATCGCGGTGTCGTTGTCGTTCAGGAAGATCACCGCGAAGAACGGCAGCATGACGGCGAGCTGTACCGGCGTCGATACCGCGGCGATGTCCTCCTGCCGGTTGGCCAGGGCGCCGGCCGCCGCCCACATCGCGGCGAGCAGCACGAAACCGAGCAGGAAGAACGGCACGAACCAGCCGATCGCCGGGGCGAGCAGGGTGAGCAGACCGCCACTGTCGCCGATCTGCATGCCGACCACCGCCACCAACGCGATGAGCGCGATCTGTGCGAACGCCAGGATGCCGCCGGCCACCACCTTGCCGGCCAACAGCGCTCGGACCGGCACGGCGGCGACCAGGATCTCCACGATCCGGGTCTGCTTCTCCTCGATGACGCTCTGCGCGATCTGCACACCGAACGTCTGCGAGGTGATGAAGAAGACGAACGCGAAGACGAACGGCACCAGGAACGCCACCACCGGGTCGACCGCGTCCGGGTCGAGCAGGCGTACGGTCGGCTGGCTGCTCAGCGCCGCCACGACGTCGTCGGGGGCCTCCTCCATGGCCAGGACGGCCGGCCCGGACACCACGGCGGCGTCGACGTCGTCGTCGCGGACGGCCTGCTCGGCGGCCCGGTCGTCGGCGACCACCCGGACCTCCAGGCCGGCCGCGCGCAGCGGAGCGGCCACGCTCTCGGTCGCCGCCACCGTGGACGGGCCGCCGGAGAGCAGCGGCGGCAGGATGGTGCCCGCCGCAGCGATGAGCAGGAAGAAGAGCGTGCCGAACAGGAAGGTACGGTCGCGGATCTTGACCCGGATCTCGCGTTCGGCGACCAGCCGGGTGGCCTGGGTGATGTTCACTGGGTGACCTCTCGGAAGATCTCGGTGAGCGAGGGGCTGACCGGGCGGAAGACGCGGACCGGGCCACGGGCGAGGGCTGCCTGCAGCAGGGGCTGTTCGTCGGCGCCGGCCGGCAGGTCGAAGACCACTCGCGCGCCGTCCAGCTCGACCACGCTGACCCCGGGCTGGTCGCGCACCCAGCCGGCGTCGCTCGCCACCACCAGCTCGTAGCGGGGCACGGTGTACGAGTCGCGCAGGTCCTGCCGGCTGCCGGCCGCCCGGATCACACCGTCGGCGATGATGACCAGGTCGTCGCAGAGCCGCTCCACGACGTCGAGCTGGTGGCTGGAGAAGAGCACCGGCGCTCCGGCCGAGGCCCGCTCCCGCAGCACGGTGACGACGGTGTCGACGGCCAGCGGGTCGAGGCCGGAGAACGGCTCGTCGAGCACCAGCACCTCGGGGTCGTGCACCAGCGCGGCCGCGATCTGGGCGCGCTGCTGGTTGCCCAACGACAGCGTCTCCAGCAGGTCGTCGCCGCGTTCGCCGAGCCCCACCCGTTCCAGCAACGTGTCGGTGGCACGCCGGGCCGCGGGGGCGTCCAGCCCGTGCAGTCGGCCCAGGTAGGTCACCTGTTCCCGGGTGGTCATCTTGGGGTAGAGGCCCCGCTCCTCCGGCATGTATCCGAAGCGTCGGCGGTCCTGCCGGGTCAGCTTCGTGCCACCCCAGCTCACCTCGCCGGCGTCCGGGGCGAGCACACCCAGGATGATCCGCATGGTGGTGGTCTTGCCGGCGCCGTTGGCGCCCACGAAGCCGGTCATCCGGCCGGCGGCCACCTCGAAGGAAACGTTCTTGAGTACCTGCCGGTCGCCGAAGCTGCGGTCGACGCCGTCGAGGCGAAGCGTTCTGGTCACGCACCCACGCTAGATCAAATACGGCCGTCCGCCGTCCGCCGGGCGGTTGAGCGGGCGGGTCCGCCTCGCGACGGATGCCGGTCACCCGCCGGGTCGGACCACTCCGTTCTCGTACGCGAACACCACCGCCTGCACCCGGTCGCGCAGGCCGAGTTTGGCCAGCACCCGGCTCACGTGCGTCTTCACCGTCGCCTCGCCCAGGTGGATGGTCGCGGCGATCTCCGCGTTGCTGGAGCCGGAGGCGAGCAGCATCAGCACCTCTCGTTCCCGCGCGGTCAGCTCACCCAGCGCGGCATCGGCCTCCGGCCCCCGGTGGGCGGTGCCCGACGGGTCGCCGGGGCGGGCGAACGTGGAGATCACTCGGCGGGTGATCTCCGGGGCCAGTAGACCGTCGCCCCTGGCCAGCACCCGGATCGCCTCGATCAGTTCCTCCGGGGTGCCGTTCTTGAGCAGGAAGCCGCTGGCCCCGGCCCGCAGCGCGGCGAACAGGTAGTCGTCGCGGTCGAAGGTCGTGAGGATCAGCACCGCGGGCGTGCCCGGCCCGTCGGCGGTGATCTGCCGGGTGGCCTCCAGGCCGTCCATCCCGGGCATCTCCACATCCATGAGTACGACGTCGGGGCGGGTGGCGCGGGTCATGGTGACGGCACGTTCGCCGTCGGCGGCCTCGCCGACCACCTCGATGTCGTCCTCCACCTCGAGGATGACCCGGAATCCGGTGCGGACGAGGTGCTGGTCGTCGGCGAGCAGCACCCGGATCGGCGCTCCCGGTGTGGCGTTCACGCGGATCGCCCCGCGCTAACCGGCAGGGGGAAGCGGGCGCGTACCCGCCACCCGCCGCCGGCGCGCGGCCCGGTCTCCAGGTCGCCGTCGTGCGCGGTGACCCGTTCGCGCATCCCGATCAGTCCCAGCCCGACGGCGTTGGCCGTGCCACCGGCCCGTCCGTCGTCGGTCACGTCGACCTCCACCTCCCGAGCCAGGTACCGAACCCGCACGTCCAGCATGTCCGCCCCGGCGTGCTTCAGGGTGTTGGTCACCGCCTCCTGCGTCACCCGGTAGGCCGCCTGCGAGACCGATTCGGGCAGCGGGACCGAGTCCCCGTACACCCCGAGGGTGGCCGTCAGGCCCGCGGCCCGCGCCCGCTCGACCAGCTCACCGATGCGTTCGACGCCGCCGGCGACCGGCGGTTCGGCGAGGGCGTCGCCGGAGGTCCGCAGCACGCCCAGCATCCGACGTAGCTCGTCCACGGCGGTGCGGGCGCTCTGCTCGATGGCGGCGAGCGCGGTGCGGGCCTTGCCCGGGTCGCGGTCGAACACCCGGCGGCAGGCGGACGCCTGCACCCCCATCACCGACACGTGGTGGGCGACCACGTCGTGCAACTCCCGGGCGATCCGGACCCGTTCGCCGAGCACCGCACGTTCCCGGGACTCGGCCTGCGACCCGCGCAGGTACTCGGCCTGGGCTTGCAGCTCGTGCTCACGCCGCGCGGACACCCAGGCGGTCTCGCCGAAGAAGTACGCGAAACCGAAGACCAGAACATTGACCAGTACGCCGCTGACCATCGCGGCGAGCACCGGTGGCACCGGCCCGACCGCGTCGGCGAAGGCACCGGGCGGGATGTGGTCGATCGTCACCGCGTAGTAGACCCCCAGCCAGGCGAACATCGTGGCGATCACGCCGATGCGCAGCCGACGGGCCAACTGGTGGTCCTGCCCCCAGGCGCCGACGGTGTAGAGGGCGCAGAACAGGGCCCAGGAGGAGAACTGGGTCTCCGGCGCCGATCGTGCCTGCGCGGCGATGAACACCACCGAGATGATCAGCAGGGTGGCGGCCGGCCAGCGCCGCCGCCAGATCAACGGCAGGGTCACCGCGACGGTCCACAACAGTTGCTCCGGGCCGGACGGCGGTGGACCCAGCAGGAACGCCCCGGTGCTGCGAGCCAGGGTGAGGCTCACCAGCGCCAGCCCCGTTATTCCCAACCCGAGCCACAGGTCGTTGCGGCGCTGCTCGGCCGTTGGACCCGGGCGGTGCCATTCCCCCTGCTGTGCCGCGGTCATCCGAGAACGATGCCACGCGACCGGCCAGGCCTTTCCGGCGGGCGGGTCGGGTGCCGGCCAACGGGCGGCGGCCCGGCGCGGGGTACGCGCCGGGCCGCCCTGTCGGGTGTCGCTCACGCCGTCTGGCGTCGGGTCTTGATCGCGGTGTCGACCAGGTCCCAGACCATGACCACGGCGGCGCCCAGCGCGATGGCCAGACCGAGGGCGTTGCGGTTGTCCGCCTCTGCCAGCCAGCTCAGGCGCTCGGCCAGGGCCGGGTTGAGCAGCCGGTCGGTGAGAGCCAACCACATCAGCGGCACTGCGAACGCCACGTTGAGCAGCGCCTTGACGCCGAACAGGGTCCAGGTCCAGCGCCCGATCCGGTACTTGACGATCTCGAAGATCACGCTGGCGACCAGCACCACGATCAGCGCCGGCAGCCAGAACGACCACAGCGCCGGGTCGAGGATCGGGAGGTTGTCGCCGTCGGTGTCGTGCACCCAGGACTGGTAGTGCTGGAAGGGCAGGTACACGATGGTCACCACGAGCATGACCACCGACGCGATGGTGTCGGCGAGGGGAATGCCCCGGTGCACCGGCGCGTCGGGCAGCTGGTCGAGGCTCCACTCCGGCAGCTCCACGGTCGTTTGGGAGCGCTCGATGAGGGCGAAGACCAGGGTGAGCCAGAAGCTGATGTGCACGGCCACGTGCAGGGCGACGACGACGCCCGTCCCGATGGCCCCGAAGCCCTTGCCCTCGGCGGCCGTGACGATGGCGACCACTGTGCCGGCGAGCGCCGGGATGAAGCTGAGCAGCAGCTTCAGCAGGCGCAGCCAGACCAGGTAGTAGGTCGGGCCGATGAGCTGCAGCCGCCGGTCGGCGTACTGGGCGGCCAGCAGGTCGGGGTTGCCCAGCTCGGTGAGCACCTCCCGCTCGGCGGTGGTGGCGTCCTGGCCGCCGCCGGTCCGGTCCTCGATCATGTCCTCGATCGAGGCGCGGAGCTCGCTGGCGATCTCCTCGCGTCGCGGAGCGGGCACTGAGCGCAGGGTGGCGGCGAGGTAGCGGTTGGTCAGGGTGTTCATCGGTCCACTCCTTGGATCAGCCCGGTGATGGAGGTCTGCACGGCGGCGAGGTCGTCGAGAAGCCGGCTCAGCATCGACTCGCCCTCGTCGCTGGTCCGGTAGAACTTGCGCGGCCGGCTCTCCTCGGTGTTCCACTCGCTGGTCAGCAGGCCCTGGTCCTCCAGGCGGCGCAGCAGCGGGTAGAGGGTGTTGGCGTCCACCGGGAAGCCGTGGTCGGTGAGCCGTTGCAGCAGTGCGTAGCCGTAGTCCGGCCGCCGCAGCGCGACCAGGCTGGCTACCACGACGGTGCCTCGACGCAACTCCTGTAGGTGCGTCCGTAGAACGTCCTCGCTAACCATGTGTCACACCATACTGTGTGCCACACAGTGTTGTCTACCCCGACATCATCGTGTTGCTCGCAGACCCTGTGCGTCGGACAGCATTCGGGGCGTCCGGTACCGACCGGACGCCCCGAGGCCTGACCCTGATCAGCAGGCCGAGCCCAGCCGGAAGTTCCGCTCGACGAAGACGGCTGGCCCGACCTCGAAGAAGCCCACGCCGGGACGGATCGGGTGTCCGGTGAACAGCTCCACCCGCGAGCCGACCCGCACGAGGTACGCCTCGGCGTCCCCCGCGTCGTTGCGGATCAGCGAACCCCGCCGGCCGTAGATCTCCTCCAACTCGGCGAAGGACATGCCGACCATCGCTCCGGCGGGGGAGCGGGGCGGCGCGGTGGCCGTACCCACCGCCACCAGCCGACCGTCGCGGAACGCCAGCATGAGCACGCCGGCCCAGGACCCGGTCGCGCCGGCGTGCACCACCCCGCCGCAGCCCGGCGCCGTCCAGTCGAGGCGCCCGGCCGCGGTGAGCGCCGCCAGGCTGACGCCGATCCGGTACGCCCTGGCGCCGTGAACGCTGAGCACCTGCGGGTGGCTGTGCCCGACGAGGGTGGCGGTGGCGAGCGAGGCACCCGCCGTGGCGGGCGTGGAGCCGCCGGTGGGAGAAGCCGCCGAGGCGGGCCCGGCGGTGGTCAGCGGAACGAGCGTGCTGAGCGCCAGCGCGGCGGTGGTGAGGAGGATCGATCGACGGTTCATGGTGCGCTCCTTCGGTGACGGGTCTCTGCCCTGTTAGTCACCGCGCCCGGGCCAACGGTTCGTCGGATTTCCGACCGGGTCGGTCTACTGTGCAGAGGGATCCCAACCGACGGCGCTGGCCGGGGGTGACGCCGTGACGGCTCCGCAGCGGATCGGGCCCTACGCCATCGAACGGCTGCTGGGCGTCGGTTCGTTCGCGACGGTCTGGCTGGGCTACGACCCGGTGCTCGACGCGCACGTGGCAATCAAGGTGCTGGCCGAGAACTGGAGCCACGACCTGCGGGTCCGGGAACGCTTCCGGGACGAGTTCCGGCTGCTGCGGCGGCTGGAGCACGATCGGTTGGTCCGGGTGCACGCCGTCGGTGAGTTGCCCGACGGCCGGCCGTACGCGGTGCTGGCCTGGGCGGACGGGGGGAGCCTGCGGGACCGGTTGGCCGCCGGTCCGATCTCCGGCCCGGCGGCGCTGCGCCTGCTCGGCGAGGTCTGCGCGGGCGTGACCGTGCTGCACCGGCACGGCGTCGTGCACCGCGATCTCACCCCGGGCAACATCCTGTTCCACTCCGTCGGCGCGCGTCCGGGCGTCGAACGGGTGTTGATCGCCGACCTCGGTCTGGCCAAGGCGCTCGCCGCCGCCTCCGGCCTCACCGCCAGGGCCGGCACCCCGGGTTACATGGCGCCGGAGCAGGACGACCCGGGCGCGGTGATCGACACCCGCGCCGACGTGTACGGGCTCGGTCGGCTCGGGATCCGTCTGCTCGCTGCGGATCCCCTGCGCGTCGCTTCCGACCCGCCCCGATCGGCCAGCCCTCTTCGAATACGCGACGGCGTGCCGGTGCGGGTGGCGGCGGTGCTCATCCGGGCGACCGCTCATCGTCCGGCCGACCGGTATCCGGACGCGGCCGCGCTGCACGCCGCGCTGGAACGTGCCGTCAACCCCGTACGGCCGCCGCCGTCGCCCCGGCCGCCGGCTCGTCGCCGGTGCCGGTTGCCGCGGGCCGGAGCGGCCGTCGTGGCCGTCGTCGTGCTGGGTGGCGCGGGCGCCGAGCCGGGCGGCACCGGGTCCGGACGACCCGGCGGTGGCACGTACACCGCCGGGCCGCTCACCGTGACGTTGCCGGACGGCTGGTCGGCCGCCGGTACGACGTGGGCCGGTCAGTACGGCGTCGACGGCGAAGCGGAACCGGCGCTGGTGATGTCGCCGCAGCCCCGCCGCTGGGCCGCCGACCCCCGGGTGCCCGGCGCGTTCGTCGGCTTCTCCGCCACGGCGGCGGCGCGCACCACGCCCGCCGGGTTCCTGGCCGAGCGCACGCACGGCGACTGCACGTCCGCGCCGGCCCGCACCATCCGGCAGGCGGGCGTCGAGTGGACCGTGGTGGCGTACCGCTGTGACCGGGGCCGGCCGCGGATCGTTGAGTCGGCCGGGCGGCACCCCGGCCGCGGCGCTCTTCTGTATGTGCAGATCGTGCCACCGGTCGACAGTGGGCCCGACTTCGTGGACACGCTGCTCGCCGGCGTGCGGGTGCGGTGACGGCCGTCGCGTCGCGGGCGAACGTCCCCGGGGGCGGACCATCGGGTGTGAAGCTGTCATCGTGGCGGCAAAGGGCAGGCGGAGGTCGGGGACGGCCGGCACACGTCCACCGCCGACCCGCGGGCCGGGCGGGTCGCAGCGGACGGACCTGCTGGAACTCTTCTTCGACCTGTCCTTCGTCGCGGGGCTGGCCATGACGTCGCAGAAGATGGCGACCGAGCTGACCTGGACCAGCTTCGTCCAGGCGCTGCTCGCCCTGTCGACGCTCTGGGCGGTGTGGGTGACCACGACGCTGGTCACCGACAGCTACAGTCCGCGGAAGCAACCGATCCCGTTCGTGATCCTGGCCGCCATGTTCGGCGTCATGCTGATGGCCGCCGCGCTGCCGGGTGCGTTCGGTGACCACGGGTTGATCTTCGGTGGGACCTGGGCCGTGATCATCGTGGGTCGAGGGCTGGTGCTCATCTGGTCCCTGCGCGGTCGGCAGGAGCAGGAACGCTCGGTGCGCGCCCTCGTGTGGAATCTCGGCTCGGGGAGCCTCTGGGTGGTCGGTGGCCTGGTGCCCGACCCGGAGTGGCGACTCGCCGTGTGGCTGGCCGCGCTGGCCCTGGACTACACCGCCTACGGGTTCCGCTTCCCGATCCCCGGCCGGCCGCCCCTGCCGCAGTACCAGGTGACGCCCGAGCATCTCGCCGAGCGGTACCAGCAGATCTACATCCTCGCCGTGGGTGAACTCGTCCTGATCAGTGTTCTCAGCCTGGGGCACCAGTCCTTCAGCGTGGGCCGGCTCGCCACCTTCGTCGTCGCGTTCCTGACGGCCGTGGTGCTCTAGTGGAGCTACGCACGAGGAGCGGGCGCGACCCTGCGGGCTGCCATCGACTCGTCACCGCACCGGACCCGGCTGGTGCAGACCAATCCGTACGCCCACTGGTTGATGATCGTCGGCGTGGTCGCCACGGCCGCCGGCATCGAACGGATCATGGATCAACCCGGAGAGCGGACCGGCGCCACCATGACCGCGCTCATCCTGGGCGGCGCCGGGCTCTTCCTGTGCGGTCGGGCGGTGCTCGAACACGAGGTCTACGAGCGGTTGCCGATGTCCCACGTCATCGGTGTGGTCGCGACGGTCGCGCTGGCGCCGTTCGCGGCGCACCTGTCCGGTCTGGCGGTGAGTGTGGCCGCCGGCCTGGTGCTCCTGGGGGTCGCGGTCGGCGAGTCCCTCCGGATGCGGCGACGACCCGTCCCGGTGCCGGCCAGTTCCTGACCGGGTCAGCGAACCACCACCGTGATGGTGTGCGACCGGTCCTGCTGGGGGATCGTGACGTCGACGGTGCCGGGGCGGACGAACCGGATGTCCACCACCCCGGCCTCGTACTGCTGCGACACCAGCTCCGGGCGGTCCACGGTGACCAGGCCGGGGCCGATGCCCTGGATCCGCAGCACCGCGCCGGTGGCGAAGCAGAGGGAACGCAGCAGCTCCAGCTCGGTCTCGGCCAGCGGCAGGTCGTAGCGGACGGCGCCCTGGCAACTCGTGGTCGGCCCGGTCGGCGTGGTCGGCGCGGGGGCCGGTCGGTGCGGCGTACCCCTGGCGCTGGTGGGTGCGGGCGGTGCCGCGATCGGATGTCCGCTGGTCGGCGGCGGTCGGGACGGCGACCCGGCGGGCGCGGGGGTCGCGGAGGGGGTTGCCGGCGGTCGGGATGGACCGGGCGGTCCGGATGGACCGGGCGGTTGCACGGGCAGCGGCGCGACCGCGTCCGCGCCGCAGGCGGCGACCGCCACGGCGGCCACGAGAACGACCACACCGGCGTGGAGCCAGCGGAGCGCGCGGCGTTGCGCGGCGCGGCTCATTCGGCGCCGAGGTGTTGCCGGACCTGCCGTCGGGCCAGGTGCAGCCGGGACTTCACCGTGCCCACCGGCACGTCGAGCAGTGCGGCGATCTCGGGATAGCTCAGCCCGAGCACGTCGCGAAGGGCCACCACCTCGGCGAGGTCGGGGCGGACGGCATCGAAGGCGTCGAGCAGGTCGAGGCGGGTGCCGGCGACCACGCTGGTCCGCCGCGGGTCGGCCTGTTCGGGCAGCGGTACGCCGCCGGCCTCCAGCCGCCAGCGGCGGCGCAGCGTGCGGTACGTCGAGCGGGCCCGGTTGGCGGTCAGCCGGTGCAGCCAGGTGCGGAACGAGGAGCGTCCCTCGAACCGGGTGATACCCCTGGCCAGGGCCACCAACGTGTCCTGGCAGGCCTCCTCGGCGTCCTCCCGGCTGGGCAGGAACCGCGCGCACAGCCGCAGCACCTCGGGGCGTACCGCGAGCAGCAGGGCGTCCAGTGCCGCCGGGTCACCGCGGGCGGCGGACCGGGCCAGGGCATCGATGTCGTCCGCGTCGGGCATGCCGGGTGTCCAATGCTCGCCGGTGCCGATCCTCAAGCGTACGACCGGTGACGCCCGAGGGCCCGGTACGGTCCGGCACCCGACGGGAACCGGCCGGCGCGCTACTCGAAGCGGGACACGTCCCCGGCGCCCCGGCGCAGGATCTCCGGCTCGGGCCCGGACAGGTCGATCACGGTCGTCGGCTCCTTGCCACAGTCGCCGGCGTCGAGCACCGCGTCGAGCTGGTGGTCGAGGCGTTCCTTGATCTCCCACCCCTGGGTCATCGGCTCGTCGTCCCCGGGCAGGACCAGGGTGCTCGACACCAGCGGCTCGGCCAGCTCGGCCAGCAGCGCCTGGGTGACGGTGTGCCGGGGTACGCGGACACCGACGGTGCGCTTCTTGGGGTGCAGCATCCGGCGCGGCACCTCTCGGGTGGCCGGCAGGATGAAGGTGTAGCTGCCCGGGGTGGACGCCTTCACCAGGCGGAAGACCGAGTTGCTGATCTGGACGAACTGGCCGAGCTGCGCGAAGTCGCGGCAGACCAGGGTGAAGTGGTGCCGATCGTCGAGCTGGCGGATCTGGCGGATCCGGTCCAGCCCGTCCTGGTTGCCCAGCTGGATGCCGAGCGCGTAGCAGGAGTCGGTGGGGTAGGCGACCAGCCCGCCACCGCGGATCAGGTCGGCGACCTGGCCGATGATCCGGGGCTGTGGGTTCTCCGGGTGCACGTCGTAGTACCTGGCCATGCCCCGAGCCTAGGCTCATCCGGAGGCGTTGAGGAGACGAGGGCCACGACCGTCGGCGCGGACGGTGGAGCCACCGAGATCACCTCGGTAGGGTAGGTCCCGGTCGGCTCCGACCATCAAGATCCACACCGCCGGGGGGCGCCACGCATGGCCGACTCGTTCGCGCATCTGCACGTGCACACCGAGTATTCGATGCTCGACGGAGCGGCCCGCCTCAAGGACCTGTTCGTCGAGGCCAAGCGGCTCGGTATGTCCGCGGTGGCGATCACCGACCACGGCAACATGCACGGCGCGAACGACTTCTACAACCAGGCGATGGCTGCCGGGATCACCCCGATCCTGGGCGTCGAGGCGTATGTGGCGCCGGAGTCGCGCTATCACAAGGCGCGGGTCAAGTGGGGTCGGCCGGAGCAGAAGAGCGACGACGTCTCCGGTAACGGCGCGATCACCCACAAGACGATGTGGGCGAAGAACGCGCAGGGCCTGAAGAACCTGTTCACCCTCAACTCGCGCGCGTCCATGGAGGGGCACTACATCAAGTGGCCCCGGATGGACATGGAGCTGATCGCCGAGTACGCCGAGGGGATCATGGCCACCACCGGCTGCCCGTCCGGCGCGGTGCAGACCCGGCTGCGGTTGGGCCAGTTCGACGAGGCGCTCAAGGTCGCCGCCACGTACCAGGACATCTTCGGCAAGGACAACTACTTCGTTGAGATCATGGACCATGGTCTCTCCATCGAGACCCGGGTCCGTGAAGGGCTCACCGACATCGCCCGCAAGCTGAACATCCCGCCGGTGGTCACCAACGACTCGCACTACACGGTCGAGGAGCAGGCCACCGCGCACGACGTGCTGCTCTGTGTGCAGACCGCCAGCAACATTGACGACCCCAACCGGTTCCGCCTCGAGGGTGGCGGTTACTTCATCAAGAGCGCCGACCAGATGCGCGCGGTGGACTCGTCGGAGCTGTGGCAGGAGGGCTGCCGCAACACGTTGCTGGTCGCCGAGAAGGTCGACCCGACCGGCATGTTCGAGTTCCACAACCTGATGCCGCGCTTCCCGGTGCCCGAGGGGGAGACCGAGGAGTCCTGGTTCCGCAAGGAGACGTTCGCCGGTCTGGGCCGCCGCTACCCGAACGGCATCCCGGAGGGGCACGTCGTCCAGGCGGAGTACGAGCTGGGCGTCATCAACCAGATGGGCTTCCCGTCGTACTTCCTCGTGGTCGCCGACTTCATCCAGTGGGCGAAGAACCAGGGCATCGCGGTGGGTCCGGGTCGTGGTTCGGCCGCCGGCTCGCTCGTCGCGTACGCACTGGGCATCACCGACCTGGACCCGATCCAGCATGGGCTGATCTTCGAGCGGTTCCTCAACCCCGAGCGCGTGTCGATGCCGGATGTCGACATCGACTTCGACGAGCGTCGGCGCGGTGAGGTGATCAAGTACGTCACCGACAAGTGGGGCGAGGACAAGGTCGCCCAGATCGCCACCTTCGGCACGATCAAGGCGAAGGCCGCGATCAAGGACTCGGCCCGGGTGCTGGGTTTCCCGTACGCGGTCGGCGACCGGATCACCAAGGCGATGCCGCCGGCCGTGATGGGCAAGGACATCCCGCTCACCGGCATCTTCGACACGAAGCACCCCCGCTACGCCGAGGCCGGCGAGATCCGCGGCCTGTACGACTCCGACCCGGACGTCCGCAAGGTGATCGACACCGCCAAGGGCATCGAGGGGCTGATCCGACAGACCGGTGTGCACGCCGCCGGCGTCATCATGTCCGCCGAGCCGATCATCGAGCACATCCCGTTGATGCGCCGCGACGCCGACGGGGCGATCATCACGCAGTTCGACTACCCGACCTGCGAGTCGCTCGGGCTGTTGAAGATGGACTTCCTCGGCCTGCGCAACCTGACGATCATCGACGACGCGGTCAAGAACATCGAGCTCAACCACGGCCTCAAGCTCGACCTGCTGGCCCTGCCGCTGGACGACCCGGGCGCGTACGAGCTGCTGGCCCGCGGTGACACCCTGGGCGTGTTCCAGCTCGACGGTGGGCCGATGCGGTCGTTGCTGCGGTTGATGAAGCCGGACAACTTCGAGGACATCTCCGCCGTCCTGGCGCTGTACCGGCCCGGCCCGATGGGCGTCGACTCGCACACCAACTACGCGCTGCGTAAGAACGGCCTGCAGGAGATCACGCCGATCCACCCGGAGCTGGAGGAGCCGCTACGGGAGATCCTGGCGCCCACGCACGGCCTGATCGTCTACCAGGAGCAGGTGCAGCGCGCCGCGCAGATCCTCGCCGGCTACACCCTTGGTCAGGCGGACCTGCTGCGCCGGGCGATGGGTAAGAAGAAGAAGGAGATCCTCGACAAGGAGTTCATCCCGTTCCGGGACGGCTGCCGCGAGCGCGGCTACTCCGACGAGGCGATCCAGGCGGTGTGGGACGTCCTGGTGCCGTTCGCCGGGTACGCCTTCAACAAGGCGCACTCCGCCGCGTACGGCCTGGTCTCCTACTGGACCGCGTACCTCAAGGCGCACTACCCGGCCGAGTACATGGCTGGGCTGCTCACCTCCGTCGGAGACGACAAGGACAAGATGGCGCTCTACCTGGCCGAGTGTCGCCGGATGCGCATCCAGGTGCTGCCACCGGATGTGAACACGTCGGCCGGGCCGTTCACCCCGGTCGGCTCGGACATCCGTTTCGGTCTGGCCGCGGTGCGCAACGTCGGCGCGAACGTGGTCGCGTCGATCATGCGCTGCCGCGAGGAGAAGAGCGACTACACCGACTTCTACGACTTCCTGTCGAAGGTGGACGCGGTGGTCTGCAACAAGAAGACCATCGAATCGCTGATCAAGGCCGGCGCGTTCGACTCGATGGCGCACCCACGCAAGGGCCTGCTCGCGGTGCACGCCGACGCGATCGACGCGTACGCCGACGTCAAGCGCAAGGAGGCGGTCGGTCAGTACGACCTCTTCGGCGCCGGCTTCGGCGACGGCGACACCGGCAGCACGACGGTGATGCCGACCATCGGCGACAGCGAGTGGGACAAGCGCGACAAGCTGGCGTTCGAACGCGAGATGCTCGGCCTCTACGTCTCCGACCACCCGCTGTTCGGCCTGGAACACATTCTCAACGCGGCGGCCGACACCACCATCGCCGCGCTCGCGGAGGAGGGCGGGGTTCCCGACGGGGCGGTGGTCACTCTCGCCGGCATCCTCTCCGGGGTGCAGCGCCGGGTCACCAAGCAGGGCCGGGCCTGGGCGTCGGCCACGCTGGAGGACCTGGCCGGTGGGGTGGAGACGCTGTTCTTCCCCAACACCTACGAGGTGATCGGGCAGTACATCGCCGAGGACGCCATCGTGGTGGTCAAGGGCCGGGTGGACCGCCGTGACGACACACCCCGGATCATGGCGATGGACATGTCCATGCCGGACGTCAGCACCAGCGCCACCAACAAGCCGGTGACCCTCACCATCCCGGTGCACCGGTGCACGCCACCGCTGGTGGAGCGACTCAAGGAGACCCTGGTGCTGCACCCCGGCGACACCGAGGTGCACGTCAAGCTGCAGAACGGCGGGCGCACCACCACCCTGCGGCTGGGCCCGTTCCGGGTGGCGGCGACCACCGCGCTGATGGGTGACCTGAAGAGCGTTCTCGGCCCGGCCAACGTGAGCTGACCGGGCCGCGACCCGGCCGGCGTGCGCCGGCCGGGCCGCGGACGTTCCGACCGGGCTCAGACCCGGTCGGGGGCCCCGATCTCCCGCAGCTGGCCGTCGGCCAGCCGCAACCAGCGCTGCACGCCGATCTCGGCCAGGAACCGTTCGTCGTGGCTGACCACGACGAACGCACCCTGGTACGCGGACAGTGCGCTCTCCAACTGGGCAACGCTGACCAGGTCCAGGTTGTTGGTCGGCTCGTCGAGCAGCAGCAGTTGCGGCGCCGGCTCGGCGCAGAGCACACAGGCGAGGGTGGCGCGCAGCCGTTCGCCACCGGAGAGCACCCCGACGGGCAGGTTCATTCGGGCACCCCGGAACAGGAACCGGGCGAGCAGGTTCATCCGCTTCGCGTCCGGCAGGCTCGGCGCGTACGTGGCGAAGTTCTCCGCCACCGTGCGATCGAGGTCCAGCAGGTCCAGCCGCTGCGACAGGTACGCGATCCGTGCGTCGGCCCGCCGGATCTCGCCGCCGGCCGGGTCGAGATCGCCGTTGACCAGACGCAGCAGGGTCGACTTGCCGGCGCCGTTCGCCCCGGTGAGCGCGATCCGTTCCGGCCCTCGGATCACCAGGTCGGCGCCGTCGCCGCCGAACAGTTCCCGGTCGTCGAAGCGGGCTCGCATTCCCTGGCCGGAGAAGACCGTGCGACCACCGGGGACGGTGGTCTCGGGCAGGTCCACGACGATCCGGTCGTCCTCGCGTACCGCCCGGCCGGCCTCGTCGAGCCGAGCCTTGGCCTGACCGAGTCGGGCGGAGTGCGTCTCGTGAGACTTTCCGGCGGACTCCTGCGCGTTGCGCTTCATGGTGCCGGCGAAGATCTTCGGCAGCCCGGCGTTCTTCAGGTTCTTGGAGGCGTTGCTGGCCCGCCGGTCGGCCCGTTCCCGGGCCTGCTGCATTTCCCGCTTCTCCCGCTTGACGTCCTGCTCGGCGTTGCGCAGGTTGCTCTCGGCCACCTCCCGCGCCGCCTGCACCGCCTCGGTGTACGCGGTGAAGTTCCCCCCGTACCAGCGGATCTCGCCGTGGTCCAGCTCGGCGATGCGGTCCATCCGGTCGAGCAGCTCCCGGTCGTGGCTGACCAGCAGTAGACACCCGGACCACTCGGTGAGGACGTCGTAGAGCTTGTGCCGGGCCTCCAGGTCCAGGTTGTTGGTCGGCTCGTCGAGCAGCAGCACGTCCGGACGCCGGATCAGTTGCGCCGCCAGGCCGAGGGACACCACCTGGCCACCGCTGAGGGTGTGCAGCCGGCGGTCGAGCGACAGGTCGCCCAGGCCGAGCCGGTCCAGTTCCGCGCGGGTGCGCTCCTCGATGTCCCAGTCGTCGCCGATCGTGGCGAAGTGTTCCTCACTGGCGTCGCCGGACTCGATGGCGTGCAGCGCCGCGATCCGCTTGGCGACGTCGAGCACCTCGGCCACGGTCAGGTCGCCGGCCAGCGGCAGGGTCTGCGGGAGGTAGCCAAGCAGGCCGTCGACGGTGACGCTGCCGTCGCTGGGCCGCAGCTCCCCGGCGATCAGCCGCAGCAGGGTGCTCTTGCCCGCCCCGTTGGGCGCGACCAGGCCGGTGCGACCGCCGGGAACGGTGAAGGACAGCTCCGAGAAGACCGGGGTGTCGTCCGGCCAGGAGAAAGACAGGTTCGAGCAGACGATGAACGCATCAGACATGCGAGTGACCTCGATGGGTGGGGTGGGCGCGCCGAAGCCGCCCGACGAAACGGGGACCGGTGGAACGACGACATGGCCACGGCGGCTGCGCAGACGCGCGCCGAACCGGTGGCCGAACACGTCCGGTATCACCCGGAGATGTCGTCGTCACCCGCCATGTCTGGTCTCCCTGGTCGTACCGCTAACCCAACCCGGCCAGTCTAACAACGGATCTTCACCCCGCCATTGGGTTACCGGCCAGTTACCGCCGCTCTACGAGCCCGGACCACCGTTCTCGGCCCGCGCCCACCTAAGAAACGTCGAAGAGGCGTAGCCCGTCGTACTCGGCAAAGTCGGCGTAATCCTTGACGTTGAACGTCGCTAGCGGTAACCGATCGACAAGGCAGCACGCCGCGATCCAGGAGTCATTGGTCGGCCGAGGCCGCCCTCGGTGCTGAGCCCTCGCCTGGAGATGCCCCCAGGTCACCGCCACCGCCTCGTCGAAGGGAAGCAGCACGATCCCGGACCGCCACTGCGCGAGGTCAGCGAGCTTGCGCGGCCCCCAACTGCGCAGTGCCGTCCACTTTGTCAGCTCCCCGAGTGTCACGAAGGTGATGCAGGGCGTTTTACCGACCAGACGGGCACGGAGACGTTCAGGTAACCGCCCCCGGAGGATGGCTGACGCTACGTCAGTGTCGAGGACGACAAGGCTCACGCGGCACCGGCCCGTCGAGAGCTGTACAGGTCGGCGAGGAACGCGTCCAACTCGTCGTCCGACTCGAACAGGTCCGGACGGGCCAGGTCGTCCACGGAGGCGATCGGTCGAATGCCCTGACGACGGGCCAACTCCTCGGCTGGCACGTGCTCAGCCGTCGGCCACTCGGGCATCCGCTCAGCGTTGCTCGACGCCACGGCTCACCTCCTGGGTATCGGTTCGTCGTCGATTCTCCCACTTCCGACATCGACGGGCTGCACCTCGCCGCCGATGTCGGGTCGGAGTTTCAGGCCGCTCACCTGGGTCGGTACTCGACCTCGGGGCGGCCGGGGGTGCCGTAGCGGGGGCTGCGAACCACTCGGTCGATGGTCACCAGATATTCGAGGTAGCGGCGGGCGGTCACCCGGGAGATGCCGGTCAGCCCGCTCACCTCGGTCGCCGACAGGCCGACCTCCGTGCGGGTTCCGTCGGTGAGCGCGGCGCGTACCCGATCGAGGGTCTGCGCGTCGAGCCCCTTGGGCAGGCTGTGCCCGGCGGTGCCACGCAGGGTGGCGAACATCTGGTCCACCTCGTGCTGGGCGGCTACCTCGCCCTCGGCGAGGGCCTGCGCGCGGTAGTCCGCGTACCGTTCCAGCTTGTCGCGGAACGCGGCGAACGTGAACGGTTTGAGCAGGTAGTGGGTCACCCCGAGAGACACCGCGGTGCGCACCACCGCCAGGTCCCGCGCGCTGGTCACCGCGAGCACGTCGACGCTGCTGCCGGCCGCCCGCAACGCCCGGCAGACGTCCAGGCCGTGCAGGTCGGGCAGCCGAAAATCAAGGAGTACGAGGTCGACGTCGCCACCGTCGTTGGCGCGCAGCGCCGCCATCGCCGCCCGCGCGGTGTGCGCCACCCCGACCACCACGAAACCCCGAACCCGTTCGGTGTACGCGCTGTGCGCCTCGGCGAGCAGCGGCTCGTCCTCGACGACCAGTACCCGGATGTCGGTCATGACCGTTCACCGCGGCCCGGCAGCCGGACGGTGAACAGGCTGCCGCCGTCGTCCGAGCGGGCCACCTCGTAGCTACCGCCGTGCCGGCGAACCACCTGCCCGACCAGCGCCAGGCCGAGACCCCGTCCGGTGCTCTTGGTGGACCAGCCGCGCCGGAACGCGTCGGCCACCCGCTCCGGGGCCAGCCCCGGGCCGCTGTCGGCGACCCGTACCACCAACTCGTCGTCGACAGCGCCGACGAAGACCCGCACCCGGCGTGGCGCCGGCATGCCGGCCACCGCCTCCAGGGCGTTGTCGACCAGGTTGCCGACCACGGTGAGCAGGTCGCCGGTCGGCAGTGGGCTGTCGTCGAGACGGCAGTCCGGGTCGATGATCAGGTCGACCCCGCGCTCGCCGGCCTGCGCGGACTTGCCGAGCAGCAGCGCCGCCAACGCCGGTTCGGTCACCGCGCCGACCACCCGGTCGGTCAGCTGCTGGGCGAGCGCCAGGTCCCGGGTGCCGAGCCGTACGGCCTCGTCGGTGCGGCCCAACTCCACAAGCGTGAGCACGGTGTGCAGCCGGTTGGCCGACTCGTGGGTCTGCGCCTGCAACGCCTCGGTCAACGCGCGCACCGAATCCAGCTCACTGGCCAGCGTGCGCAGCTCGGTCTGGTCGCGCAGCGTCAGCACGGTGCCGAGCACCGTGCCCTCGAAGCGGGTGGTCCGCTGGTTGGCGACGAGCACCCGGTCACCGGCGAGGATCGGCTCGTCGCGGGCGTCGCGCCCGGAGCCGAGCAGCTCGGCCACCGCGGGCGGTAGGTCGATCCCGGCCACCGGCTGATCGATCACCGGTGCGTCCGTGTCGAGCGCCAGCAGCCGGCGGCCCTCGTCGTTGACCAGCGCCACCCGTCGGTCGACGGTCAGCACGACGAGACCTTCACGCACCGAGTGCAGAACCGCGTCGTAGTACTCGTACATCCGGGTCATCTGTGCTGGCCCCAGACCGTGTGTCTGGCGACGCAGCCGGCGGCTGAGCAGCCAGGAGCCGGTCGCGGCGAGCGCGAGAGCCGGTGCGGCGACACCGAGCAGCACCGGCAACTGGCCGAGCAACTTGCGGTCGATCGCGCGGGTGGTGATGCCCACCGAGACCAGACCGACGATGCGCTGCTGCTCGTCGTAGACCGGAACCACCGCGCGCACCGACTCACCGAGCGTGCCGACGTTTGTGGTGGTGAACGGGTGGCCCGCCAGGGCGGGCCCGATCTCCCCGACGAACGGCTCGCCGATCCGCTCCCGGGTCGGATGAGAGTAGCGGGTGCGGTCGGGGGCCATCACCACCACGAAGTCGGTGGCCGTCGCCTTCCGGGTCGATTCGGCGTACGGCTGGAGTTTGCTGGCCGGGTCGACGGTCGTGAGGGCCGCGCGGACGTCGGGGGAGCCGGCCACGGTCAGCGCCACCGCGAGCACCTCCTCCTCAGCCGCCTGCTGGGAGTCGCTGCGGGCCAGCCAGACGGCGCCCGCCGCGCCGGCCAGCACGAGCAGCGTCACCACCACCGCCTGGAGGGCGAAGAGCTGCCCCGCGATGCTCCACTGACGTCGGGCCACCCCCACCTCCTTCTCGTCGCGCCGCCGCGGTTGGTGCTTTCGCGGTGAACAGAATGACCGCAAGGCTGTCAACGTGTGAGATCTACTTCACATTGACGACATGAACACCACTGCACCCGCCACCTCACCGGCACCGGCAGTCCGCCGGGACCGTACCCGTTACCTCTACCTGGCCGTCATCGTGGCCGTGGTTGCCGGCATCGTGGTTGGCCTGGTCGCCCCCGATTTCGGCAAGGAACTCAAGCCGATCGGCACCGGCTTCGTCAACCTGATCAAGATGATGATCAGCCCGGTCATCTTCTGCACCATCGTGCTGGGCGTCGGCTCCGTCCGGCAGGCCGCGAAGGTCGGCAAGGTCGGCGGCCTCGCCCTCGGCTACTTCCTCACCATGTCGACCGTCGCGCTCGCCATCGGCCTGGTCGTCGGCAACCTCATCCACCCCGGCTCCGGTCTGGACCTCGGCCAGGACCTCGCGGGCGCGGGCAAGGCCGCCGCCGGTGACGAGGCCGGCGGGACCGCGGACTTCCTGCTCGGGATCATCCCGACCACGCTGCTCTCCGCGCTCACCGAGGGCGAGGTCCTGCAGACGCTGCTGGTCGCCCTGCTGGTCGGCTTCGCCGTACAGGCCATGGGCCGGCGCGGTGAGCCGGTGCTGAGCGCCATCGGCGTCATTCAGCGGGTGGTCTTCAAGGTCCTCGCCATGATCATGTGGCTGGCGCCGATCGGGGCGTTCGGCGCCATGGCCGCCGTGGTCGGCGCGACCGGCGTGGACGCGCTCAAGAGCCTCGCCCAGATCATGCTGGGCTTCTACGCGACCTGTCTGATCTTCGTGCTGGTCTTCCTGGGTGCGCTGCTCTGGTTCGTGGCCCGGATCTCGATCTTCGGGCTGCTGCGCTACCTCGGCCGGGAGTTCCTGCTGATCCTGTCGACCTCGTCGTCGGAGTCGGCGCTGCCGCGGCTGATCGCGAAGATGGAGCACTTCGGCGTGAGCAAGCCGGTCGTGGGCATCACGGTGCCGACCGGATACTCGTTCAACCTCGACGGCACGGCGATCTACCTGACGATGGCGTCACTGTTCATCGCCGACGCGTTGGGCAAGCCGCTGTCGATCGGCGAGCAGGTCTCGCTGCTGCTCTTCATGATCATCGCTTCGAAGGGTGCCGCCGGGGTTACCGGTGCCGGGCTGGCGACGCTGGCCGGTGGGCTCCAGTCGCACCGGCCGGATCTTGTCGACGGGGTGGGGCTGATCGTCGGCATCGACCGGTTCATGTCGGAGGCTCGGGCGCTGACCAACTTCGCGGGCAACGCCGTCGCGACCGTGCTGGTGGGGACCTGGACCGGGGAGTTCGACCGGGACCGGGCGGTCGGGGTGCTGAACGGCGACGACCCGTTCGACGAGGCCACCATGCTGGACGAGCACGACGACGCCGACGAGGTGGAGCCGCGCCGCTCCGACGAATCGGCCACGCCCGTCGGGGCGCAAGCCTGACCCTGGCGTACGAGTCGCCCTGGCTGGGCTGTCAATCCCGGCCAGGGCTCTCGTTGACCCAACATCGGCCCACTGTGGACGGGCCACGTCCGGGACTCTGCGGATCGACGCACGACCGTACAGTCGATGGCTATGACGGCAACGCCACCACCCGAGGAGACATCGGGGTCGAGTCCTGTCGGCGGTGGAGCATCCCCCCAGGAGCCGGCAACCCCCGGTCCGGGTCCACACGGCGACGCACCGGCCGGCGCTGAACAGCAACGGGCACCCGTTGGCTCCAGGAGAGAGGCCGGCGAGGGCTTTGCAGCGATCGCCTATGAACAATTCGGAGCGGGCCCCGGAGCCTCCCGTCGCAAGAACAGGCGCTGGATCGTCCTGACGGTGGTGGCAGCCGTCGTAATGGGCGCCTCGGCCATGGCGTTCGAAACGGTGCGAGACTATGGCCTGACTTCGTTATTTTCTGCCAAGGAGAACGCCGCTCAGAAGAAGGTCGACGCGTCCGAACTGCCGTTCACGGTGTCCGTGCAGCCGGAGAGGGGTGAGCCGGATTCCTGGACCATGCTCCTCGACCGGGAGTTGACCGCCGACGAGACGCAGAAGATGCAGGAGAGTTCGTCTCCCTTCTCCTACCTGCGAGACCTGGGTGGTCACCCGCTGCAATACGCGTCTCTCCTGGAGAATGCCCCGGAGCGATACAGGGAACAGCAGTTCGCCTCCGGCAGGTTGGAGAACGTCGACACGTTCAAGATTGGTTTCCTAAGCACCCGGGCCTACCCGGTGATGATCGACGACTGGAAGGTTGTTGACCTCACCTGTGTGAAGAGCACCAGGAAGACTGTCGTCTCCCGCCCTGCGCAGGGCGGAGCGGCCTACGAAGGGATCAGCCTTCACCTCCCGCCCCGAGCGGACGAGCCGGTCCTGACCGACGACACCGAGGGGCAGGGCAAGCCCTACTTCGACAGCCGATTCATCGAGGTCGGAGGCGGCCAATCCGTGGGCGCCCTCCGGGTGGAGGCGATCGCGCCCCCCGGCCAGTCGTGCGAGTGGGGCATCGAGGTCCACTACACGGACGCCCACCATCAGGACGAATACGTCCAACTGAAAGACGGCAACGGGAGCCCCCTACGTATCCACACGGAATCGGCGCCCGAGAACCCTCGACAGAAGTGGGTGTTCGGCTCGGTTCCCTGGACGCCGTGCCACCTGAACCCTCAGGGGGACTCATGCGATTTGGCGTAGCTCCGAGAGCTGTGGCCGTCACGCTGGCCGTCCTGTGTCTCGCGGCCTGCAGTTCGCCGCCGAAAGCGGAGAAGCAGGGCTCCGGCCCGGCCACTGCGAACCGGGGCAACGACGGGTACGACCTGCCGGACACCCCGTTCACCCGCAAGGGCGCCGTCATCACCGCGACCTGTTCCATCGGTGCGCGCGCCGCGGCCGTTGTGGTGCAGGCATGGGATCCCGACGGGTGGCAACCACTCGACGAGCACATGTTCGACATACCGGCCGGCGCCGCTTTCAGCAACTATCCCGGCGTCGAGGCAGTCAACAGCCCTCTCGTGGACCTGTGCCGACAGAGCACGGACCGCCCGTCCCCCTACCGCCTGGACGACCTGGAACACATGGCTCCGCGGATCCGCGCCCTCTTCGACCTCGGATTCACCCGGATGGCAGTCGTCTTCCGGGAGCCCGACGGCAAGGCCACACACGCCGGTTCCGTGGCAAGCGGCGACCCCCAGGGCGACGCCGCGGCCCCGAGCGGCGCGACGGGCAACGACGAGCAGAACGCCGCGATGGCGCCCGACGGGCGCAGCGTGTGGTTCACCTACAGGAACCCTGCCGGTGAGCAGAGAATCGGATCCCGGGCCATCCAGGGCAACCAGGACCTGACGGACGAGGGGCCGGCGGCCGGGAATGAACTCCCGCTGACCGTCTCGGGAAAGCCGCCGCGCGCCATCCAGGCTGGCATGGTCCGCGTTTCGCCGAACGGCCGACGGTTCACGGGGTTCGCGCCGAAGGTCTTCGGAAGGATCTTCGACGCCTCGGACTCGTCGATCGCGCTCAGCGGAAAGTCGGCCAGCAACGCCACCCTGGTCCGCGACTGTGTCGCCATCGTGGGCTGGATCAGTGACGCCCAGGTGCTGTGCCGCGCCCCGTCCGGGTCGTTCCAGGTCGCGGACGCCCACTCCGGTGATCCCGTGGGAGCCGCGATCGAGGTGGTCGGCGCGAACGACGGCACCGTCGCCGAGGGGATGGTGGTTTCGGCGGACGGGAAACACTTCATCGCCGCCGTCCACATCCCCAACGATCCGTACGGGGATCCTCTCCAGCCCCCGGACCTCAGGGTTGTGCCGACCAACCCGGGAGGGGAGACGGTCCCGATCTCCAACGACAGCCTGAGTGCCGACACGGTCTTTCTGGCGTGGCTGTGAGCGTGCGCGGTCACCGTCCTTACCGGACGCGACCGGGTCGATCGGAGGGGTCGGCACGGAAGGCTTGGGGCGACATCCCGAAGGCGGCGGTGAAGACCCGGCTGAAATGAGCCTTCGCGGGGAAGCCCCAGCGGGCGGCGATGCTGTGGATGGGCCGCGCTCGTTGCAGGGGATCGCGCAGGTCGCGTGCGCACCGGTCCAGGCGTTTCGTCCGGATGATCTCAGCGACTGTCTGGTCCTCGGTCTCGAACGCCCGGTGCAGGCTGCGGAGCGAGACGTGGTGCGCGGCCGCGACGGTGCTCGGTGAGAGGTCCGGGTCGCCCAGGTGCTCGTCGATGAACGCCTTGACCCGTACGCGCAGGCTGTGCCCGCGTACCTCGGTCGGTAGAGCGTCGGTGAGGTCCAGGTGCTGGGCCACCGCCGCGGAGATCAGGTTCCGCGCAACGGTGCCCAGGAGCGGAACGTCGCTCTCCCGGTACTGCTCCGGGTGGGTCAGGATCTGGCGTACGAATTGGCTGAGCAGCACGCCTGTCCCCTCGGTGGCGGGGATGTTCGTGCCGAGGAGCTGGGCGATCTTGTCGGGGTGCAGCGGTATGAGATTGTGCGGAACGAGGATCGTCAGGGTCGTCAACAGACTCTCGCGCTGCGACCGCCCCCGATGAGTCGACTGATGCGGCCGGGACGTGTCGACGACGGCGAAATGCCCCGGCGTGAACAGGTTCGCGCGCCGCTCCTGCTCCACCCCGCCGTGCCCGGACAACGGCAGCGCGAACTGGTACATCTCCGGGTCGCTGCGGCGGATGAATGTGCCGGTCCGCTGCATGTCCAGGGATGGGTACTGCCAGGACGACAGCACGACCTCACCCAGGCTGATGACCTCTGCCCGGGCTCGGAAGTCCGCTGCGTGGGCACTGTGGATCCGCATCGGAACCGACTCACGCGCCACCAGGTCGTGCCAGAAGCCGAAGCGCTCACCCTCGGGCACCACGATGGTGTCCGCCGAGGCTACGGTGAGCACTGACCCCCTCGATTCATGTCGATGTCGTTGACGCGGCCATGGCTGCGCCGCCGTACATAGTAGGCGTCAACGCCGGCGTGCTCGCCACATCGTGTGCTCTCTCGAAATCGCCGTCTCCGTGTCGCTCACGAACTGCGACAGCTGCGTCTCCGAGGTGATCCGGGTCGCGAGTGACCCCATGGCGGCAAGCTCCTGGCTCGCCAGGGCGTAGGCGGTCGCCACCGCGCTGTGTTGCCGCGTCTGCGTCCACGCCGCACCGGCCGCGACTGCCGCGGCGGCCACGCCAAACAGGTCGACTTCCATCAGCCCGGCCACCCTCAACACCGCCAGGGTCAGGCCCGCTATCTCCAGTACGAGCATGCCGACGGACCAGCGGGTCGCTAGCGCGCGATTCGACAGTGAGCGCTCGGCATACCAGGCCCTCTGGGCTTCGAGGCGGCCGCTCAGGTACGTCGCTCGACGGTCCTCAAGGGAGGCGGCGCGTAAGGTTCGCATCCCTTCCGTGATCTGTTGCCCGCTCACGGCAGGTGCCGCCAGCCCGGCTGCTGCCATGTCCCTGGTCAGGCCCAACAGTCGGCCGGTGAATTCCTCGACACAATCCGCGTCGTCACGCGATCTGGGAAATGGATCTGCTGCTGTCGTGAATCGCCATGTCAACGATTTGATGGACTCGGAGAGCGCCCTTCCGACATACCACCGCTCGTTTGGGCGATTGGTAAGGAGGAAGACCTCGACGAACGAGGTGGCAGCGAAGGCGCCCACCGCGATTGCCGGACCCAGCGTGGTGAGATCGTCGAACTTCCAGGCGCCGACCCCCGCCACCGCGGCCAGCAGGAGCAGCGACAGCCGCAGTGCGATCAGGGTTGCGAACACTCGCTGCCCGCGCTGCGACTCGTGTGACACGGCACGCTGGAACGGTGGAAGGTCCTCGGCTTCCAGCATGGCGATGACCTCCCGGCAGCATGTCCACTAGACAGTAGACGGTGGTACCCAACAGGGCCGCCCCGGCGATCGAGCCCCGTCGAACAGGCCGGTGCCGCCGTCGACGGCACCCAGGTGATCTATGGCGTGTTGGGCTTGTCGCAGGCGACGCCGATGCCGAGGGTGACGTGGTCCTCTTGGCCGTTCGACCGCACGACGAGCGGTACGCAGGCGGCCTGGGCGACCCACGTGCCGCCGACGAATGCCCTCCACTGCGCCTGTGCACCCTCTGGCGAACAGGCGTGCACCGTGACGGCCGTCGCTGGCGGGCTGAGAGCACCCCATCCGATCCGGGCCACGCCTTCTGATCCCGGTGCCACCTGAAGGTCGACAACCGCGCCTGCGCGTACGACCAGCCCCCATTTGGCGAATAGCCGAGCTGCTCGATCAGCCTCCCCGGAGTCCTCCACGGGCAACACCGCGCGGTCGGGCACGGCAACGTCTTTTCCGACAAGTCGATAACCCGCCGGTATTGTCGGCATTGCCGTTACCGACGGCGTGCACGGCAGCGCGGCACCGCCCTCGCGCGCCGACGACGTTGCGCTGTCGACAGGTGGCGTGCCGGGTTGGCGGGCGTCGCTTGCGGGCGTACACGCGGTCAGCACCGCGACCATGAACGCGCTGGCCAGGACCAGGGCGCGGGTGGCTCGGGTCGACGCGGAATTCGAATTCATTCGATATTCATAGCAGATTGCCGATATACGTGTTGGTAACATCGCGTTGGGCGACAGTGTGTCGCGCCATTTGTGGAGTTGTGTCGAAATGAACGATCGGTCAGCAATCGATCTTGCCTGTGACATATCCAACTGTCGCTTTTCCGGCTGCCCCGAAAAATTGGGCCCGTAAACTTCGCCGGGTACCTTCCTGGCGTGCTTGACGCCTCTCGACAGTTGATTGCCGATCGCTATCGGCTGGTCCGTCCGCTCGGTCAGGGTGGCATGGGCCGGGTGTGGCAGGCCCGTGACGAGATGCTGCAGCGTGACGTGGCCATCAAGGAGTTGGTGGCGCCGCCCGGCCTGCGTGACGACGAACGCCGAGAGCTGCGTGAACGGTCCATGCGCGAGGCGCGGGCCGTCGCCCGCCTCGGTCACGTCAACGTGGTACGCGTCTTCGACGTGCTGCACTCGGCCGACGACCCCTGGATCGTGATGGAGCTCGTCCCGTCCCGATCCCTGCACCAGGTGCTCGAAGCCGAGGGGCCGATGTCGGCGGCCCGCGCCGCGCACATCGGGCTCGGCGTGCTGGGCGCGCTACGCGCCGCGCACCAGGCCGGCGTGCTGCACCGCGACGTCAAGCCGGCCAACGTGCTGCTCGCCGACGACGGCAGAGTGGTGCTGACCGACTTTGGTCTGGCCACCCTCCCCGGTGACCCACGCATGACCCAGACCGGGATGGTGCTCGGCTCGCCGGCGTTCCTCGCGCCGGAGCGGGCCACCGACGGCGACGTGGGTCCGGCCGCCGACCTCTGGTCGCTCGGCGCGACCCTCTACGCGGCGGTGGAGGGACGCACGCCGTACCAGCGGTCGTCTCCGATCGCCACGCTGGCGGCGCTCGCCACCGAGCCGCCACCGCCGGCGCAGCGAGCCGGTCGGCTGACCCCGCTCCTCGAAGGACTGCTGCGCCGGGAACCGGATCAGCGGATCGACGCCGAAGAGGCAGATCGGCTCCTGCGCCAGGCCGCCACCGCGGACGCGCCGGTCGCGAAGGTGAGCGGCACCGGTGGTGGGCCGCTGACCCGGATCACCGGGGCCAGCAGCACCACCGGCGACGGGCCCCGTCCGAAGATCGTGCCCGAGTTCGTCACCGCCGAGTCCGGCCCGCCCGCGTCGCCGGCTGTCGCCGATACGCCGCCGCCTGTCCCCGGTGCCCCGGTGACCGGGCCGGGCCGGAAGCGTCGGGCTCGGCTGATCGGCTCGACCGCCGCCGCCGGTTTGCTGGTCGCCCTGTTGGTGACCGCGTCTCTGCTGAACGGCGGGCTGTTCGGCGACGCGGGTGACGGCGAGATGGCGGCGCCTGCCGTGAACCCGTCGCCGATCGCCGAGACGCCGGTGTCCAGGGTGCTGCCACCGGCGCCCGCCGGGTGGCGCTACTACCGCGACGATCCCCGTTTCCTCGTACCGGTGCCGGACGGCTGGCGGGTGCGGCGCGACGGTGAGCGGGCCGAGTTCCGGGAGCCGGACGGCAGCCGGGTGCTCGTGGTCGACGAACTCCGGGCCGTCCCCGCGGACCTGGTCGCCGAGCTGCGGGCGCGGGAGGCGGCGGAACGCAAGAGGTACGCCGACTACCGGCAGGTCCGGCTCGCCGCGCTGCGCTACCAGGTGCGGGCCGCCGAATGGGAGTGGACCCACACCGACGAGGACGGCACGCCGCTGCGCACGGTGAGCCGCGCGTTCGTTGGTCACAACGGGCACGCGTACTCGATCGGCTGGACCACCTCGGCCGCCGAATGGTCGGCGAGCGCGGGCGTCTTCGCGCTGATCACGGACGGTTTCCAGGGGATGCCGGTGCAGGGTGCGCCGGTCACGGGCGGCTCGCCGTCCAAACCTGCCGGCCCGCCGCCGTCCGGAGGCGCGGTGCAGCCGACACCGGGGACGGGCAACGGTGCGACGACCGATCCGGGGAATCCGGGGCAGCAACCGTCGGCCCCGCCACCGCCCTCTCCGACGCAGAGCAACGCGCCCGCCGGGAAGCAGATCCTCAGCTTCGCCAGCGACCGTTGCATCGACATCCCGGATGGCAACGCCACCGCCGGCGTCCGACTGCAGATCTGGGACTGCCGTCGGACCGCCAAGCAACTGTGGACCTTCCCCTCGGACGGCACGGTCCGGTCGATGGGCAAGTGCCTGGAGGTCGCCGGACACTCCACCCAGGATGGGGCGGCCATCCAACTGGCCGACTGCTCCGGCGCGGCGTCACAGAAGTTCACCCTCAACAAGGCCTACGACCTGGTGAACACCAAGGCGGACAGGTGCGTCGACGTGCTCGACGCGAACCCGGACAACGGCGCCCGACTGCAGCTCTGGCAGTGCAACGGGAATGCGAACCAGAAATGGCGGGCCACCTGAGCCTGACTGCGGGCGCTGCGGTGGTTACGGTCGTGGATGTCGCGGATCCCCGACCGATCGAGGAGTGATCGCATGGCCCCCTCTCCGTCCCGGCTCTTCGCGGAGATAGCGACGGCCGAACCACCGGTCGAGACCCCAGTGCTCATGCGACGTGCCGTGGTCCTCGGCGGCAGCATGGCCGGGCTGATGGCTGCTCGGGTGTTGAGCGACCACGCCGAGGAAGTGCTGATCATCGAACGGGACCCGTCCGATGTCGATGCCGGACCACGGCCGGGTGTGCCGCAGGGCAGCCAGGTGCACGCGCTGCTGCCCGCCGGTCAGGTCCAGTTGGAACGATGGTTTCCCGGCATCGCCGACGAGGCGCTCGCGCTCGGCGCCCCTCCGCCGCCGAGCGACCAGGGCACGGCGAAGGTCTTCGTCAACGGCATGCTGGGGCTGCCGCCGGCCACGACCGACACCGGGCCGGCGCTGATCACCACGCGTCCCTTCCTGGAAGCGCTGGTCCGCCGTCGGACCCTCGCCGTCGACAACATCCGCCTGGTGTACGGCCGGGCGGAGGGCCTGCTCTTCGACGAGCGGCGGGTCACCGGCGCCCGGTACGTGCCCGAGGGCGGCACCGAACCGCTCGTCGAAGCGGCGGACCTGGTGGTCGACGCGATGGGGCGGTCCAGCCGGGTCAGCGACTGGCTGGCCGAGCACGGGTGGCCCCGCCCGCCGATGCAACGAATGCCGATCAAACTGAACTACGCGACGGCGCTCTACAAGCGCGACGAGAAGGTCAGCGACGCCTGGGTGGCGGTCTTCCACACCATGGCGGGCAAGGGGCGTACGGCCCGGATCGGTGGGATCAACTCGGTCGAGGGTGACCGGTGGATCATGCTGGTGGCCGGCTACGACGAGGACCGGCCCAGCCGCGACGTCGCCGACTTCACCGCCCGCTGCCGGGAACACTATCCGCAGATGTTCGGCGACATCGCCGAGCGCGGGGAGATGCTGGGTGGGGTGGTCACCTACCACCAGGCGGACAGCCGACGCCGGGACTTCCACAAGCTCGACCGCCTGCCCGCCGGGTTGGTCGCCGCCGGTGACGCGGTCGCGTCCTTCAATCCGGTGTACGGGCAGGGCATGACCTCCGCGACGCTGCACGCCTCCTGCCTGTCGGCATACCTGCGGTCCGGCCCGAAGCCGCACGACGAGCCCGCGCGGGCGTACTTCGACCAGGTTCGCGTGGTCGTCGACGCCGCCTGGCAGATCTCCACCACCGCCGACATCGAGCTGCCGCACGTCGACGGGCCGTACCCGCCCGGCTACAAGGTCACCAAGTGGTTCGGTGACCTGCTCTTCCGGACGTCGCTGACCGATCCGGTGCTCAACGCCCGGCTCGGTCGGGTCACCACCATGCTCGACCACCCGGCGACCCTGAGCCGTCCCGGCACGCTGCTGCGGGCCCTCCGACTCGGCTTGTTCGGGGGCTCTCGGCGGTGATTCGGCGGGAACCCGCAGTAACCGGGAGGCTCGGCGGCGCATGATGGGTCGGGGAGGGGTGCTGCGACGAACCCGGGGGAGCAGGCGTGCTCGGAACCAGCCTCCTTGGCCGGCTCCGCCGCCGTGACCCGGGGGACGCCATCCTGCGGCGAGCGGCACGGCTGACGCTCGTCGCGTCCGTCGTCTTCTACGGCTGCCGTTACGGCGCGGGCAGCCCGGTGCTCGCCACCTACGGCCTGTTCGGCGCGATCGCCGCCGGGGCGTTCGCGCAGCTGCCCGGTCCGGCGCCGCAACGGGCGCGGATCCTCGTCATGTCCCTGCCGGCGGTCTGGGCGCTGATCGCCGCGGGCTCGCTGCTGGCGTGGAACACGTGGGCGGCAGCCGGCGGCATGCTGGTCATCGGCTTCGTCGTGGCGTTCGCCGGGGTGGGCAATCCACGCCTGGTGGGGTTGGCGAGCGCGTTTCAGCTCTTCTACATCCTGGCGTCCTTCCCGCCGTACCAGCCGGGCACCGTGCCGGAGCGACTCGGCGGGGTCACGCTCGCCATCGTGCTGCTCGCCGCGGCCGAGGTGCTCCTCTGGCCCGACCCGGTGCCGGTCTCCTACCGGCAGCGCCTCGCCGAGGCGGCGGGCGGCGTCGCGGCGTTCCTCGATGCCGCCGCCGACGGATTGACCGACCCGCAGGCCGATCCGGGTGGCCGGGACACGCGGCGCGAACGGGCTTACGACCTGGTCGCCGCCATCGAGTTGGGCCGCAACCCTCCCGAGTGGGCCCCCAGCGCGGCGGGCGCTCAGGATCGGGCGCTACGGATCTGCGCGGCCGCGTTACGGGAGGTCTTCGTCGAGGCGGACCGGCTGGCCGCGGACACCCCGTCGGAGCCGATCCCGGACCTGGCGGCGGCGCGTCTGCTGCGCGCGTGTGCGGAGACGACTCGCGCCACCGGCCGGGCCCTGTCGCCGGGTGGCCCGACAGTGGAACTCGGCGACCTGGACGCCGCGATCGGGCGCGCCGAGGTGGCGTACCCCGAAGGAGAGGGTGACGGCCACGACGCGCCGGACGTCCCCCGGTTGTGTCGGGACGCGACGGCGCTGGCCCTCGCCGACCAGGCGCGGATCTTCGCCGTCGGTGTTCGGGTGGCGACCGGGTCGCCGCTCGACGGTGCGGACACCTACTCGGGGCTCTTCGAGTACGCGCGGCACAGCCCCTGGAGGCTGTACTGGTGGCAGTTCCGCGCCCACCTGGCGCCCCGCTCCGCCCACCTGCACAGCTCGGTGCGGCTGGCCGTGGCGCTCGCCATCGCCCGGGTCGCCGCCGGGCTGTTGCAGCTCACCCACGGTTTCTGGGTGCTGCTGGCCACCCTGACGGTCCTGCGGACCTCGGCCGCCGACACCCGCACCGCGTTGCGGCCGGCCGTGCTGGGCACGGTCGCCGGTGCCGTCGTCAGCGGCGGGCTGATGCTGGTCGTCGACGATCCGATCATCTACGCGGTCGTACTGCCGATCACCTTGATGCTGGCCTTCGGTGTTGGTCGTCTGCTCGGTCCGGTGTGGCAGCAGGCGCTGTTCACGCTGCTGCTGACGGGCGTCTTCACCCAGCTCAACCCCGAAGGGTGGAAGCTCGCCGAGGCCCGTCTCGTCGACGTGCTGCTCGGTGTGGTGATCGGCGTGCTCGCCGGCGTGGCGATGTGGCCGCGTGGGGCGAGCCACGACCTGCGGCTCAACGCCACCCGCTATCTGGCGACCAGCGCGGACGCCGTCGAGCAGACCATCCAGGCGGTGCTCGGCGGCGCTCCGCCACCGGACCGTGCCCTGGGGAGGGTCCGGCAGCGGATGATCCTGGTCGACTCGTCGTACTGCCAGTACCACTCGGAGCGGCACGGCCCGCACAACCGGCAGGTGAACTGGGACGCCGTCCTCAGCGCCGGGCACCGCGTGGTGCCCGGCGCCGAGTCGCTGCTGCGCCGCAACCCGCCCGGCTGCCTCGCCGGTTGGCCCGCGGCCGCGACGCTGCTGCGGGACTCCGCCGGGCAACTGCGATCGGCGTACGACGACCTCGCGGCCGAGGTGGCGCACGGCCACGCCTCGGCCCCGGTGCCCGCCCCGACCGGCTGTGCCGGTGAACTGGACCGGATCCGTCCGCTGCTCAGCGAGGGTGACGCGCGGTCGGTCCGACACCTCGTGGAGGTCGACCGGTGGCTCGCCGGCCTGATGGACAGCATCGCCCGCATCCATCCGCCTGCTGGCGGGCCGGCTGGCCGGGGCGGGGACTCCTGACGATGTGACCGATCCGGTGCTCCAACCAGTCTTCACCTGTGGGAGTCCACCGGATCACGGGAGTGCACCATGGATCAGAACCTGCGGATGCTCTTCGACCGCGCCCTGGCCGACGAGCCCGAGCCGCCCTCGGTCGACCTGGCCGGTCACGCCATGGCCATCGGTGGCAGGCTGCGCCGCCGCCGGGAGCAGACCGTTGCGGCAGGTGTGGCGGCCGTGGTCACCGTCGCGGCGGTGGGGGTGGCGAGCGTGGCGAGACCGCCGGACCGCTCGGCGCCTCCCCCGACGGCGGTGCCGGCGGCGTTCGGCATGCTCGTGAACAAGGCGTGCGCGTTTCCCGCCCGGGAGACCGCTACCGACGCGTCGGTCTTCCTCACCATGGAGATCACCGATCAGCAGCGCAGCGCCGTCAACCGCGCGTTGGCCACGGATCCGGCCGTCGGGACCCTGGTGTTCGAGAGTCGCGACCAGGCGCTGGCCAGGTACAGGAAGATCTTCGCGGATGTCCCGGAACTCGTCGCCCCCGTCCGGGCCGACCAGCTTCCCGAGTCGTTTCGGATCAAGCTGACCGGGCGGTCCCAGTACGCCAACCTGGCTGTCCGTGTCGAACGCATGCCCGGGGTGGACGAGATGATCGGCATCGACTGCCCGGCCGGCACGAGCGCTTCGGCGGTCGACTGATGGCACCTGCCCGTTGGGGCGCGGCCCGGCGGCGCGAGCAGACCGCCCGGCAGGCGGAGTTCACCGCGTTCGTCGAAACCTCCGCACCGAGGCTGCGACGGACCGCCTACCTGATGTGCCGCGACTGGCACCTCGCACAGGACCTGACCCAGACCACCTTCGCGAAGATGTACGCGAACTGGGGCAGGATCCGGCACACCGTGAACCTCGACGCGTACAGCCGGCGTGTCCTCATGAACGCCGTCTTCGACCAGGCCAAGCGGCGCAGTGCCGCCGAAATCGTGCTCGCCGAGCTGCCCGAGGCACCGCCCCAACGACTCGACGACACCGTGGAACTGCACGTCGCCCTGCTTCAGGCGCTGGCCACCCTGCCGCTGCGCGACCAGGCCATCGTGGTGCTCCGCCACTGGGAGGATCAGAGCGTCGAGGCCGTCGCCAGCACCCTCGGCGTCACCGCGTCCGTGGTGAAGACGCAGAACGCCCGCGCACTGACCAAGCTGCGGGCGTTGCTCGGGCAGGACTTCGTACGGATCTGACAGGCCGCCGGTCGCCGATTGGCCGTGCCCGACGGACGCCGTCCCGCCTAGCGTCTTCCATATGGAGATCGAGCAGGCACAGAAGCTGTGGCAGCCGGAGCCCGGCTGGTTGAACACCGCCTCCTACGGGTTGCCGCCCGAGCCGGCGTGGACGGCGTTGCAGGACGCTCTCGCGGCCTGGCGGGTCGGCAGCACGTCGTGGGAGGGCTGGGGCGAGTCGGTGCAGCGGTCCCGAGTCGCGTTCGCCGCGCTGATCGGGGTGCCGGCCGATGACGTGGCGGTCGGCGCGGCCGTGTCGCAGGTCCTCGCGCCGGTCGCGGCGGCGCTGCCGGCCGGGGCGACGGTGGTGGTCCCCGACGTCGAGTTCACCTCGAACCTGTTCCCCTGGCTGGTCCAGGAGGATCGTGGCATCAAGGTCCGTACGGTGCCGCCGGACACCCTCGTCGACGCGATCGACGCCGACACCGATGTGGTCGCGTTCAGCCTGGTGCAGTCCGCCGACGGGGCCGTCAGCGCGTACGACGAGATCGTGGCCGCCGCCCGCGCGCACGGCGCGTTGGTGGTGGTGGACGCGACCCAGGCGTGCGGTTGGCTGCCGTTCGACGGGAGCCGCGCCGACGTGGTGGCGGTCGGTGGCTACAAGTGGCTGATGAATCCGCGTGGCACCGCGTTCGCCTATCTGGCCCCGGCGTTGCGCGAGCGGCTGCGCCCGGACGCCGCCGGCTGGTACGCGGGCGGTGACCCGCACGCCTCCTACTACGGCGCGCCGCTGCGGCTGGCCGACGACGCCCGCCGGTTCGACATCTCACCGGCCTGGTTCAGCTGGGTCGGCGCGGCGCCCGCCCTGGAGTTGGTGGCCGAGATCGGGGTGCCGGCGATCCGGGCGCACGACGTGGCGCTCGCCAACCGGTTTCTGACCGGGCTGGGCCGGCCGCCGGGGGAGAGCGCCATCGTCAGCGTCGACGTGCCCGACGCGCAGCAGCGGCTGGCGGCGGCCGGCATCCGGGCGGCGGTCCGGGCCGGACGGGTCCGCGCCTCCTTCCACATCTACTCCACCGAGGCTGATGTGGACGCGGCCCTCACGGCGTTGACGGGCTGACCCGTTCAGGCCAGGTGACCGCCGATCTTCGTGTATCCGCGCAGCAGATCGCGGGAGATGATCAGCCGCTGCATCTCGTCGGTGCCCTCGAAGATCCGGTAGAGCCGGACCTGCCGGTACCAGCGTTCGATGGGCAGCTCACGGGTGTAGCCCATGCCGCCGTGGATCTGGAGCACCCGGTCGACCACCCGGTTGACCATCCCGGCGCCGTAGAGCTTGCCCATCGACGAGGCGTGCCGGGGGTCCAGGCCCTGGTCCACCGTCCATGCCGAGCGCAGCACCAGCCAGCGGGCCGCCTCCAACTCCGTCTCCGAGTCGGCGATCATCCACTGGATGGCCTGGTTGGTGCCGATCTTCGTGCCGAAGGTCTCCCGGGTGTTGGCGTAGTCGATCGCCATCTGCAGGACCCGCTCGGCGATGCCGATGGCGTGTGACGGGATGGTGTAGCGGCCCTTGCCGATCCACTCCATGCCCAGCGTGAAGCCCTGCCCGATCTCGCCGAGGATGTTGCGGTGCGGCACGCGTACGCCGTCGAAGATGAGCGACGCCGGCCCGCCCTCGCCCATGGTCTGGATGAACTCCGAGCGCCAGCCCATCGCCCGGTCCACCAGGAACGCGGTGGCCCCACCGTTGCGGGCGCCCTTCTCCCGGTCGGTGACCGCGACCACGATGACGAAGTCGGCGTCGTGGCCGCCGGTGATGAAGGTCTTCTCGCCGTCGAGGACCCAGTCGTCGCCGTCGCGGCGGGCGGACAGCCGGATGTTCGCCGCGTCCGACCCGGCGCCCGGCTCGGTGATGGCGAAGCAGGAGCGCCGCTCGCCCTCGATGGTCGGGATGAGGAACTCCCGCTTCTGCTCCTCGGTGGCGTGGAACAGGATGTTGTCGGCTTCACCGCCGAAGCGGAACGGCACGAACGTGTGGCCCAGTTCGGTCCAGATCAGCGACTGGAGCACCGCCGGCAGGTTCATCCCGCCGTATTGTTCCGGGGTGGCGAGGCCCCAGAAGCCGAACTTGCGCGCCTTGAGCTGCAGCTCGCGCAGCTCGGAGTGGTCGAGGCCCGGCTGGTGCGCCCGCTCCCGGCGGAGCACCTCCGCCTCCAGGGGCATCACCTCGCGGCGGATGAACGATCGGACGGTGTCCCGTACCGCCCGCTCCTCGTCGGTCAGTGAAAAGTCCACGGTGATCCTCCTGGCGTCGGTGCTGCCGGTCACCCTTAAACTAGCGGTGCAAGTTTTGTCGCGTCCAGACCTGACGGCCGAGACCCGCGAGGAGCGCAGTGCCCCGACCCCGCCAGCCCCGGCTCACCCGGCAGCTGATCGTCGAGACCGCCACCGCGCTCATCGACGCCGAGGGCCTGCCCGCCTTCTCCACCCGGCGGCTCGCCGCCGAGTTGGGTGTGCGCGGGCCGTCGCTCTACAACCACTTCGCCACCAAGGACGAGATCCTCGACGCGGTCGCCGACACGGTCACCGCCGCGGTCGACACCAGCGGCTTCGCCAGCCGGGACTGGGCCGCCGCGCTGCGCGAGTGGGCCTGGTCCTACCGGCGGGCGCTCACCGCGCACCCGAACATCGTGCCGTACCTGGCCCAGGGCCCGGGCCGGCGTCCGGCCGCGCTGGCCATGGCCGACGCGGTCTACGGCGGCCTGGTCCGTGCCGGCTGGCCGCCCGCGCGGGCCACCCACATCGGTGCCGCGCTGCGCTACTTCGTGGCCGGGTCGGCGCTCGGCTCGTTCGCCCGCGGTTTCGTCGAGGACCCCGAGCTGTACGCCGCGCACTACCCGCACCTGCGTCAGGCGCACCGGCTGGCCGAGCACCAGCAGAGCGTGGACGAGGGCGCATTCGCCCTCGGCCTGGACGCTCTGCTGCACGGCTTGGCCGCCGAATACACCCGCACCGTCGCCACGGTGGAGTCCGCCCGGCCCAACGGGTAGCGTCCAAACTCCCAGCGCTAGTTTCATCGCCCGCCGCGACCCCCGTCACCATCGCCCATCGCGACCCCGTCACCATCGCCCATCGCCCACCCCCGAAGGGACGACATGGACCTCGCCGCCCCGCCGTCGCAGTTGCCCGACGCCCTGCGCCTCCGGCGCCACCTGCACCTCGGCGGCGCCTGGACGTCTCCCGCCGACGCCGATCTGATCGAGGTGGAAAACCCGAGCACCGGCGAGCTGATCGGGCAGGTGCCGGCCGGCACCCCGGCCGATGTGGACCGCGCCGTGGCCGCCGCCCGCGCCGCGTTCCCCGGCTGGTCGGCCACTGCTCCCGTCGAGCGGTCCGCCCACCTCGACCGGCTGCACACCGCGCTCGCCGCCCGCGCCGACGACCTCGCCCGCACCATCGCCGTGGAGCTGGGCTCGCCGCTCAAGCTCGCCACCCGGGTGCAGGTCGGCCTGCCGCTGACCGTGCTGCGCGATCACGTCGCGCTCGCCGCCCGAGCACCCGTGGAGGAGAGCATCGGCAACTCCCTCGTCGTGCGTGAGCCGGTCGGCGTGGTCGGCGCGATCACCCCGTGGAACTACCCGCTGCACCAGGTGATGGCGAAGGTGGCGCCCGCTCTGGCCGCCGGCTGCACGGTGGTGCTCAAACCCAGCGAGTTGACCCCGTTGACCGCGTACCTGCTCTTCGACGCGGTCACCGAGGCCGGGCTGCCGCCGGGCGTGCTCAACCTGGTCCCCGGCACCGGACCGGTGGTGGGCGAGGCGCTCGTCGGGCACCCCGACGTCGACCTGGTCTCGTTCACCGGCTCCACCGCCACCGGCGCCCGGATCATGCGGCTCGCCGCCGACCGGATCGCCCGGGTCGCGCTGGAACTGGGCGGCAAGTCCGCCAACGTGATCCTCCCCGACGCCGACCTGGCCACCGCGGTCAAGGTGGGCGTCGGCAACGCCCTGCTCAACTCCGGTCAGACCTGCACGGCGTGGACCCGGATGCTGGTGCACCGCGACCGGTACGACGAGGCGCTCGACCTGATCGCCGCGGCGGTGGCCGGGTACCGGCTCGGCGACCCGTTCGACCCGGCCACCCGGCTCGGCCCGCTGGTCTCCGCCGCACAGGCCGAACGAGTGCGCGGCCACATCGACCGGGCGCTGGCCGACGGTGCCCGGCTGGTCGCCGGCGGCCCGGACGCCCCGGTGCCGGCCCAGGGGCACTTCGTCGCCCCGACCGTCTTCGCCGACGTGCACCCCGACAGCGCGCTCGCCCAGGAGGAGGTCTTCGGCCCGGTGCTCGCCGTCCTCCCGTTCGACGACACCGACGAGGCGGTCGCCATCGCCAACAACTCGAAGTACGGGCTGGCCGGCGCGGTCTGGTCCGCCGACACCGACGCGGCGCTCGCGGTGGCCCGGCGGCTGCGCACCGGCGCGGTCGACATCAACGGCGCACCGTTCAACCCGCTCGCCCCGTTCGGCGGTTACAAGCAGTCCGGCCTGGGCCGGGAGCTGGGCGTGCACGGGCTCGCCGAGTTCAGCGAGCTGAAGGCGATCCAGCGATGACCGGCCCCGGGCTGCCCCCGGCCGCGTCGCACGGCGGCACCGAGCCGGCTGGCGCGCCGGTCACCGTCCGCGCGCTCGTCGCGCGCTCCTCCGGTGCTGAGCTGCGGGTCGAGCGGGTACGCCTGCCCGCGCCCGGCCCGGGCGAGGTGCGGGTGACGATCACGGCGGCCGGCGTCTGCCACTCCGACCTGTCGATGGTCAACGGCACTCTCGCCGCCAGGTTCCCGCTGGTGCTCGGGCATGAGGCGACCGGCGTGGTCGCCGAGACCGGGCCGGGCAGCAGCCTGCGGGTGGGCACCCCGGTGGTGCTCAACTGGGCGCCGGCCTGCCGGGCCTGCTGGTGGTGCCGGCGCGGCGAGCCGTGGCTCTGCGCCGACACCACGTCGCCGACCGTGCCGCGCGGCGAGACCGACGACGGAGTCCCGCTGCACCTGACCCTCGGCCTCGGCGCGCTGGCCGAGGCGGTGGTGGTGCCCGAGCGCGCGGTCATCCCGATCCCCGCCGGTCTGCCGCCTGAGCAGGCCGCACTGCTCGGCTGCGCGGTGCTCACCGGCGTCGGCGCGGTCCGCAACACCGCCCGGGTAGCGCCCGGCGAGTCCGTGGCCGTCGTCGGGCTCGGTGGGGTCGGGCTCGCCGTGCTCAGCGCGGCCCGCCGGGCCGGTGCCACGACGATCCTGGCCATCGACGTCGCCGAGGCCAAGCGGGACCTGGCGCTCGCCGCCGGGGCGACCGACTTCCTGCTCTCCGACGACCGGCTCTCCAAGGAGGTGCGGGCGCGCACCGAGAGCCGCGGTGTCGACCACGCCTTCGAGTGCGTCGGCCGCGCCGCCACCATCCGCGCTGCCTGGCGGCTCACCCGGCGCGGGGGAGCGGTGACCGTGGTCGGCATGGGTGCCAAGGACGACATGGTCAGCCTCGGCGCGCTGGACATCTTCCACTCCGCCCGCACGTTGCGCTCCTCGGTGTACGGCTCGTCCGACCCCGATCGGGAGGTGCCGGTGCTGGCTGCCGAACTCGCCTCGGGCGCTCTGGACCTGCGCGTGCTGGTGAGCGGCACGATCTCGCTGGAGGAGGCGCCGACGGCGTTCGACCGGCTGGCGCGGGGCGAGGGCGCTCGCTGGGTGGTCACCCTGGACTGAGCACGTGGGTCGGCCAGTGCGAGATCCCGCAACACCCACAGACGGGCGAGCACTGGGCGCCGCCCGACACGGCGGACGTCGTCCCACTGCCCTGGGACGTCTGGACACGACTGGCCTTCCGGCACGACCGGCGGCCCGTCCCGGGAGCCGGCACGATGCCCGTCGGACCCCAGGCACCGCTGATTGGCTCGGATGATCGGTCCGTTGCGCCCTCCGATACCTAGCACTACTATGCATAATGGTTCTAGGTTTGGATTGGGGGAGCGTGGTGAGGTTTCGTGAAGGTCGCTAAGGATCTGGTGGCCGCCTCGGCGACACCGATGGTGCTCGGCATCCTGGCCGAGGGTGAGAGCTACGGCTACGCCATCCTCAGGCGGATCAACGAGCTGTCCGGTGGCGAGCTGGACTGGACCGAGGGGCTGCTGTACCCGTTGCTGCACCGGCTTGAGCGCCTCGCCTATGTGGAGGCGAGCTGGCAGTCGGTCGTCGGCGAGCGGAAACGCAAGTACTACCGCATCACCGACAGGGGTCTGGCCGAGCTGGCCGAGCAGCGCCGGCAGTGGGACACCGTCGTGGGTGCGCTCAAGGAGATCTGGCACGACCGTGCGCCGCTGACGGCGCACCCCTTGGAGGGCCTCGCATGACGGCACACGACGGGCCGGAGGAGTTGGAGGCGCAGTTCGCGCAGTGGCGTCAGTACGTGCTGCGTCGCCGGGAGCTGCAAGCGGTGGACGCCGATGAGCTCGAAGACCACCTTCGCGGCTCCGTTGACGAGTTGATCACGGCGGGCCTGAGCCCGGATGAGGCGTTCCTGGTCGCGGTGAAGCGGATGGGCAGCCTCGACGACATCTCCCGCGAGTTCGCCCGGGAACATTCGGAGCGACTGTGGAAGCAGTTGGTGCTGACCGGCGACTCCGGCAGTCCGGTCGCCGGCGCGCGTTCCCGGCGGGACCTGTGGGTCATGTTCGGCTGCGCGGCGGGTGCGGTGGTGTCCGTCAAGGCGCCAGCGCTGTTCGGGCTGACCTTCGACGACGACGGCTCGTTCTACGCGCGGAACGCCACCCTGTTCGCGTTGCCCTGGCTGGCGGCGTTCCTGGCCTGGCGCCGGCAAGCCCGACCGGTGATGATCGCGGTGCTGGTGGCGCTGTTCGTCCTCGGCGCGGTGGCGGCCAACGCCTATCCCCTGGCGGACGATTCGCAGTCCGTGGTCGTCAGCAGCGTCCATCTTCCCATCGCCCTGTGGCTCGTGGTCGGTCTGGCCTACGTCGCCGACGACTGGCGCTCGTCTCGTCGACGCATGGACTTCATCCGCTTCACCGGCGAGTGGTTCATCTACTTCGTACTGATGGCCCTCGGTGGCGGCGTGCTCGCCGCGTTCCTGTTCAACACCTTCGCGGCCATCGGAATCGTCCCGGAGGCGTTCATCTCGCAGTGGCTCCTGCCCTGCGGCGCCGCGGCCGCGGTCGTCGTGGCCGGGTGGCTGGTCGAGGCCAAGCAGAGTGTCGTCGAGAACATCGCGCCGGTCCTCACCCGGCTGTTCACCCCGCTCTTCACGGCCGCCCTGCTCGCCTTCCTCGTCGCTGTCGTCTGGACCAGCCACGGCATCGAGGTCGAGCGCGAAGCTCTGATCCTGTTCGACCTGCTGCTCGTCGTGGTGCTGGGGCTGCTGCTCTACTCGCTCTCGGCCCGCGATCCGCTGGCCCCGCCCGGCCCGTTCGACAAGCTCCAGCTCGCGCTCGTGGTCAGTGCGTTGGCCATCGACGTGCTGGTGCTGTTGGAGATCACCGGACGCATCACCGACGAGTACGGCGGAACGCCCAACCGGGCGGCCGCGCTCGGCGAGAACGTCATCCTGCTGGTCAACCTCGCGTGGTCGGCGTGGCTCCTGCTGGCCTTCATCCGTCGGCGCACACCGTTCGCGGCGCTCGAACGGTGGCAGACCGGCTACCTGCCGGTGTACGCCGCGTGGGCCTGGATCGTGGTCCTCGTCTTCCCACCGTTGTTCAACTACGCATAGCCAGAACGCGACGCGGAAGCCGGCCCACCTGCCACGGATGGGCCGGCGTCAGGTCAGCCGAGCTGCCTGGCGGCTCACCCGGCGCGGGGGGAGCGGTGACCGTGGTCGGGATGGGCGCCAAGGACGACATGGTCAGCGTGGAAAGGCGCCGCCGTTCGAGCGGACGAGCGGCGGGACAGCAGGTGTCCGGTCAGTGCGGCGGCGAGGCCGGCAAGCCCAGCCGCCGCGAAGCCGCCCGCTGGCACCGAGAGGTCGATCGCCACGCCGACGAGTGGGGCTCCGAGCGCGAAACCAGCGCTCTGCGCTGAGGACTGCAGACCGATCACCTCACCCCGCACGCCGGGCGGCGCCAGCCGGCTCACCGCGTCGGCCACCGTGCCAAGGGTCGGCGCGGTGAGCAGACCGCTGCCGACGACGGCCACGCACAGCCAGGGCCAGTCCTGGGCGAGCCCGGCGGGAATCGTCACGAGCCCGAGCAGGCCGAGCAGCAACCACGTGGGCAGCGGCCGGGACAGCGCGCCGTAGATCAGTCCACCGACGACCGACGACACGCCGAACACCACGACGACCACGGCGGCCCAGGACACCTGACCTGCTTCTCGCAGTGTGGCGATGATGGCGAGGTCGACGCCGCTGAGAAGCGTCGTCGTGCCGAACGCCATCGTCAGCGCGGCGATCATTTCGGCGCCCAGCCACTGCCTGCGTGGAGGTCGTCCGACCGCGGCGACATCCGCCTCGTCCTCGGCACGCATCGGTGGATTGAGCAAGGCGATGCCGGCTCCGCCGACCAGGATCGCGGCACCGACCCCCCATGCCACCACCTCGGGGGACACCGTCGCCGCGCACACGATCACCACCGCCGGGCCCACGATGTACGACAGTTCGCCCTGCACCGATTCCAACGCGAACGCGGCCCGGCGCTGCTCGGCCGTCGTCATCGCGGCGATCGCCTGTCTGCCCACCGCCTGGGCCGGCACCATCAACAGACCCGCCACGAAGCTGGCGACCAGCAGGAACGCGTACGGCAGGAACGGCACGCCCAGCCAGAAGACGACCTGCACCATGCTGGTTGCCAGCAGCACGCTGCGCAGGCCCCGCGAGTCGATCATGCGGCCGAGCAGCGGCCCACCCAGCGCCACTCCGGCGGTCAGGGCCGCCGCGACACCGCCCGCTGCCGCGTAGCTCAGGTCCAGGCCCAGCACGACATACAGGGTCAGCGCCGTCACGTCGGCCGTTATCGCGGTGCGGGCAATCAGCGAGACGCCGAGCAGCGGTGCCATCCCCGGCACCGCGAGCACCTGTCGATAACTGGTCACCTACGTGACGCTAGGTCAACCCAGACCTCATAAGAAGTGCCTATCTTGTTGGGGTTGGCATAATGGATCCTTATGGCAAGAGATTTGGAAACGGTCCTGCTGCGGTCGTTCGTCACCGCCGTGCGGGCAGGCAGCATCAGCCGGGCCGCGACCGCGCTCGGGCATTCCCAACCCGCACTCAGTCAGCAGTTGCGCAAGCTCGAGGGCGCCGTCGGCCATCCGCTGCTGCACCGGTCGCCGTCTGGCGTCTCGCCGACCCGGGCGGGCGAGGAACTCCTGCCGTACGCCGAACGCATCCTCTCGCTCTGCGCTCAGGCACTCACCAAGACCGGGCACGCGCTTACCGGCCACTGCGGCGTCGGGTTGCTCGAAGACCTCGCCGCGTCCCAGCTTCCGCAGGCCCTCGCCGACCTCGCCCGGCTGCACCCCGGCGCGACGCTGGAGGTGCTCACCGTTTCCAACGCCGCGATGCGGGAGGCCTACGACAACGGCCGCGTCCAACTCGTGCTCGACGCGGTGCCGGACATCCCCGCGCCGCCGCGCTGGACGGTCCGCCGCCCGCTGGTCTGGGCGGTCGGCCAGGGTGTGGACGTGACCGTCGACCCGCTGCCAGTGGTGCTGTTCTCCAACCCGTGCTTCTGGCGTACGTCCGTCTTGGAATCGCTCGAACATGCCGGTCGGCGTTGGCGGGTGGCCTTCGAGAGCAACAGCCTGATTGGTGTGCTCGCCGCGGTACGGGCCGGGCTCGGTGTCGCGGCGCTCATGCCCGCGAACCTCGAACCGGGCATGGCCCGCCACGACGCGGACGCCCTACCCGTCCTGCCGGACGTCGAGCTCGGTCTCGCACGGCACCCACGGACCGAGGGTGATCCGCTGATCGATGCCGTGGAGACCGCGCTGCGCCGCATGGTCTGAGGCCGGAGCCCTCGGTCACTTGCCGGTGACGATGCCCGGGTTGATGCAGAGACCCGGGTTGGCGCCGTTCTTCTCCGCGATCTCCAGGCAGCGGGTGACCTTGTCGACCTTCGCGTTGGTCTCGGTGATCTGCTTGGAGATCTCGGCGTTCTTGCGGTCCTGCTCCAGGTTGCGGGTCTGCGCCAGCTTGTCCTGGAACGCCTTGATGTTGCCCTCGGTCTTGTCGTCGTGGTTCACCCGGGTGATGGTCACCGAGAGGATGTCCACGTCGGTGGCGAGGCGGGTCTCCGCGCTGGTCTTGATGTTCGCCGCGAACGGCTTCAGGTCGACGTTGAGGTCGCCGGTCTGGGCGTCGATCTTCTCCAGCGGGTTGTACGCGGCGAAGGCGTCGTTCACCGCGCTGTCGAGCTGCACGCCCACCCGCTGGCCCCGGAAGCTGCCGAAGTCTCCCTTGTAGTCCATGAACTGCTTGGGCGCGTTCTCCGGCTTGACCTGCCACTCGATGAGAACCTCGACGCAGGCGTCGGCGAGCGTGCCGGTGCGGACCCGTACGCAGTTGTCGCCGCCGATGTGGTCGTACTTCTGCCGGCCCGCGTCCCACTCGCCGACCTTCTGCCACGGCGCCACCCACTTCAGCCCCGAACCGGTCACCTCGCCGGTGGGCTTGCCGAAGCTGGTCACGATGCCGACCGAGCGGATGGGCACCGAGTGGGCGCTGGAGACGACACCGACCAGCACGGTGAGCGCGAGAAAGGCGAACGCCGCGAGGACGGCCATCCGCTTCAGGGGCCGCGCGGAGGTGACGAGGGCCAGGACGGCGCTGATCGCCAGGGCGACGGCGAAGACGATCGCCATGGTGAAGCCGACGGGCATGGGTTGGGGGCCTTTCGTTGGGCTGTGTGGATCATCAACCTAGGAGGCGCGGTCAAGTCGGCGGCGCTGGGGAGTGGCGTCGGCACACGTCACCTGCCGGTCGAATATGGATGCCATCGACATGGTTCGACTTACGCGGCCCCCCGTAGGTTTCGTCCACGCGACGGACCTGTGACCACGGTCACCGGATCGACCGTCGCCGTGACGTGCGGAGGATGGCGATGGCCGGGCAAGCGCTCCTGTCGGCCCGTGGGCTGACCCGCGACTTCCGGGGCTTCCGGGCGGTCGACGACGTCGACCTCGACGTCGCCTCGGAGAGTGTGCACGCGCTGGTCGGCCCGAACGGCGCCGGCAAGACCACCCTGTTCAACCTGCTCACCGGCTTCCTGCGGCCCAGCGCCGGGCGGATCGAGCTGGCCGGGCGGGACGTCACCGGGCTGCCGCCGGAGCAGGTGGCCCGGCTCGGCGTGGCCCGCTCGTTCCAGATCACCAGCCTCTTTCCGCAACTGTCCGCCCGGGAGCACGTGGCGCTGGCCCTGCAGTCGCCCAGTGGCCTGGGCTGGCGGTTCTGGCGTTCGGCGAAGCTGATGGCCCGCTACACCGAGCGCGCGGACGAGTTGCTGACCATGGTGGGGCTGGTCGACCTGGCGCAGGCCCCGTCCGAGTCACTGGCGTACGGCCGCAAGCGGGCCCTGGAGCTGGCCATCGCCCTGGCACTCGACCCGAAGGTGCTGCTGCTCGACGAGCCGACCGCCGGGATGGGCATGGAGGACGTCGACCGCACCGTCGAGCTGATCAGCCGGGTCCGCCAGGGCCGGACCGTGGTGATGGTCGAGCACAACATGAGCGTGGTCGGCCGACTCGCCGACACCGTCACCGTGCTGCAGGCCGGCAAGGTCCTCGTCGAAGGCCCGTACGAGCAGGTCCGCGCGGACGAGCGTGTGATCACCGCCTACCTGGGAGCCGCTGATGCTGCGCATTGAGAACCTCTCCGCCGCCTACGGCGAGGCGCAGGTGCTGCGCGAGGTCAGCCTCCAGGTCAGCGCCGGCGAGGTGGTCACCCTGGTCGGGCGCAACGGCGCCGGCAAGTCCACACTGCTGCGCTGCGTGATGGGGCTGCACTCCGGCCAACGCGGCACGATCGAGCTGGACGGGCGCGACATCACCAAGCTGCCGGCCCACAAACGGGCCCGGCTCGGGTTGGGCTGGGTGCCCGACGACCGGGGCAGCTACGCCACGCTGACCGTCACCGAGAACCTCACGCTGCCGCCCACGGTCGGCCCCGACCCGTGGTCGCTGGAGCGGGTGTACGAGGCGTTCCCCGCCCTCTACACCCGGCGGGACTCCGCGGCCACCATGCTCTCCGGCGGCGAGCAGCAGATGCTCGCGCTGGCCCGGGTGCTGCGGATGGGCGCCCGGCTGCTGCTCTGCGACGAGCCCACCGAGGGGCTCTCGCCGCTGCTGGTGCAGCAGGTCGGTGACCTGCTGCGCGAGGCCAAGCGGCACGGGGTGACCGTGCTGCTGGTCGAACAGAACCTGCACTTCGCCACGGGTGTCGCCGACCGGCACTACCTGCTGGCCGAGGGGCGTGTCGCCGAGGCGATGGACAACTCCGAGGTGCGTTCGCGGGAACGCGAGCTGCTCGCGTACCTCGGGATCTGATTTTCCAAACGACGACCCGCGCGACGAGGCACGGGATGGATGGAGTGGGCATGCGCAGGACGATGGGTGTGGCCGCGGCGTCGGCCGCGGTGGTGCTGGTCGCCGGTTGTGGCGGCGGTGGCCCCCAGTCGAGTGGCGACGGGAAGCTGACCGGCGACAAGATCGTGCTGGGCGTGCTCAACGACCAGTCCGGGGTGTACTCGGAGTTGTCCGGAAAGAACTCCGTGACGGCGGTGGAGATGGCCATCGCCGACTTCACCGCGAAATACGGAGACAAGGCGGTGACCAAGGACATCACCGTGGAGACCGCCGACCACCAGAACAAGCCGGACGTTGCCAACTCCAAGGCCCAGGAGATGTACGACCGCAAGGGCGTCGACCTGATCCTGGACGTGCCCACCTCGTCGGCCGCGTTGAAGGTGGCCGACGTGGCGAAGGAGAAGAAGCGGCTCTACTTCAACATCGGTGCGGCGACCACGGATCTGACCGGCAAGAGCTGCAACAAGTACACGTTCCACTACGCGTACGACACGTACATGCTGGCCAACGGCACCGGGAAGACGACGACCGAGCAGATCGGCAAGAACTGGTACATCCTCTACCCGAACTACGCCTTCGGTCAGGACATGGAGAAGAGCTTCTCCACCGCGATCACGGCGGCCGGCGGCACGGTGGTGGGCAAGGACGGCGCGCCGTTCCCGAACACCAGCGGCGACTTCTCCACCTTCCTGCTCAAGGCGCCGAACCTGAACCCGAAGCCGGACGTGCTGGGCACCATGCAGGCCGGCGCGGAGCTGGTCAACGTGGTGAAGCAGTACAACGAGTTCAAGCTGCGTGACAAGGGCGTCGACCTGGCGGTGGGGCTGATGTTCCTCACCGACATCCACTCGCTCACCCCGGCCGCGTTGGCGGGTACCACGTACACCGACGCCTGGTACTGGAACTTCGACGCGAAGAACCGGGAGTTCGCCGACCGCTTCCAGCAGAAGGCCGGCACCCGGCCGACCTTCGCGCACGCGGCCAACTACTCCGCGGCCCTGCAGTACCTGGAGGCGGTGCAGGCCGCCGGGACGGACGACGCGGACGCCGTCGTCAAGGGCCTGGAGGGCAAGACGGTCGAGGACGTCTTCCTGCGTAACGGCAAGATCCGTGCCGAGGACCACCGGGTGGTGCACGACGCGTACCTGGCCCAGGTGAAGCCGCAGTCCGAGGTCACCGAGCCGTGGGACTACGTGAAGGTGCTCAAGACGATCCCCGCCGCCGAGGCGTTCCGGGCGCCCTCGGCGGACTGCAAGCTATGACCGGATTCGCGCAGAACACGTTCAACGGGCTGGTGAGCGGGGCGTTCTACGCCCTGCTCGCCCTCGGGCTCGCGGTCATCTTCGGCATGTTGCGGGTGGTCAACTTCGCGCACGGCGCGTTCTACATGCTCGGCGCGTTCGGGGCGTACGTGCTGCTCACCGAGGCGGGTGTGCCGTTCTGGGCGGCCCTGGTGATCATGCCGGTGGGGTTGGGCCTGCTCGGCATGGCGCTGGAACGCGCCGTGATCCACCGGCTGACCAAGCTCGACCCGCTCTACAACTTCCTGCTCACCTTCGGCCTGACGCTGATCCTGCAGGACCTGGTGAAGCTGCGCTACGGCGTGCAGTCCAGCCCGTACGCCACGCCGTCGCTGCTGAGCGGGTCGGTCGATTTCGGGCTCTTCGACTTCCCGACGTACCGGGTGTTCATCCTCGGCTTCACGGTGCTGCTCTGCGTCGCGGTGTGGTGGGCGCTGACCCGGACCCGGATCGGCATGGTGGTCCGCGCGGCCACCGAGCGGCCCGACCTGACCCGCGCGTTCGGCATCGACGTCGGGCGCTGGGTGACCCCGGTCTTCGGCTTCGGCATCGGGCTGGCCGGTCTCGCCGGGGTGCTGGCCGCGCCGATGCGCGCCGTCAACCCGCTGATGGGAGCCGACCTGATCATCGTGGTGTTCGCGGTGGTCGTGATCGGCGGGCTGGGCTCGATCTTCGGTTCGGTCGCCGCCGGCTTCGGCATCGGCCTGGTGCAGGCATGGGGCGAGTCGTACCTGTCCAACTTCCCGATCGTCTCCCAGACCATCGTCTTCATCGTGATGGCCGGCGTGCTGCTCTGGCGCCCGGCCGGCCTGTTCGGTCGTGAGGAGGCTCCCGCATGACCAGCACCGTGGACACGCCCGCCGATGCGTCCCGCTCGACACCACCGTCCGGGCTGCTCGCCGTGGCTCAGGCGCCCGGCTGGGTGCGGTACGCGCTGCTCGCCGTCGGGCTGGCCATCGCGGCGTGGCTGCCCAACGGCCTCTACCCGGCGGTCGCGGTGGACATCCTCTGCTGGGCGTTGTTCGCCGTGGCGGTGGACCTGCTGCTCGGCTTCACCGGGCTGATGTCCTTCGGTCACGCCGCGTTCTGGGGCACGTCGGCGTACGTCACGGGGTTGGTGGCCATCCACGTGGGCCTGCCGTTCCCCCTGGCCGTGCTGGCCGGGGCGCTCGCCGCGGCCGTGCTGGCGGTGCCGATCGGCTACCTGGCGGTGAAGCGGACCGGCATCTACTTCGCCATGGTGACCCTGGCCTTCGCGCAGATGGTCTACTACGTGGCCAACGAGTGGCGCTCGGTGACCCAGGGCGAGAACGGCCTCCAGGGGGTGCCCCGCGAGCTGTTCGGCGTCGACCTCACCGACGACTACTTCTTCTACTACGCGATCCTCCCGATCGTGCTGCTCGGGCTGGCCGCCGCCTGGCGGATCGTGCACTCACCGTTCGGTCGGGTGCTGGTCGGCATCCGGGACAACCCGGCCCGGGCGCGGGCGCTGGGCTACCCGGTGCACCGCTACAAGCTCACCGCGTTCGTGCTCTCCGGTTTCATCGCCGGCCTCGGCGGTGGGCTGTTCGCGGTCGGCCACCGGTTCGTCTCGCTGGACGTGCTGCACTGGACCACCTCCGGCAAGGCGGTCATCGTGGTGGTGCTCGGCGGGATCGGCACCCTCTGGGGCGGGGTGCTCGGCGCCGGCATCGTGGTCCGGCTGGAGGACTGGTTGTCGTTCTCCGGGTTCGAGGCGATCGGCCTGGTGACCGGCGGCATCTTCGTCCTCGTCGTGGTGTTGTTCCGGCGCGGCATCTGGGGCAGCGTCGCCGCACTGGCCCACCGGCTGGCGGCGCGTCGCCGGTAGATCCGGCGACGGCGCATCCGCCAGGCGCCCGCCGAGCGAACCCCCGGGTAGCGAACGTCTACCCGGGGGTACGTGTGGTGCTGACCGATCCGATGCCGGCGGAGGCCGTCCAGATCGCGTACAAGCAGGTTTCGCTGGCCGCCGAGGACCTGGACGGCAACGGTGTCGCCACGTTGGTGCTGGAGTTGGCCGACACCTGGGGTGTGCCGGCGCTCTGGGAGCAGGTCTGCCGTCCGTTGCTGGCCGGGCTGCCGGGGCGGGGCGCGACCGAGGTCGCCGTCGAGCATGCCCTCTGCGAGGGGGTCCGGGTCGGGTTGGACGTGCACCGCCGGGAGCCCGGCCGGTCACTGCCCGCCGGCGGGGTGCTGCTGGCCGGCGCTGAGAAGGAGGCGCACTGCCTCGGCCTGCACGCGCTCGCCGCCGCGCTGCGCGAACAGGGCCGCGGTTGTCTGAATCTCGGCCAGGCGCTGCCCTGGTCCGCGCTGACCAGCGCGGTGTTCCGGGCACGCCCGCACACCGTCGTGCTCTGGTCGCAGACGCCGGCCACCGGCCGCGCGTACCGCCTGGTGCGTCTCGCCCGGGATTTTCCGCTCCTGCGGGTGTACGGCGCGGGGCCGGGCTGGATCGAGCCGCTCACCGGGCGGGTGGGCCACCTCGGCACGTTGCCGGACGCCGTCGCCGCCTGCCTGGCCGTCGCGCCGGAGCGTGATGCCCACCACATACGATACGGATCGGTCCCGTATCGTTAATCCGCCCCGTACGCTGATCCCCGTTACGAGTCTGGCCCGTATCGTATTGCGTGGCGGGTAAAGCGTGGGGGGAATTCAGGCATGGAGCTGCACAACAACACGGGCCACCCGAGGAGGTGGGCGATCCTCGGAGTGCTGGTGATCAGCCTCCTCGTGGTCGTCCTCGACAACACGATTCTCAACGTCGCCCTGCGCACCCTGGCCGACCCGGCGCACGGCCTCGGCGCCAGCCAGGGCCAGCTGGAGTGGGCCATCAACTCCTACACGCTGGTCTTCGCCGGGCTGCTGTTCACCTTCGGGGTGCTCGGCGACCGCGTCGGCCGCAAGCGCTTCCTGATGGTCGGGCTGGCGCTGTTCGGCCTGGCGTCGCTGCTCTCCGCGTACTCCGACAGCCCCGGCCAGCTCATCGCGGCCCGTGCCCTGATGGGCGTCGGCGGCGCGGCCATCATGCCGGTGACGCTGTCGATCATCTCGAACGTCTTCGACCCGCGTGAGCGCGGCCGGGCGATCGGCGTCTGGGCCGGCGCGGTCGGCCTCGCGGTGGCGATCGGCCCGATCCTCGGTGGCGCGCTGCTGGAGCACTTCTGGTGGGGTTCGGTCTTCCTGATCAACGTGCCGGTGGTCGTCGCGGGCGTGGTCCTGGTCGCACTGCTGGTCCCCGAGTCGCGCGACCCGCGGCCGGGCCGCGTCGACGTGCTCGGCGTCCTGCTCTCCGTGGTCGGCCTGGTCGCCCTCTCCTACGGCATCATCGACGGCGGCGAGCACGGCTTCGACCGCCCGCTGGCCTGGGGCTCGATCCTGGTCGGTCTCGCGGTGCTGGCCTGGTTCGTCCAGCACGAACGGCGCAGCGACCACCCGTCGCTGGACGTCCGGCTCTTCAAGATGCCCCATTTCGCCGCGCCGGTCGCCATCGTCGGCCTGGTCTTCTTCGCCGCGATGGGCTCGATGTTCTTCGGCTCGTTCTACCTGCAACTGGTGCGTGGCTACAGCCCGCTGCAGACCGGCCTGCTCTTCCTGCCCTTCGCCGGCGCCCAGCTGATCTTCGCGCCGCGTAGCGCCGCGATGGTCCGCCGCTACGGAGGCCGGGCCGTCGCCACCGTCGGGTTGGCGCTGACCGCGGTGTCACTCGCCGCGTTCGTCTTCATCGGCGCGTCCACCCCGATCTGGATCGTGCTGCTCGTCTTCCTCATCCAGGGCGCCGGAATGGCCAACATCATGCCGCCGGCCACCGAGTCGATCATGTCGGCGCTGCCCCGGGAGAAGGCCGGCGTGGGCTCCGCGATCAGCAACACCGTCCGTCAGGTGGCCGGCGCGCTCGGCGTGGCGATCCTGGGCTCGGTGCTCTCCGCGGTCTACCGCAGCGACATCGGCGACGCGTTGACCGGCCTGCCCGCGCAGGCCCACGACGCGGCCAACGAGTCGATCTCCGGGGCGTACGCGGCGGCGGGCCAGCTCGGCCCGGCGGCGCCCGCGCTGATCTCGGCGGCCAACGACGCCTTCGTCACCGCCATGCACTGGGCGGCCGCGCTGTCCGCGGTGATCGCCGCGCTCGGGATCATCGTGGTGCTGCGCTGGATGCCGGGGCGGGAGGCTGTCGCTGCCGCACCGGCGCCGGTCGCCGAGCCCGAGTTGGCCGGCACGGCATAGGTTCGCGCACAATGTCGGACATGACGTCCACTGCTGATGCTCCGCGGTCGCCTGGGCGACCGCGGAGCATCCGTGCCGACGAGGCGATCATCGAGGCCACCCTCGACCTGCTCGCCGAGGGCAGCACCGTCGAGGCACTCTCGATCGAGGCAATCGCCGCCCGCGCCGGGGTCGGCAAAGCCACCATCTACCGCCGCTGGGCAGGCAAGAACGCGCTGCTGCTGGATGCCCTGCGCCGACTCAAGGGCATCATGGCGCAGCCGGCCGGCCACTCGGTCCGCGACGACCTGGTGCTGCTGGTCGGAGCGATCGGCAAGAACATCGACCCGCGAGCGGCGAAGATCATGCCCTGCCTGGTGCCCGCGGTGAACCGCAGCCCGGACCAGTTCCAGCTCTACCAGAACATCATCGCGCCCCGGCGGCAGCTGATGCGCGACGTGCTGCGGCGCGGCATCGAGGAAGGGCTGCTCCGGCCCGACATCGACGTGGAGGTGACGATGGCGCTGCTCACCGGGCCGATGTTGATCCAGCGGGTGCTCCAGTGGAATCCGGAGCTGGACGAGCGGACCCTGCCGGTCCAGGTCGTCGACGCCGTGCTGGAGGGCATCCGCGTCCGCTGACGCCGACGTGGCCGGCTGGCGGTGGTCAGCCGGCCGGGGCGCGCAGCCGGTGCAGGCGCAGCGCGAGCTGCACCTCCAGCGCGCGCTCGGGCCGCTGCCAGTCGGCACCCAGCAACTGCCCGACCCGCTCCAACCGCTGGGTCACCGTGTTGACGTGCACGTGCAACTGCTCGGCCGCCCGAGCCAGGCTGCCACCCACCCCGAAGTACGCCTCCAGCGTCTTCACCAGAGCCGTGCCCCGCCGCGCGTCGTAGTCGACCACCGGCCCGACGGTGGCGCTGAGAAACTGCGTCACGTCCGTCTCACCCCGGTCACCGACCGTGCCCAGCAGCAGCCCGACGAAGCCCAGCTCCGCCGTGCTCGCGCCCTGACCGGCCCGGCCCAGCGCGCCCAGCGCCGTCAGGCACCGGTCCGCCTCATGGAACGTCCCGGCCAGCGCCGCCGGCCCGTTCGACGGGCCGCTCGCCCCGGCGGTCACCGGTCGGCCGGTCACCCGGGACAGATCCCGGGCCACCGCGCGGGCACTGCCACCGGCGTCCAGCCCCGGCAGCATCAGCACCACCCGACCGTCGCGCGCCGCCGCCAGCCCACCACGGGCCGAGGCGTACGTGGTTGCCCAGGAGAGCACCCGCTGGCGGGCCGAGCCGGTCGCGGCGATCGCGTCGTCGCCCACCGCCACCAGCACGTGCGGTGCGTCCAGGTCCACCCCGAGCCGCCGGGCCCGGCTACGCAGCGCGTCGGTGTCCCGCAGCGGGCGGGCGATCAGGTCGTCCAGCAGCTCGCCGCGGACCCGCCCCTCCGCCTCGGCGACGGTCCGGCGGAACAGCAGCAGCAGCGCGGTCACCAGCGCGGCCCGCTCCAGGATCCGCTGGTCGGCGTCGACCAACTCGTCGTCCGGGCGCAGCACCAGGGCACCCAGGTTCTCCGCGCCCGCCACCACCGCCGCGTACCAGAGGGGGCTGCGCCGGACGCTGCGTCCCTCCGTCCGGGATGCGGCCACCGCCTCGACGATGTCCGCGCGGTCGGGCTCGTCGATCTCACCGACCCGGGCCAACAGGCGGCCCTCGGCGTCCAACGCCAGCAGCGCGCCGCCCAGCACCTCCGTCACCGCGGCCGCCACGTCCTCCACCCCGCCGCCGCGCAACACCAGCGCGGTCATCCGGTCGTGTGCCGCCGCGGCCCGCTCGACCGAGCTGCTGTGCGCCCGGATGGTGGTGTTCGCCGCCGACAGCTCGGCCAGCGCCGAGCGGGTCTCGGTCAGCAGCCGGGCGGTGTCGATCGCCACCGCGGCGTGCGCGGCGAGCGAGACCAGGAGCGCCACCTCCTCCCGGACGAACGGCCGGGCCGAACGGTTGGCCGCGTAGAGCACCCCGATGGAGGTGGAGCCGAGCCGTAGCGGCACCCCGAGGATCGCCACCAGGCCCTCCTCCCCGACGCCGGCGTCGATCTCGCCGGTGTGGTGGAAGCGCGCGTCCTCGCCGTAGTTGGCGGTGACGTACGGGGCGCCGGACTGGGCCACCAGACCACCGAGGCCGGCGCCCATCGGCAGGCGCAGCCGCTGGAAACGGGCCGAGACCGACCCGTCGGTCACCCGCATGTACGTGTCGCCGCGCTCGTCGTCGTTGAGCGTCATGTACGCCACGTCGGCACCGAGCAGGTTGCGGGCACGATGCACGATCGCCCGCAGCACGTCGTCCAGGTCGCGCAGTCCGGCCAGGTCGCTGACCGTGTCGTACAGGCCGGACAGCTCGGTCTCGCGGCGGCGCCGACGCTCCAGCAGCGCGCGGACCCGCAACGCCACGGACTTGGCCTGCTCCAGCTCGGCCAGCCGGTCCGGCGGCAGCCCGGCGGCCCGAGCGGCCACCAGTGGTCCCTCGAACTCGACCGCCGCGGCCTCACGGGCGAGCAGTTCCAGGAACTCCACCGGCGATGACATGGTCGACATTGTGCTCAGGCCCACTAGTTGGCCGTCCAGCCCCCGTCGAGGGCGATCGACGCGCCGGTGATGAACGCCGCCGGCGGCGAGCAGAGGTACGCCAGCAGCTCGGCCACCTCCTCCGGTTCGATCAGTCGCTTGATCGCGGCCCGGGCCAGCATGATCTTCTCGATCACCTCGTCCGCACCGATGCCGTGGCTGGCCGCCTGGTCGGCGATCTGGCTCTCCACCAGGGCGGTACGCACGTACGCCGGGTTGATGCAGTTGGCGGTGACCCCGTGCGCGGCGCCCTCCAGGGCGACCACCTTCGACAGCCCTTCCAGGGCGTGCTTGGCCGAGACGTAGGCCGCCTTGTACGGCGAGGCACGCAACCCGTGCACCGAGGAGATGTTGACGATCCGCCCCCACCCCCGGGCGTACATGTGTGGCAGCGCCCGGCGGATCAACAGGAACGGCGCCTCCACCATCACCCGCTGGATGTACTCGAAGCGTTCGACGGGAAAGTCCTGTACCGGCGCGACGTGCTGAAGCCCGGCGTTGTTCACCACGATGTCCACGTCCACGTCGAGGCGGTCCACCGCCGCGGCGTCGGAAAGGTCGACGCCCTCGGCCCGGCCGCCGGCCTCGGCAGCCACCGCCTTGGCCGCCTCCAGGTTGCGGTCCACCACGAGCACCTTGGCGCCGGCCGCGCCCAGCCGCAGGGCGCACGCCCGCCCGATGCCGCTACCGCCCCCGGTGACCAGGGCGGTCCGACCGGCGAGGTCGACCTGTACGACGTGGGGGACCGCCACGGGTTCTGCCGTCATGGCGCAAGAAGTTACGAGCTGTGTGCTCCCCGGCACATGGGTCAGCAACACATACTCCGCACCAAAGCTGTGTGGCCCCACCCGCCCGCCTCGCGGTCCGCCCTGCCACCCGCCCTCGCCCCGCCGTCCGGGGTCGGGTGTTCAAGATCGTGCTCGATCCAGGATCGAGTGGTATCGGCGCGTCGGTGAGGCCACTACTTCCTGGATCGAGCGCGATCTTGGCGCGGCGCGGGCGCGGGCGCGGGGCGCGGGGGCGTGTCCCGTGGGGCCGGTGGGAAGGCGGGCAGTTAGGGTGTCGAACACACGTACTGCTGACGGTGGGGGAGGGTGCGGCGTGCGGGTGTTGGGGGTGGACCCGGGGTTGACCCGGTGTGGGGTGGGCGTGGTCGAGGGTGTGCCCGGTCGTCCCTGCACTCTGATCGCCTACTACGTGGTCTACACCGACCCGGCCGACGACCTGTCGCTGCGCCTGCTGCACCTGGACCGGTCGTTGACCGACCTGGTCGCCGAGCACCAGCCGGAGAGCGTCGCCGTCGAGCGGGTGTTCAGCCAGCACAACGTCCGTACGGTGATGGGCACCGCACAGGCCAGCGGCGTCGCCGTGCTGGCCGGGGCGCGCGCCGGTCTGCCGGTGCAGACGTACACCCCGAGCGAGGTGAAGGCGGCCGTGACCGGGTCCGGTCAGGCCGACAAGGCGCAGGTGACCGCCATGGTGACCAGGCTGTTGCGGCTGGACGAGCCACCGAAGCCGGCCGACGCCGCCGATGCGCTCGCCCTGGCCATCTGCCACGTTTGGCGCGGTGGGACCCGCTCCAAGCTGGCCGCGGCAGCCGACCGGGCACGACGAGGAGGAGCACGATGATCGCCAGCGTGCGCGGCACGGTGACCGCGACCGGTCCGGACCAGGCCGTGATCGAGGTGGGCGGTGTCGGCCTCGCCGTGCACTGTGCCCCGGGGACCCTCGCGGAGCTGCGGGTCGGTCAGGTCGCCCGGCTCGCCACCAGCCTGATCGTGCGGGAAGATTCGCTGACTCTCTACGGCTTCGCCGACGACGACGCCAAGTCACTGTTCGAGCTGCTCCAGACGGCCAGCGGGGTTGGCCCGCGGTTGGCCCAGGCGGTGCTGGCGGTGCACACCCCGGACGCGGTGCGCAAGGCGATCGCCAACGCCGACACGGCCGCGCTGACCCGGGTGCCCGGGATCGGCAAGAAGGGCGCCGAACGCCTGGTGCTGGAGCTGCGCGACCGGATCGGCCCGGTGCCGATCGGCGCCGACGGCGTGACCGGGGTGACCCGTGGCAGCTGGACCGACCAGGTTCGGCAGGCGCTGGTCGGGCTGGGCTGGACGGCCGGTCAGGCCGATCAGGCGGTGGCCGCGGTGGCGGAGACGATCGAGGGCGAGACTCCGCCGGTGCCGGTCCTGCTCAAGCAGGCCATCCGCCTGCTCGGTCGCACCCGATGAACGCACGGCCGCGAATGAAGAGGGCACGATGAGCGAGACCGACGGGCTTGTCTCGGCGTACGTCAACGACGCGGATCGGGACGCGGAGGCCACGGTGCGGCCGAGGCGGCTGGCCGAGTTCATCGCCCAGGACCGGGTGCGCGATCAGCTCGACCTGTTGTTGCAGGGCGCGATGCGGCGGGGGTCGCCCCCGGATCACATCCTGCTCTCCGGCCCGCCCGGGTTGGGCAAGACGAGTCTGGCCAACATCGTCGCCGCTGAGCTGGGCGCGGGCATCCGGGTGACCAGCGGCCCGGCGATCGAGCGTTCCGGGGATCTGGCGGCGATCCTGACCAGTCTCGCCGAGGGCGACGTGCTCTTCATTGACGAGATCCACCGCATCGCGCGGCCGGCCGAGGAGCTGCTCTACAGCGCCATGGAGGACTTCCGGGTCGACGTGGTGGTCGGCAAGGGGCCGGGGGCGACGGCGATCCCGCTGGACGTCGAGCCGTTCACCTTGGTGGGCGCGACGACCCGTTCGGGCCTGTTGACGGGACCGATGCGGGACCGGTTCGGCTTCGTCGCGCACCTCGACTTCTACGCTCCGGCGGATCTGGAGACGCTGCTGCACCGCTCGGCGCGGATTCTCGGCGTGCCGATCACCCCCGAGGGTGCGACCGAGATCGCCGGCCGGTCCCGGGGCACGCCGCGGATCGCCAACCGGCTGCTGCGCCGGGTCCGCGACTACGCGGAGGTCCGGGCCGACGGGTTGGTGGATCTCGACACCGCTCGTGCCGCCCTGATCGTGTACGACGTGGACGCGCTCGGGCTGGATCGGTTGGACCGGGCGGTGCTGACCGCGCTGGTCGACTCGTTCCGGGGTGGCCCGGTGGGTCTGTCCACCCTTGCCGTGGCGGTGGGGGAGCAGCCGGACACGGTCGAGGAGGTCTGTGAGCCGTTCCTGGTCCGGGCGGGTCTGTTGGCCCGTACGCCCCGGGGTCGGGTGGCTACCGAGGCTGCCTGGCACCATCTGGGGCGCACTCCACCGAATGGTATCTTTGGTGCGGATAGTCCTCCTGTGCCCGATCTGTTCTCCTTGGACACCGATCAGCCGTGATGTGAACGTGATCTGTGCCGCATTCGGTGTTCTCAGGTGCAGGGTTTAGACTTCGCCGCGGTCTGTACAGGACGTGAGAATCCGCCTCCGCTCCGGCACCCCCCGTGCCGGGCAGGTGGCCAATGGGAAGGTCAGTAACCGTGGAATACCTAGCAGCGGGCAGTGGGGCCGGCGGTTTCACGCCGATCCTGATGATCGCCCTGCTCTTCGGTGTCATGTACTTCATGATGATCCGGCCCCAGCAGAAGCGCCGCCGCGAGGCGGAGTCGATGCAGTCCAACCTCGGCCCCGGCGACGAGGTCGTGACCATCGGCGGGCTCTACGGCACGGTCACCGGCATCGAGGACGACACCGTCCTGATCGAGGTCGCCCCGGGCGTGCAGACCCGCTACGCCCGCCCGGCCATCGCGCGCGTTGTCACCCGCGCGGAGCTGCCGAGCGAGCCGGTCAGCGAGGACGCCGACACCGTCAAGGACTGACCCCCTTCTCCCGGGGGTGGCGAAACCGGCGTACGGCCGGTCGACCGGCTTCCGGGCCACCGCGCCCGACGGGGCAGCGGACAAGACGTGAAAACTGGATAGTTGGGTCGACGCCGGGCGTCGGCACGTTCCCGTGACCGTCGGCGTTCCGCGCCGGTGTGTCCGGTCCTCGTGTCGGCATCTCGTCGGCTCAGGTCAGACCCGTCGGCCGGGACCCCCGGCCCGACACCGCCGCCGCTGCGCACAGCGGCGCGACCGTACAGGGAGACAGGACAGCCGTGGCACCACCTCAGGGACAGATGCGCCCCGGGCGGCAGCTCGCCGTGCTCGGGTTCATCTTCGTGGTCCTCTATCTTCTGGTGTTCTTCTCTGGTGCCAGCGGCAGCTTGAAGGACCGGCTCGAGCCTCGGCTCGGCCTGGACCTCATCGGCGGCACCCGGGTGACGCTGGAGGCGACCAACAGCGTCGACGGCAAGCCTCCGACGGCGGAGAACCTCGAAGAGGCCCGCCAGATCATCGAGAGCCGGGTCAACGCGTTCGGCGTGGCCGAGGCCGAGGTGGTCACCGAGGGCAACCGGAACATCGTCATCTCCCTGCCCGGTGAGAACCGGAACCTCGACGACGTGGGCGAAGCGGCCGAGCTGCGCTTCCGCAAGGTGCTCAAGGCCGCCGACGGCAGCGGAACGGCCGCCGTGCCGCCGCCGGCCGCGACGCCGACTCCGTCGGGCAGCCCGGCCCCGTCCGGCAGCGCCACCCCGACCCCGTCCGGCAGCGCCGCGCCGAAGGTGACCTCGTCGCCCAGCGGTGGTCAGGGCGGAATGGCCCCGGCGTCGCCCAGCGCCACGCCGAGTACCTCCGCGTCCGCCTCGGCCACGCCGAGCGCCGCGCCCAGCGCCAGCGCCAGCGCCGAGCCGGTGCCGGCCAGCATCGAGGAGCAGCGCAAGGCCGTCGAGCAGAAGGTCGGGGCCCCCGCGTGGCAGGCCGCGAGCGGGCTGCAGGCCCCCGCCGACCTGACCGCCGACCCGTCGCTGGCCGACAAGCTCAAGCCGTTCGGCACGCTGTCGCCGCAAGAGGTCGCCGTGCTGCCGGCGCAGATGCAGTTCAACGTGCCGACGATCGGCTGCGCGCAGCTCGACAAGCGTCCGCCGGCGTCGATCTCCGACGCGAAGCAGCAGGTCGTCTCCTGCGAGGACGGCGCCTCGAAGTACCTGCTCGACCAGGCCAAGGTGCTGGGCACCGACGTGTCCGACGCCGATGCGGTGCTGGACCAGACCAACGCCTGGGTGGTCAGCCTGGACTTCACCGGCGACGGCCAGGGCAAGTGGACCGCGCTGACCCGTGAGGCGTTCAACAACGAGGGCCAGGCCTGCGACGCGACCGCACTGGGTCAGGACGGCAAGTGCCGGGTGGCCGTCGTGCTGGACAACCTGATCGTCTCCTCCCCGGAGATCCAGGGCGTGCTGACCGGCAACTCCCAGATCACCGGCAACTTCAACCAGAAGGACGCCAGCGCGCTCGCCGGCCAACTGCGCTACGGCGCGCTGCCGGTGACCTTCGAGCAGCAGGAAGCGCAGAACGTCACCGCCACGCTGGGTGCCAGCCACCTGCGCGCCGGTCTGCTCGCGGCCGGCATCGGCATGCTGCTGGTCATCATCTACGCGTTCTTCTACTACCGGCTGCTCGGCTCGGTGATCTTCCTGAGCCTCATCCTCTCCGCGCTGCTGGTCTTCGGCGCGCTGGTGGTGCTCGGCCGGCAGATCGGCTTCACGCTCACCCTCGCCGGCATCGCCGGCATGATCGTCTCGCTAGGTGTGGCGGCGGACTCGTTCGTCATCTACTTCGAGCGGTTGAAGGACGAGATCCGGGAGGGGCGCAGCCCGCGTAGCGCGGTACCCCGCGCCTGGATGCGGGCACGACGCACGATCATCTCGGCCAACGCGATCACCCTGCTCTCCGCGGTGGTGCTCTACGTGGTCTCGGTCGGCACGGTCAAGGGCTTCGCCTTCGCCCTCGGCCTGGCCACCGTGCTGGACCTGGTCGTGGTCTTCCTCTTCCGGCACCCGATCATGACGATGTTCGCCCGGACCCGGGCGTTCCTGTCCCCGCGGGTCAGCGGTCTGGGCCGGGCGTTGCCGGCCCGCAACCAGCAGACTCAGCCCCGCAACCCGCGCGCCAAGGAGGCCTGAGATGGCTGAAAACGGTCTGGCGAGCCGCCTTTACAACGGCGAGGCCGGTCTCGACGTCGTCGGCCGCCGCAAGGTCTGGTTCGGTGTCGCCGGGATCCTGATCCTGATCGCGCTCCTCAGCTTCGGGCTGCGCGGCTTCAGCCTCGGCATCGAGTTCGCCGGCGGCAACTCGTTCCAGGTGCCGGCCAGCGTCGGCTCCCTGGACGACGCCGAGCGGGAGGTCAACTCGGCCCTCGCCGCCCAGAACACCGGCATCGAGGTGGTCACCGCACAGAAGGTCGGCGGCACCGGCGGTGACACCTACGAACTGCGTACGCCGCAGCTCGACGCCGGGCAGACCAACGCGGTCAAGGGTCAGATCGCCGAGGATCTCGGCATCAACGCGGACCAGATCAGCAGCAACCAGGTCAGCGAGGCGTGGGGCAGCCAGGTGACCGAGCGGGCCGTGCTCGGTCTGGTCATCTTCATCGCGCTGGTGATGGTCTACCTGATCCTGCGTTTCGAGTGGCGGATGGCGGTCGCCGCGGTCGCGTCACTGTTCACGAACCTGATCCTCACCGCCGGCATCTACTCGCTGGTCGGCTTCGAGGTCACCCCGTCGACGATCATCGGCTTCCTCACGATCCTGGGCTTCGCGCTCTACGACGTGGTGGTGGTCTTCGACAAGGTCCAGGAGAACACTCGCGGCATCACCGCGAACAACAACCAGACGTACGGCGAGGCGGCCAACCTGGCCGTCAACCAGAGCCTGATGCGGTCACTGAACACCTCGGTGGTCGCTCTGCTGCCGGTCGGCGGTCTGCTCTTCATCGGTGCCGGCCTGCTCGGCGCCGGCACGCTGAAGGACCTCGGCCTGGTGCTGTTCGTCGGTATGGCGGTCGCGTTCCTCACCTCCATCCTGGTGGCCACGCCGCTGCTGGCGCTGCTGAAGAACTACGACCCGCGGATCCAGGCGCACAACAAGCGCGTCCTGGCCCGCCGGGGGGCGCTCGGCCGTGGCGAGGTCACCGGGAAGGGCTCCGCGAGCCCGGCCCCGGCCGACGCGACCGATGAGCCGCTCGACCCGGACGCCGCCGCGCTGGCCGGTGCCGCCCCCAAGGTGGGCGCTCGGCCGGCGGGCAAGCGGCCGACCGGTGCCCGGGGCGGTCGCCCGGGTGGCGGCGGCAACCGGCCGGGTGGCGCCAAGCGGCGCTGACCCGCCAGGAAACACCCGAACGGCGTCCGGCATGCTGTGCGAGCAGCATTGCCGGACGCCGTCGTCGTTGAAGGGAAACGAAACAGCCGTGACGGAGACCCACAGCACCGCGGCGCGCGGGGACAGCGGCCCGGAGGCCGCCCGACTGGTGGCCAGCCGGGTGTTGGACGTGCCCGACTTCCCCAAGCCCGGCGTCATGTTCAAGGACCTGATGCCGTTGTTCGCCGACGGGAAGGCCTTCCGTGAGGTGACCGACGGGATCGTCGCGTACCACGGGCGGGACACCTTCGACGTCGTGGTCGGCATCGAGGCGCGTGGGTTCGTCGTCGCCGCGGCCATCGCGTACGCGGCCGGGGTGGGCGTGGTGCCGGTGCGCAAGGCCGGCAAGCTGCCGCGCGCGGCGCACTCGGTCTCCTACGCCCTCGAATACGGCGAGGCGACCCTGGAGGTGCACGAGGACGCGTTCACCGCCGGGCACCGGGTGCTGGTGGTCGACGACGTGCTGGCGACCGGCGGCACCGCCGAGGCGACGCTGGAGCTGGTCGAGCGGGCCGGCGGGACCGTCACCGGTTTCACCGTGTTGCTGGAACTCGGCTTCCTGGGTGGGCGCAAGCGGCTGGCACCGCGACCTGTTCATGCCCTGTTGACCGTCTGAGCAGGTAGGCGCCCGGTTGACCGTTTGAACAAGTCCGCGCCCTGTTGACCGTTTGGTCCCAGACCCGTCGGGCGGAGCCGGCGCCGACCGTCCGGCGGAGCGGCAGGGGGCCGTCCGTGCGGGTAGCATTGCCCTTTGCTGACGCTGGCGGTACCCCGCCGGCGGCGCGAGACCAGGCCGGCCGATGTTCGGCCGGTGTGTTTCCGGCGAGCGGTGAGGAGGCCGGTGTCCCACGATGTCGTCCCTCCGGCGGAGGGCACGGTGCACCCGACAGGCGACGCTGACGGCTCGGTGACCGACCGGACAGGCGACGCGTCGGCCCGGGTGACGGGCAACGGCTCCGGCAAAGCTGCGGGCGAGAGCGCGGTGCGTCCGACCAGCGGCCCGCCGAGCGCCGAGGCGTCTCCCGGCGCCGATGGTGTGGTGGTGCCGTTCCCGAGCGACGCCGGCGTCGATCCGTCGCCGAGCGGTGGCTTCGGGCTGTCCAACGCGCCCACCGGCCGGCGGGTCCGGGCCCGGCTGGCCCGGTTCAACGCGCCCTGGCAGACCTCGCAGGTCAGCGAGGTGCTGGAGCCGCTCATCGCGAGCCACCGCGACAACCACCCCAAGGCCGACGCCCGCCTGCTCCAGCGCGCCTTCGACACGGCCGCGCGGTGGCACTCCGGGCAGTACCGCAAGTCCGGCGACCCGTACATCACCCACCCGCTCGCGGTGGCGACCATCCTCGGCAACCTGGGGATGGACACCACCACGCTGGTCGCCGCGCTGCTGCACGACACCATCGAGGACACCGAATACACCCTCGACGCGATGCGCGCCGACTTCGGTGGCGAGGTCGCCCTGCTGGTCGACGGCGTCACGAAGCTCGACAAGGTCAAGCTGGGCGACGCGGCCAAGGCCGAGACGATCCGCAAGATGGTCGTGGCGATGGCCAAGGACCCGCGGGTGCTGGTGATCAAGCTGGCCGACCGGTTGCACAACATGCGCACCCTGACCTTCCTGCCCCGCCCCAAGCAGGAGCAGAAGGCCAAGGAGACGCTGGAGATCCTGGCCCCCCTCGCGCACCGACTCGGTATGAACACGATCAAGTGGGAGCTGGAGGATCTCTCCTTCGGCACCTTGTTCCCGAAGCGCTACGAGGAGATCAACCGGCTGATCGGTGAGCACCAGCCGCAGCGTGAGGCGCTGCTGCGGCAGGTGACGCAGAAGGTGCAGACCGACCTGAAGGCCGCCAAGATCAAGGCGGAGACCACCGGGCGGCCGAAGCACCTCTACTCGATCTACCAGAAGATGATCGTGCGAGGTCGCGACTTCAACGACATCTACGACCTGGTGGGCGTTCGGATCCTGGTCGACACGGTGCGCGACTGCTACGCGGCGCTCGGCGTGATCCACGCCAACTGGCAGCCGGTGCCGGGTCGCTTCAAGGACTACATCGCGATGCCCAAGTTCAACATGTACCAGTCGTTGCACACGACGGTCATCGGGCCCACCGGCAAGCCGGTGGAGATGCAGATCCGCACCTACGCGATGCACCGCACCGCCGAGTTCGGCATCGCCGCGCACTGGAAGTACAAGGAGCACAAGGGCACCCAGATCGTCGGCCCGCCCGCACACATCGACGAGATGACCTGGCTGCGGCAGCTGCTCGACTGGCAGCGTGAGGCGGCCGACCCGAGCGAGTTCCTCGACGCGCTGCGCTTCGACCTGTCCAGCCAGGAGGTGTACGTCTTCACCCCGAAGGGTGACGTCATCCCGCTGCCGACCGGGTCGACGCCGGTGGACTTCGCGTACGCGGTGCACACCGAGGTGGGGCACAAGTGCATCGGGGCGCGGGTCAACGGCAAGTTGGTGCCGCTGGAATCGACGCTGTCCAACGGCGACGTGATCGAGATCTTCACCTCGAAGTCCGAGACCGCCGGCCCGACTCAGGACTGGCTGGGCTTCGTCAAGAGCCCCCGCGCCCGGACGAAGATCCGCCAGTACTTCAACAAGGAGCGGCGCGAGGAGGCGATCGAGGCCGGCAAGGACGCGATCGTCAAGGCGATGCGCAAGCAGGGCATGCCGTTGCAGCGGATGCTCACCTCCGACGCGCTCATGTCGATCTCGCGCGACCTGCACCTGGCCGACGTGGCCTCGCTCTACGCGGCGGTCGGCGACAGCCAGGTCTCCGCGCAGTCGGTCGTGCAGAAGCTGATGGCCGCGTACGGCGGCGAGGAGGGCGCGGCGGAGGACATCGCCGAGACCGCCGTCGCCACCCGGCCACCGCGCAGCCGGCAGAGCAGCAGCGACCCCGGTGTCGTGGTCCGTGGCGTCAGCGACGTCTGGATCAAGCTGGCCCGCTGCTGCACCCCGGTCCCACCGGACTCGGTGTTCGGCTTCGTCACCCGCTCCGGCGGTGTGAGCGTGCACCGCGACGACTGCGCCAACGCCGAAGACCTGCGCGCGCAGAGCGAGCGGGTGGTCGAGGTGAGTTGGAAGCTCACCTCCGCCTCGACGTTCCTGGTCGCCATCCAGGTCGAGGCACTGGACCGGCACAAGCTGCTGGCCGACGTCACCCGGGTGCTCTCCGACGAGCGGGTCAACATCCTCTCCGCCACCGTCACCACCACCCGCGACCGGGTGGCGGTGAGCCGGTTCAGCTTCGAGATGGCCGACCCGAAGCACCTGGGCCACCTGCTGGCCACGGTCCGCAAGGTCGACGGCGTCTTCGACGCGTACCGGGTCACCTCCGGCGCCTGACCACCCGCACCGCGCACCACGGACACGAAAGCGCCCGCCGGCTCAGCCGGCGGGCGTTTCGTCGTGTGCTCGGGCGTCAGCCCTGTGGCGCGCTCATCGCGAGGTCCTTGATGACGACCTCCTTCTTCGGGTGGCCACCACCGGCCTGCTGGGCGAACGCCCCGTCGTCGCCTGCCTTGGCGACGTCCTTGACGATGTCCAGGCCACCGGTGACGGTGCCCAGGACCGTGTACGCGGGGTCCAGCGGCGAGTCGCCGTAGACGATGAAGAACTGGCTTCCGGTGCTGCCCGGCTGGCCGGAGTTGGCCATCGCGATGACACCCTCCGGGTACGGCGGGCGCTTGTCGGTGGGCAGGTTCTCCTCGGGCAGGCGGTAGCTGGGGCCGCCCTGGCCGTCGGTGTCCCGCCAGCCGTTGCCGGTGGCGCTGGGGTCACCGCACTGCAACACCTGGATGCCCTCGGTAACGAGTCGGTGGCACTTGGTGTTGTCGAAGAAGTTCTTCTCCGCGAGGTAGGTGAAGCTGCCCGCCGTGCACGGCACCAGCGACCGGTCGACCTTGGCGGTGATCGGGCCCAGGTTGGTGTCGATCGTCATGGTCTGTACGCCGGTGCCGGACTGCTGGTTGCTCGGCAGCCCGACGTCCTTGATCTGCGGGGGCCGCTGCTCGGTGGGCAGCGCGTTGTACACGCACTCGGAGGCGCCGGGCGCCGCGGTGTTGGTGGCGGACTTGTCGTCGTCGCCGCCGAGGGTCACCGCCAGCCAGACGGTGCCGGCGACCACGAGCACCAGAACGGCGCCCGCGCTGACGATCGCCTGCGTCTGCCGGCGCTTGCGGGCCTTGCCCGCGCGCTCGGCCATCTCCTTCTCGAGCCGGGCGCGTGCCGCCGCGCGCTGCCGCTCTCTGGTGGACGTCACGCCTGGATCCTCCTGGCTGTCTGCTGCTGGGTGCCGCTTCTGGGTGGGTGGTGGCGGCCGGTCAGCCGGCGCTCGGGCTGCTGGCCGGGGTGCCGGAGGCCGACGGTGCCGGTGCCGCACCGGTGACCGGCTCACCGACGGTGAGGCTCTGGATCGTCACGTCGGTGCTGGGCTTGACCTTGGCCCCGGTCCCATTGTCCACGGTCGGCAGGGCGCCGATCTTTTCGACCACGTCCAGCCCGCCGGTGACCCGGCCGATCACCGGGTACTTCGGGTCGGTGGTGGTGAAGTCCTTGAAGAAGAGCAGGAACTGGCTGCCGTTGTTGCCCGGCGGGTTGGCGATCATCGCCACGGTGCCCTTCGGGTACGTCGGCGGCTGGCCGGGGGCCGGGCTCGCCGACGGTGACGCCGACGGCACGGTCGGCAACTCCTCGTCGTAGAACGAGTAGGTCGGCCCACCGAGGCCGGTGCCGCTCGGGTCGCCGCAGCGCAGCGCGCCGTCGGCGGTGATCTCGTGGCACTTGGTGTTGTCGTAGAACGACCGGCTCGCCAGGTGGGCGATGCTCGCCGCCGCACAGGGCGAGTTGGTCAGGCTCAGCTCAGCGGTGATCGGCGCGCCCTGGTTGGTGGTCACCGTCATCGCCCGCGTGCCCTCGGTCGGCAGACCCTTGGCTTCCGGCGTGCCGACGTCCTTGAGGTTGGTGTTGGCCGTCGCGTCCTGCGGCGTCCAGAGGCAGGTGTCCTCCGCGGCCGTGTTCTGCTTGTCATCGGAGTCGAACGCCCCGAGCGCCCAGGCCGAGCCTGCCACGACCAACACGAGGATCAGGGCGGCGCCGACACCGGCCTGGATCTGCCGACGACGCCGCGTGACGGCGGCCCGGCGAGCCAACTGCCGGTCGAGCTTGGCACGCGCCAGTTTGCGCTGCCGGTCCCTGCTGGAAGCCACCCGTGCTCCCCTTTCCTCTACCTGGTCGTCGCCGGCGGCCGGGCGTCCCGGCCCGTCCGGGCGTCACGTGTGCCGCGCCACACGCCCGCCAGAGTGTACGGCTAGTGACTGGGAATGTGGTGTACGAGGTCCACCCCGTCCCGAGCAGCGCTTATCGGGCGTTGTCACTGTGCCCTCCGGGGCGCGAGGGACGGACGCGGCAAACTCACTCGGCACGCCAGTTAGGCTGCTGGGAGGACGACAGCTCGACGGAAAGGACAGCGCCCGTGCTCGTGGCCGGCTTTCCCGCGGACGCCTTCGGCACCAACTGCTACGTGGTTGCCACCGCGCCGGGGGAGCAGTGCGTGGTGGTCGACCCCGGCATCGGGGTGCTCGACCAGCTCGACGCGCTGCTCGCCGAGCACCGCCTGCATCCGGCCGCCGTGCTGCTCACCCACGGCCACCTCGACCACACGTTCTCGGTCGCGCCGGTCTGCGGCGCGCGTGGCATCACCGCCTACGTGCACCCGGGTGACCGGGAGATGCTGGCTGACCCGTCCAAGGGCCTGTCGGCCGACCTGACGTCGCTCTTCGGCGGTCGGCTGAGCTACACCGAGCCGGATGACGTGGCGGAGCTGACCGACGGCGCCACCCTCACCCTCGCCGGCCTGGAGATCGCCGTCGACCATGCCCCGGGCCATACCGGCGGGTCGGTGCTGTTCCGGCTGCCGGGCGCCGGGTCGGGCTGGGAGGCTGACGAGCTGTGCCTCTCCGGCGACGTCCTCTTCGCCGGGTCGATCGGCCGCACCGACCTGCCGGGCGGGAGCATGCCGGCCATGCTCACCAGCCTGCGCGACAAGATCCTCCCGTTGGCCGACGACACCGTCGTGCTGCCCGGCCACGGCCCCGCCACCACCATCGGCCGCGAGCGCGCCAGCAACCCGTACCTCATCGAGGTGGCGCAGGTCGGCGGCGGCCGACCGGCGGCACCCACCCGGGGCCTCTAGACCTTCTCCGCGCCGCGCGCGGACCCACGACACCACCGCGCCGCGGGCGCGGAACCGCAAGGAGTACGCCGATGAGCAAGCCCACGCCCATCTCCGGTTTCCCGGAATGGACCCCCGGCCAGCGGATGATCGAGCAGTTCGTGCTCGGGAAGATCCGGGACACCTTCGAGCTGTACGGCTTCGCGCCGCTGGAGACCCGCGCGGTGGAGCCGCTGGACCAGTTGCTGCGCAAGGGCGAGACCTCGAAGGAGGTCTACGTGATTCGGCGGCTGCACGCCGACGCCGAGGGTGCGGGCGGTGACGACCAGCTCGGCCTGCACTTCGACCTGACGGTGCCGTTCGCCCGGTACGTGCTGGAGAACGCCGGCAAGCTGACCTTCCCGTTCCGCCGCTACCAGATCCAGAAGGTGTGGCGGGGGGAGCGGCCGCAGGAGGGGCGCTACCGGGAGTTCGTCCAGGCCGACATCGACATCGTCGACCGGGACACCCTGGCTCCGCACCACGAGGCGGAGATGCCGCTGGTCATCGGGGACGCCCTGCGGTCGCTGCCGATCCCGCCGGTGACGATCCAGGTGAACAACCGCAAGGTCTCCGAGGGCTTCTACCGGGGCATCGGGTTGACCGACCCGGAGGCGGCGCTGCGGGCGATCGACAAGCTCGACAAGATCGGCCCGGCGAAGGTGGCCGACCTGCTGGCCCAGACCGCCGGGGCGAGCGAGGCCCAGGCCAAGGCGTGCCTCGAGCTGGCCGAGATCTCCGCCCCGGACGCCTCGTTCGCCGACGCCGTCCGGGCGCTCGGCGTGAGCGACCCCCTGCTCGACGAGGGTATCGAGGAGCTGGTCCGGGTGGTGGAGACCGCCGCCGAGCACTCGCCCGGCCTCTGCGTGGCGGACCTGCGCATCGCCCGCGGCCTGGATTACTACACGGGCACCGTCTACGAGACCCAACTGCGCGGCTACGAGCGGTTCGGCTCGATCTGCTCCGGCGGCCGGTACGACAACCTGGCCAGCGCCGGCACCACCTCGTTCCCGGGGGTGGGGATCTCGATCGGGGTGACCCGGCTGCTCGGGTTGCTCTTCGGCGCGGGTGAGCTGTCGGTCTCCCGTTCGGTGCCCACCTGTGTCCTGGTGGCGTTGGCCGACGAGGAGCACCGCCCGGCCAGTGGCCGGATCGCTGCGGCGCTGCGGCGGCGTGGCATCGCCACCGAGGTCTCGCCGAGCGCGGCGAAGTTCGGCAAGCAGATTCGCTATGCCGAGCGGCGCGGCATTCCGTACGTCTGGTTCCCGGGCGCCGACGGAGCGCCGGACGAGGTGAAGGACATCCGGTCCGGTGCGCAGGTCACGGCCGGTGCCGAGGAGTGGATGCCACCCCGGGAGGACCTCACTCCGGCGGTCAGCTGAGTCCCCCCACTGGCGCATACGGCCTCGGGGACCTACGGTAGCGTAAGTTACGCCACCGTAGGGAGTTTCTCGTGACCATGAGCACCACACTGAGCCAGACCGCGCTCCTCCTCGAGTTGGAGCCGGTGGTTGCCCGCAACCTCGACCGCCATCTCGCACTGGCCAAGGAGTGGTTCCCGCACGAGTACGTGCCGTGGAGCGAAGGACGCACCTTCGACGGGCCGCTCGGCGGCGAGGCGTGGTCGCCGACGGACTCCACCATCCCCGACGTGGCCCGCACCGCGCTGATCGTCAACCTGTTGACCGAGGACAACCTGCCCTCGTACCACCACGAGATCGCCACCCTGTTCGGCCGGGACGGCGCGTGGGGCACCTGGGTGCACCGGTGGACCGCCGAGGAGGGTCGGCACGGTGTCGCGATCCGCGACTACCTGACCGTCACCCGGGCGGTCGACCCGGTGGCGTTGGAGCGGGCCCGGATGACGCACATGTCCGAGGGCTACGCCAACGCCCACGGCGACGAGGTGCTGCACTCACTGGCGTACGTCTCGTTCCAGGAGCTGGCCACCCGGATCTCGCACCGCAACACCGGCAAGGCCACCGGCGACCCGGCCTGCGAGGCGCTGCTGGCCCGCGTGGCCGCCGACGAGAACCTGCACATGGTCTTCTACCGCAACCTGCTCACCGCCGCGTTCGAGCTGGCACCGAGCCAGGCCATGCGCGCCGTCGCCGACGTGGTGGCCGACTTCCAGATGCCGGGCAGCGGCATCGACGGTTTCGCCCGTAAGTCGGTGGCGATCGCCCTGGCCGGCATCTACGACCTGCGTCAGCACCGCGACGAGGTGCTGCAGCCGGTGCTCCGCCAGTGGGACGTCTTCAACGTGACCGGCCTCAACGCCGACGGCGAAGCCGCCCGCGAGCAGTTGGCCACCCAGCTGGAATCCCTGGAGCGCGCCGCGAGCCGCTTCGAAGAGAAGCGCGACGCCCGAGCAGCCCGTCTCTCCCTCCGCTAAGCCCTCACCCCGCCCCGCCCCTCGCCCCCACCCCGGCTCCCGCGATCTTGCACTTTCTGCGGGGCGGATCCGCGCAGACCCCGCAATTCGACGACGCTCAGTCCACGATCGCGGAAGTGGGGCGGGGGTGGGTCAGGGTTGGGGTTCTTGGGGGAGTAGGAGGCAGGTGCTGGTTGCGTGCGCGATCAGGCGGGAGCGGGCGTCGGTGATCCTGGCCTCGGCCAGCGCCGTACGGCGGCCGCGCTGCAGCACCGTGCCCTCGCAGCGCAGCGTGCCGCTGTCGACCGTGACCGGGCGGAGGAACTTCACGTTGAGGTCCAGCGAGGTGTAGCCGACGCCGGCCGGCAGCGTGGTGTGCACGGCGCATGCCGCGGCGGTGTCCAGCAGCGTCGAGAGGACGCCACCGTGGACGCTGCCGAGCGGGTTGTAGTGGAACTCCTGCGGGGTCAGCTCGACGACGACCCGACCTTCGTCGGCCTCCATCCGGGCCATGTCGATGAGGTGCATCACCGGTGGCGCGGCCAGCTCGCCGGCGATCATCGCCCGGAGCATGTCGATGCCGCTGCGTCGACCGACCTGGGCGGCGTTGGCCGCCGGGTCCGCCCAGGTGAAGGTGCGGCTGCGCGCCGGTTCCTGCGTCTGCGTCATGGACGCAGCCTGGCAGTCGCTTGCTGAGTCTGTCAATGAGACCTAGCCTGGTCCGATGCGACCCGCGGCACTGGACTGGTCGGTGGAGAACTGCACCATCGCCCGCGCGATGGAGGTCCTCGGCGAGCGGTGGACCCTGGTGGTGCTCCGCGAGGTGTTCACGGGCGTGCGCCGCTTCGACGACATGCGGGTGCGCACCGGCATTCCGCGTCAGGTGCTGACCAACCGACTGGCCGCCCTGGTGCGGCAGGGCGTGCTGAGTCGCGAGCCGTACCGGGAGCCCGGCAGCCGGCTGCGCCACGAGTACCGGCTGACGGAGAAGGGCCTGGACCTGTGGCCGGTGTTGGTCGCCGTGCTCGGGTGGGGTGATCGGTACCTCGCCGACGCGGAGGGCTCGCCCCTGAGCGTGGGGCATCGTGACTGCGGCGCCCCGCTGCGCGTCGAGTTGCGCTGTGCCGATGGGCACGAGGTGGATCAGGTACGCGACGTGGTGCCCCGGCCGGGTCCGGGCGCCCGCCGCCGTACGCCCTGACGCGTGGCGCCTGACCGACCTGCACCCGTCCGGGACATAGATGAGTGTGCGCGCCTAGGGCTGAATTAGTGTGACGGTGCTTGTTCGCCAGCGTGTCTGGGGTGTTGCGGCTTTGTGGCCGGCCAAGATCGGCGAATCGGGGCGAAACCAAGTCTTGTTAATGATCTTAAGTATGTGAATACTTCACTTCGCCCGGCAGGTTTCCCCAGATCGGCCGGGTTGCCCTCGGGTCAGCCGACCTCGGCGACCCGCTCCCCCGCCCAGGAGGTTTGTTACATGCGACCCACGAGGTCCTCATTCCGTGTTGCGGCGACGGTCGCCGTTTCCGGAAGCCTTGTCGTCGGCGCGCTCATCGGCGCACCGGCCCAGGCCGCTCCCGCCGCCTCGCCCGACACCGCCGCCTCGATCTCCGCGGAACTCGGCGACCGCTCCGCCGGCTCGTACATCGACGCCAGTGGCAGGTCCGTCGTGACGGTGACCGACGCGGCTGCCGCCAGCAAGGCGAGCAAGGCCGGCGCTGCCGTCCGCTACGTCACCCGCGGTGCCGCCGAACTCAACCGGGCCACCGCCGACCTGGAGCGCTCCGCCAAGATCCCGGGCACCGCCTGGTGGAGCGACCCGGTCACCAACCAGGTTGTCGTCTCCGTCGACAGCACCGTCACCGGCGCCAAGCTGGAGCGCGTCAAGGCCGCCGCCGCGCGGGCCAACGGCGCGGTCCGGGTCGAGGCCGAGGCCGGTGTGCTGAGCACCCGGATCTCCGGCGGCCAGGCCATCTACGCCGGCGGGGGCGGGCGCTGCTCGCTCGGCTTCAACGTGCGCAGCGGCAGCACCTACTACTTCCTGACGGCCGGGCACTGCACCAACATCTCGGCCAGCTGGTACTCGAACTCGGCCCAGACCGCGTTGATCGGCACCCGTACCGGCACCAGCTTCCCGGGCAACGACTACGGCATCGTGCGGCACAGCAACTCCGCCAACGCGGCCGGCAACGTCTCCCTCTACAACGGCAGCTTCCGGGACATCACCGGCTCCGGCAACGCCTCCGTCGGCCAGTCGGTGCAGCGCTCCGGCAGCACCACCGGTCTGCGCAGCGGCTCGGTGAACGCGACCAACGCCACGGTGAACTACGCCGAGGGCTCGGTCTCCGGCCTGATCCGCACCAACGTCTGCGCCGAGCCGGGCGACAGCGGCGGCTCGCTGTTCAGCGGCGGCACGGCCCTGGGCCTGACCTCCGGTGGTAGCGGCAACTGCCGCACCGGTGGCACGACCTACTTCCAGCCCGTCACCGAGGCCCTGAGCCGCTACGGCGTCAGCGTCTTCTGATCCAATCACCGCACGCGGGCCGCCGGATCATTCCGGCGGCCCGTGTCGTGCGCGGGGTCCGCCTCACGCGAGCCGATCGGGGCCGTCCGCTGGACGCAGGGGATCCGGGGGTACGACGCCAGGCAGCGCCGGGCCGACGGGTGTGACGCCGGCGGTGGCCCAGGCGAGGTGCGCCCGGCGGGCCGAGAGGACCGCCAGCAACGGCCAGAGCGACACGGCCACCGCCGTCACCCGCTCGGCCAACCCCGTGCGGGACCCGCTGGTCACCTCGAACGCGCTCCACGCGAAGAGGGCGAGCAGCACGAGCGTGGCGCTCAGCCCCACGGTGCGGCGGAACGCCCACGGCGGCTGTGCGGCGTCCGGGTGCGCGGCGTCCGGGCCGCGTGGCAGTCGCAGCGCCGAGCCGGCCGGCCACAGCGCCAGAGCGAGGACGGCCACCGTCGCCGCGATGCCGTGGCTGAGCGAACCACCGACCGGCGGGCGCGGAAACGCGACAAGCGCGATGGTCGCCACCCCACCGACGGCCAGCAGGAAACGGCTGGGCAACCCGGCCGCGTGCAACACGGCGGCGACCGCCAGATAGCAGCAGCCGAGCAGCACCAGGGCCGTGACCATGATCCAGGCGTCGGTGGCGTCCTGCCCCGCCAGCTCGCTGATGGTGTCCCGGATCGGGTCGTACCCCGCGGGTTGTCGGGCCTGCGCAACCGTCCAGCCGGTCACCAACAGCACGGGTGCGGCCACCGCCGTGGCGACGGCCCAGTTCGGTACGGCGCGCATTTCGCCACGTTAACCGGCACGGCTGCCGGCTGAGTCGGGTTCGCCGGTCCACCCCACCAGCGAATCGCGCCGGCCTGCCGGGTGCCCGGAGGCAGGGCGGCCACCCCTGACAGAATGCGGGTGAGGACTGTTCCACGATGAGGAGTTGCCAGCCGTGATCCGTACCCACAATGCCGGAAGCCTGCGCGCCGCGGACGCCGGCTCGACGGTGACGCTCGCCGGGTGGGTGGCCCGCCGTCGCGACCACGGCGGAGTCATCTTCGTCGACCTGCGCGACGGCTCCGGCGTCGTCCAGGTGGTGTTCCGCGAGGAGGACGCGCACGCGCTGCGCAACGAGTTCTGCGTGAAGGTCGTCGGTGAGGTGACCCGCCGGCCGGCCGGCAACGAGAACCCGGAGCTGCCCACCGGTGAGGTCGAGGTGACCGTCGTCGAGCTGGAGGTGCTCTCCGAGGCGGCGCCACTGCCGCTGCCGGTGGACGACCAGGTCGAGGCGGGCGACGACATCCGGCTCAAGTACCGCTACCTGGACCTGCGTCGCAGCGGCCCGGCGAACGCGCTGCGGCTGCGCTCGCGCGCCAGCCACCTCGCCCGGGGTGTGCTGCACGAGCGGGACTTCCTGGAGATCGAGACGCCGACGCTGACCCGGTCGACGCCCGAGGGTGCCCGCGACTTCCTGGTCCCGGTGCGGCTGCAGCCCGGCAGCTGGTACGCGCTGCCGCAGTCGCCGCAGCTGTTCAAGCAGCTGCTGATGGTGGGCGGCATGGAGCGGTATTACCAGATTGCCCGCTGCTACCGCGACGAGGACTTCCGCGCCGACCGGCAGCCCGAGTTCACCCAGCTCGACATCGAGATGTCGTTCGTCACCGAGGACGACGTGATCGACCTCGGTGAGGCGATCGTCTCGACGCTGTGGAAGGACCTGGCCGGGCACGAGATCTCCGGGCCGATCCCGCGGATCACCTGGCACGACGCCATGGCCCGGTACGGCTCCGACAAGCCGGACCTGCGCTACGGCGTCGAGCTGACCGAGCTGACCGACTACCTGCGCGGCACCGAGTTCCGGGTCTTCGCTGGCGCGATCGACGCGGGCGGTTACGTCGGCGCGGTCGTGATGCCGGGCGGCGCGGCGCAGAGCCGCAAGGAACTGGACGGTTGGCAGGACTGGGCCAAGGCGCGTGGCGCGCGCGGCCTCGCGTACGTGGTCCTGGACGCCGAGACCGGCGAGGCGCGCGGCCCGGTGGCCAAGAACCTCTCCGCCGAGCACCTGGGTGGGCTCGCCGACGCGGTCGGCGCCAAGCCGGGCGACGCGGTCTTCTTCGCCGCCAGCACCACCACCCGGGAGGCGCAGGAACTGCTCGGCGCGGCCCGGGTCGAGATCGCCAAGCGGTCCGGGCTGATCGACGAGAGCGCCTGGGCGTTCTGCTGGGTGGTCGACGCGCCGATGTTCGAGCGCACGGACGAGGGCGGGTGGACGGCCGTGCACCACCCGTTCACCTCGCCGAACGCCGAGTGGGTCGACCGGTTCGAGGAGGCCCCGGACCGCGCCCTGGCGTACGCGTACGACATCGTCTGCAACGGCAACGAGATCGGCGGTGGGTCGATCCGTATCCACCGGGGTGACGTGCAGAAGCGGGTCTTCGACCTGCTCGGCATCACGCCCGAAGAGGCGCAGGACAAGTTCGGTTTCCTGCTGGAGGCGTTCAAGTACGGCGCCCCGCCGCACGGCGGCATCGCCTTCGGCTGGGACCGGGTGTGCATGCTGCTCGCCGGCGCCGACTCGATCCGTGAGGTCATCGCCTTCCCGAAGACCCGGGGCGGGTTCGACCCGCTGACCAGCGCGCCGACGCCGATCACCGCCCAGCAGCGCACCGAGGCCGGCATCGACGCCAAGCCCAAGCCCCCGGCCATCGCCCACACCGGCACGGCGGGAGCAGCGGCCCCGGTAGCAGACCCGGTCTAACCCCACCGGCCCGGCCCGGTCCGGCCCGGTCCGGCCCGGTCTGGCCCGGTCTGGCCCGGTCTGGCGCATGATCGACTTCATATCGCCGATGTCGCGGTGTCCGGTTGCTCGGATGCCGCGATGTCGCCGATCTGGAGTCGATCACGACCGCCTGGTCTTCTCGCGCCGCACGACGCGCGGACGCGGGCCGCACGACGCGCACACGCCGGGGCCCGCGCTCCGGCGTGTCGCTCGTTAACCTCACGATCGACGTAGGCGGTGTGGTGGGGGGAGTGGGTCGGCGTGCGGATGCTCGTTGTGGGGGGTAGTGGGTTACTCGGACGCGCGGTGTGTCGGCGGGCCGTCGACGCCGGGCTGTCGGTTGTCGGGACCTTTCACTCCAGTGAGATCTCGGTGCCGGACGTCGCGGCGCGTCGGCTGGACGTGACCGACCGGACCGCCGTGCGCACGCTGGTCGCCGAGGTGCGGCCGGACGCCGTGGTCGGAACCCCCTACCGGTACGACGACTGGGCGGTCACCGCCGACGGGGCCGCACACGTGGCGGTCGCCGCCGCCGAGGTGGGTGCCCGGCTGGTGCACGTGTCCAGTGACGCGCTGCACGCCGGCCGTCCCACGCCGTACGCCGACGACGACCCGCCCACCCCGGTGCACGCGTACGGCGCTGCGAAGGCGGCGGCGGAGACCGCCGTGCGGGCGATCGACCCGGGCGCGGCGCTGGTGCGTACCTCGCTGATCCTGGGGGAGGGCAGCAAGCAGATCCAGCTCTGCCGGGACGCGCTCGCCGGCCGGGGCGCCCTGTTCACCGACGAGTTCCGCTGCCCGGTCGACGTCACCGACCTGGCCGACGCCGTACTGGAGTTGGCCACCTCGTCGTACGCGGGTCTGCTCAACGTGGCCGGCTCCGATGCCGTGAGCCGGGCTGACCTGGGTCTGCTGGTCGCGCAGCGGTTCGGCCTGGACGCCGCCGGGCTCAAGACCACCACCGGCGCCGCGACCGGCCTGGCCCGTCCCCTCGACGTACGCCTCGACTGCTCCCGTGCCGCCAACCTGCTGCGGACCCGGCTGCGGGGGGTGCGCGAACTCCTGGCGCTCTGAGATCGACGCACACTTCCTATGCACAAGACTTGTGCATAGGAAGTGTGCGTCGATATTGTGCTGTCATGGCGAACGACGAAGTGACCCCGCGGCCTGCGCCGCGTGAGGTACGGATCGACAAGCGGCAGGTCCGGGTGCTGGCGCACCCGCTGCGGATGCGGTTGGTCGGAGCCCTGCGCGTGAAGGGGCCAGCCACCGCCACCACCCTCGCGGAACTGCTCGGCACCAACACCGGTGCGACCAGCTACCACCTGCGCCAACTCGCCGAGGTCGGGCTGGTCATCGAGGACCCCGACCGGGGCAGCGGGCGGCAGCGCTGGTGGCAGGCCGCGCACGACGTCACCAACTGGGAGCCGACCGACTTCGACGACGACCCCGACGCCCGGGCCGCGATCGAGTGGATCCAGGGCGACCAGGTACGCCTCCTCGTCGAGACCGCCGAACGCTGGTTCGCCAGCCAGCACGAGTGGTCGCCCGCCTGGCGGGACGGCTTCGGTATGAGCGACATCTTCATGACCATCCCACCGGCCCGGCTGGAGGAGCTCAAGGCGGAGGTGTGGCAGGTGCTGGAGCGGTACCACCGCGAGGCCGGCCCCGTCGACTCCGCTGATTCCGTCGACCAGGAGGCCCGCCCGGTGCAGGTCTTCCTGGCCGCGTACCCGCTGCGCGAGGGCCTCCAATGAGCGCGCTGACCGTACGCCAGGTCCGGCGTCGCTACCTGACGCTCTACGGCCTGCGTTGGCTGCCCACGGGTCTGATGATCCCGGTGATGATCCTGCTGATGCAGGAGCGTGGCCTGTCGCTTCCGCAGATCGGCCTGGTCGGCACCGCGCAGGGGCTGCTCGTGCTCGCGCTGGAACTGCCGACCGGCGGCCTTGCCGACGCCCTCGGCCGCAGACCGGTGCTGCTCGCCGCCGGAGCGATCAACCTCGCCTCGCTGGCGCTGTTCGCGGTGGCCGACTCGTTCGCGCTGTTCTTCCTGGTCTGGGCGTTGCAGGGGATCTACCGGGCGTTGGACAGCGGCCCATTGGAGTCCTGGTACGTCGATGCCACCCTGGCCGCCGACCCGGAGGCCGAATACGAGCGGGGCCTCGGGTACGCCGGCACCGTCGTCGGCGGTGCCATCGGCGGCGGCGCGTTGCTCAGCGGTGGCCTGATCGCACTCGGTCCGATCGGGCCGGTCACCGCGCTCACGGTGCCGGTGCTGGCTGCCATCCTCGCGCAGGCGTTCGCCTTGATCGCGCTGGTCGTCCTGCTGGTCGAGCAGCGGCCGGCCACCGGATTCGCGGCCATGCGGGCCTCGGTGGCCCAGGCGCCCAAGATGATCGGCGAGGCGATCGGGTTGCTGCGCCGCTCCCGGGTGCTGCTGGCCCTGGTCGCGGTGGAGCTGTTCTGGGGCTTCGGCATGGTCACCTTCGAGTCGCTGCTGCCGGTACGGCTCGCCGAGGTCATCGGCAACCCGGAACGCGCCGCCGCGCTGCTCGGGCCCGCCAACTCGGCTGCCTGGATCGCCTCGGCTGCCGGCGCGGCACTGACCCCGCTGCTGCTGCGCTGGCTGGGCGCCGCGCCGGGCGCGGCCCTGCTGCGCATCCTGCAGGGGGTGACGGTGGTCGGAATGGGGCTGCTCGCCGGGCCGGTCGGCGTGCTCGTGGCCTACCTGGCCTGCTACGCCGTGCACGGCGCGTCCAACCCGCTGCACAGTGGCCTGTTGCACCGGCAGGTCGACGGCCCGTACCGGACCAGCGTGCTCTCCCTGAACTCGATGATGGCGCAGCCGGCCGGTGCGCTCGGCGGGGTGGTCCTGACGGCGCTCGCCGCCGCCACCAGCGTCGGCACCGCCATGGTGGTCGGCGCTGTGGTGCTGGCCGCGGCCGCACCGCTCTACCTGCCGGCCTGGCGGGCCGGCCGCCGGGTCGCCGCGGTCCCGACCGACCCGCCCGTGGCCCCCGCACCCGCCGAGCAGCACGCGAGCCGTTAGGGGCTGATCAGGCGAGGCGGATCGAGGTCAGGTGGTGGGTGTTGGTGAAACCGAGACGCCGGTAGAGGCGTACCGCCCCGACGTTCTCCGGGTAGACGCCGAGCCCGACGGTGTCGTGGCGGGCCAGCAGCGCCCGGGTCATTCCGGCGGTGAGCGCCGCGCCCAACCCGCGCCCTCGCTGGTCGGGGGCGACGGTCAGGCCGGCGAGGAAGCCGATGTCGCCCCGACTGCGGTCCGCCCCGCAGGCCACGAGTCGGTCGTCGGCCCGGATGCCGTACCAGTCCACCACCCGCGGGTCGCCCGGACGGGAGGTGGAGGTCGGGAACGCCTCGTCGATCAGGGCTTCCAGCGCCGGGTTGTCGGCGGCGGTGAGGCGTACCACCCGCTGCTCGTCCGGCTGCTCGGGCGGGGGCGTGCCGGTCCAGAGGAAGTCCCAGTCGCCGTGCCGGCTCACCGTCAGCCGATCCGACAGGAGCTCACGACCGTGCCGGGGCAGGTGCAGCGACTGCCCCGGGCGCAGCACCCCGTCGGCGACCAGCGCGGCACAGATCTCGATCGCCGGCTCGGCCGGGCCGATCGCGTCGCCGCCGTTGCTGTGCTCGGGCGGGAACACCCAGAGCACCGCACCGTCGCGCTGGTAGCCGCGTGCCTCCAGGCCACGCCAGAGCGCCGCCCTGGCGTACGGGTGGTGGCCGGCGGCGGCCAGGACGGCGTCCCGGCCCTGGAGCACCCGGTCGTCGATGATCATGGTGTCGAGCTTAGGAGTCGGGTTCCGGCGCGACCGTGAGGGGGCACCCGACATACCCGATCCACGGTGGAGATTGGCGAGCCGACCGATTGGGTACATCACGCGCCGACCTACTGGGAACCCCCACCGGAGGACCGACATGCTCGCCATTCTCGCTGCCATCGTCTTTGGCTTCGCCCTGCTGATCGACCTGCTCAACACAAACTTCGGAGCACCGGACCTGTTCAACTGGAACACTCTCGTGCTCATCGGGCTGCTTCTGCTCTCCCTCTACCTGGGCGGCGTGGGCAGCGGCCCGCGCGGCGGCGGCGGTGGCCGCTGGTACCGGGGCCGGCGCCCCGGGCGTGGCTGACCGGAACCGATCACCGGTGGCGGGCCCACGGCGCGATTCCGGCGTCGTGGGCCCGGCCCGGTACTGTCTTCGTGATGGAGTCCGACGCCCTCTTCTCCCTCGGTGAACCCGCCGGGTCGCGCAGCGCGCCCGTCGGTCCCGCCGGTGTCGACGGCTTCACCGCGGTGGCCGACGACTCGCCCCTGCCCGTCCGGATGCGCCCGGTCACCCTCGACGAGTTGGTCGGGCAGAACCACCTGCTCGCCCCCGGCGCCCCACTGCGGCAGCTGGTCTCCGGCGGCGCCCCGATGTCGGTGATCCTCTGGGGCCCGCCGGGCAGCGGCAAGACCACCATCGCGCACCTGGTGGCCGGGGCGACCGACCGCCGCTTCGTCGCCATGTCGGCGCTCTCCGCCGGCGTCAAGGACGTACGGGCGGTGATCGAGGCGGCCCGTCGCCAGCGCCGCTCGGGCGGCCCGCAGACCGTGCTCTTCATCGACGAGGTGCACCGGTTCAGCAAGACCCAACAGGATTCGCTGCTCGCCGCGGTCGAGGACCGTACGGTCACGTTGCTGGCGGCGACCACCGAGAATCCGTACTTCTCGGTCATCTCTCCGCTGCTGTCGCGGTGCGTGCTGCTCACCCTGCAACCGCTGGACGACGAGGCGGTGCGGGGCCTGCTGCGCCGCGCGGTCGCCGACAAGCGTGGCCTGGACGGCCTGCTCACCCTGACCGCCGAGGCCGAGGACCACCTGGTCCGACTCGCCGCCGGCGACGTCCGCAAGGCCCTCACCGCGCTGGAGGCGGCGGCGGCCTCCGCCACGGCGCTCGGCGGCGGGCGGATCGACCTGGCCACCGCCGAGCAGGCGGTCGACGTGGCGGCGGTGCGCTACGACCGCGACGGCGACGCCCACTACGACGTGGTGAGCGCCTTCATCAAGAGCATGCGCGGCTCGGACGTGGACGCCGCGGTGCACTGGCTGGCCCGCATGCTGGTCGCCGGTGAGGACGCCCGGTTCATCGCCCGCCGCCTGGTCATCTTCGCCAGTGAGGACGTGGGCATGGCCGACCCCGCTGCCCTGAGCGTCGCCACCGCCGCCGCGCACGCCGTCGAGTACGTCGGGCTGCCCGAAGCGCAGCTCAACCTGGCCCAAGCGGTGATCCACCTGGCCACCGCGCCCAAGTCGAACTCGGCCACCACCGCCATCGGCACCGCGATCGCCGACGTCCGGGCGGGTCGCGGTGGCCCGGTGCCGCGCGGGCTGCGCGACGCGCACTACGCTGGCGCCCGAGGACTGGGCCACGGCACGGGCTACCGCTACCCGCACGACGACCAGCGCGGCGTGGTCACCCAGCAGTACGTCCCGGACGACCTGGTGGGCACCGACTACTACCAGCCCAGCCCACACGGCGCGGAACGTGCGGTGGCCACCCGGCTGCCGCTGCTGCGCCGGATCGTGCGTGGCCTGCCGGCCCCGCCGGCCCGTCCGCAGACTCCGACAGCCGAGCCGCCGGTAACGGCGCAGACCGCATCGGCGCTTTCTGACGAGATCGGTCACCCGACGACGGGCGCGGGCGCCCCCGGCACGACGCAGGACAGCGGCGCGGAAGCCGCAGGAGAGGGTCAACAGTGAGATCGCGTGGTGGGGACCGCCCGGACGAGGGCCCGGACGAGCGGCGCGATCCCCGCGCCAAGACGCGCCGCTGGGGTCGAGGGCGGGCCGCCGAGCCCGAGCCGGAGGAGCCGGTCGCCGGCGAGGAGTTCGGCTGGATCGACGATCTTCGGTCGGCTAAGCAGCAGCGCACCGAGCTGGGGCCGGACGGCGCCCCGGCACCGCCCGACCGCCCCCGTGGGGGTCCGCCGGCGGAACCCGCCGGGCCCCGTACGGGCGCGCCCGCAGAGTCGGCCGGTGCGCGCGGAGGTGGGCCGGTGCCGCCGGAGGCTGCCGCGCCGCCTGCCCCACGCCAGAGCGACCCGGCCGGTCCCGCCGCACGTCGAGGAGCCGACGGCCCGTGGCCGGGGGAGACGCCGCCAACGGGCCGCCGCCCGGACGACCGGTCACCCGCCGCTGGCCCCGCTGCCCCCAACCAGGGCCAGCCGGCGCGACGCGGTGTGCAGCCGGCGGCCGGTGCCCGCGCCGCCGTACCGCCGTCGCCACCCGCCGCCCGTCCGGTCGGGGGCGACCCGGCCAACCCGCCCGGACCTCGCCCGACCCCCGACGCGCCCGGCGGCCCGGCCCGGCCCCGTGCGGCAACGGCTCCCCCCGGCCCACCGATGGGCCCACCGACCTCGGACGCCCCGCCCGGCCGTCGGCCGGAGGCTGCCGTTCCGCCCGGTCGTCGTCCGGACGCCGCTGTTCCACCGGGTCGTCGTCCGGAGGCCGCTGTGCCCGGGGGGCATCCGGACGCGATGCCACCGCTGCGTCGTCCGGATGCCGTCGCTCCGGGCCGCCGACCCGGCGCGGAGCCGACCGAGCCCGGTCGTCCACTGCCGCCCGCCGACGGCACGCCCGTCGGACGACGCGCTGCCGGACCGGCACCCGACCAGGCGCGCGCTGCCGGGTCGGCCGCCCCCTCCGGCCCGGCCCGCTTCGACGGCGTGTCGACGGGTGCCGTGCCGCCGGTCGCGGACGGCCTGCGGCCCGACCCCGCCATTGACCGTGACCCGCGTACCGCGCGGCGTCGCCCGGGCCCGGTCGATCCGGGGGCACCGGAGCCCACCGGCCGCCGTGGCGCGGAGCGTTCCCGTCCGGCAGCCGCCGGCCGTCGCCGTGCCGCCGAGCCCGACGAGCCCGCGGTTCCCCGCTCGGGCAACGCGCCGCCCGTGCCCGAGGCCGCCGGCGGTCACAGCGGCGCCACGCCCATGGTCGGGCCGGCCGACGGCACCGGTCGCCGCCGGGCCGTCTCCGATGAGCAGGAGCGACGTACGCCGGCTGGCAACGAACCCCGGGCGGACCGCCCGGAGCGGCCCGCCGACTGGCTGCGTCAAGCCGGTCGCCTGCCGCACACCGACCCCGGCCTGCCGGTGGTCAACCGCCGAGGCGGCACCCCGCCGGCCGCGGGCACCGGGGCGCTCGCTGACCACGCGTCCGGTCGCCTCGGCGTGCCCGACCCGGCTGTGGAGCGCACGGCTGGCCGCCGGCCCGCCGGCCCGCCGGCTGACCCGGGCGCGGACGCACCGACCGGTCGTCGTGCCGCCCGACCTGACGCGCCGGGATCCACCGGGGAACAGCCCTATCCGCCGGCGTCCGGCGAACGCCCCACCCGTGGCCGGGGCGCTGCGGGGCCCGGGGCGGACCCCACCGGCCGGCGTGGCCGTCCGGTGGCCGCGCCCGGCCCGGACGGAACCCCCGTGCCGGACCCGACCGGCCGACGACGTCGCCCGCCGGCCGAGGCTGGCCCCGACGGCCCGGGTCGACCCGGGCCTGCCAGCGACCACGGCGACGATCCGTACGCCGGTGGACGACCCGCGCCCGGCGCCGGTCCCGCCGCACCGGTTCGGGGCGCCGCCCGCTCCGCCCCGCCCGGCCGGGCCCGGCCCATCCCGGGTGACGCACCGGTCCCGGGTCCCGGGCGCCGTGGCGCCGAAGGCCCGCCCCGCCCCGGCTCGGGTGCCGAGGCGGCCCCCCGGGACGCCGCCCGCCCGGATGGTGCGGCTCGTGCCGCGGTGCCGGGTGTGGACGGTCCGCCGCGTACGCGTCCGGACGGTCCGGCTCGTGCTGCCGTCCGCCCACCGGGCGCTGCACAGCCGCCCCTCGCCGACGATCGGGCGCATGGTGAGCCGGGCGCTGGTCCCGGGTCCCCGGCGCTGGCCCGTGGTGGTGCCCCGGTCGGTCGGCCCGCGCCGTCCGACCGTGCCGCCGGGCGTGCCCTGCCTCCGCACCGGGAGCCCGGCCGTCCCGAGCCGAGCGGCGTTGCCCCGGTGCCACCGCCCGGCCGCCCCGGCGAACCGGTCGGTGTGGCCCGTGCTGCCGCCGTGGTGCCGTCCCCGTCCGGCCCGGTGGACCGGCCGGCTCCGGAGCCGGCCGGCGGACCCGCGCTGCGCTCGGCCGGCCAGGACACACCCGACGACGGTGCCGCACCGGGTGCCCGGTCGGAGTTGCGCCGGCAGTCGCGTGAACGGCGTCGCCTGCGTGCGGCGGTGCTGGTGCTGGTCAGCGTCGTGCTGCTCGGCGCGGTGCCGCTGTTCTTCGGCATCCGGACGCTGAGCCGTGACCCGGTCTTCGACAACCTGGATCAGCTCAACGTGCCCGGCTGGGCCGCCGCGAAGACGGTCGACGACGTCAGCGGCAGTCGCTGGTGCCTGCTCGACTGCCGGCTGCGTGAGCGCACGGTGACCTCGGAGAAGGCGCCGACGGATACGGCGCAGGTCTACGAGGACGCGCTGCGCCAGGACGGCTGGCAGCCGTGGAAGGTGAGCCGTTGCCCCGAGCAGAAGACGAAGGGCAGCTACACCTGCTGGCGTCGCGACGAGTTGACCCTCGACCTGTGGGTACGCGAGCCGACCTGCGTACCGCCGCCGGTCGACGGCGAGCCGGCAGTGGTGCCGTCTCCGGACCCGTCGGCCGCTGCGACGGAGTGCACCGGCTCGTTGGTGTCGGTGAAGGTACGCAACGCGATCGACGACGAGCGGACCAGACCGCAGCCGACCACCGACCCGTCACTGACCGGAGAGGATCCGTTCCCGACGGTCAGCGGGGATCCGCTGGGGGAGCTGACACCCTCACCGTCGTGAGCCGGTTTCCATCACGGACGGTAGGGTCTGGGGCTGGCGGGCACGCCCGCTACCGGTGACCGCCGACGGCTTGGCGACCGGTACGGGTACCACGGTTGTGTGTTCCGGGGACGTCGGGTCCTGCGGAACTCTGCTTGAGGAGGACAGGCGTGGGCGACATTGGAGCGATTGCGGCGCTGATCGCGGCGAGCGCGTTCGCGGTGCTGGTGCTCATCCTGACGTTGCCCATCCTGCGGTTGCGGCACACGGTGGACGCCACCACGCGGATGATCAACGACCTCAACGATCGGACCGCGCCGCTGCTCGGTGACGTGAACACCACGGTGAAGAACGTCAACACCGCGCTGGAGCAGGTGCAGACCTCGCTCGACGGCGTGAACCTCCAGTTGGCGAAGGTCGACACCATGACCAGCCACGCGCAGAACGTCACCGCCAACATCGCCAACCTCGCCACCGTCGTCTCCGCCGCGGCCGCCAACCCGCTGGTCAAGGTGGCCGCGTTCGGTTACAGCGTGCGCAAGGCCGCCGCCGGCCGCCGGCACGCCGAGACCGAGCGCGAGGTGCGCGACACCATCAAGCAGCAGCGGCGGGCCGCGCGGCGCGGCAACAGCTGACACCGGCCGGCGCACCAGGAGGTAGCGGGACATGAGGCGTTTGTTCTGGCTTGGTATCGGGGTGGCCGTCGGTGTGGTCGTGGTCCGTAAGGCGACCCGGACCGCCCAGGCGTACACGCCGGCCGGCATCGCCAGCACGGTGACACAATCCGCTGGCGGGCTCCTCGAGTCGTTGCGTAGCTTCGTGGAGGACGTCCGGATTGGGATGGCCGAGCGCGAGCAGGAGATCCACCAGGCGTTCGCCCAGGGCGTGGCGTTCGACGATCAGTTCGCTGACCTGCGGGAAGACCCGCGGATCGGCGATCGAGACATATTTCCGGAGGAACACCAGCGATGAAGACGGCGGAGATCAAGCGGCGGTATCTCGCCCATTTCGAGGCGAATGGCCACACTGTGGTGCCGTCCGCTCCGCTGCCCGCCATCAGCGACCCGAACCTGCTGTTCGTCAACGCCGGCATGGTGCAGTTCGTTCCGTATTTCCTGGGTCAGCAGACTCCCGCGTACCAGCGGGCGGTCAGCGTGCAGAAGTGCATCCGCACCCCGGACATCGACGAGGTCGGCAAGACCAGCCGGCACGGCACGTTCTTCCAGATGAACGGCAACTTCTCCTTTGGTGACTACTTCAAGGCCGGTGCGATTCCGCTCGCGTGGGACCTGGTCACCAAGTCGCAGGCCGATGGTGGGTTCGGGCTGGACGCGGAGCGCGTGTGGCCGACGGTGTACCTCGACGACGACGAGGCGTACGAGATCTGGCGGTCGGTGGGGGTGCCGCCCGAGCGGATCGTCCGCCGGGGCAAGGCCGACAACTTCTGGTCGATGGGCATTCCCGGGCCGTGCGGTCCGTGCTCCGAGCTGTTCTACGACCGGGGCCCGGAGTACGGCCGTGAGGGCGGCCCGGCGGTCGACGAGGACCGCTACATGGAGTTCTGGAATCTCGTCTTCATGCAGTTCGAGCGGGGTCCGGGCACCACCAAGGACGACTACCCGATCCTGGGTGACCTGCCGGCGAAGAACATCGACACCGGCATGGGCCTGGAGCGGATGGCCTCGATCCTGCAGGGTGTCGACAACCTCTACGAGATCGACGAGGTTCGGCCGATCCTGGCTCGGGCGGCCGAGCTGACCGGCAAGCGGTACGGCGCGCACTCCGGCCACGTGGCGAGCGAGTCGCACCCGGACGACGTCCGGCTGCGGGTGATCGCCGATCACGTGCGGACGGCGCTGATGCTGATCGGCGACGGCGTGACCCCGAGCAACGAGGGTCGCGGTTACGTGCTGCGTCGGATCATGCGCCGGGCGATCCGGTCGATCCGGCTGCTCGGCTGGCAGGACCGGGCGCTGCCCGAGTTGCTGCCGGTGGCCCGGGACTGCATGGCCCCGTCGTACCCGGAGCTGGCGACCGACTTCGAGCGGATCGCGGATTACGCGTACGCGGAGGAGGAGGCGTTCCTGTCCACCCTGCGTGCCGGCACGACGATCCTGGACACCGCGATCGCCGAGACCCGCACCGCGGGCGGTTCCGCGCTGTCCGGGGCGAAGGCGTTCCAGCTGCACGACACGTACGGCTTCCCGATCGACCTGACCCTGGAGATCGCCGCGGAGCAGGGCCTCGCGGTCGACGACGAGGGTTTCCGGCGGCTGATGGCCGACCAGCGGACCCGGGCGAAGGCGGACGCGCAGGCCCGTAAGACGGGGCACGTCGACCTGTCGTCGTACCGGTCGGTGCTCGACTCGGGTGGCCCGGTGACGTTCACCGGCTACAGCGAGGTGGCCCGTGAGTCGACGGTGCGGGCGCTGCTCGGCGCCGACGGCCCGCGCCAGGCGGCGACCGAGGGCGACACCATCGAGCTGGTGCTCGACACGACCCCGTTCTACGCCGAGGGCGGTGGCCAGCAGCCGGACCAGGGCATGATCACCGTTGGTGGCGGGCAGGTCGAGGTGCTCGACGTGCAGCAGCCGGTGCCCGGTCTGATCGTGCACCGGGCCCGGGTGATCCGGGGCGAGGTGCGCGCTGGTGAGACGGGCTACGCCGAGATCGACACGACTCGGCGGCGGGCGATCTCCCGGTCGCACACCGCCACCCACCTGGTGCACCAGACCATGCGGAACTTCCTCGGCGAGTCGGCCACGCAGGCGGGTTCGCTGAACGCGCCCGGCCGGCTCCGGTTCGACTTCAACACTCCGACCGGGGTGTCGCCGAGCGTCCTGCGGGATGTGGAGCAGCAGGTCAACGAGGTGCTCCTGGCCGACCTGGAGGTGCATGCCTTCATCACCTCGCTGGACGAGGCGCGGCGGATCGGGGCCATGGCGCTCTTCGGCGAGAAGTACGGCGAGGAGGTGCGGGTCGTCGAGGTGGGTGACTACGCGCGGGAGTTGTGCGGCGGCACGCACGTGGCCCGGTCGGCCCAGCTCGGCCTCGTGAAGATCCTCTCGGAGTCGTCGATCGGGTCCGGCGTCCGCCGGGTCGAGGCGCTGGTCGGCATGGATGCCTTCGGCTTCCTGGCCCGCGAGCACCTGCTCGTCTCCCGGCTGGCCGAGATGTACCGGGTGCCCAACGATCAGGTCGCCGACCGGGTGGAGCAGACCGTCACCCAGCTCCGGGACGCGGAGAAGGAGCTGGAGAAGCTGCGCGCCCAGCTGGTGCTGGGTGGGGCGGCGGCGCTCGCGGCGCAGGCCAAGGATGTGCGCGGGGTCGCGTACGTGGGCACCGAGGCGCCGGAGGGCGCGGCCGGCAACGATGTGCGGACCCTGGCCCAGGAAATTCGCGGGAAGATCGACCCGGCGCGGCCGGCGGTGGTCGCGGTGGCGGCCCGGTCGAACGGCAAGGCGTCCCTGGTGGTGGCGGTCAACGCGGCCGCTCGCAGCCGGGGCCTGGCCGCCTCGGATCTGGTGAAGGCGGCGTTCTCCGGACGGGGTGGTGGCAGCCCCGACCTGGCGCAGGGTGGCGGCCTGCCCGCGGCCGAGGCGCCGAACCTGCTGCTCACCGTCGAGAAGGCGATTACCGAGGCGTGATGGGCGGTCACTCTCAGCCAGGGCGGACCGGTTGGTCCGCCCTGGCACGTTCCGCGTCGGCGGTGACCGTCGGTGGCTGAGTTGACACGTGGTGTGCGGATCGGGGTGGATGTCGGTCAGGTGCGGGTGGGGATTTCCCGCTCGGACCCGGACGGGATCCTGGCGACGCCGCTGGTCACGCTGGCCCGGGACCTCACGGCGGCGCCCGACGCGGTGCCGAGCGACCTCGCCGAGTTGGCCGCGCTCGTCGCCGAGCACGAGGCGGTGGGGGTTGTCGTCGGACTTCCGGTCAATCTCGCCGGCAAGCACGGCCCCGCAGCCGTCCATGTGAAGGCGTACGCTGACCGACTGGTCGATGTGATAGCGCCCGTCCCGGTAACCCTCACTGACGAGAGGATGTCGACCGTGGTCGCTTCTCGTAGGCTTGCCGAGCGTGGCGTCCGAGGTAAACGTCAACGTGCGGTTGTCGATCAGGCGGCCGCAGTGGAGATCCTGCAGAGCTGGCTGGACGCGCAGCGGAGGCGGACGTAATGATCGACGATCTGGACCTTGGGTTCGACGAGCCGGAGCGGGGGGAGAAGGGCCGGCACCGGCGCAGCTTCCGTAAGCGCAACGGCAGGTCCGGTGGCGGCCGGGGCAAGACATTCCTGGCCCTGCTGATGGCCCTGGTCCTGTTGGGCGGCATCGGCGGTGGCGCTTTCTACGGCTTCGACCGCATCCAGAACTACTTCGTCACCCCCGACTACGACGGCGCCGGGTCCGGTGAGATCACCGTCGAGATCAAGAGCGGTGCGCTGCTGGCCGACATGGCCGACGCCCTGGTGGCGGCCGACGTGGTCAAGAGTCAGAAGGCGTTCGTCGAGGCGGCTGAAGCCAACTCGCGCAGCAAGAACATCCAGCCGGGCACGTACAAGCTGCGTAAGCAGATGAGCGGCGAGAGCGCCGTCACCGCGATGCTCGACCTGAAGAACAAGATCGTCAACGGGGTGACGATCCCCGAGGGTCGCACCAGCGGGAACGTCTACCGGCTGCTCTCCGAGAAGACCAAGATCCCGGTCAAGAACTTCCAGGCCGCGGCGAAGGACCCGGAGGCGCTCGGCGTCCCGGACTGGTGGTTCACCCGCGGCGACGGCAAGAAGGTCGTCAAGTCCATCGAGGGCTTCCTCTACCCGGACACGTACGAGATCCCGCCGAAGGCCACCGCGGAGAGCATTCTCAAGCTGATGGTGAACCGCTTCCTCTCGGTGACCGGGGAGATGAAGTTCGCCGACCGGGTGCAGAAGGAACGCGGCGGTGTCAGCCCGTACGAGGCGTTGATCGTCGCCTCGCTGGCCCAGGCCGAGGCGGGCAACGCCGACGACCTGGGCAAGGTCGCCCGGGTGGCCTACAACCGGGCGTACGGCGAGTTCCCCTGCAACTGCCTGGAGATGGACGTCACGGTCAACTACTACCTGGAGTCGATCGGCAAGCCGACCAAGTCGTCCAAGCAGATGACCGAGGCCGAGCTGAACGACCCGAAGAACCCGTACAACCGCAAGTTGCCGGGCATGATCCCCACGCCGATCAACAACCCCGGCAAGCAGGCCCTGGAAGGTGCGATGGCCCCGCCGCCAGGCAAGTGGCTCTTCTTCGTGGCGATCGACAAGCAGGGCCACTCGGAGTTCGCCGAGACGTCGGAGCAGCACGAGCGGAACAAGGACAAGGCCCGGGAGGCCGGGATCATCTGATGGCGCTCCGACGGCAGGTCGCGGTGGTGGGCAAGCCGATCGCGCACTCGCTCTCCCCGGTGATCCACAACGCCGGGTATGCCGCTGCCGGGCTGACCGGCTGGTCGTACACCCGGATCGAGTGCGCGGCCGCGGAGCTGCCGGATCTGGTCGCCGGCCTGGGCCCGGAGTGGGCCGGGCTGTCGGTGACCATGCCGGGCAAGGAGGCGGCGCTCGCCGTGGCCGACGCCGCGTCGCCGGTCGCCGTCGCCGTCGGCGCGGCCAACACGTTGGTACGCCGTCCCGACGGCTCCTGGTACGCGGACAACACCGACGTCGCCGGCATGGTGCAGGTGCTGACCGACGCCGGGGTGATGGCCGGCGCTGCCGTGACGGTGCTCGGTGCGGGCGGTACGGCCCGCGCCGCGCTCGCCGCCGCCGCGCAGCTGGCCTGCTCCTCGGTGACGGTGGTGGCGCGGCGTGCGGCGGCGGTCGACGAGCTGCGGCCGGTGGCGCGCGCTCTGGGCGTCGCGCTGACCCCCGCCGGCTGGGCCGACGCGCACCGGTATCTGTCCGCCGCCGGGGTGGCTGTCTCCACCGTGCCGAAGGGGGTCGCCGACCCGTTGGCCGGCGCGGTCGCCTGGCGGCCGGGCGCGGTCTTCTTCGACGCGCTCTACGACCCGTGGCCCACCCCGTTGGCTGCCTCCGCCGTCGCGGCCGGCCTGCGTGTGGTGTCCGGTCTGGACCTGCTGCTGGCCCAGGCGGTCGGGCAGTTCGAGCAGTTCACCGGGGTGGCCGCTCCGGTGGAGGCGATGCGGGAAGCCCTCCTGGCTGCGCGCCGGTAGAAATCGGCCTCCCACGCGGGGCGACCTTAGCGGAGAGTTAAGACGCGCTTACGGGAAACTGTCCTGCATACGACACCACCTGGTCGTCGATACGCTGCTGAGCGTTACGGAAGCAGATACAGGGAGTTTCCTTGGCCAGGCATGGACTGCACCGCAGCACTCGGATCCGCACCGCACCCCGGCGCAGGGCGATCGCCATCGGCGTGGTCGGCGGTGCGGTGGTCGCCGGCATCGTGGCGACCATGATGCCGCTGCTGGCCAGCGACGACCTGTCGATCCGGGCGGCGGCCGACACCACCGCGACCGCGGTGTCGCAGGACGGTGACAACGCGGCCAAGACGACGCTGGCCACCTGCCCGACGCGTTGCGACGGCAACCCGCGCGGTGGCCGCGAGGCGGTCATCGAGTTCGCCGTGACCACCGTGCCGGCCGCCGCGGTCAACCTCCGGGCGACGCTGCGGGTGCACGCCTGGCAGCAGTTCGCCGCCACGGTGACGGCGTACGCCTCACCGCTGAGCGCGCGCGAGGCGCGGCCGGCCCCGGCGTCGGCTGGTGACGCGCTGGACAGCGTGACGGCGGTGTCCAGCGGGTTCAACGAGTGGGACATCTCCAAGCTGGTCACCGGCAACGGCATCTGGACGGTCTCGCTGGCCCAGAGTGGCCTGGAGAGCCGGATCTACTGGGCGTCGGTCGACAACCGCAATCCGGACCTGCGCCCCAGCCTGATGGTCAGCTACGACATCGGGGCCTCGCCGTCGTCGCCGACCACCCGGTTGACGCCGGGCGCCGCCCGCACCACCAGCGTCCCGAAGCCACCGCCGACCGTCGCGCCGACGACCCGGACGCCCTCCGCCACGGCAACCCCCACCACCCCGACCGGTGGGTGCGGCTCGGTGTCGGACAAGCTCGTGCCCTCCTGTGGCGCCTGGTGGGGCATGTACTCGCCCGCCGGGGCGGCCGGCGGCTGGGACCACGGCAAGGCCGTCACCGACGTGGAGACGCAGGTCGGGCGCAGGTTCGACATCGTGCACCGCTACCACGACTTCTCCAACGCCGGCAGCAACGGCGCTTTCCCCGACGCGTACGAGCTGCGGCAGATGCGCGAGGGCCGGCTTTTGTTCTTCGCCTGGGAGTCCCGCGACTTCTCCGCCGGCGCCACCCTCACCTGGGCCGATGTCTACAGCGGCAGGCAGGATGCGACCATCGACGCGGTCGCGGGTCGCATTCGCGCCGCCGGCGTGCCGGTCTTCCTGGGCTTCGACCACGAGCCGGAGGACGAGCCGGCCAAGGGCAGCGACGCCGACTTCGTCCGTGCCTGGCGCTACGTCCACGACCGGTTCGCCACGGCGGGTACGACCAACGCGGTCTGGGTCTGGACGATGATGGGCTGGTCCGGGCATTATTCCCGGTACGCCGGCCTGTACCCGGGTGACCGCTACGTCGACTGGGTGGCCTACGACCCGTACAACTTCCACGTCTGCAACGGCAGCACGGTGTGGAAGAGCCCGAGCGCGACGGTCGGCGGTTTCTACGACTGGCTGGACGACAGCGGCATCGGCGCCGGTAAGCCCCGGATGCTCGCCGAGTTTGGCACCAACTTCAACTCCGCCGACCTGGGTGCCAAGCAACGCTGGTTCCAGGAGTTCCCGGCAGCGCTGAAAGCGCACCCGAAGATCAAGGCCGCCATCTACTTCAACTCGGCGGGCATGACCAGCCGTACGGCGAGCTGCGACATGACGATGAACCACGACGCCTCAGCGGTGGCGGGCTTTGCGCAGGCCGGACAGGACCCGTACCTGCGGCAGCCCACCGGAGTCAGCCGCTGACGGTCGCACGGGCGGTGGAGGAGGACCGATGACGGTGGCGGATACCAGGTGGCCGCGTGCCATGGACGTGGCCGGGCCTGTCGCCGGTCCGCCGGACGGCGGTGTCCGGCGGTGGTACTGATCTACGTCCTGGGGGCGGCGTCGGTGCTGGTGCCGGCCGTCCTGGTTCCGGTGGTGGCAACCCGTTGGGTGCCGGTCGCACGGGAGAGCCGAGCGGCGGACCGACTGCGCGTCGCGGTGGCCGGGCTCACCGAGGCTCTCGGCCGAGTCGGGGCCGCTCTCGTCGTCCTGCTCGCCGGGTCGGCGGCGGTGGTGACGATCTGCTGGCCCCTCGGTGAAGCGTTGTCCAGACTGGAGCCGTCCGTCGACCACCCGGTCTTCGACTACGTGCACGCCCGCCGTGTCGAGGGGTGGGCCGACGTCAACTCGTTCGTCACCGCGATCGGGGACCGGTACCCGCTCAAGTGGGTGACGGTGGTCGCGGCGGTCGGCTTCGTCATCGTCTGGCGGCGCCGTCGCTGGTGGATTCCGCTGCTGGCGTTGCCATTGCAGTTCGTCGTCGAGCAGTACACCCAGCAGGTCCTGGCGCTGACCGTGAACCGGGGGCACCCACCCACTGACCTCGGCACCTATCCCTCTGGCGGCTGCGCCCGGGTCCTGCTCACCTTCGGTACCATCGCGGTGCTGGCGGGGCTGACCTGGAACGTTCCGCGACGCGGCCGGATCGCCATCGCGACCGCGCTGGCCGTGCTGGTCTCCGTGGAGGGTTACACCCGGATCTATGCCGAGAAGCACTGGCTCACGGATGTGGTCGGTGGCTGGATCTTCGGCACCCTGTTGCTCGGCGTGATGGTGCTGGCGGTACTCGTCGCCGACGGGCGCGTGCGTCCACCCAGCCGGTCCGCCGACGCGGCACCGGTCGAGGTCACGACCAGCGCCTGACCCGTTCGTCGCATCGCCGTTCGACCACGGACGCACGAGGTGTCTGACACCCGACAGCGAAACCGCCCGCTGTCGTCGCGTTCGGCCATCGACCGTCCAATCGGCGGATATCGCCAACAGTGACCGAGGGGGCACGCTACGCAGGTTCTCGTCCAACTTGGAGGCGCAGCGTGCCCAAAGTTAGGCCCTCTCGACGATCTGCACGATTTCGTATCCGCGCGGCGGCAGTCGGTCTGGTGACCGTAGCCGCGGTGTTGACGGTCCCCTCCGCCGCCTCGGCCGCGGTGGTGCCGGCTCCCGAGACGGCGACCCTGGTGTCGACCAATCCCGCCGACGTCACCCCGCACGGCCGCGATGGCGAGAGCCGTGCCTTCGCGCAGGTCGGCTCGCAGGTGTACGTGGGGGGCAGTTTCACCCAGATTCGGCAGAACGCCTCCGCGGCGTGGCTCACCCAGAGTTACCTGTTCGCGTACGACCGGATCAGCGGAACCATCTCGACCACGTTCCTGCCGGTTCTCGACGGCCCGGTCAACACTCTGCTCGCCGGCCCGAACGGCACGCTCATCGTCGGCGGCGGGTTCAAGACCGTCAACGGTGTCTCCCGGAAGAACCTGGTGGCGCTGGACCCGACGACCGGTGCGACCATCGGCAGCTGGGTCGGTCGTTCGGACGGCGGCATGATCCGGGACATGGTGCTGCGCGGCAACTGGCTCTACGTCGCGGGCGCCTTCAACTGGCTGAACGGCGCCGCGCACTCCGGGCTGGGCCGACTCGACGCCACCACCGGCGCGATCGACCCGACGTTCAACATCAACGCCACGGTCGGGAGGCACGGCACCGGCTCGTACGGCTGGACGATCGATGTCACGCCGAACGGGCAGACCATGATCGCCGGCGGCAACTTCACCCTCGTGAACGGACTGCCCCGCAACCAGATGGCGATGATCGACCTCTCGGGCACGCCGACGCTGCTGGACTGGAGCACCGAGAAGTTCGTCGCGCCGTGCGCGGCGCCCACGACCTTCGTGCACTACGTCCAGGATGTGAAGTTCGGTGCGGACGGTAGTTGGTTCGTCGTCGGCACCAACGGCGGTGCCGGTTGGCCGGCGGCGTACTGCGACGCGCTGATCCGGTTCGAGACCGCGAACCGGGGTGGCGCTCAGCTCGGCACCTGGGTCGACTACACCGGCAACGACACCATCACCTCCGTGGAGGTGGCCGACAATGTCATCTACCTGGGCGGGCACTTCCGCTGGCTGAACAACCCGAACGCCAGCGACGCGGCCGGCGACGGGGCGATCGACCGACTCGGCATCGCCGCCGTCACTCCGGCGACCGGCCTGCCGCTGGCCTGGAATCCCGGCCGTCGCGGCAGCGCGTCCATGCCGGCCGGCACGAGCAACTGGGGTTCGCAGGTCCCGGTCCTCTGGCGAGGTAGCGACGGGCTCTACTTCGGGCACAACTCCGACGGAATGGGCAGCGAGTACCACGGCCGACTCGGGATGTTCCCGCTCGACGGCGGTCGCACCGTGGTCCCGAAGAACCCGCCGACCGCGACCACCGGCAACCTCTACCTCGGCACCGGCGAGGGCCAACTGGCCAAGGCTTCGTTCAACGGCGCGAGTGTCGGTACCCCCACCACGGTCAGCCAGCCCAACTACACCAATGCCGGTGCGACCTGGCGGGTGAGCGACCGCATCTACTGGGCGCACACGGTGGCCGGTACCCCGACCGGCAGCCGGATCGACGTCTCGATGTTCAATGGCGGCCCCATCGGCGTCCCCTGGGAATCGTCGGGGTTCAACGACTGGTTCAACGCCGCGGGCATGACCGGCGCGTTCTACCTCGGTGGCCGGCTGTACTACACACGCGGTGGCGCCAACGCGCTCTACTATCGCTACTTCGAGATCGACGGCAACTATCTGGGCGCCACCGAGTTCAGCCTGCAGACCACGGGTGTCACCTGGTCGTCGGTGCGCGGCATGGCCTGGGTCGGTGGACGGATCGTGTACGGCGGGAGCGACGGCACGCTGCGGAGCGTGGCGTTCGATCCCACGGCCGACCTGGCCGTCAACGGCGCGACCAGCACGGTGATCGCACCGGCGGGCGGAGGACTGACCTGGTCCACGCCCCGGATTTTCTTCTCCGTGCAGTGACGGCGGGCCCCACCGTCACGGAGAATCGATAGATCACGGTCGGGCCGGCGGCGGACCACGTCGCCGGCCTGAAGCGTCACGAGGGGAGGTGCCCCGCCGGTCGCAGGCGTCGACACGTCCAGGCAACTCACGACAGACGGTGAAGTTTCATGGCTGATGCACCTCCCGGTTCCTGGTCCGCCGACGCACTCGGCGGTGGGGGCACGTCGGCCCGGACGGTCACCTTGACGGACCTGCTCCGCGTCCCTCTGCACCGGATCCGGCTGGTGGGGGCGGTCGCCGCCGTTGGCCTCCTCGCCGCCCTCGGGTACGTGCTCCTCATGCCCAGCGCGGTCACCGCGAGCGCCGTGGTGGCGGTACGCCCGGTCGTCACCGACGCGTTCACTCCCAGCGGCGCCGCCGCCGACCGGGCGGTGAACATGAACGTGGAGAGTGGCATCGCCACCGGGACCGAGGTCGTGCAACGGCTCGCCGCCGAGGGTGGGGACCAGCGCGAGGTGCGGGACGCCCTGGAGGTGGAGGTGCCGACCGGCGGGCAGATCCTCCGCTTCTCGTACACCGGTCGCTCGGCCGACGACGCCGTCCGCAACGTCAACCTCGCTGCGCAGACCTACCTCGACGTACGACGGACGATGTACGAGAAGCAGCGGGCCGAGATGCTGAAGCGCTACGACGAGAGCATCGTGGAGGTGGACAAGCAGCGGCAGATCCTGCAGCGGCGAATAGTGAGTGCGCGGGACGGTTCGCTGGACGCGGCCATCGCCGAACTGGGCGGCACCAACAGTCAGCTCACCCAGTTGAGGTCGGCGCGGACAGAGATCGCGGCGGTCGACGTCAACCCGGGTTGGATCACGCAGAGCGCGGAAAATGTTCTGGTCTCCTCCGGCCGGCACGTCCTGCTCTACGTGCTGGCCGGGCTTTTCGGCGGCGTACTGCTGGGCGTGGTGCTGGCGTTCGCCTGGGAATCCGCGGACCGCCGGGTCCGATCGGTCCACGACGGACGGGACGTCACCGGCCTGCCGCTGCTCGGCACCGTGCGCGGCCGTTTGTTCGCCGGCCAACTGTTCGGCGGCCAACTGTTCGGCGGCCGGCGGAAGGTGGTGGACGCCGACATCCGGTACGTGGCGATGGCGATCGCCGAGCGGGTTCGCGAGCCGGCCCGGGTGGCGTTGCTGACCACGCGTGAGGACCCGAGCGCCATCACCGCCTCTCTGGCGGTCGCGCTCGCCGCGACCGGCCGGGACGTCTACGTGGCCGACGACAGCGGCCGCCTGGAGAGCCTGCGTGCGGCGGTGCTGGCGGACCGGGAGCAACTGCCCGCGGCGGCCAACTCGGCCCGTCCACTCGTCCCGAAGCCCCGGGGCGCCGATTCGGTGAGCGGCACGGGGGTCATCGGCCAGGTCCCCACCCGCCGTCCGTCTCCCTACCCGGTCGGCAGCCATCCGTCGAAGGACCCGGACGCCACCCTGACCCTGCCGCGAACGAGTCTCAACGCGACCGCGAGCGGCATGGGTACGGTCGGGAACAACACCGATGAGGTGCCCGTGGGCGCCGGCGGAGTGCGTTTCGGCACGTGGCGGCAGCGCGTCACCACCGGGGTCGTGCTCTTCAACGCGCCACCCTCCGAGGCCGACGAGCGTGGCGTCGCGGTGGCCCGCCAGGGCACGGCGGTCATCGTGGTCGAACAGGACAGGACCCGCCACAGCGACCTGCGCCGGCTCGCGGAGCGGCTTCGTGCGGCTGGCGTCACCCCGCTGGGTTTCGTGCTCACCGGCAGCGGACGGGGCTGACGGTGTCCGTCACCCTCGCCCTGGCGGCCAGCGAGCCGGAGGGGGAGGGTCCGTCGGTCATCGCGTCGCCGCTGCCACCGAGGCTGCCCCGTTGGCCGCTGCTGATCATGTTCGGTCTGGTCCCGCTGTGGTGGTTGGCCGGCGCGTTCTACCTGATCTGGCCGCTGTGCGGCGCGGTGCTGCTGGCGTTGCTGATCGTCCGGGGGCGGGTGCCGCTGCCTCCGGCCACCGGCGTCTGGCTGCTGTTTCTGGCTCTGGTGCTCCTCAGCGCCATCCAGCTGTCCTCGCCAGTCTCGCTGCTCCCCTTCGGTCTGCGGCTGGGCTACTACGTCACCGCTCTCGTGGTCGGCGGCTACGTCTACGTCTATGCCAGGGAGCGCGCCGACCCGGCGGCGGCGCTCGTGCCGATCTGCGCGTTCTGGTTCGGTCTGGTCCTGCTCGGCTGGCTTGGTGTGCTGGCGCCGCGATTCGAGCTGACCACCCCGATGGAGATGCTGCTGCCCGCTGGCCTGGCCGACCACCCGTACGTGCAGGATCTGGTCCACATCAGCGCCGCCGAGTACAGCGAACTGTCGCTCAACCCGATCTACCGTCCGGCGGCGCCGTTCCCGTATACCAACAACTACGGCAGCGCGTACGCGATGACGTTGCCGTGCGTCGTGGCGTTCACCATGTTGCGCCGCCGCGGATTCCTCCGTTGGGCGCTGCTGGTGTCGCTGCCGCTGTCGTTGGCACCGACCTTCCTCACCCTGAACCGGGTCATGTTCGTGAGCCTCGGCGTGGGTCTGGGCGTGCTCGGCGTGCGGGCCGCGCTGCGGGGAAACGTCCGGGTGGGCGCCTCCGTCGTCGGGGTCCTGGTCATCGCCGGGCTCACCGCTCTGGTGATCCCGGTCGCCGAGTTGATCAACAATCGGGTCGAGTCGAGCGACACGAACTCCGACCGGCTCTCCCTCTACGTAGAGGTCATCCGCCGTATCGGGGATTCACCGTGGCTCGGTTACGGCGCGCCGGTCAGCGTGGACACGGTCACGGCGGAGGTACCCGTCGGCACGCAGGGGCAACTCTGGATGGTGATGTTCAGCCACGGCATACCGGCGTTGCTCTGCTTCCTCGCCTGGTTCGTGATCGTCGCGTTGAGAAGCGCGCGGGCCCGCTCGGCACCCGGGCAGTGGCTGGCGGTGGTCCCGGTGATCTGTCTGGTGCAGATCCCGTTCTACGGCATGGCCGGCCCCACCATCACGATCGCCTTCTTCGGGGTCGCCGTCGCGCTGGCGCTCGCCGAGCGGGAAGCGGGCCTCCGGCGCGTCGACCGGGCCCACCCCTCTCGTCGGCGAAGGGCCGTGGCGGGATGACAGCCGGCACTCGCCCGGTCGTCGACTCCGGCCACGACGAGCCCTCGGTCGACGCCTCGACCGAGGCCCGGCGCAGCGTCCGGACGGGTGTCGCGGGTCTGGCCGGAGCCGCCACCAACGGTCTCCTTGGCTTCTTGCTGGTGGTCGTCATCACCCGCGGCTACGGCACGGTCGGCTCGGGGGCGTTCTTCACCGCTGTCGGCATCGTCACGGTCACCGCCGCGGTGTGCACCCTGGGTGCGGAGACCGGCCTCATCTGGATGCTGCCTCGCCGTCGCCTCGGAAGGCGAGGCGACGCTGCCCGGGTGCTCCCGGTGGCTCTCCTGCCGCCGCTGGTGGCCGCGGTCGTCGTCGGCCTCGTCGGGGTCTTCGCGGCGGGCGCGCTCGGGCCCCGCCTGCTGGACGCCGGCGATGGCGGTACGCCCCTGATCGCGGCCAGCTTCGCGGCGGTGCCGTTGGTGGTGGCGATGACGCTCCTGCTCGCCGTGGTGCGCGGTGTCCGTCCGATTCGGGCGTACCTCGGCGTGCAGTCCGTCCTGGTGCCGGTGGCCCGACCGGTGCTGGTCGGTGTGGCGGCCGTTGCCAGCGGTGGAGTGCTGGTCGGTCTGACCGGTTGGCTGGTCCCGGCGGCGCTCGCCGTCCTGGTCTGCCTGACGCTGGTGGCGGGTCCGCTCGGCGTCGGCCGGGGTGCGGCGCTGCGACCCGAGCGGGCCGACTGGTCGGCGTTCTGGAGCTTCGCGCTGCCCCGCGCCGCGTCGGCGGCGATCGACGCCAGCGCCGTCTGGGTGGGCGTCCTGCTCACCTCGGTGCTTGCCGGGCAGGCCGACGCCGGCGTCTTCGGCGCGGTCGGTCGCTACATCCTGGCCGGACAGTTGGCCATGCAGGGGCTGCGGGTCGCGGTGTCGCCGCAGTTGTCCCGGTTGCTGGGGCGCGGCGAGCGGGCCGCCGCCGCGGCGGTGCACCGGCAACTGACGATCTGGGCGCTGGTGCTGTCGTGGCCGGTCTACCTGCTGCTCGCGGTGTTCGGCCTGGCGTTCCTTGAGCTCTTCGGGCCCGAGTTCACCGCTGGCGCCACCGCCATGACCGTGCTCGCCCTGGCCATGCTGGTCAACACCGGTGTGGGAAACGTGCAGAGTCTGCTGCTGATGGGCGGGCGCAGCGGCCTGCACCTGACCGCGACGGTGATCGGGGTGGTGGTCACCGTCTCCCTCGGGCTGTGGCTTATTCCGGGGTACGGCGTGACCGGCGCGGCCGTCGCCTGGGCGGCCGGCATCGCCACCGAGAACCTGATCGCGTTCGGCTGTGCTCGGTCGGTGCTGGGTCAGCCGCTGGTCGATGCGGCGCTGCTGCGGGCGGCGGCCGGGGTGGTCGTCGGGGTGGGAATCGCGGCCCTGGTCGGCGTGCTCGCGGGCGGCCGGGGGATCCCTGGCCTGGTGGTGGCGTTGAGCGTGCTGGCTGCCGGCTGCGTCGGCTTGTTGACGGTGCCCGACGTGCGACGGTTCGTCCGGGCCACCATGAGGCAACTCCGTGCCACCTCGACGTCGCCGAAGGGCAGGTGAGAAGCGGTGCCATCCATCCGCGACCGGGTGAAGCAGCTTGTGCCGCGCCAGGTGACCAACCGGGTGAGAACCTCTCTGGTCGACTACGGCGTGCGCACCAGCGATCGGCGGTCGTTGCCGGACTTCCTCATCATCGGCACCAAACGGGGCGGCACCACCTCACTGTGGAACTACCTGATCCAGCACCCGCTGGTGCCGCGTCTCTTTCCCGCCTGGAACACCAAGGCCTCGCACTACTTCGAGCAGAACTGGCACCGGGGCGAGGCCTGGTACCGCTCGCACTTCCCGACGTCCCGGCAGCGGGCGACGCTGCAGAGCCGCCACGGCGCCCCGGTACGGGTGGGGGAGGCGGCTCCGCTCTACATGTTCCACCCCCTGGCCGCGCAGCGGGTCGCCGCGCTGATGCCGACGGTGCGGCTGATCGTGCTGCTGCGGGACCCGGTGGAGCGGGCGTACTCGCACTGGAAGGAACGGCGGACGCACGGCGTCGAGCCGCTGGACTTCGCCGACGCGCTGGCCGCCGAGGAGGAGCGGACGGCGGGGGAGCGGGAGCGACTGATCGTCGAGCCGGAGTCCTTCAGCGAGCCCTACGATTGGTACACCTACCGGGCGCGGGGGCGTTACCTGGAGCACCTGCAGCCGTGGCTGGACCGGTTCGACCGCGAGCGGGTCCTGTTCCTCCCCAGCGAGGACCTCTACCGCGACGCTTGCGGCACCTACCGCCGGACGTTGGACTTCCTGGGGTTGCCCGCGCACGACCTGCCCGCCTTCAGGGTCTACAACGATCGCCGCTCAGCACCGCTGGATCCCGAGGTTCGAGCGGAGTTGACCGAGTACTACCGACCTCACAACGAGGCCCTACGGCAGCGGCTGGGGTTGGACCTCGACTGGCCGGACCGGGGACCATGACGACGCGGGCCACCGTTTCCAGCGACCCTCGCTCTCGCGGCGACGGACTGGGCTGGGTAACCCGGGCGGTGTTCGGCGATGAGCGCATCGCACTTACCGTGAGCGGTCCGCCGCCGCCCGGGCACCACGCCGCCGCCCGCTACGCGGTCGTCCCGTCGCTGGCTCGGGCACGGTTCCTGCTGCCGCTCGGCGCGCCGCGCGCCACCGCCGCCTCGCTGCTGGCGTACAACGCGTTGCGCCCGTGGAAAGTTCGGGCGGTGCGGGCCGCGCTGGGCGTGCTGGCCCGGGTCGACGCGATGGACCTGGCACCGTTCCCCCGGCTGACCGTGTCGCTACCGGAAGGGGTCGCGGCCGACGAGGTGCTGCTGGCCGGGCAACTGGGCGCCGCGCTCGGTGTGCCTTCGGTCTACGCGGCCTGCGGGGTTCGCCCGCCGGACCCGAACCACAAGCCGACCCTGCAACTGTTCGCGCCGGACGGTCGCGCCCTCGGGTACGCGAAGATCGGCTGGAACGGTGCGACCCGGGCGCTGGTGGCGGTCGAGGCGGCGGCCCTGCGCGAACTGGCTGCGGCGACCCGAGCGCCGGAGCACCCGGCGGCACCTCGACTGCTCGTCGAGACGGCCGTCGGCGGGCAGATGGTCGTGCTGGTCGAGCCGCTACCGCCGGCCGTGCGGGGGGTGGCGGCCGGCGCACCCCCGCGAGTCGCCGCGTTGTTGGCGGTCGCCCGTCGGGGCAGTCCTCCGCAGCCGCCGCGACGGCTGGCCGGGTCGCCGTTCCTGGTCCGGCTCACCGTCGAGGCGGAGCGTGCCGCCGCCAGCGCACCGGTTGGCGCCCGGGCGGTCGCCGCCGTCGCTGCGTTGGCGCGCCGGCACGGCGACACGGCCGTCGAGTTCGGGCACTGGCACGGCGACTGGGTGCCCTGGAACCTGGGCGTGCACGACGGCCGCCTCGTGGCCTGGGACTGGGAGCACAGTGGGCCGAGCGTTCCGCTCGGCTTCGATCTGGCACACGACGCGTTCCAGCGGGCCCTGGTACTCCGGGACGAGCCGGCCGGCGCGGCGGCCCTGGCCGTCGACGCCCACCTGGACCGGTACGGCGCGGAGCTGGGGCTCGGGCCGGCCGCCCGAGGGTTGGTGTCGGACGCCTACCTGCTGGAGATGTGGCTGCGCGTGTGGCGGCTCGCCGACGCCGGTGCGGGCTGGAATGCCGCGCTGCACCCCGCCCTGCTGGACGTCATCGAGAAACGAACCAGCGACTGATCCTTCGCGATCAACAATGTCCCGCTCAACATCGACTCCGGACGATGAGAAAGAAATTCCACGCCATGGTGATCATTGATGTGGGTGATCGTGTTCGAGCGCCCCGTTCGCCCACTTGAAGATCCACGTATCGCTCGATCGCTCTATTCACCGACTGGGGACGTGTGATCTGCTGTTGCATGGCTGCCACCGAGAATCCAAGCGCACTTGTGGGGAGTCGCGTGGACACGACAATCGAGAATGCGAACGACTCTGGGGTCCTGCTCCTGGTGGGCTCCAGTGGCGGCCATCTGGCCCAACTGCTCGCTCTGCGTCCGTGGTATGAAACCTGGCGGCGTTGCTGGATCACCTTCGACACGCCTGAGGCGGTCTCGCAGCTCGACGATGAGGAAATGGTCCCGGCGTACCATCCGACCACCCGCAATGTGCCGAACCTGTTGCGCAACACCGTCCTCGCCTGGCGGGTGCTGCGGTCGCGCCGGGTCGCCGCGGTGGTCACCACCGGAGCCGGGGTGGCCGTCCCGTTCGTGCTGCTGGCCCGGCTCTGGCGCATCCCCACCGTCTACATCGAGGTGTACGACCGCATCGACACCCCGACCGTGACCGCCCGACTCTGCCGGCCCTTCCTCTCCGCGATGCTCGTGCAGTGGGAGGAGCAGCGGCGGCAGTACCCGGAGGCCACCGTCGTGGGGACCCTGTTGTGAGCGCCGAGAGCATCGGCAACGTCCCCGCGCACCGGGTCCCAGCGGGTCGATCCCGGCCGGCACCCGGCACCGGGCTGTCCCGACCGCGCCGCGCCGGTGACCTCGCCCGGGCCCGGGTGCTGGTCGCCGTCGGCACCGACACCCACCCCTTCGACCGCCTGATCCGCTGGCTGGAGGACTGGCACCGCGGTGTCGACGACGTCGGGTTGACGATCCAGCACGGACACACCCGGGCACCCGCGATCCCCGGGGCGGTGACCTTCCTCGGTCACGGCGAGCTCCAGGCCGCGATGGCCGAGGCCGACCTGGTGGTCTGCCACGCCGGGCCCGCCACCATCCTGGAGGCACGCAGGCAGGGTCATCTGCCGATCGTCACCCCCCGCGACCCGGCCCGCGGCGAGCACGTCGACGACCACCAACTGCTCTTCGCCCGTCGCCTGGGCGCAGCCGGCATGGTGGCGCTGGCCGAGACCCGCGAGGCGGTGATCGGGGCGCTCACCGAAGGGCTCGCCGACCCGTTCCGGTTCACCGTCACGGCGGACCCGGACGCGTCCACGGCACGCCGGGCGGCGGTCGAGCAGGTCGGGCGAATCGTGGAGGAACTGGTGGCCGCGTCAGCCGGACAGCGGCAGCGCGCGAGGTGGTGGTCCTGGCTCCTACCGGACCGGCCCGGAGAACGGCGATGACCGGACACCCGAGCGTGAGTACGGTCGTGCCCACCCGGGACCGTCCGGAACTGCTCCGGGTCGCGGTGCGGGCCATCCTCGACCAGGACTACCCCGGCCCCGTCGAGGTGGTGGTGGTCCACGACCAGTCGGAACCGGATCAATCGCTGACTCGGCTGTCTCGCCGGGACCGCCAGGTCCGGGTGATCCCCAACGAGCGGACCCCGGGCCTGGCGGGCGCGCGCAACTCCGGGACCCTCGCCGCCGTCGGGGAGTTCGTCGCGTTCTGCGACGACGACGACGAGTGGCTGCCCGGCAAGTTGCGGGCCCAGATCGAGGCGCTCACCGCTGCCCCCGGCGCGGAGTTGGTCAGCTGCGGCATCCGGGTCAGCTACGACGGGAAGACCGTCGACCGGGTGCTGACCCGGGACTCGGTCACCCTCGCCGACCTGCTGCGGAACAGGATGACCGAGCTGCACCCGTCCACGTTCCTGATCCGCGCCGCCGCGCTGCGCACCGGGTTCGGACTGGTCGACGAGGAGATTCCCGGCAGCTACGCGGAGGACTACGACTTCCTGCTCCGCGCGGCGCGCAGCGCGCCACTGGTCAACCTGTGCACGCCGTACGTGCTGGTGCGCTGGCACCGACGGTCCTACTTCGCGCAGCGCTGGGACACCATCTCCGAGGCGTTGCAGTGGCTCCTGGAGCGCTATCCCGAGTTCGGGACCCAACCAGCCGGCGCGGCGCGGGTCTCGGGGCAGATCGCCTTCGCCCACGCCGCGTCCGGTGACGGGCGGGCGGCGATGCGCTGGGCCCGGCACGCCCTGCGGCGCAACCCGCGCGAGCCGCGCGCGTACCTGGCGCTCGCGGTGGCGGGGAGGGTGCTCCGCGCCGACACGGTGCTGCGCACGCTCCACCGGCGTGGCCGGGGCATCTGACCGAGGCAACTCCCGTGTCGTCGACGCCGTCAGCTCCTGCGTCTTCGACGCCATCAGCAGAGCGGAGGACAAGCACCCATGAGGCTCCACTCGCTCAGGTTCCGTCTCGTCGACTCACCGACCTCACTGGGCGCGAAACGGCGGGCGCTGCGCGCGGCCTGGCTGTCGGACACCTTCCCGAACCTGGCGGACATGACCGTCCTGGACCTGGGTGGCCGGGTGGACAGTTGGGCGCGGGTCCCCGTCCGGCCGGCCCACGTGCACGTGGTCAACCTGGAGCCGCTGCCCGCGGATCTGCCCGACTGGGCCGAGGCTGACCATGCCGATGCCTGCGAGCTGCCCAGGAGCATCCTGAGCCGCTCGTATGACCTCGTCTTCAGCAACAGTGTCCTGGAGCACGTGGGCGGCCACGAGCGTCGTCGCCGGATGGCGGAGGCGGTCCGTGAGTTGGGTCGCGCGTACTGGGTGCAGACGCCGTACCGCTACTTCCCGGTGGAGCCACACTGGGTGGCGCCGGGAATGCAGTTTCTGCCGGTGTCGGCGCGGGTGGTGATGGCGCGCAGGTGGCCGCTCGCCTATTCCCCCGGCAAGTCCTACGAGGCGGCGATGAGGCAGGTACTGACGACCGAGTTGATCGGTCGCGCGGAACTCCGCTACCTGTTTCCGGACGCCACCATCCGCAACGAGCGTCTGCTGGGTTTGACCAAGTCGATCATCGCTATCCGACGTGATTGAACGACGATCACCGGGTCGCCGGCATGTCGGCGACGCGGTGTGCAATCGGCATCATGCGGGTTGCCGTGTCGCTGTCGAACGCGTCGCCGACCGTTACACCTGCACCGGTTCCGGGCCTCTCTCGGTGACCGGACGCTCGGTCCATTGTCAATAATCTGACTCTGGATGGAATCGCCGGAAATGAAGCTGGCAGAGTGGCGTCGTTCGGGATCGGATTGCGACCGGATTTTGCAATTGAGTCTCACTAGCTGGACCTGTCGTGCGTGGAGTGCTGGCGGAGCGCCACCGTTGTCCGAAAGGGATGCTACGGGCGCTGGCGACAGATCCGATCCAGAAGTGCGAAACGGTTGTGGCTTTCGACGCCTCGGCGGGGGAATTGTCCCGGCGCGGCCATCGCCGCGCGTGGACTGTTGAATGCCCGTCAGGCGATCGGTCGACTGACTGCGCCGGCCCGGTCTCTGGGGTCCTGCGGCGGCCGGGGCTCGTCGATCCGCGGCCAGCCGGCCGACCACACGTGGCGTTGCCGCCAGATCGAGACCCAGTCGACGCTGCGGGACCGGTCCGAGGTGAGCAGTGTCGTGCCGACGGCCCGCAGCCCGACACCGGCGGCCAGCAACCCGATGCCGAGCCGGGCCCGTGGCGCTGACCAGTGACGACGGACGTAGGTGGCCTTGCCCCGGAGGATCTTCACCCGCTGCCCCTCCGAACTCGACGAGGCGCCACCGACATGGATCACGGCGACGTCAGGGTTGAGGATCGGTCGAGCACCGAGGGCGGCGGCCCGAGCCGCCAGGTCGATGTCGTCGCTGTACAGAAAGAACTGCGGGTCGAAGCCGCCAAGCTGGCAGAACAGGTCACGCTCGATGAGCATGAGGCAGCCGGAGACCGCCGGCACCTCGCGCACCGACTGCCGGTCGTACCGGGGCAGGCCCTCGGGATTGGCCCAGTGGTAACGGGAGAAGACTGTCGACAGGCCGGTGGCGAAGGTGAAGTGGCTCCACAGGCTCGGCAGCCCCCAGCAGGAATATCCGTCGTCCGTGCCGTTGGCGTGCAACGTCCGGCCGGTGTAGACGCGGTGCTCCGGCTGGCGCCGCGCGAACGTGAGGAGGTCGGCGACCGGGTGGCCGACCGGGACGGTGTCCGGGTTGAGGAGCAGCAGATAGTCCCCGTCGCTGGCGACCGCGCCCCGGTTGACGCCACGGCCCCAGCCCACGTTCTCGGCCAGTCGGATCAGCCGCACCTCGGGGAAGCGCTCGGCGATTGCGTCGGCGGAGTCGTCGAGCGAGGCGTTGTCGACGACGGTGATGTCGAACCGGACGTCCTGGGTGCGGCTGTCGGTGAGTTCCCGCAGGCAGCGCAGGGTCAGGTCCCGCGTGTTGTACGAGACGATGACGACCGAGACGTCGGGCCGGCTCAATGCGGTCCTCCGGCCTGCACCGGCCCGTCCGGCGTACCCGCGACCTGGTCCGCGGGGGCTCCCGACCGGAGGTGAAGCCGCTGTCGGGCGCTCACCGCCAGCAGTTCCAGCGCGAACGGAAGGTCCTGGACGAGGTACCGACGCATCAGCCGCGCCGGCTCGCTGGCCAGGCGATGCGCCCACTCCAGCCCGGACAGCTGCATCCACCGCGGAGCCCGTCGGTGCACGCCTGCCACGAAGCCGATGGCGGCGCCACAGCCCAGGAACCAGGCACGGGGCAACAGGGGGCGGAGCCGGGCGATCACGCGTTCCTGCTTGGGGAAGCCGAGCCCGACGAACACCAGGTCCGGTTGCGCCGCCGCCACGGTGGCGCAGACCTCCTCGAGTTGCTCCGGTTGGGTGTCGAAGCCGAAGGGCGGGCTGAGGTGTCCAGCGATCCGCAGCCGCGGGATGCGGGACCGCATGACCTGCTCCGCGCGGCTCGGGGTGCTCGGTGCGCCGCCCATCAGATAGACCGAGCGGTCCTGCTCGGCCAGGGCGGCCGACAGGCTCCAGATCAGGTCCGAGCCCGGGACCCGGGCCGGTAGTGGACGTCCGGCAATTTGGCTCGCCCAGACCAGCGGCTTGCCGTCGGCCACGACAAGGCTCGCTGATTCGACATGCGCCCGTGATTCCCGATCTCGACGAGTAAGTCGAAGGATGTCCACATTGGGGGTTACGATCTGTCCGCCCCGGCCTGCGGCAAGTTCGGCGACGACATGCCGAATCACGTCTTTCTCATGAAGTGGGTCGAAGTCGACTCCGTAGACGTTGACCCGGCTTCCGACACGCGAACCGTGCACATAGGAGCGCATGGGAAAGTAATCTACCGACGGTGTGCGCGCAGACAAGGCATCGAACGGGCAGCATCTGCGGGCTTCCTCGTGAGACAGCCCTCGGCCATTCGACCGGTTGTTGATTCGCCTCCTGGCTGGCAGCATCGATGCGTGCGAATCAGTGTCATCATGCCCGCGTTCAATGAAGCGGCCGGGATCGGTGGTGTACTTCGGCACCTCCTCGAATCTCCGCAATTCGGTGCGGATATGGAGGTCGTCGTCGCCGCAAACGGATGCACTGACGACACTGCCGCAGTCGCTCGTTCTTTTGGCGTACATGTCCTGGAAATTTCGACGCCGTCCAAATCCGCCGCAATGAACGCCGCTGACCAGGCATCGAAGGGCGACGTTCGAATTTATGTGGACGCCGATGTGCCCGTCACGGCGGAACTGTTACGCCAGCTTGCCGCCACGGTCAGTCAGCCCGGGGTCGTCGCGGCGGTGCCCCGGCCACTGATCGACACCTCGGGGAGCGCCTGGCCCGTCCGCGCCTACTACGCGATGAACGCCAGGCTGCCGGTCTTTCGCAACCGCCTCTTCGGGCGCGGGATCATCGCGCTCTCCGCCGAGGCCAGGTCCCGCTTCGACCGGATTCCCGAGATCACGGCCGACGACATGTTCCTCGACGCGGTGGTCGGCGCGGACGAGAAGGTGGAGATCGAGGCGGTGGTGCGCGTACGCGCGCCGCGGCGCACGGGGGATCTCGTCCGCCGGGTGGCCCGCGCACGGGAGGGCAACGCAGAGTTCTGGCGCTTCGTCCGCTCCGCACCACCGGAGTACGGCCTCCCGGTCGACCCGGTGCCCGGTCCGAGTTCCTGGTCCTGGCTCCGGCACGTTCTGCTCCGGTCGCCCGGGCTGCTGCCGGCGGCGGCCTGCTACGTCGTGATCATCCTGCTGGCCGAGGCGAGGCGGCGCTCTCCAGGGTGGAGTGTGCGCTCCGGTTGGGGGCGACGGGAGTTTCCCCAGCTCAGGCGGTAGTGCCTCGGCGGTTGATGTCGTTTTTGCCGGTACGAGCATCGGATGGGCATTCCGGACGATTGGTGTGCCTATTCTCAAGTAACCATTAAGTCTCGCGGAGGGCCGTACCTCATCGGCTCCTGCTCCTCGTTAGCCCGGGCAGCGGCGACTGGCCGGAACAGCGGTAGCTGTCCGCGTCAGACAATCGCACTGGGGAGGCGTATCCATCTCGACCAAACGGGGTGGCGGCGATAAGAGATCCAACCCGAAAGGTGTCAAGTCTCGTGGAAAGCCAGCATCCTCCCGTTCCTCCGGCCCCCCGCTCGCTCGCAGGGGCCGCCTCGCTGCCACCGGGGCTCCGCCCGCGTCGTGGGCGCCTGATCTTCACCATCGTCGCGGCCCTGGCCATCATGGCCTCGGCAACGGTCCTCGCCGCCGGTGCAGCGACCAGCCGAGCCGGAACCTTCTCCTTCTTCGCCGGATCGGACGTCTCCGGCGTGCCGACCGACCCCGACACCCAGGCCGTCGAGCTCGGCCTCCGTTTCACCTCGAGCAGCAACGGGACGTTGGCCGCCGTCCGGTTTCTCAAGGCGAACGGCTCCAGAAGCTCGCACCCGGTCAACGTCTGGTCCGCGAGAGGACAGAAGCTCGCCACCGCGACCTCGACCAACGAGTCGGCCTCGGGCTGGGAGGAGGTGAAGCTCCCGACGCCGGTCCGGATCGAGGCCGGTCAGGTGTACGTCGTCTCGTACCACACGACTCGGTACCGGGCGACGCAGAACTTCTTCAATCGGACCGTGACATCCGGCCCACTGAGCACCTCGGGCGTCGCGGGTGTCTACGCGTACGGCGCCGGCGGCTTCCCCACGTCGACCTACAAGTCCAGCAACTACTGGGTCGATGTCGTCTTCGCTCCCGCCGCGGGTGGAACACCTGCCCCGACTGCCTCCGCTCGTCCGAGCACCTCGCCGACCCGTACCCCGTCGGCGTCCCCGTCGCCGACGCGCCCCCCGACGACGCCCAGCCCGACACCGACGACGGTCAGTCCGCTGACCCTGCCTCGTATTGCCTGGGAGGGCGGCCCCGCCTACTACGGGGCGTACCCGGTCGCCCGGGGAGCGGGCTGGACCAACCCGGCCTTCTTCCCGATCGGGGTGTGGCAGGAGAGCGTGATCGAGGCGCGGGACACCGCCCTGGACAAGAGCGCGGGCATCAACACGTACGTGGCGCCGACCGACAACAGCAACCTGCGGCTCATCGAGAGCGCCGGGATGAGCGTGATCGGGGGCAACAGCCGGCAGGTCGGACCGTCGACCGTCGCCTGGTCACTGTCCGACGAGGTTGACATGTGGGGCGGCCCGGGCAGCTCGGCCTGGACCGGCAACTATCCCGGCCAGGGATCGGTCTGCCAACCTGCCAACGGCCGCTGTGGATACACGATCCAGGAGGCGATGCTCAAGCGGTTCCCCGCCGACGGGCGGCTGCGGTACTCCAATTACGGCAAGGGCGTCATGTTCTGGGAGACCGACGCCGAGGCGGGCCGCTTCGTCAACAGCTACACCAACGTGGTCTCCAACGACATCTACTGGTACACCGACCCCGGCGTCTGCAACTCCCCGTCCGAGGGGCCTGGCATTGGCGTCCTGCGGGAAAACTGCCGGCGCGCCGCGAACTATGGCCGGACCATGGACCGGATGCGCAGCCTCGACGGGGCGGACGGCAAGCGTCAGCCGATCTTCGCCTTCGTGGAGTTGGGGCATCCGTTCACCGAGAACAACGCACCGACCATCACCGGTGACCAGATCGCCGGCGCGGTGATGAACTCGCTGATCCACGAGGCGCGGGGCATCCAGTACTTCAACCACAACTTCGGTGGCTCCTGCCTCTCCCAGCACGTGCTGCGCGATCGGTGTGGCGCTGCCGTCCGACCGGTGGTGACCGAGTTGAACCGGCGGGTGAGTTCCCTGGCGCCGGTGCTGAACACCCAGTCGTACGAGTGGCGGTTCAACCCGAACCTCGACACGATGCTCAAGGCGTACGGGAACGCGTACTACGTCTTCGCGATGCCGGGCCGGACCGCCGGCACGGGCGCCCAGACGCTGACGCTCCCGCCCGGTTTGAAGGGGGCGCGGGCCGAGGTCCTGTTCGAGAACCGAACGGTGCCGATCAGCGGCGGCGCACTGCAGGATTCGTTCGCCCGGGAGTCCGCGTACCACATCTACAAGATCACACCGTGACGTCCTGACGTACCCCGCGGTCGATCACCCGGATTCCGGTCCCACCCTCGTGGGGCCGGAATTCCGGCGGCCGGGGAGCGGTCCGGGGCCGTGTGGTGCGGCCACCGGCGAGGTCAGGGGCGGTGGCCGATCTCCTTGAAGAACGCCAGGATGCTGGCGGCCTCCCGTTCGGCCGAATATTCAGCCCGCACGTACCGCGCTGCCTCCACGCCCCGCGACCAGCACCAGCCGGGCTGCTCAACCTCCCGGGTCAGGCATTCCTCCAGCGCGCGACTCATGGCAAGCAGGTCGCCGGTGGGAGTCGGCTGGCTGAACGCGGGATCGAAGAACTCCCGGCCGCCGAAACCGTGGAAGCCGACGACGTAGTTCCCGGACGCCATCGCCTCGACCGCCGGCAGCCCGAACCCCTCCTGGTAGCAGGAGCTCAGGAAGATCGTCGAGGCGCGTAGCCGGCGGGCGACCTCCTCCTGCGAGACACCGTCCACCGCGTCGATGGTCCACCCGGCCAGCGCGCTGCGAGCCCGCAGCAGGTGCAGGACCGTCTCGGCGTCCGCCCGCCCGCGCCGGGGCATGTAACTGATCACCCGTCCGTTGGGCCGGTCGGGGGGGTTGAACAGCGCCGCGTCGACGCTCAACCGGACCCGGTGGATCGGCCTGCGGAACGCGTGTTCGAGGAGGTCCTGGCTGTGCTCCGAGACCACCATGACGCCGAGCAGACCGGGGCTTGCCAGGTAGTGCCGCGTGACCAGCTCCGCGTCCACGTTCCAGGTGAGGTGCCCACTCTGGTTGAAGACGACGTGCCGCACGCTCGCCGGCAACCGGGGCAGCAGCCGGGCGTCGGTCTCGGGCACCACGAGGAGATCGTCGGGTCCGAGTGGGCTCGACCGCACGTCGGTGACGCGGGTGCGATGAGGAAACCATGTGCACCGGAAGCCGCGGCGCTCGTGCAGCACCGCAGCGGCGACGCCGGCCTCGTTGAGCACATCGACGTGTCGGTAGAGGGTGCGGATGCCGCCGGAGGGCTTGTTGTAGTCGCGGGCCAGGTAGTAGATGGTCGGCGCCGCGGAAGGCGTCTCCCGTAACCGGATCTTGGGCGGACCGTGCTGCCGGTACTGCTGGTAGACCCGGTACGCCCGCCGTGCCTGCTCCTCAAGGCCCATCGTCCGCCGCCGTCAGATGCTCAGGATGCCGAGCTTGCGGGCGAGCCGGAGAGAGCGGTCGAAGACGGTCAGGCCAATCGCGAACATGACCACACTGAACCCGGTGAGGATCGCCAGCGACACCAGCGGGGACAGCCCTTCGGCCGGTGGGTCACCCATGAGCAACTGCCGCTCCGCGGAGATGACGTAGGAGTGCGGCACGAGGTAGCTGACCCAGCGGATCCAGTCCGGCAGCACGCTGATCGGGAAGAGGGTGCCGCCGAGCACCCCCGCGGCCAGGCTGTAGAGCATGATGACCGGCTCGCCGCGCTTGAACAGGATGATGAAGCTGGCGGCGAGGGTGCCGATGGCGTTGCAGGCGGCTATCCCGACCAGGAACACCAGCAGCGCGAGGGGGATGGACCGCCATTCGATCTGGGCACCCAACAGGCTGCCGAACGCGATCATGAAGGCTGCCATCACGGTGCCGGTGACGCTGCGCCAGATGTTCATCGCGATCGGGATCAGCGCCCACGGCACGGGCTCCACCAGGTAGGTCTCGAGTGTGCCGCGCTCCTGCGCGAACTGGAGCCGGTTGGTCAACGCGGTCAGCGCGTCCTGGAAGCCCGCGGTGACGCTCGCGCCGATGAGCATGAAGGCGAACGCGTCGGTGGCATTCAGGAACGTGCCCTGGAAGAAGTAGAGCAGCACGGGGAAGACCACTGCGGCGTACCGCAGGATGGTGGTGGCCGGGAACATCCGCTCTTCCACCAGGTCGATCCGGACGTAGGCCGCACAGGTGTCGAGCGACTTGCGCCAGAGCCCACGACGGCCGATCGGGGCGGTGTAGGCCAGGCTCATGTCGCTCCGCCTTCTGCGGTCTGGTCGTGACGGTAGGCGCGAGCGATCAGGTCCCGCAGCGGCATCGGGATCTCGCGGACGTGCCGGACCTGCCGGGCGCCAGCGCCGAGCGCGGCCAGCACGTCACCCGCTCCGTCGCGCACCTTGAGCCAGCACCGGAGGGTGGGCCCGTCGACGGTGAGCTCCAGGCCCAGCGACGTCAGGTCCGCAGCCGCCTGGTCGGCTGCGTCGGTCGAGGCGAAGACCAGTTCGAGTTGCGGTCGTTCCCACTGCTCCCGCAGGCTGTCGAGGTCGCCGAAGTACTTGACCCGGCCCTTGTCGAGCAGCAGGGCCTGGGACCGCAGCGCCTCGATCTCTTCGAGGCGGTGCGACGAGATCAGCACCGCGAGTCGTTCCCGCTGGACGAGATCGGTGATCAGATCGAGGAGCCCGTGCGCGGCGATCGGATCCACCGCCCCGGTCGGCTCGTCGAGGATGAGCACCCGGGGGCCGGAGAGCAGCGCCCGCGCCAGCCTCAGCCGGGCCTTCATGCCGGCCGAGAGGCCGGCGACGACCGTGTCGATCCGCGACTCCAGATCCACCGTTGCCAGGACCTCGGGAATCCGGGTCGCCATCAACCGCGGCGACATGCCCTGCAGGCGACCGTGCATGTGCAGGTTCTCCCGGGCGGTGGCCCGCATGAGCAGGCTCCGGTCGTCCGCCGGCATCCAGCCGACGACCTGGCGGATCTGCTCGGAGTCCCGCTCGACATCGAGCCCGAGGAGGGTGCCCTCGCCGCTCGTCGCCGTGGTCAGGCCGACGATTATCCGGAACAGGGTGGTCTTACCGGCGCCGTTCGGGCCGACGATCGCGCAGATCTCGCCGGCGCGAACGGTCAGGTCGATGCCGTCGAGCGCGATGACGTCCGACTTGATGTGCGTCCGCGCCAGGACCCGCATCCACTTCGGCGTCGGCTCGTACACCTTGGTCAGGCCGGACAGGACGAGGACCTCCTCGGCGTCGGCGGGTGACCGTGCGCCGACCCGTTGCGCCTGGCCGAGGCCGTCCGCTGGGGTAGGTGGTTCCGATCGCCCGGCCGACGGGAGGTCGGCCACGCCGACGTCAACCGCTCGCTCCGAAATCGCCGACATGCCGTCAACCGCCCCCTTCACCCTCGTGGATCTGCTTGTTCGCCGCGCCGGTCAGACCCGGATGCCGCGCCAACGCCACCAACCCCACCGCACCCGGCGATCCACTCGGTCGGCCAGCCGCCGCAGTCGGGGTGGGCGCTCGGGCCGTGGTCCGCGGCGTGCGTTGCGTTCGTAACGTCGCCAGAGCCGTGACCCCCGCGCCTCGGGGTCGATGCTCTCCGCCAGGTCGGCCAACCGCTCGGGCAGCTCGTCCCCGCCGTCATCCAGCTCGTGGGCCCGGCACGCGAGGGACAGGGCCGTGCGGGCGAGCGCCGCCCGGGCCGCGGTGTGCAGGTGGCGCACCGGCTCGACCCGGTCGCCCTCCTCGGTGAAGAGGATCTCGAAGACGCTGTTCCGCTCGGTGATGTCGCGGATCATGCCGCCGAACTCCTGGACATGCATGTTGGCACCGTGTACGCGGTAGAACGCCTGGTCGACGCCGTTGACCCGGCCGACGTGGGCGCGGGCGGCGGCCCGCAGCCAGAGCAGGAAATCCGCAGCGTGCGGCACCCGTGAGTCGTAGCCCTTGAGGTCGTGCATGACACTCGCCCGCATCACCACCTCGGGCGTCGACACCGGGTTGGTGGCCCGTTCGCAGTTCTCCCGCAGCCACTCGGCGCCGGTCCAGATCGTCCACGAGGTCGCCCGGGTCCGCGGTGTGGGAGTGCGGTCGTTGAACGCCGCGGAGAAGCCGTAGACGAACCCGACCTCCGGATGCGCCTCCAGCAACGCGGTGGCCCGTGCCAGCGAACCGGGCGTGAGTAGGTCGTCCGCGGAGAGCAGGACGAGATAGTCGCCGGTCGCCTTCGCCAAGCCCTCGTTGTACGTGGCGAGATGACCCTGATTGACCACGTGTTCGATCACCTGGACCCGCGGATCCACGGCGATCTCGCGGGCCACCTCGACGCTGCCGTCGGGTGAGGCGTCGTCGACGATGAGGACATCGACGTCCATGCCTTCCTGCGTGAGAATGCTCTGCACGCAGGCCGGAAGATAACGGCCGTAGTTGTAACAGGGAACCACGACGGAAACGGTCGGCCGTCGCCGCAACGGGCGCGGCCTTTCCCGGGTCACCATGCGGCGACGCCCACGTCGGCCAGGCTCACCAGGACTCCCTCAATCGCCTGTGGACAGAGATCCGCGCAAGCATGGTCGCGCCGCTCCTCAAGGTGCCGTACGTCCGCGCCGACGCACAACCTCCGACTGCTTCGAGCTGGTGTCCGGTAGTTGACTACGTCAGGTGTTCGGTCGGAATACGACGTCCACCCAGAAGTTGTGCGAGACGGCGGAATCGGGGAAGCCGCCGCCGTAGCGGAAGCTGGCGCCACCCGCCGGTATGTGCAGTGGTCCACGATCAATTCCCTGGCCCGCGAGAGCGTTCAGATTGACCGCGTACTGCCCGACCGAGGTCCAGTAGGAGACGACGTAGGTGGTGCCCGCCGTGATGTTGACGGGTTGCGAGAATGTGGCGACCTGCCATCCGGATCCGGTCTCGTTCGTGAACGACGCCGTCGCCAGTAGGTCCCCGTTCGAGGTCCACAGCGTTCCGGTGTGCAGTCCGTTGTTGTCCGGCCCCTTGAAGAACCGCACCGCGGTCACCGACCCGCTGACGTCCGCGGTGAATCGCGCGCCGACCTCGATCGAGTTCGAGTCGTTCCAGTTCGGATGCTGCGGTGTGTCCGTGTCGCTGAACAGGCTGACCGGCGGACCCTGCGGGGGAGTCGGGCTGGGGCTGGACGTCGGTGTCGGTGTCGGTGTTGGTGTCGGGCCGGGGTCCGGCGGTGCGTCCGGCACGAAGAGCGGGTCGACCCAGTAGTTGCTGGACTGGTACGAGTTCTGCGGGAACGCGTGCCTGCCGTAGTTGTAGACGCCGTTGGCCGTTGTCGGCGGCGCGCTGAGCGGTCCGTTGGTCCAGAGCGTCGAGAAGAAGTTCGATGTCGAGGCGTAGTGGCCGTTGGGCGCGAAGTACGACGCGACGTACGTCGTGCCGGCGGTCACCGTGATCGGGCTGTCGAACCGCACGCTCTGCCAGCCGGAGCCCGACTCGCCGGAGAACGTGGCACGGGCCAGCAGCGTGCCGGAGGCCGTCCACAGGCTGCCGGTGTGCGTACCGTTGTTGCCGGTGCCCTGGTAGAAGCGCACCCCGACGATCCGTCCGTCTGTCGACGGGACGAACTTCACGCCCAGTTCCACCGCGCTGGGGTCGCTGTCCGCCGCCGACTGCGGCGTCGCGTTCAGTGGGAACATCGTGTAGATGGCGGCGTACGCGTCGGTGGTGAAGGACCAGACGGTGGGTTCGTCACCCGGGTTGCCCTGGTTGTCGGCCACGGTGACGGTGGCGGTGTAGGTGGTCGCGGTGGCCAGCGAAGCCGACGGGGTGAAGGTCACCGTCTTGGTCGCATCGTCGTATCCGACCGTGCCGGCGACGGACACGTTCGCCTGGTTCTTGAGGGCGAACTGAATGGACGTCGGGTTCAACGGCTTCGAGAAGATCACGGACGGACGTACCGTGATCGGCACTGTGGTGGCGTTCGCCGACGGCGTGGTCGCCACCGGGCTCGGCGGGCCGGCCGCGCTGTCGATGAACGTGACGTCCACCCAGTAGTTGACGTCGTTGTAGGTCAATGTCGGGAAGCCGCTGCCGTAGGCGAAGACGCCGTTGCCGCGCGACGGGGTGGATCGGGGTGCGATCAGCGGCGCGGAGTTCACGTCGCGACCGCTGAACGCCAGTGGGTCGGCGGCGTAGCCACCATTGGGGGCGGTGTAGGACACGACGTACTCGGTGCCGTGGGTGATGGGCACGGGGCTGGCGAAGGCCAGCGTCTGCCAGCCGGCGCTGGTCTCCCCGACGAACGTTCCAGTGGCCAGTCGGGTGCCTGTGCCCGTCCAGAGGCTTCCGGTGTGCGTACCCGTGTTGGCCGCGCCCTTGTAGAAGCGCACGCCGGTGACGTAGCCGTCGTCCTGCGAGCTGAACCGCACGCCCAGCTCGACCGGAGAGCTGTCGTTGACCGCCGGGTTGTCTGGCACGCGGGATCCGAAGAGGGTGCTGGGCCCGGCCAGCTTCAGGGTGACCGTGGACGGTGTCGACGGCATGTTGACGCTGTCGTCGATCGCCCGGACCCGGACCACCTGGGTGCCGGCGCCGCCGGAGTGGAAACTGTACGACCAGGACGTGGTGCCGTCGGCGGCGTGCCAGGTGGCGCCGCCGTCGGTCGACACCTCGACGCCCGCGACCCGGCCACCGCCCAGGTCGGCGGCGGTGCCCCGCACGGTCACCAGGGAGCCGTTGGTGACCGTCGAGCCGTTCGCCGGTGCGGTGATGGTGGTGGTCGGTGCCAGCGTGTCGGTGGACGCTGACGTCGCCTGGAGGCCCGGCATCAGTGTCGCCGGCTGAACCCCCATGTCGGCGAAGAGGTTGACGGTGGCCTGCTGCATTCGGCTGTCGGCCGGCGAGGTGGTGCCGTCGTGCACCGAGTCCAGACCCCACGCCCACTGGACGGTCCCGGCGCCGAACACCAGGGCTCCGCTGGGCGCGCGGTACATCGTGAGGTGGTGGGTGGTGGTGCCCGGGGTGACCGTGTTGCCGAAGTCGCGCAGGTATTCAGGTGTCGATCCGGTCGTGGTGGAGAGCCGGATGAGACCCGCTGGCCGGAATCCGTTGTCCACGTCCTCGTCGGACTCGTAACCGATCGTGTGCGGGGCGAGCGTCGCCGTCTGGCCTGGCGCGGTGCTGGCGAGGCCCGTGTGCCGCCACAGCCGGAACTTGCCCTGGTATTCCGGTACCTGCAGCGCGAGATCGGTGTTGTTGCTCATGTAGGCGGTGCCGGTCAGGGCGTTCTCCGGCTGTCCCGCGCCGTTGCCGGGCTGGATGAACCGTGGATCTCGCCAGGTGCCGGTCCATTCGTTGGTCGGGTCGATGTCGGCATTGGCCCAGGTTTCCTTGTAGCAGACCAGCGTGCGGTGCGGGGTGTTGGTGCCGTCCACGCTGGGCGCGAGCCGGGTCCGCCAGTAGACCTCGTTGCCGCTGAAGAAGGCCAGGTTCACGCCGGCGTCGCGGGCCGCCTCGACGTTGGTGCGCTCCGGGCCGGACCAGTACTCGTCGTGCCCCACGGACAGGAACACGTCGTGGTTGCGGATGAGGCTGCCGCGTCGGTCGGTGTCGATGTCGGTGGTGTAGCTCACGTCGTACCCGTTGCGCTCCAGGAAGCGGATCATGGGGTACTCGTTGCTGAACAGGAAGTCGCGACCGTTGCTGCTGCCTCGGGTGGAGAACGGCCGGTTGTAGCTGACCTCGAACGCCCGGCCGTTCTGCAGCGCCTCGTAGAAGTTCCCGCCGCCGTAGGTGTTGTAGGCGTGCCAGGTGGCATCGGAGGTCTTGAAGAAGAGGCTCGACGTGCTGCTGTCGTCGCGCACCACGAAGGTGATGTGGCTCGCGCTGCCGGTGTCGACGTCGGTGCGCTTCAACCGTGCGATGTACACGCCGGAGACGGCGGTCGCGGGGACCTGCCACGACGCGGATACTTGCCAGTTCCCACAGTCGAACATCTGGGTGTCGTTGTTGGTGATGCAGTCGTCCGGTTGGTGCTGCGGCAGTGTCGCGGACGGTGTCACCGGCGTGATCCGCCGGGCGCCGGCGCCGCCATACCAGCCGAGGCGGTAGATCTCGATGGTGTACGCGGTCGCCGCGGTGTCGATCTTGAAGTCGATCCGCTGGCCACGGTTCACGCTGATGTCGGTGGCGAAGCCCTGGATCGTCCAGTCGCCGAAACCGTCGATGTCCCACTCCGAGGCCGGTTGACCCGACTGGGCGTTCTCGCAGACCACGGGATTCGGGTCGCAGGTGGCGGCGGCGGCCGGCGTCGGGCCGGCGATCGTTCCGGCGATGGCTCCGGCGAGGATGACGCTGATGGCGACCAGGATCGCCAAGCCGGGGCGCATTCGGCGGTGCACACCACCCGTGGTGGCCCAACCGCCGTTTCGCGGCAGTGTGCCCGGCAGCGCGGTCCGGATCAGTGGCTGGGTCGTCATCGCCATCTCGGGCACCCACCTCTCGCTACGAGACGTCACGGCGCCTGCCGGGCGGCTCAATATTGAAAAGTAGAGAACCCCTCATCTCTTGCCAACGGCCGTCCACACTGGCTGTAACACCGGGTGGCCGCCAGCAGCCAGCCGATCAGGCACGCTGCGTCAGATGGTTGACAGCTGAGGTCGATGAGCAGGACGAACTAGTCCCGCGCAGGCCTTTGGCTCGCCGGCCCCTGCTGCTCGGCCCCCTTCACACGGGGTAACACGATAGTGAGATCGGAGGTGTTGGCGCGCTGCGGTACGACGGGTGCATTCGTCGGCTCGGTCGCCTCTCGCGGAGCATCCGGATCGTCGATCGGCACCACCCGCTTCGTCCGGCGCGGGCCGACGGCCTCGGCGACGGAGATCATGCCGAAGAGCAGCACCAGACAGGCGGCCGACACCGCGATCATCGACCGGATGGTCCCGGTGACCTTGCGCGTGGGATCCGTCGGTGGGTTGATGGGCAGCGCCTGGAACAGGTACTTGTCGTCCGCGCCGTCGACCTTCTGCATGTCGTACAGCTCTTTTTCCATGCTCTCGGACACCAGGTCGAGGGTCTTCACGGCCGAGTCGGGGGAGCTGCCCGTGCCGACGATGTTGATGACCAGGCCCGAGCCGATCGCGTTGGTCGAGCTGATCGTGTAGTCCTTGTCGGCCCCCTGGCCGATCAACCCCTCGCGGACCAGGCCGCCCGACACCCGCTGGGCCAGGACGTCGACCACCACGGACGGGTTGGGCAGTCGCAGGTACGGGTTGTTCGCGTTGACCTTGAGGAGCGACGGGTCCCGGGCGATCGCGGCATCGCTCGGCTGGGGCGGTGGGGCGATCAGCACGTACTGCGCCTGCGACTCGTACCGCGGCGCTATCCCGAAGGCGACGAAGGCATTCCCGGCGATCAGCACTACCAACACTGCCAGCACGATCAGCTTGTGGCGTCGCACGGTCGTGAACAGGGCCAGGAGATCCATCAGGGCTCAATTCTTGCGGCAGGAGATGGGCGGGCAGCCGGGGACGGTGCCGGCTCTGTTGGCCGCGGGGGCGCCGCGGTCACCGACACGGGAAAGATCCGGGTCTGCGCGGGCCACCGCTGGACGGCCAGCCAGCAGGTGGCGCAGAGCCCGAGGACAACGGCGTGGACCGAGGCGAACTGCGCGAACGAGAACGCGTCGAACGTGTAGGCCCCGACCGCTGCGGCGAGGCAGGCGCCGGCAAGCGCGCCGCAGAGCGAGCGCAACTCAGGATCGGTCGCCCGGGTCCGCGCCTGCAGTGCCGTGATCGCGGGGACCAGGAAGTACAGCACGAGCGCGGCCAGGCCCAGGACGCCCATCTCGATGGCGGTCTTCAGGTACTGGTTGTCCAGAATTCGTGTCGCGTCCTCCGGCAGGAACGTGCCACCGCCCCGGCCCAGCCACGGGGCCTGCTGCACGAGCGCGACCACGCGGGGATAGTTGTCCAGCCGGTTGGTGATCGAGGCATCCTCTGAGCCCGCAGTGATGGAGCCGATGATCGTTCGCAGATAACCCGGTGTGGTGGCGAAGATGCCGACGACTGCGGCTGGCGCGAAGGCGAACAGCCAGACCCGCTGCTTGGCGGGCACGCAGATGATGAACGTCGCCATCGCGACGCCGACAGCCAGGATCGCCGACCGGGAGACGGACATCGGTATGCACATGCCGATCAGCCCCACCGGCAGCCACCGCCGCGTGGTCGAGCGTTCCCGGTCATGAATACCGAGCCAGATCGCCAACGGCAGGAGCATGCCGGCGACCACACCCAGTTCGATCGGATGGATGGTCGTCCCGGTGACCCGGACGAGCGCGTCGCGGCCCTGGAACGAGCCGTACGCTTCGCCGGACTCGAATCCCGGCAGCGCCAGGCGCAGCAACGGCTTGAGGTCCCACAGGAACCAGAACTGGAGGGTGGCCACGACACCGGAGAACGCGCCGCCCCACACCACGGTCCGAATGACCCGCAGCAGATCGGCGGGGCTGCGCAGGTGCTCGGCGGTCACCAGGATCACCCCGGACATGCCGACGAGCAGGAGCATCCAACGGTCGGCGCTGAGCCGCTGGGTCTCGTCCGGCGTGAACAGCGGCATGGCGGCATAGGAGAGCAGCGCGCAGATCCACAGCACCGCCAACGCCCCGCGAACGGGATAGCGGGTGTGGACCGGATCGTGCAGGCCGAGCAGCGCCGTCACCGCCCAGGCCAGGAAGAGGACGAGGGATACGAGGCTCGCCAGATAGCCCTGCGCGCCGACGATCCGGATCACCGTGTCCGACGGAAAGATGAAGGCGCTGAGGATGAAGAGCTGGAGCATGAAGGCGGCCTGGCGGGATCCCTGCGGTCGCACCACGCGGAAGGGCTCGGCGTGTCGCCCTCCGGAAGCCCGTCCGCCGTTCACGCGCCTGGCGTCGCCGGTCATGGTTGTCGTCGATCCGTTGAATCGCCGCACCATGCTCTCGTTCCTACCCTTGGATCGGGATCCTTCAGTGGAGGGCTGGCCCGAGCGTACCGCTCTGGCGTGACCCGCGGAATCGTCCTGTTTCACGGCTCAGCACGCCGGACGGCCGGGTTCGACCACCGCGTTGGACCGTCTGCGTAACCGGACCTCTCTCGCAAATCGCACGGTCGTCCGTGGTCAGGCCAGGGAGAGGTTGGCCAGTGCCCTTCGACGCAGCGGCGTAGGCGTACGGGACTTGGCGGAGATCATCACCGCTATGTCGTGATCCTGGATGGCGCCGAGAAACTCCTGCATCGCGCGATCGTCCAATGGGGTCTCCTCCCAGTAGGCATGGCAGAGGGTGTCCTCGACGCGGAAGGAGTCGATATTCGTTCCCGTACCGGCAACCTCATCGACATAGACGCCGTACAGCGTCCACTCGGAGAAGTGCAGGTTGGCCCCGATCGCGTCCGCCCACCGGCGCCCGGTCACCGACTCCACCCGGGCCAGCAGCCGCCGTACGACGGCCGGATCCCACGCCAGCAGCGACGAGACGTAGTCGGGGTAGGGCGGCACGGCCGCCGGCACACCGAGCAGGGACCGGGCGACCTGATGCCAGATCACGTGCCGTGGCAGCCGCTCGTCGACCTCGTCGGGTTTGCGATAGAAGCGGACCACCCCGTCACGACGGAAGGTGTCGGCGGAGAACGGCCGGACGAACTGGATGTCCGAGTCGACAAGCACGACGACGTCGGCGTCGGAGCGGGCCGCGGCCGCGAGCTTGATGATCTGCTGCAGGATCCAGCCGCGCAGTGGGGGGAACGGGCGGCGGAGGTTGACCGAGAACTTCCCGCCCGGCAGGGACCGGAAGGACCGGGGCAGGAAGTCCGCCTCGTCGTGGATCACCGCGCGCGCCCCGCTCAACTGACCGAAGAGCGCCAGATCGGCGCGCGGCACGATGATGTGGTGGCGTATCGAATCCGGCGAGTGCGCCAGCACCGAGCGGTGCAGGTCGGCGCAGCGGTCGAAGTCAGGCGCGAAGCTGGGGGTGATGATGTCCAGTCGTGACATGCCAGGAGTCCTCCTGTCGGCCGGCTGCGGGCCCGGCTGTTCGGTCTTCACCGGACCACCGCCGGCGACCAGGCGTCGGATACCAGTAGCTCGGGGGCGCCCCGGCCGTCCGCCGGGGTTGACCAGATGTCGCTGGTCGCCGTCCCGGCACCGCTGCGGGGCAGCGCGTAGATGATTCTCGTGTCGTCCAGCCACTCGACCTGGTCGTCGACGCTGCGGGTCTCGGCGAGCAGCGTCTCGGTGCCGGTCGCGAGGTCGTAGACGGCGAGGCGCCAGCGGCCGGGGGGCAGGTCGCCGTGCTTCTTGAAGGCGATCCGGGTCCGGTCCGGCGAGAGCGACGGGCACTCGGCGTCCTCCCGCAGGGCGGTCACCCGGCGGGCCGCGAGACTCCCCTCGACCAGCCAGGTCTTTCCCCCGGATGCGGCGGTGGCGTAGAACCGGTCGTCGTCGGCGAAGGTCACCCCCCACAGGTTCTTGTCCACCGCGGTCACCACCGCGCCGTCGACGACGAGTGGGAACCGCTCGACGTCCCCGATCACCTCACCGGCGGTCCGGCTGATCACCGTACGGGTGGAGAACTGCCCCGGATTCGCGTACGAGTCCCCGAAGACGAACGTGGTCGTCGCCACCAGCGACCCGTCCGGCGACAACCGGGCCCGGCTCGGTGTGCCGACCAGCGGCAGGTCGCGCCGAACCGACCAGTCCGCGCCGAGCAGCCGCGCCCGGTACGTGGTCAGCAGGCCCCGGTCGGCCGAGAGGCAGATCGCCTCGTCCCGGGTCGCGTAGACCCGCTCGCAGGAGGCGTCGGTGACCGCGCGTGGCCCGGCCGGCGCCGAGAGCGGGACCATCGCCACCCGGCCGTAGTCGGCGCCGAGAGCCGTGTTCCGGAAGACCAGGTGTGGCACGTCGCGCACCACGGCGAGGTCGTCGCGTGTCGGCGCGCCGGTCGCCGTCGCCTGCACGGCAGTCAGGTCCTGCCGGGCCCGCCAGACATAGCCGCCCGCGCTGAGGAAGGCCACCAGCAGCACCACCGCCAGCGCGGTCAGTCGCGCCCGCGGCCCGAGCCCACCCACCCGCCCGCTCATGCCGGCACTTCGCCGGGTCGAGCGTCGGGGCGCGTCGCCGAGGTCGGACGATCGATGCCCCGCAGCAGCCAGGCGGCGACCGGCACGGCGACCGCCAGCAGGGCGGCGAAGAGCAGCAGCGCCGGGCGGGGACCCTGGACGGTCCAGAGCAGACCGAAGAGCACCGACGCGGCGAACCGGGCCAGCGCCACCGTGGTCTGGGCGGCGGCGATTCCGCTTCCCCGTGCCCTGGCGGCCACAAGGCGACTCACCAACGCCGCCAGCACGCCGTCGGTGGCGGCGTAGAAGGTGCCGAGCAGCAGCAGGACCGCGAGGGTCCCGCCGACGCCGCTGCTGGGCAGCGCCGCGAGCAGGTAGCCGCCCAGCAGCGCCAGGTGGCCGGCGACGAGCACCCGGCCGCGGCCGACCCGGTCGGCCAGCAGACCCAGGGGTACGGCCAGCGCCAGGTAGGCGACGTTGGTGCCCACGTAGAGCAGGGGGAAGTAGCGGGCGGTGAAGTCGTCCCGCTCCTGCAGGAGCAGGTAGAGGAAGCCGTCGCCGATGGTCAGCAGGCCCAGTAGTGCGGCGGCCAGCAGCGGTCGCCGTCGACCTCGACCGCCGATCTCCGAGAACACCTCGCGCAGCGTGGCGCGGGCGGCGCCGGCCGCGGTCGGCAGGTCCGGCACGAGCAGCACCAGCACCGCCACCCCGGCGATCGCGAAGGCGAACGAGACGACGAAGATCGAGTCGTAGCTGCCGGGTACGGCCGCGAAGAGCGCGAAGGCAACCAGTGGACCGATGGCGGCGCCGAGGGTGTCCAGCGCCCGGTGCACGCCGAAGGCCCGCCCCAGCACGTCCGGCTGCGACGCCGCGGCGATCAGGGAATCCCTGGGCGCGGTGCGCAGGCCCTTGCCCAACCGGTCGACGGTGACCACCGCGGTTATCGCCGCGAAGCCCGCCGCCGGCAGCATCGCCAGGCGGCTCAGCGCGGACGCGCCGTACCCGGTCACCGCCACCCACTTCGGTCGTTGCCCGCGGTCGCCGACGTAGCCGCCGGCGATCCGTACCAGCGCGCTGACGCCCTGGTACATGCCGTCCAGGAAGCCGTACGCGATGGGGCTCAGGCCGACCACGGCGGTCAGGTAGAGCGGCAGGATGGATGCCACCATCTCCGACGACACGTCGGTGAGAAGACTGACCGTGCCGAGCAGCACAACCGTCCCGGACACGCGGCGCACGGCGATGCGGGTCCGGCTCGTACCGGCATCGTCCGGCCGGTCCCGCAGCGTCACGTACACGACATCTCCATCCCCAGGCCCGCCACGTCCGCACCGCCTGCCGTCACCGGCGGCGAAGCCTGCCCGTCTGCCGCCCGGGTCGCCGCCGACCCGGGCAACGAGAGACGGTCAGCCGGCCAGCGCGGCGGTCAGCGCGGCGACGACGGACTCCTGCTGCTCGGCGGTGATCTGTGGGTAGATCGGCAGCGAGAGCAGCTCGGTCGCGATCCGCTCCGCGTGCGGGAACGCCCCCTGCGGGTAGCCGAGACCGGCGAAGGCTCCCGTGCGGTGCACCGGCACGGGGTAGTGGATCCCCGCCCCGACGCCGCTCGCGTTGAGCCGCGCCAGCACCCGGTCCCGGCGGGCCGGGGTGCCGTCGCCGGGGACCCGGAGGCAGTAGATGTGCCAGACGTGCTCGTTGCCCGGCAGGGTCGTCGGGCGGACCACGTCGACCGACTCCAGTAACGCGTCGTACCGGGCGGCCGCGGCGCGGCGCAGCGTGTTCCAGTTGGTCAGCCGGGCCAGCTTGGCCCGGAGCACGACCGCCTGCAGGCCGTCCAGTCGGCTGTTCACACCGACGACGTCGTGCACGTACTTCTGCAGGCCGCCGTGGCTGCCGAGGGTGCGGACCATGGTGGCGACGTCGGCGTCGGCGGTCACCACGGCGCCCGCGTCGCCGTACGCGCCCAGGTTCTTGCCGGGGTAGAAGCTGGTCGCGGCGATGCCGTCGACGCCGGCGCCGCGTCCGTGCCGGGTGGCGCCCTGGCACTGTGCGGCGTCCTCGACGATGGCGACGTCGCGCCCGGCCAGGCCGTCCCGTAGCCGCTCCACCGGGGCCAGTTGGCCGTAGAGGTGTACCGGGACGATCGCCCGGGTGGCCGGCGTGATCGCGGCCAGCGCCGCGTCGACGTCGATCAGGTACGAGTCGGGATCGCAGTCGACCAGCACCGGTCGCGCGCCGGCTCGGGCGACGGCCTCGGCGGTGGCGATGAAGGTGTTCGTGGGCAGGATCACCTCGGTGCCAGGTCCGACGCCGACGGCGCGAAGCGCCAGTTCGAGCGCGTCGGTGCCGTTGGCGACGCCGACGCAGTGGTCCACCCCGGCGAACGCGGCGTACTCGCGTTCGAAGGCGGCCACCTCGGGGCCGCCGATGAAGGCGGTGTCCGCCAGGACCCGTTTGAAGCCGACCGCGACCTCCTCCGCCACCTCGGCATGCGCGGCCTGCAGGTCCACCAACGGAATCGCGATCATCGTGGAAGCACTCCCTGCAGAGTTGGCTGGCGGACCGGACGGAGGAAGCGGGCCGGGTTGCCCGCCCACACCTCGTCGGGGGGTACGTCGCTGAGCACGACCGAGCCCATGCCGACGAGCGACTTCGCGCCGATGGTGAGCGATTCGCGGATCAGCGCGCCGGCCCCGAGGTAGGCGCCGCGTCCGATCCGCACGGAACCGGAGATCCGCACGCCCGAGGCGATCGTGACGTGGTCGGCGACGACGTCGTCGTGGGTGAGCACGGTCTGCGGCATGATGGCCACGTGCGCGCCGACCGTGACGTCGGCGGTCAGGACGACCTGAGCCAGCAGCACCGAGCCCGGCCCGAGCGTGCAGCCGGCGGGCACCTCGGCCGACGGGTGGACGACGGTCGCGTACCGTGCTGGCGGCAGGTCCAGCCGCCGCACCACCTGCTCGCGGACGCCAGGGTCGCGTGCGTTGGCGATGCAGACCACCACGGCGGCATCGGGCAGGTCAGCGATCGCGTCCAGCGGGCCCAGCACCGGCAACCCGGCGCGGGTCACGCCGTGCAGGGCTGGGTCGTCGTCGAGAAAGCCACGTAGCCGCCAGGTCGGCGCTGCCGCGTTGATCGCCGCGGCGGTGGCCGCCGTCTCCCGAGCTATTCCTCCGGCGCCGACGATCACGAGATCGGTGGTCATCGGCGGGCCAGCGCACGAAGTGTTCCGACGATGTGGTCCTGGTCGTCCTCGGTGAGCGCGTGGTGCAGGGGCAGCACCAGCGAGTCACGCGTGATCCGTTCGGTCACCGGCAGCGGGGCCGGGTCGACGTTCGCGTACGCCGGCTCCAGGTGCGACGCCATGATGCCGCGCCGGGCGGACACCCCGGCGGCGGCGAGCGCGGCGAGGGTCTCGTCCCGCCCGACGCCGAACTCGTCGCTGAGCAGCACCCAGAAGGTCTGGAAGTTGGTGCGGCCGTGCGCCGGGTCGCGAACCGCGAGCGCCCCGGGCACGTCGGCCATCAACTCGTGGTACCGCGCGGCGAGGCTGCGGCGCTGCGCCACGATGTCGCTGAGCTTGGCAAGTTGGACCAGGCCGATGGCGGCCTGGATGTCGGTCATCCGGTAGTTGTAGCCCGTCTCCAGGTACGCCTCGAGGATCGGTTGGGTGCTCGCGTGCCGGTCCGCGGCCGACACGTTCATCCCGTGCTCGCGCAGCCGGCGCAGCCGCGCCGCCCAGTCCGCGTTGTCGGTGGTGATCATCCCGCCTTCGCCGGTGGTGAGGAGCTTTCGCGGGTGAAACGACCACGCCGCGAGCAACGCCCCGGCGCCGACCGGACCACCGTTCACCATCGAGCCCGCCGCGCACGCCGCGTCTTCGATCAGCGAGACGCCCCAGCGGTCGGCGGCGGTCCGCAGCGCGGACACCTCGGCCGGCACGCCGCCCTGGTGCACGGCGATGATGGCCCTGGTGCGTGGGGTGCGGGCCGCGTCGAGCGTCGCCACCGTGACGTTGCCGGTGGCGACGTCCACGTCGGCGAAGACGGGCCGTGCTCCGACGTAGCGGACCGCGTTGGCGGTGGCGATGAACGACAGCGACGGGACGATCACCTCGTCACCGGGCTCCACCCCGACCGCGACGAGCGCGAGGTGCAGCGCCGTGGTGCAGGAGCTGACGGCGACGCCGTGGGCCGCACCGACGCTGGCGGCGAACGCGGCCTCGAACGCCGCGACGCGGGGGCCCTGGGCGACCCACCCCGAGCGGACGGCGTCCGCCGCGGCCAGTGCCTCCTCCTCGCCGAGCGCGGGGAGCATCACCGGGATGCGGCGTGCCGCCTCGACGGTCATCGCGCCTCCTGGGACTCGCCGCGGGCGGGCTGCTCCGCGCGCCACCACTCGACCAGCCCCTGTAGGCCCTCCCGAAGGCCGATCTCCGCCCGGAAGCCGAGTGCCTGCGCGGCGGCGGAGGTGTCGGCGAGTCGCCGGGTGACCCCGTTGACCTTCCGCGCCGGGCCGTACTCCGGGGACAGGTCGCTCTTCATCACCGACAGGAGCGTGTGGGCAAGCTCGTTGAGGCTGGTCTCGACCCCGCTGGCGATGTTGAACACCTCGTCGGTGTGCGCCGACTCGGCTGCCAGGATGTTGGCGCGGGCGATGTCGCCCACGTCCACGAAGTCCATCGTCTGGGTGCCGTCGCCGAGGATCAGCGGGGCGAGGCCCGCGTCGATGCGCTCCATCCAGCGGATCAGCACCTCGGTGTACAGCCCGTGGACGTCCATCCGCTGGCCGTACACGTTGAAGTACCGCAGGGCCACGTAGTCCAGCCCGTACATCCCGTGGAAGCTGCGCAGCATGGCCTCGTTGAACGCCTTGGCGGCCCCGTAGAAGGTGTCGTTGTTGTACGGGTGGTGCCGCTCGCCGGTGGGAAACTCCTCGGCCAGGCCGTAGACCGACGCCGACGACGAGGCGACCACCTTGCGGACGCCCTCGGCGGCCGCCGCCTCCAGCACGTTGAACGTGCCGTCGACGAGGACCTCGTTGGCCAGCCGCGGCTCCTCGGCGCACTGCGTGATCCGGATGGCGGCGAGGTGGAAGACGAGGTCCTTGCCCCGGGTGACGTCGCGGACGAGGTCGACATCGCGGATGTCGCCCTCCACCACGCGCACCCGATCGTCGCGCAGCGCCCACTTGAGGTTCTCGCGCCGGCCGCGCACGAGGTTGTCGAGGACGACGACCTCGCTGGCGCCGCCCTGCACGAGCAGGTCGACCACGTGCGAGCCGATCGTGCCGGCTCCGCCTGTCACCAGGGCACGCGCATTCTTGACCGAAACCGCCGCACTCATCGTTCGGACCCTCCTTCCAGATCGACCATCACGCCGCCTTTGGTGAGACTGTGCGAGGCTGCCTGCAGGATCTGCAGAACCCGTAGGCCGGATCGGCCGTCGGTGAGCGCGGGCGACCCGGTGCGGATGGCGCGTGCGTACTCCTCGACCATGGTCCGCAGCGCTTCGCGTTCCGTCAGTGCCGGCGCGACCATGTCGCCCGAGCGGTAGGACACCAGCATGTCGTGGCGTTCTTCGGCGCCGAGCTCGTCGGGCGTCGCCACGTCGACCCCTCGATCGAAGATCGCCAGCCGCTGGCTGGGGTTGAGGTCGTCCCAGACCAGGGTGCGCTTGGAGCCACCGATGATGGCGGTGCGGATCTTGACGGGGGAGAGCCAGTTGACGTGGATGTGCGCGATCGCGCCGGTGTTGAGCTGCAGCGTGAGGTAGGCAACGCAGCTGCGGCCGGCGCCGATGCCGTCGACACCATGCGCGGCGACGGCCACCGGCGCGACGCCCGGCGGCAGCACGAAGTCCAGAATCGACAGATCGTGCGGCGCCAGGTCCCAGATCACGTCGATGTCCCGCTGGACCAGGCCGAGATTGATCCGAACCGAGTCGAGGTAGTGCAGCTCGCCCAGCTCCCCCGCGTGCAGCAGCTCGCGGATGCGAAGGACTGCCGGGGTGTAGCAGTAGGTGTGGTCGCACATGAGCGTGAGACCGCGCCGGTCGGCTTCCTCGACGAGTTGGCGGCCCTCGTCGTACGTGGCGGCGAGCGGCTTCTCCACCAGCACGTGCTTGCCGGCGCGCAGCGCGGCCAAAGCCACCGGCAGGTGGGTGCCGGCCGGGGTGGCGATCGCGACGGCCTGCACCGCGTCGTCGGCCAGTACCGTGTCGAGGTCGTCGGTGACCTGCACGGTCGAGTAGTCCCCGAGCACACGGCGGGCCCGTTCGACGTCGAGGTCGCACAGCCAGCGAAGGCGGAACGCCGTGGAGCCTTGGAAGTTGCGAACCAGGTTGGGGCCCCAGTAACCGGCGCCGACCACGGCGATCCCGATGGGGTTGTCGGAGGCGGCAGGTGAAGAAGTCACGGCGATCCGTTTCGTCTACGGCGGTTCGTGGTGGGCACCCAAGAGCCGACGTCCGACACAACGCAGTGTCCGACGAGGATTGGCACCCGTTGACCTCGTCCGCCCCGGGAAGCTACCGGCCGCCGATCGGCGGGGACAGCGCTGTGTCGGATTTCGGCGAGCCGCTGCGGGGGAACCCATACCTTCGGCCCAGGCGTGCCGGCTGTCGGTCGCGTCAATTCGAGCCGACGGGCGCGTGACACCGGCCGCCTCAACGGCAGCCGGCCGCGTGCGCTCGTTCCTACAGTGATGGGCACCGAACTCGCGACGAGGAGCGCAATGACCGATTCTGTGCAGCCGCACCGGGACGACGTGTTCGTCGCGCCCGGCGCCGATGTCGATGTATGCGCGACGATCCAGCCCGGCACGAAGATCTGGCATCTCGCGCAGGTGCGGGAGAACGCCCGCCTCGGGCGCGACTGCGTGATCGGCCGGGGCGCCTATGTCGGACCGGGCGTACGCCTCGGCGACAACGTGAAGGTCCAGAATTACGGTCTCGTCTACGAGCCTGCCGTGCTGGGCGACGGCGTCTTCGTGGGGCCCGCGGCAGTGCTCACGAACGACGAGTACCCGCGGGCGGTGACGCCGGAGGGCCGACTCAAGGGCAATGACGACTGGACGGCGGTCGGGGTCACCGTGGGAGAGGGCGCGGCGATCGGAGCTCGTGCCGTCTGCGTGGCGCCCGTGACGGTTGGCCGATGGGCGTTGGTCGCCGCGGGCGCCGTCGTCACCAAGGACGTGCCCGACTTCGCACTCGTGGTCGGCGTCCCGGCCCGCCGGGTGGGCTGGGTGGGCCGGGCGGGCGAGCCGCTGGCCGACAAGGGCGACGGCCGGTTCGTCTGTCCGCGCACGGGCCGTGAGTACCGGGAGTCGGGTGGTGTGCTGACGGAGGTGTGACTGCGGGCAGACCTGTGACCTGGGTCGACGACGTCACCGCCGACCGGACTTCCCGGCGCGCCGAGGTGATCTTGGGTTCCTTGTCGAGTCGGCGGCGTCCACCGGGCGGGACGCGGCGGGCAGCGTGTCCGGGCGGTGGCCGGCCGTGACAGACTGATCGCTGTGTTGCGCTGGTTGACTGCAGGTGAATCGCACGGTCCCGCCCTCGTCGCGATGTTGGAGGGGGTGCCGGCCGGTATCGAGGTGACCTCCACCGAGATCGCCGACGAGCTGGCCCGCCGGCGGCTGGGCTACGGCCGTGGTGCCCGGATGTCGTTCGAGCGGGACGAGGTCGAGGTGCTCGGCGGCCTGCGGCACGGTGTCACCCTGGGCAGCCCGGTGGCGATCCGGGTCGGCAACTCCGAGTGGCCGAAGTGGCAGACGGTGATGGCCGCCGACCCGGTCGATCCCGACGAGCTGGCCCGGCAGGCCCGAAATGCCCCGCTGACCCGTCCCCGGCCCGGCCACGCCGACCTGGCCGGCATGCAGAAGTACGGCCACACCGACGCCCGGCCGATCCTGGAGCGCGCCAGCGCACGGGAGACCGCCGCCCGGGTTGCCGTCGGCACGGTCGCCAAGGCGCTGATCCGTCAGGCGCTCGGCATCGAGATCGTCTCGCACGTCATCGAGCTGGGTCCGGTGGCCGCGAAGCCCGGGCTGCGCCCCACCCCGTCCGACGCCGCCCGCATCGACGCCGACCCGCTGCGCTGCCTCGACCCCGAGGCCAGCGCTCTGATGGTCGCCGAGGTCGACGCCGCGAAGAAGGCCGCCGACACCCTCGGCGGCGTGGTCGAGGTGCTGGCGTACGGGGTGCCGCCGGGGCTGGGCAGCCACGTGCAGTGGGACCGCAAACTCGACGCCCGACTGGCCACCGCGCTGATGTCCATCCAGGCGATCAAGGGCGTGGAGATCGGCGACGGCTGGCAGCAGGCCCGGTCCCGCGGCTCGGAGGCGCACGACGAGATCATCGCGTCGGCCACCGGCGTCCGTCGGGTCACCGACCGGGCCGGCGGGCTGGAGGGTGGCATCACCACCGGCGAGCCGCTGCGGGTCCGCGCCGCGATGAAGCCGATCTCCTCGCTGAACCGGGCGCTGGCCACCGTGGACGTCGCCACCGGCGAGCCGGCCACCGCGATCAACCAGCGTTCCGACGTCTGTGCGGTGCCCGCCGCGGCGGTGGTCGCCGAGGCGATGGTGGCGCTGGTGCTCGCCGAGGCGGCCACCGAGAAGTTCGGCGGAGACTCGATCCCGGAGATCCGCCGCAACCTCGCCGGTTACCTCGATGCCCTGGTCATCCGCTGATGGCACCGGTCGTCGTGCTGGTCGGCGTGCCCGGCTGCGGCAAGACCACCGTCGGGCGGGCGCTCGCCGCCACCCTCGGGGTGGAGTTCCGCGACACCGACGTCGACATCGAGCAGATGGCCGGCAAGCCGATCCCGGAGATCTTCATCGACGAGGGTGAGGAGCACTTCCGCAAGTTGGAGCGGGCCGCGGTGGCCGCGGCGCTGGCTGCCGGCACCGGCGTGCTCGCCCTCGGTGGTGGCGCGGTGCTGGCCGAGGAGACCCGGGCCGCCCTGATCGGTCACCGGGTGGTGCACCTCTCCGTCGAGCTGCCCGACGCGGTGAAACGCGTCGGGCTCGGCGCCGGCCGACCGCTGCTGGCGATCAATCCGCGAGCCACTCTGAAGCATCTGATGGACCAGCGTCGACCGCTCTACGACGAGGTCGCCACCACGACGGTGACCACCGACGGTCGGACCCCGGCGGCGATCGTCGTCGAGATCGCCGCCCTGCTGTCCCGTTGACCCCGCCCGCGCCGGTGAGCTACCGGCCCGGCCGGCGCCCGGGCCGGTAGCCGACGTCGTCGCGGACGGTCGTCGACGGCCGGCCCGGGGCCCTCTCAGCCTCGGGCGACGGTGTCGAGCACGTCGGCCAGGGCCTTCGGCTCGCTGAGCATCGGCCAGTGCCCGGTGGGCAGCTCGAACAGCTGGCCGCCGGCCAGCCCGGTGAAGAACGGGTGCCCCTCGCCGATCATCTGCCGCACCACCGCCAGCGGGAAGGTGCTGGCGACCAGCGCGGTCGGCACCGGGCGCCCGCCGGTGCGCCGCACCGGGTCGGTGGCCGCACCCAGCGGGTGCGGGGTGGCCCGTGCACGCAGCAGTTGCAGCGTCGCCTCGTCCAGGCCGGCCAGGTTGGTCGGGTCGGCGGCCGGATCCCAGGCTGGCGGCGGCAGCAGGTGCCCGGTGCCGATCGCGTCGCGAAGCGGCTGCTGCTCCTCCGGTGGCACCGTGTCGAACTGCGCGACGCCGTCCGGCAACGGCCCACTCTCCACATAGATCACCCGAGCGATCCGGTCCGGAATGTGGTCCGCCGCCTGGGCGGCCGGCATCCCGCCGCCGGAGTGACCGACCAGCAGCACGTCGTGCAGGTCCTCGACCTCGATCAGTCGGACGATGTCGGTGGTGTGCGTGTCCAGGCCAACCTCCGGCCCGGCGAGGTGGTCGCGCTCGGCCACCCCGGTCAGCGTCATCGGGTAGACCTCGTGCCCCTGCGCACGCAGCGCCGCGGTCACCTCCCGCCACGCCCAGGCACCCAACCAGAAACCCGGAACCAGCACGAACGTCGCCATCTGTCGCTCCTTCTCTCGGTTACCGCATGACCGTACGATCGAAACCGGACAGAATCCGCCCGGTTTCGAGGAGTGGTCTGTGTCTCATCCCGCCGGCCGGGTGCTGGCCCTGCTCGAACTGCTGCAGACCCGGCACCGGTCGACGGCCGTCGAACTCGCCGGGCGCCTCGGCGTGGACGAGCGGACCGTGCGCCGGTACGCGGCCACCCTGGTCGAGTTGGGCATCCCCGTCATCGCCGACCGGGGCCGCTACGGCGGCTACCGGCTGCACCCCGGGTACAAGCTGCCGCCGCTGATGCTCACCGACGACGAGGCGGTGGCCGTGCTGCTGGGCCTGGTCGTCGCCGAACGGGTCGGACTGGCCACCGAGCTGCCGGCCACCGCCACCGCGCTGGCCAAGATCCGCCGGGTGTTGCCGGTGACGCTCGCCGACCGGATGACCGCCGTGCAGGAGCACCTCGGCTTCACCCTGCGCCGCCGGGAGCCGGAGCGGGGACCGGCGTCCGGCACGCTGCTCACCCTGGCCGCGGCCACCCGGCACCGGCAGCGGGTGGCGCTGGACTACCGCTCCTGGCGAGGTGAGCGGTCGAACCGTGAGCTCGACCCGTACGGGCTGGTCTTCCACGCCGGCCGCTGGTATGTCGTCGGCCACGACCACCGGCGCGGGGAGGTCCGCACCTTCCGGCTCGACCGGATCGGCACGGTGACGCCCGCAGCGGCGACGTTCACCGTGCCGGACGGCTTCGACCCGGTGGCCTGGGTGACCCGGTCGCTGGCCGGCGTGCCCTACCCGCACGAGGTCGAGGTGCTGCTGGAGACCGATCTGGTCGCCGCCCAACGCCGTGTGCCGCCCAGCGTGGCCGAGCTGACCGCCACCACCGCCGGAGTGCTGCTGCGGGCCCGGGCGGAGAGCCTGCCCGGTATGGCCGCGCTGCTCGCCGGGCTGGGCTGCGCGTTCACCGTGCGGCACCCGGACGCGCTGCGTGTCGCCGTGGCCGAGCACGCGCGCTTGCTGGCGGAATGGGCCGCCCGGCCAGCAGGTGGGCAGACGCCGTCGCCGCGCCGCCCGCTGGACTAGGCTGCCGGCGATGGACGACGTGACCCGGATCCCGGTCGGCGGCGAGCGGCCGTACGACGTGTTGGTTGGACGCGACCTGCTGGGCGCGCTGCCCGGCCTGCTGCCCGGCGCGACCCGGGCGGCGGTGCTGCACGCGCCCCCGCTCAAGGCTCTCGCGGACGCGGTTGGCGAGCGGCTGCGTGCCGCTGGTGTCGAGCCGCTGCCGATCGAGGTGCCCGACGCCGAGTCGGGCAAACAGATCGACGTGGCCGCCGCCTGTTGGGATCGCCTGGGCGCGGCCGGCTTCACCCGCACCGACGCGGTGGTCGGGGTGGGTGGCGGCGCGGTGACCGACCTGGCCGGCTTCGTCGCGGCCTGTTGGCTGCGGGGGGTGCGCTGGGTGCCGGTGGCAACCTCGCTGCTGGGCATGGTGGACGCCGCCGTGGGCGGCAAGACGGGCATCAACACGGCCGCCGGCAAGAACCTGGTGGGCGCGTTCCACCCGCCGGTCGGTGTGCTGGCGGACCTGGCGACCCTGGACAGCCTGCCCGCGGTCGACCTGGCGGCCGGGCTCGCCGAGGTGGTCAAGTGCGGTTTCATCGCCGACCCGGCGATCCTGGACCTCGTCGAGCGCGACCCGGTGGCGGCCACCGACGTGCGGGGGCCGGCGACGCGGGAGCTGATCGAGCGGGCGATCCGGGTCAAGGCCGACGTCGTCGCCGGTGACCTGCGCGAGTCGGGCGTACGGGAGGTGCTCAACTACGGTCACACCCTCGCCCACGCGATCGAGCAGAACGAGGGCTTCCGCTGGCGGCACGGTCATGCCGTCTCCGTCGGCCTGGTCTACGCGGCCGCGTTGGCCCGGCTCGCCGGCCGGCTGGACGCCCCGACCGCCGACCGGCACCGGGTCGCCCTGACCGCGCTCGGCCTGCCGGTGAGCTACCCGGCCGACGCCTGGCCGCAGCTGCTGGCCGCGATGCGGGTGGACAAGAAGGCCCGGGGTGCCCGGCTGCGCTTCGTGGTGCTCGACGGGCTGGCCCGGCCGGCGATCCTGGAGGGCCCGGACGACGCGCTGCTGGAGGCCGCCTACGAGGAGGTCGCCCCGTGAGGGTGTACGTGTTGAACGGGCCGAACCTGGGGCGGCTGGGCACCCGCGAGCCCGACGTGTACGGCGCGACCACCTACGCCGACCTGGTCGCGCTCTGCGAGTCCACGGGCAAGGAGTTGGGGTTGGACGTGACGGTCCGGCAGACCGACGCCGAGCACGAGATGCTCGGCTGGCTGTACACCGCCGCTGACGAGGGCGCCGCGGTGGTGCTCAACCCGGCCGCCTGGTCGCACTACTCGTACGCCGTGCGGGACGCCTGCGCCATGCTGCGGGGGCCGCTGGTGGAGGTGCACCTCTCCAACATCCACGCGCGCGAGGAGTTCCGGCACCATTCGGTGGTGTCGGCGGTGGCGACCGGGGTGATCTGCGGTCTCGGCATCGACGGCTATCGCCTCGCGCTGGACCACCTGGCCGCCCGCTGAGGGGTCGCCCCGAGCGGGGGCCGTCCGATTCGACGCAGCTTGTAGACTTGCCAGGTCTGTCCGCCAATTGATGATCAAGGCAGGAAATGGCCTCCACCAACGACCTCAAAAACGGCCTGGTTCTCAACCTTGACGGCGAGCTCTGGGCCGTCGTCGAGTTCCAGCACGTCAAGCCCGGTAAGGGTGGTGCCTTCGTGCGCACCACGCTGAAGAACGTGCTGTCCGGGAAGGTGGTCGACAAGACCTTCAACGCGGGCACCAAGGTCGAGACCGCGACCGTGGACAAGCGCACGATGCAGTACCTGTACGCCGACGGCGAGGACTTCGTCTTCATGGATCTGGAGACCTTCGACCAGATCACCGTGCCCGGTGGCACCGTCGGCGAGGCAGCCAACTACCTGCTGCCCGAGGCGGAGGCGACCGTCGCCCAGCACGAGGGTGTGCCGCTCTACATCGAGCTGCCCACCAGCGTCGTGCTGGAGGTCACCTACACCGAGCCGGGCCTGCAGGGTGACCGCTCGACCGGCGGCACCAAGCCGGCGACCGTGGAGACCGGTGCCACCGTGCCGGTGCCGCTGTTCATCACCACCGGCGAGAAGATCAAGGTCGACACCCGCGACGGCCGTTACCTCGGCCGCGCCTGATGGCTGAGGGTTCCAAGCAGCAGATGCCGGCGCGCCGCAAGGCGCGCAAGCGGGCGCTGGATGTCCTCTACGAGGCCGACCTACGGGACAAGCCTCCGGTGGAGGTGCTGGCCGGCTACGTGCAGCGGATCGAGCAGCCCCGACCGGAGCACCTGGGCTACGCGGTGGGCCTGGTCGAGGGTGTTGCCGAGCACCTCAACCGGATCGACGAGCTGATCGCCAGCTACGCCGAGGGTTGGACGCTGGAGCGGATGCCGGTCGTCGACCGGAATCTGGCCCGGATCGCCGTCTACGAGCTGCTCTACGTCGACGAGATCGACGACGCGGTGGCGATCAGCGAGGCCGTGGAGTTGGCCCGGCAGATGTCGACCGACGATTCGCCGCGCTTCCTCAACGGAGTGCTCGGTCGGATCGCCGAGTACGCCACCCGCTGAGCCAGCGCGAGCGCCAGCACCACGCGGCGCCAGCGCCACGAACGAAAAGGGCCCGTGCCGGACGGCACGGGCCCTTTCGGTCAAGCGATGGTTCAGGAGGCGAAGAACGCCCGGGGGTCGGCCACCAGCACACCGTGCTCGGTGAGCCGCTCGATCAGGCCCGACGGCGAGGCGTCGTAGACGATCGCGAGCGCCCGCAGGTCGTCGGCGCGGATGGAGAGCACCCGGCCGTTGTAGTCGCCGCGCTGCTGCTGGATGGCGCGGGCGTAGCGGGCGACGTAGGCCAGGTCCTCGGAGGCCTCGTCGTAGAGCCGCTCCAGGTCCAGGACGATCTTGCTGGTGGGCTCGTGACGGACACCACTGCCGTCGGGCAGCAGCTCCGAGACGGGGACGCGGTAGAACTCGGCCAACTCGGCCAGACGGGACACCGTCACGGCCCGGTCGCCGCGCTCGTACGAGCCGACCACCACGGCCTTCCACCGCCCGTTCGACTTCTCCTCCACACCCTGCAGGGAAAGACCCTGCTGCTGGCGGATGGAGCGCAGGCGGGCGCCCAGAGACTTGGCGTATTCAGAGGGCATTCGGACACTCCCAGTGCTGCTCGGGGTTCTCCCGTCGATCGCTACGGAGCGTGACGGTACGGGGAATGCGACACCTGGTCAAGTGGTCGTGACCCGACCGTTGGGGAGCGTCCGGGAAGTTTTCCCCATTTCCTGGGGCTGACCCGGTGGTCAGCGGCCGCCGTCCATCGGTGCGGTGACCACTGGTAACGTGGCGTGAAGCCCCGGTCAGGTCCGCTGCGCGGTCCGGCCGGAGGTGCCCGACATCCTTTAACGACCCGTCCCGTGAGGCGGGGAAGGAGGTCCGCCGTGGCATACCCACCGGCTGCCCGCTCGTCACCACCGCGACAACCCTCGGTGAAGGTGATCCTCGCCAGCGCCGACGTGCAACGCGTGGTCGACCGCATCGCCCACCAGATCCTGGAGAAGACCCAGGGTGCCGCTGACACGGTGCTTCTTGGGATTCCCACCCGGGGGACCCCCCTCGCGCGGCGGCTCGCCGCCCGGATCAGCACCTTCGAGGACGTCGCCGTCGGAGTCGGTGTGCTCGACATCACGCTGTACCGCGACGACCTGCGTCGGCAGGGCACTCGCGCCGTGGGCCCGACCGAACTGCCGCCGGGCGGGATCGACGGCAAGCGGGTCATCCTCGTCGACGACGTGCTCTTCTCCGGCCGCACCGTCCGGGCCGCGCTCGACGCGCTCAACGACGTGGGCCGCCCGGCGTCCGTGCAACTCGCCGTCCTGGTCGACCGCGGCCACCGGGAACTGCCGATCCGCGCCGACTACGTCGGCAAGAACATTCCGACCTCACTCGCCGAGAGCGTGAAGGTGACGCTCGCCGAGACCGACGGGGTCGACGAGGTCAAGCTGTACGGGGGTAGCCCTTCATGATCAAGCATCTGCTCTCCGGTGCGGACCTCGACGCCGACACCGCCACCGAGATCCTGGACACCGCCGCCGAGATGGCCACCGTCGCCGGCCGGGAGATCAAGAAGCTGCCGGCGCTGCGCGGCCGGACCGTGGTGAACCTCTTCTACGAGGACTCCACCCGCACCCGGATCTCCTTCGAGGCCGCGGCGAAGCGGCTCAGCGCCGACGTGATCAACTTTTCCGCGAAGGGTTCCAGCGTCACCAAGGGCGAGAGCCTGAAGGACACCGCGCTGACCCTGCAGGCCATGGGCGCCGACGCGGTCGTCGTTCGGCACCCCGCCTCTGGCGCGCCGCACCGGCTGGCCAACTGGGTCGACGGGTCGGTCGTCAACGCCGGCGACGGCACCCACGAGCACCCCACCCAGGCGCTGCTCGACGCGTACACCATGCGGGCCCGGCTGGGCCGGCTCGCCGGCCTGTCGGTCGCGGTGGTCGGGGACGTGCTGCACTCCCGGGTCGCCCGCTCCAACGTGCTGCTGCTCTCCACCCTCGGCGCCAAGGTCACCCTGGTCGGCCCGCCGACCCTCATTCCGGTCGACATCGCCGGCGCGTTGGCGCCAGCCACCGCCGTCTCCTACGACCTCGACTCCGTGCTGCCCAACGTCGACGTGGTGATGATGCTGCGGGTGCAGCGGGAGCGGATGAACGACTCCTACTTCCCCTCCGCGCGCGAGTACGCCCGCCGCTACGGGCTGGACGGCCCGCGGATGCGCCGGCTGCCCGAGCACGCGATCGTCATGCACCCCGGCCCGATGAACCGGGGGATGGAGATCACGCCCGAGGTCGCGGACTCACCCCGCTCCACCATCGTCGAACAGGTCACCAACGGGGTCTCCGTGCGGATGGCCGTCCTGTACCTGCTGCTCGGAGGGAACAACCGGTGACCGCGTACCTGATCACCAGCGTGAGTGTCGTCGGCGGCCCGCCGACCGACCTGCTGATCCGCGACGGCCTGGTCGCGGAGGTCGGCCCCGGCCTGTCCGCGCCGGACGCCACCGCCATCGACGGCACCGGGCTGGTCGCCCTGCCCGGCCTCGTCGACCTGCACACCCACCTGCGCGAGCCCGGTCGGGAGGACGCCGAGACCGTCGAGTCCGGTTCCCGGGCGGCGGCGCTGGGCGGCTACACGGCGGTCTGCGCGATGGCCAACACCTCCCCGGTCGCGGACACCGCCGGCGTGGTCGAGCAGGGCTGGCGGCTCGGCCGGGAGGCCGGCCTGGTCGACGTGCAACCGATCGGCGCGGTCACCGTCGGGCTGGCCGGCGAGCGTCTGGCCGAGCTGGGCGCGATGGCCGACTCCGCGGCCCGGGTGCGGATCTTCTCCGACGACGGGCACTGCGTCGCCGACCCGAAGCTGATGCGCCGGGCCCTGGAGTACGTGAAGGCGTTCGACGGGATCATCGCCCAGCACGCCGAGGAGCCCCGGCTCACCGAGGGCGCCCAGATGCACGAGGGTGAGGTCTCCACCCGGCTCGGGCTGATCGGCTGGCCGGCGGTCGCCGAGGAGGCGATCATCGCCCGGGACGTGCTGCTCGCCGAGCACGTGGGCAGCCGACTGCACGTCTGCCACGTCTCCACCGCCGGCAGCGTCGAGGTGCTGCGGCAGGCGAAGGCGCGCGGCGTACGGGTCACCGCCGAGGTCACCCCGCACCACCTGCTGCTCACCGACGAGCGTGCGGAGACCTACGACCCGGTCTTCAAGGTCAACCCGCCGCTGCGTACGGCTGCCGACATCGCCGCGCTGCGTGCCGCGCTCGCCGACGGCGTGGTCGACGTGATCGCCACCGACCACGCCCCGCACGCCGTGGAGGACAAGGAGTGCGAGTGGGCCTACGCCCGGCCGGGGATGCTCGGTCTGGAGACGGCCCTCTCCATCGCGCTGGACGTGCTCGGCCCGGAGTGGGACCTGATCGCCGAGCGGATGTCGCGCACCCCGGCCCGGATCGCCGGCCTCACCGGGCACGGCGTCGACCCGGCGCCCGGTGTGCCGGCCAACCTCACCCTGATCGACCCGGCCGCCCGCCGCACCATCGAGCCGGCGGAGTTGGCCAGTCGCAGTCGCAACACCCCGTACGCCCGCATGACGCTGCCGGGTCGCATCGTGGCGACCTTCCTGCGTGGCGAGCCGACGGTCCTGGACGGAAAGGCTGTCAAGTGACAAAGCGCAGGCCCGCGATCCTCGTGCTCGAGGACGGACGCACGTTCCCCGGTGAGGCGTACGGCAGTGTCGGGGAGACCTTCGGCGAGGCGGTCTTCAACACCGGCATGACCGGCTACCAGGAGACCCTGACCGACCCGTCCTACCACCGCCAGGTGGTGGTGCAGACCGCGCCGCACATCGGCAACACCGGCGTCAACGGTGAGGACGACGAGTCCAGCCGGATCTGGGTGGCCGGCTATGTCGTACGCGACCCGGCCCGGATCGGCTCGAACTGGCGGGCCACCGGCGGTCTCGAGGACCGTCTCGCCACCGAGGGTGTGGTGGGCATCAGCGGGGTGGACACCCGGGCGCTGACCCGGCACCTGCGCGAGCGGGGCGCCATGCGGGTGGGCATCTCCAGCATCGACAACGACCCGCAGAGCCTGCTGGCCCGGGTCCGCCAGGCGCCGCAGATGGTGGGCGCGGACCTGTCCGCCGAGGTGACGACCGCCGAGCCGTACGTCGTCGAGGCCCTCGGCGAGCACCGCTTCACCGTGGCCGCTCTGGACCTGGGCATCAAGCGCAACGTTCCGCGTCGGCTCGCCACCCGCGGGGTGACCACCCACGTGCTGCCGGCCTCCTCGACCATCGACCAGCTGCTCGCCACCGGCGCCGACGCGATCTTCCTGTCGCCCGGGCCCGGCGACCCGGGCACCGCCGACGCTCCGGTGGCGCTGGCCCGGGAGGCGCTGCGGCGGGAGGTGCCGCTGTTCGGCATCTGCTTCGGCAGCCAGATCCTCGGCCGGGCGCTCGGCTTCGGCACCTACAAGCTGGGCTACGGCCACCGGGGGATCAACCAGCCGGTGCTCGACCGGGCCACCGGCAAGGTGGAGGTGACCAGCCACAACCACGGCTTCGCCGTCCAGGTGCCCGGTGCGGGCGGTGGCGCGGTGGTCCCCGACCAGGTGATCGACACCGACTTCGGCGGCGTACGCGTGTCACACGTCTGCCTCAATGACAACGTGGTCGAGGGGCTGCGCGCCGTGGACGTGCCGGCCTTCACCGTCCAGTACCACCCGGAGGCGGCGGCCGGCCCGCACGATGCCGACTACCTCTTCGACCGATTCGCCGAGCTGATCGAAGGCCGGAACCACAGCAAGGGGCGCAGCAATGCCTAAGCGGACCGATCTCAAGCACATCCTGGTGATCGGCTCCGGGCCGATCGTCATCGGGCAGGCCTGCGAGTTCGACTACTCCGGCACCCAGGCGTGCCGGGTACTGCGCAGTGAGGGGATCCGGGTCAGCCTGGTCAACTCCAACCCGGCGACGATCATGACGGACCCGGAGTTCGCCGACGCGACCTACGTCGAGCCGATCACCCCGGAGTTCGTCGAGCTGGTCATCGCCAAGGAGCGCCCGGACGCGATCCTGGCGACCCTCGGCGGGCAGACCGCGCTGAACACCGCGGTCGCCCTGCACGCCGCCGGCGTCCTGGAGAAGTACGGCGTGGAGTTGATCGGCGCGAACATCGACGCGATCAACCGGGGCGAGGACCGCCAGCTGTTCAAGGAGATCGTGGCGAAGGCCGGCGTCCGGCTGGGTGTCGACGACCCGACCGCGCTGGTGCCCCGCTCCCGGGTCTGCCACTCGATGGACGAGGTCGAGGAGACCGTCGCCGAGCTGGGCCTGCCGGTGGTGATCCGGCCGTCGTTCACCATGGGCGGCCTGGGCTCCGGCATGGCGCACACCCCGGAGGACCTCGCCCGCATCGCCGGCGACGGCCTGTCCGCCAGCCCGGTGCACGAGGTGCTCATCGAGGAGAGCGTGCTCGGCTGGAAGGAGTACGAGCTCGAGCTGATGCGCGACCGGCACGACAACGTGGTGGTGGTCTGCTCGATCGAGAACATCGACCCGATGGGTGTGCACACCGGCGACAGCGTCACCGTGGCCCCGGCCATGACGCTCACCGACCGGGAGTACCAGCGCCTGCGTGACCTGGGCATCGCCGTGCTGCGCGAGGTCGGGGTGGACACCGGCGGCTGCAACATCCAGTTCGCGGTCAACCCGGCCGACGGCCGGATCGTCGTCATCGAGATGAACCCCCGGGTGTCGCGCTCCTCGGCGCTGGCCTCCAAGGCGACCGGGTTCCCGATCGCGAAGATCGCCGCGAAGCTGGCCATCGGCTACACCCTCGACGAGATCCCCAACGACATCACGTTGAAGACCCCGGCGGCCTTCGAGCCGAGCCTGGACTACGTGGTGGTGAAGATCCCCCGGTTCGCGTTCGAGAAGTTCCCCGGCGCGGACCCGGAGCTGACCACCACGATGAAGTCGGTGGGCGAGGCGATGAGCCTCGGGCGCAACTTCACCGAGGCGCTGAACAAGGCGATGCGCTCGATGGAGACCAGGGAAGCTGGCTTCTGGACCGTGCCTGACCCGGCCGACGCGACGAGGGAGAACACCCTCGCCGCGCTGCGGATCCCGCACGACGGCCGGCTCTACACCGTCGAGCGGGCGCTGCGCCTCGGCGCGTCGATCGCCGAGGTCGCCGAGGCCTCCGGCGGAATCGACCCGTGGTTCCTGGACCAGATCGCCGCGCTGATCGAGCTGCGCACGGAGATCGTGGACGCGCCGGTGCTCGACGCCGAGCTGCTGCGTCGCGCCAAGCGGGCCGGCCTGTCCGACCGGCAGCTCGCCGCGCTGCGCCCGGAGCTGGCCGCCGAGGACGGCGTTCGGACCCTGCGGCACCGCCTCGACGTACGCCCGGTCTACAAGACCGTGGACACCTGCGCGGCCGAGTTCGAGGCGACGACTCCTTACCACTACTCCACCTACGACCTGGAGACCGAGGTCGTGCCGTCGGACCGGCCGAAGGTGCTGATCCTGGGCTCGGGCCCGAACCGGATCGGGCAGGGCATCGAGTTCGACTACTCCTGCGTGCACGCGGTACAGGCGCTGCGCAGCGCGCCGATCGGCGGGGCCGCCGCGTCCGGGGCCGGTTACGAGACGGTCATGGTCAACTGCAACCCGGAGACGGTCTCCACCGACTACGACACCGCCGACCGGCTCTACTTCGAGCCGTTGACCTTCGAGGACGTCCTGGAGGTCTGGCACGCCGAGGACTCGTCCGGCCGGGCGGCCGGCGGGCCGGGTGTGGTCGGGGTGATCGTGCAGCTCGGTGGGCAGACCCCGCTGGGGTTGGCGCAGCGGCTCAAGAACGCCGGTGTGCCGGTGGTCGGCACCTCCCCGGAGTCGATCCACCTGGCCGAGGAGCGGGGCGCGTTCGGGGCGGTGCTGGCCCGGGCCGGGCTGCGCGCGCCGGCGCACGGCATGGCGACCTCGTACGACGAGGCCAAGACGATCGCCGACGAGATCGGCTACCCGGTGCTGGTCCGGCCGTCGTACGTGCTGGGCGGGCGGGGCATGGAGATCGTCTACGACGACCCGACGCTGCGCGACTACATCGGGCGGGCCACCGACATCTCCCCGGATCACCCCGTGCTGGTGGACCGGTTCCTCGACGACGCCATCGAGATCGACGTGGACGCTCTCTGCGACGCCGACGGTGAGGTCTACATCGGTGGGGTGATGGAGCACATCGAGGAAGCCGGCATCCACTCCGGCGACTCGTCCTGCGCGCTGCCGCCGATCACCCTCGCGGGCTCGCACCTGGCCGAGGTCCGCCGCTACACCGAGGCCATCGCCCGTGGCGTCGGCGTCCGCGGCCTGCTCAACGTGCAGTACGCGCTCAAGGACGACGTGCTCTACGTCCTGGAGGCCAACCCGCGCGCGTCGCGGACCGTCCCGTTCGTCTCCAAGGCGACGGCGGTTCCGCTGGCCAAGGCGGCGGCCCGGATCGCGCTCGGTGCCCGCATCGCGGAACTGCGCGCCGAGGGCCTGTTGCCGGCGACGGGGGACGGGGGCACCATGCCCGCCGACGCGCCGGTCGCGGTCAAGGAGGCGGTGCTGCCGTTCAAGCGTTTCCGGACCCGCGCGGGCAAGGGGATCGACTCGCTGCTCGGGCCGGAGATGAAGTCGACCGGTGAGGTGATGGGGATCGACACCAACTTCGGGCACGCCTTCGCCAAGAGCCAGTCGGCCGCGTACGGCTCGCTGCCGACCACCGGGAAGATCTTCGTTTCGGTGGCCAATCGCGACAAGCGCGGCATGATCTTCCCGATCAAGCGGCTGGCCGATCTGGGCTTCGAGATCGTGGCGACCACCGGCACGGCCGAGGTGCTGCGCCGGCACGGCATCGCCTGCGAGCAGATCCGCAAGCACTACCAGGCTGGTGAGGGCGACGACGCGGTGTCGCTGATCGGCGGCGGCCACGTGGCGCTGGTGATCAACACGCCGCAGGGTTCGGGTGCCAGTGCCCGCTCCGACGGCTACGAGATCCGCAGCGCGGCAGTCACCGCGGACATCCCCTGCATCACCACCGTCCCCGGCGCGGCCGCGGCGGTCATGGGCATCGAGGCGCGGATCCGTGGCGACATGCAGGTACGCCCCCTGCAGGACCTGCACGCCACCCTCCGGGCAGCCCAGTGACCCTGTTCGAGCGGGTTGTTCGGCCCTGGTTGTTCCGGCTCGGGGGTGGGGACGCTGAGGCGGCGCACGAGTGGACGCTGCGGCGGTTGACCGCTCTGTCGCGGCGGCCGGCCGCGCTGGCGGCGCTGCGGGCCCGGTACGCGGTCGACGCGCCGCGCACGGTGTTCGGTGTGCGGTTCCCCAACCCGGTCGGGCTGGCCGCCGGCATGGACAAGGACGGTGCGGCGCTGCCGGCGTGGCCCGCGCTCGGCTTCGGTTTCGTCGAGGTCGGCACGGTCACCGCGCACGCCCAGCCGGGCAACCCCCGGCCACGGTTGTTCCGTCTGCCGGCCAGCGAGGCCGTGGTCAACCGGATGGGCTTCAACAACGCCGGGGCCGCCGCGCTGGCCGCCCGGCTGGCGGCGCTGCCGCGCCCGCTCGGGGTGCCGTTGGGCATCTCGTTGGGCAAGTCCAAGGTGACCCCGCTCGACGAGGCGGTCGAGGACTACCTCGCCTCGTACCGGGCGCTTCGCGGGCACGGCGACTACTTCGCGGTGAACGTGTCCTCACCGAACACTCCGGGGCTGCGCTCGTTGCAGGAGCGCTCGCACCTGGACGCGCTGCTCGGCGCGCTGGTGGGGGAGAAGCCGGTGCTGGTCAAGATCGCACCAGATCTGACCGAGGCGGCGATCGCCGAACTGCTGGAGGTCTGCCTGGCCCGGGGCGCCGCCGGGGTGATCGCCACCAACACCACGCTGGCCCGTACCGGCCTGGCCACGGTGGACGCCGAGCGCGGCGCCGAGGCCGGTGGTCTCTCCGGTCGACCGCTGACCGGGCGGGCTCGGGAGGTGGTCGCCTTCGTACACCGGGAGACCGGCGGCCGGCTACCGATCATCGGTGTCGGCGGGGTGCTCGACCCGGACGACGCGGCGCGGATGTTCGACGCCGGCGCCGCCCTGGTGCAGCTCTACACCGGCTTCATCTACCGGGGTCCGGCCCTGGTGCGCGCCGCCGCGCGCGCGACGACCACAGCGGTGGCACCGGATCCGGTCGCCGGCCGGTGACCGGCCGGCGAGCCGGACCCACCGGCCGGCCCGTCGACGCCTGGAAGGAACGCGCGTGACACCTGAGGAGATCCTGGCCGCCGACCGGGCCCACGTCTGGCATCCGTACGCCGCACTGCCACCGACGAACCCGCCGTACGTGGTGCAGAGCGCCGAGGGGGTGCGGTTGCGGCTGGCCGACGGGCGGGAGTTGGTGGACGGGATGTCGTCCTGGTGGGCGGCGATCCACGGGTACCGACACCCGGTGCTGGACGCGGCGGTGACCGACCAGCTCGCCCGGATGAGCCACGTGATGTTCGGTGGGCTCACCCACGAGCCCGCCGTGCAGCTCGCCCGGACCCTGGTCGAGCTGACCCCGGACGGTCTGGAGCACGTGTTCCTGGCCGACTCCGGCTCGGTCAGTGTCGAGGTGGCGGTGAAGATGTGCCTGCAGTACCAGCGGGCCATCGGTCGGCCGCAGCGGCGCCGGTTGGCGACCTGGCGGGGCGGCTACCACGGCGACACGTTCCACCCGATGAGCGTCTGCGACCCGGAGGGTGGGATGCACCACCTCTGGGGCGACGTGCTGCCCCGGCAGGTGTTCGCCCCGGTCCCACCGGGCGGCTTCACCGACCCGCCGGACGACGCGTACGTGGCGGCGTTGGTGGAGACCGTCGAGCAGTACGCCGACGAACTGGCCGCGGTGATCGTCGAGCCGGTCGTCCAGGGCGCTGGCGGGATGCGTTTCCACCATCCGGGTTACCTGCGGGTGCTGCGTGAGGTGACCCGGGCGCACGGGGTGCTGTTGATCTTCGACGAGATCGCCACCGGGTTCGGCCGTACCGGTGCGATGTTCGCCGCCGAGCACGCCGGAGTGACGCCGGACGTGCTGTGTGTGGGCAAGGCACTCACCGGGGGCTACCTGACGCTCGCGGCGACGCTCTGCACCCCGGAGGTCGCCCGGGGTATCTCCGCCGCCGGTGTGCTGGCGCACGGGCCCACGTTCATGGGCAACCCGTTGGCCTGCGCGGTGGCGAACGCCTCCATCGGGCTGCTGCGGGCCGGGGACTGGTCGGCCCAGGTGGCCAGGGTCGGCGCGGGCCTGCGCGCCGGCCTGGAGCCGCTGCGCGGTACGCCGGGGGTGGCCGACGTGCGGGTGCTCGGCGCGATCGGGGTGGTCCAGCTCGATCACGAGGTCGACCTCGGCGCGGCCACCGTGGCCGCGGTCGACCAGGGGGTGTGGCTGCGCCCGTTCCGCGACCTGATCTACACGATGCCGCCGTACGTCACCGACGACGCCGACCTGGCCCGGATCGCGGCCGGGGTGGCGGCGGCGGTGGCGGCCGGCTGAGTCGTCCCGGTCACCGGGTCGACGGTTACCCGGGCGGGGCTGCCGCCCGGACGACGACGAGGAGAGGGGAACACTCTCGATGGAGAGCTTCGGTACCCGGCTGCACCGGGCGATCACCGACCGGGGGCCGCTCTGTGTGGGCATCGACCCGCATCCCGGTCTGTTGGCCCGCTGGGGCCTCGCGGACGACGTTCAGGGGCTCGACCGGTTCACCCGGACCGTCGTGGAAGCCCTCGGTGACCGGGTTGCGGTGGTGAAGCCTCAGTCGGCCTTTTTCGAGCGTTTCGGGTCCCGAGGTGTGGCGATTCTTGAGTCAACTATCCGACAGTTGCGAGATGCTGGCTCGCTCGTTCTCCTCGACGTCAAACGCGGCGACATCGGCTCGACGGTGAGCGCGTACGCCTCCGCGTACCTTGATCCATCCAGCCCGTTGTATGTCGACGCGGTCACCGCGAGCCCCTACCTCGGGGTCGGTTCGCTGGCACCGATGTTCGAGCTGGCCGCCGAGCACGGCGGCGGCGTCTTCGTGCTGGCCCTCACCTCCAACCCCGAGGGCGCGGCCGTGCAGCAGGCCCGCACGGCCGACGGCCGGACCGTGGCGCAAACCGTGATCGACGAGATTTCCCAGCTCAACAGGGGTGCGACTCCGCTCGGGAGCTTCGGTCTGGTGGTCGGCGCGACCATCGGCGACACCGGTCACGACCTCTCCGGCGTGGGTGGCCCACTGCTCGCCCCAGGGCTCGGCGCACAGGGTGCTGGTGCCGCCGATCTGCGTACCGTCTTCGGTTCGAGCCTCGCCTCGGTGCTCCCGTCGTACTCCCGGGAGGTGCTCTCGGCAGGCCCCGATGTCGCCGCCCTGCGGGCCGCCGCGGACCGGGTGTTGGTCGACTGTCGGGCCGTTCTGCCTGCCCGGTGACTGACTGATGGGTCGGTCACTCTACGGTGATCATGCGGCCCCCACGTTGCCGAAAGCTCCGTTGGCCGCTAGTTTTCCCCGCGCTGGGAACCATGGACCCCTTGGTTCACAGCGACACCACGTTTCACAGATGCGGCGGTGCGCCCCGCCCGCCGCGATAGGGACCTGAGGAGAACTGGTGCCGCTCCCGTCACTGACCCCCGAACAACGCGCTGCCGCGCTCGAGAAGGCCGCGGAGATCCGCAAGGCCCGTGCTCAGCTGAAGGAGCAGCTCAAGCAGGGCAAGACCACCCTCGGCGCCGTCCTCGAGCGCGCCGAGAGCGACGACGTCGTTGGCAAGCTCAAGGTTTCGGCCGTCCTGCAGGCCATGCCGGGTATCGGCAAGATCCGGGCTACCCAGATCATGGAGAAGCTCAAGATCGCCGACAGCCGTCGCCTGCGTGGCCTCGGCGAGCAGCAGCGCAAGGCACTGCTTGGAGAGTTCGCCGCCAACTGAACCTGGCAGCGTGTAGAAACAAGCAGTGAGCACGGATGACGAGGCGCGCCCGGCGGCTCGGCTCACTGTCCTGGCTGGACCTTCGGGTTCCGGCAGGGAGAGTGTCGTCGAGCTAGTCCGGGCGCGTTCTCCGTCCGTGTGGATCCCGGTGCCGGCAACCACCCGGCCGCGCCGGGAGTCGGAGATCGACGGGGATGACCGGGTCTTCCTCGCCCCCGCCGAGTTCGATCGCCGGCTCGCCGCCGGCGAGCTGCTGGAGTGGTCCCGGATCGGCGTGTACCACCGGGGCACCCCGTACCCACCGCTGCGCGCCCGGCTCGACGCCGGGCAGCCGGTGCTGCTGCCGCTCGACCTGCCCGGCGCCCCGCTGGTCCGTGCGCGTCTGCCCGATTCGCGGCTGGTGCTGCTGAGCCCACCCGGGTACGAACCCGACGTCACCGTGGCGGCTGCCTTCGAGCACACGCTGACACATGACCTCACCGAGCGGGTGGTCAGCGAGCTGGTAGGCTTACTCGGTTCTTCTTATCCGGATCCGGCCTGGTCGCGCGTGCGCGGCTGACAGCCGGCCGCCGTTGAGACTCAGCACCGCGTCCGCGCGGCTCGAAAGACGCAGAGGTTAATTCGTGGGATCCATCGCCAACCCCGAAGGCATCACCAACCCGCCGATCGACGAGCTCCTCGAGAAGACGACGTCGAAGTACGCGCTGGTCATCTTCGCCGCCAAGCGCGCGCGCCAGGTCAACGCCTACTACAGCCAGCTCGGTGAGGGCCTGCTGGAGTACGTCGGCCCGCTCGTCGAGACCACCCCGCAGGAGAAGCCCCTCTCCATCGCCATGCGCGAGATCAACGCGGGCCTGCTCACCGCCGAGCCGACCGACCAGCCGTAAGCCCTCGCCGGCCGATGTCCGCCTCGATCGTCCTCGGGGTCGGCGGCGGCATCGCCGCCTACAAGGCGTGTGAGCTGCTGCGACTCTTCACCGAATCAGGTCACCAGGTCCGCGTCGTACCGACCGCGTCGGCGCTCCGCTTCGTCGGGGCGCCGACCTGGGCAGCGCTCTCCGGCCAGCCGGTCGCCGACGACGTCTGGACCGACGTCCACGAGGTGCCGCACGTCCGGCTCGGTCAGCAGGCGGACCTGGTGGTGGTCGCGCCGACCACCACCGACCTGCTCGCCAAGGCCGCGCACGGGCTCGCCGACGACCTGTTGACCAACACCCTGCTGACCGCCCGCTGCCCGGTGCTGCTGGCCCCGGCCATGCACACCGAGATGTGGGAGCACCCGGCCACCGTGGCCAACGTCGCCACGCTGCGCGCCCGGGGCGTCCGGGTCATCGAGCCGGCCGTCGGCCGGCTCACCGGCGTCGACACCGGCAAGGGTCGGCTGCCCGACCCGGCGGAGATCTTCGCCGTCGCCCGTCGGGTCCTGGCCCGGGGCGACTCCGCCCCCGCCGACCTGGCCGGTCGCCGGGTGGTCGTCACCGCCGGTGGCACCCGGGAACCGCTGGACCCGGTCCGCTTCCTGGGCAACCGCTCCTCGGGCAAGCAGGGTTACGCGTTCGCCCGCGCGGCGGTCGCGCGGGGCGCCCGGGTTACCCTGATCGCGGCCAACGTCTCGCTCGCCGACCCCGCCGGTGTCGACCTCATCCGGGTGGGCACCACCGCCGAGTTGCGGGAGGCGACGCTGAAGGCCGCCGTCGAGGCCGACGCGGTGGTGATGGCGGCGGCTCCGGCCGATTTCCGCCCGGCGACGTACGCGCCTGGCAAAATCAAGAAGTCGGACGATGGCGTCGCGCCCACCATCGAGCTCGTCACGAACCCGGACATCGCGGCGGAGCTCGGCCAGCGCAAACGACCGGAGCAACTGCTGGTGGTGTTCGCCGCCGAGACCGGTGACGCCGAGGCCAACGGCCGAGCGAAACTCGCCCGGAAACGGGCCGACCTCATCGTGGTCAACGAGGTTGGTCCAAATCTGGTGTTCGGCGCCGACACCAACACGGTGACGGTCATCGGCGCGGACGGCTCGGTCAGCCGGCTGCCCGAGCAGGCCAAGGAGGCCGTGGCCGACACCGTCTGGGATCTCGTCGTGGCGCGGCTGCCCGGCCGCTCCTGACGGGTGGTACAGGGCGCGACCGATCCCGACACCGGCCGCAGTGGTGATTAGACTGCCGCGGAACGACCTCACACGCTTAGGAGTGCCGTGACACGCCGCCTCTTCACGTCCGAATCGGTCACGGAAGGCCACCCGGACAAGATCGCCGACCAGATCAGCGATGGCATCCTCGACGCGTTGCTGGCCGAGGATCCGCACAGCCGGGTGGCGGTGGAAACCATGATCACCACCGGCCAGGTGCACATCGCCGGTGAGGTGACCACCAAGGCGTACGCCGACATCCCGACGATCGTCCGCCGGACCATCCTCGACATCGGCTACGACTCGTCGAAGAAGGGCTTCGACGGCGCCTCCTGCGGGGTCAGCGTCTCCATCGGCGCGCAGTCCGAGGACATCGCGCAGGGTGTGGACAACGCCTTCGAGCTGCGTACCGGGGCGTCGGAGAGCGCGCTGGACGCGCAGGGCGCCGGCGACCAGGGCATGATGTTCGGCTTCGCCTGCTCGGAGACTCCCGAGCTGATGCCGCTGCCGATCGCCCTCGCGCACCGGCTGGCCCGCCGCCTCGCCGCCGTGCGCAAGGACGGCACCATCCCCTACCTGCGGCCGGACGGCAAGACCCAGGTCACCATCGAGTACGAGGGGCTGCGCCCGGTCCGGCTGAACACCGTGGTCGTGTCCAGCCAGCACGCCGCGGACATCTCGCTCGACTCGCTGCTCACCCCGGACGTGCGCGACCACGTGATCGCACCGGAGCTGGAGAGCCTCGGTCTGGACACCGACGGCTACCGGCTGCTGGTCAACCCGACCGGCCGGTTCGAGATCGGCGGCCCGATGGGTGACGCCGGGCTGACCGGCCGCAAGATCATCGTCGACACGTACGGCGGATACGCCCGCCACGGCGGCGGCGCGTTCTCCGGCAAGGATCCGTCCAAGGTGGACCGCTCGGCCGCGTACGCGATGCGCTGGGTGGCCAAGAACGTGGTCGCCGCCGGTCTGGCCGAGCGGTGCGAGGCGCAGGTCGCCTACGCCATCGGCAAGGCGCACCCGGTGAGCCTGTTCATCGAGACGTTCGGCACCGAGACCGTGCCGGTCTCCTCGATCGAGAAGGCCGTCGCCGAGGTGTTCGACCTGCGGCCGGCCGCGATCATCCGGGACCTCAACCTGCTCCGCCCGATCTACCAGCAGACCGCCGCCTACGGCCACTTCGGCCGGGAGCTGCCGGACCTGACCTGGGAGAGCACCGACCGGGCCGCCGACCTCAAGTCGGCCGCGGGAGCCTGACCGCCACCAGGCGCAGCGACCGGCGACCCGCGGACGGGTCGCCGGTCGCGCGCGTCTGCGTGGACGTCGGGCTCGCGCATCTGGACCGGCCGTTCGACTACCTGGTGCCGGCGGAGCTGGACGAGGCGGCGGTGCCCGGCACCCGGGTGAAGGTGCGCTTCGCCGGGCAGCTCGTCGACGGATGGCTGTTGTCACGCGCCGACGACTCCGGGCACACCGGCCGCCTCGCGTACCTGGAGAAGGTGGTCTCGCCGGAGCCGGTGCTGTCGCCCGAGGTCGCCCGGCTGGCCCGCGCGGTCGCCGACCGGTACGCGGGCAGCCTCGCCGACGTGCTCCGGCTCGCCGTGCCGCCACGGCACGCGCGGGTGGAGAAGGAGCCCCAGGACGAGCAGCCGACCCCGGTGGAAGCCGCCGCGGCCGACGCGGTCGACCCCCGCGGGTGGCGGGACTACCCGACGGGCCCGGCGCTGCTGCGCGCGCTCACCGACGGTCGGGCGCCCCGCGCGGTCTGGTCGGCGCTGCCCGGCGAGGACTGGGCGGCCCGCTACGCCGACGCGGTGGCCGCCACCGTCGCCGGCGGGCGCGGCGCGGTCGTCGTGGTACCCGACGCCCGCGACCTCGACCGGCTGGACGCGGCGCTCACCAGCGTGCTCGGCCCGGGGCGGCACGTCAGCCTCTCCGCCGCGCTCGGGCCGGCCCGGCGCTACCGGGCGTTCCTCGCCGCCCGTCGCGGGCAGGTGCCGGTGGTGATCGGTACCCGGGCGGCGATGTTCGCCCCGGTGGAGCGGCTCGGCCTCGTCGCCATCTGGGACGACGGTGACGACCTGCACTCCGAGCCCCGCTCTCCCTACCCGCACGCCCGCGACGTGCTGCTCACCCGAGTCCAGCTCGCCGAGGCCGGCGCGCTGGTCGGCGGGTACGCGCGCACCGCCGAGGCGCAGTTGCTGCTGGAGACCGGCTGGGCTCGGGAGGTGGTCGCCGAACGGGCGACCGTGCGGGCCCGTATCCCGGCCATCGCGCCGACCGGCGACGACCCGCAACTGGCGCGCGACCCCGGGGCCGCCACCGCCCGGCTGCCCAGCCTGGCCTGGACGGCCGCCCGCGACGCCATCCGGGCGGACCTGCCGGTGCTGGTGCAGGTGCCCCGACGCGGCTACCTGCCGTCGATCTCCTGCGCCGAGTGCCGCACCCCGGCGCGCTGCGCGCACTGCGCCGGCCCGCTCGCGCTGCCCTCGGCCGGCGGCACCCCGGCCTGCCGGTGGTGCGCTCGGGTGGCCGCCGCGTACGCCTGCCCGGAGTGTGGGGGACGGCGGCTGCGGGCCGCGGTGACCGGCGCCCGGCGGACCGCCGAGGAACTGGGCCGGGCGTTCCCCGGCGTGCCGGTCCGCACCTCGGGGCGCGAGGAGGTGCTGACCGACGTGCCCGGCGGCGCGGCCCTGGTGGTGACCACGCCGGGTGCCGAGCCGGTCGCCGAGGGCGGCTACGGCGCGGTGCTGCTGCTCGACTCGTGGGCCCTGCTGACCCGGGCCGACCTGCGTGCCGGCGAGGAAGCGCTGCGCCGCTGGCTGGCGGCCGCGGCCCTGGCCCGCCCGGCACCGACCGGACGGGTGGTGGTGGTCGCCGACGGCGCGCTCGCCCCGGTGCAGGCGCTGCTGCGCTGGGACGCCGCCTGGTTCGCCGGCCGGGAGTTGGCCGAGCGCCGGGAGCTGGGCTTCCCGCCGGCCGTACGGATGGCGAGCGTCACCGGCCCGGCCGAGGCGGTGGCGGACCTGCTCGCCGCGGCGCGGCTGCCCGCCGACGCCGAGGTGCTCGGCCCGGTGCCGGCGGAGGAGGGGCGGGAGCGGATGCTGGTCCGGGTGCCCCGGGCCCGCGCCGCCGCGCTCGCCGAGGCGCTGCACTCGGCCGCCGGTGCTCGCGCCGCCCGCAAGGCCGCCGACCCGGTTCGCCTCCAGGTCGACCCGCTGAGCCTGTTCTGACGCTTTCGGCCGCTGCCGCTGCCGCCCTTGTGCTGCTCCTGTTTTCGCAGGTGTCGGCGTCGATGGGCCCGGCCCGTGGGGGTCACCCTCGCACACGGCGTCCGGCAGGGCGGTGGCGCCGGAGTGGTAGCATCGCCCGTCATGTCGAGGCGTACGACGGCTCCAGGTCGCGACGGAGCGTCTGCCGCGCCGAGCTGGGGCCGCCGCCGCAGGATGGCGGGAACGCGTCGCTCGGACGCGATGTCGATGATGTCTGTGAGCCGGTGATCAGGGGTGGACCAGTCGTGACCGTTGGACAATCGATCGTCTTCAACGGCGACCTCGGCAGCGGCAAGAGCACCGTGTCGGTCGAGATCGCCAAGCGGCTCGGGATGCGCCGGGTCAGTGTGGGAGACCTCTACCGGGAGATGGCGCAGCAGCGGCAGATGACCGCACTGCAGCTCAACCTGCACGCCGAGCTCGACCAGGCCGTCGACGGCTACGTCGACCAGCTCCAGCGGGACATCGCCGCCTCCGGTGAGCCGCTGATCATGGATTCCCGGCTGGCCTGGCACTTCTTCACCGACGCGCTCAAGGTCCACATGATCACCGAGCCGGGTGAGGCGGCCCGCCGGGTGCTCGCCCGCCCCTCCGGGCCGGCGGAGAGCTACGCCACCCTGGAGGAGGCCAAGGCCAAGCTCCGTGAGCGCAGCGCCAGCGAGCGCAGCCGGTTCATCATCCGTTACGGGGTGGACAAGGCCCGCCTGCGCAACTACGACCTGATCTGCGACACCACCCGGGCCTCCGCGGCCGAGGTGATCGAGCACATCGTCGCCGCGTACGAGGGCACGCTCGGCGCCGAGGTGCTGCGCGACGGGCCGCCGTTGCTGCTGCTCGACCCGTCCCGCGTCTACCCGACCGAGGACATCGCCACCCTGCGGGGTCTGTGGGACACCGACTTCGTGGGCGACGTGGCCGAGGCCGGCGACGAGGCGCTGGAGCCGTTGAAGATCGGGTTCACCGGCGAGTACTTCTTCGTCGTCGACGGTCACCGCCGGCTCAGCGCCGCCCTGCAGAACGGCTTCTCCCTGGTCCCCGCCCAACTGGTCGCCGAGGTCGACGAGCCGGTGGTGGGTGGGATGAGCGCGATCGACTACTTCGCCGCTCAGGTGCGTCCCGGCCTGGTCTACGACTGGGAGGCGGCCCACAAGATCGAGCTGCCGCTGCCCGAGCCCGAGTTGCTCCGCGGCGACGCGGTGCTCGCCGGGGACCCGGGCGCCAACGCCTGACGGGTCACACCCCGCGCCGGAATGAACCCGGCGCAGGGGCGCCCGCGTCGACGGGGGCTGCCGGGAAGGGCCGGCACCTCCGATGATGGAGCCTCCGACGCATCGACGAGGGAGGCCGGTCATGGACGCTGCCGAGGCGCTCACCCTGCTCATGTCGCCGCAGGGGCGCATCGACCCGTACCCGACGTACGAGCAGCTGCGCGCGCACGGGCCGGTCGTGCAGGCCATGCCGGGCCTGTACGCGGTGACCGGTTACGCGGAGGTCGACGAGCTGCTGCGCGACCCCCGCCTCGGGGTGCTCGACGACGAGCGGCGCGATCAGCTCTGGCCGAACTGGCGGCAGAGCCCCGCCGTGTCGTCGATCGCCCGCTCCATGCTGCGGACCAACCCACCCGATCACAGCCGGATGCGCCGGCTCGCGTCCGGGGCGTTCAGCCCGCGCCGGGTCGCCGGGATGCGCGACGTGGTGCACGCCCAGGCGGTGGAGCTGCTCGACGCGATGGTGGCCCGGTCCTCCGACGGTGAGCCGGTCGACGTGCTGGCCGACTTCGCGTACCCGTTGCCGGTGGGTGTGATCTGCGCGCTGCTCGGCGTGCCGCCGGCGGACCGGCCGATGTTTCGCCGCTGGGCCGGTGACCTGACCGGGGTGCTGGAGCCGGAGATCACCCCCGAGGAGCTGGCGGTCGCCGACGCTGGCGCCACCGAGCTGCGCGACTACTTCGTCGAGCTGGTCGTCGACCGGCGGCGGGCGCCGGCCGACGACCTGACCACCGCGCTCGTGCAGGTGCACGACGCCGACGGGGACCGGCTCACCGGCGCCGAGCTGCTGGCAAACCTGGTCTTGCTGTTGGTCGCCGGCTTCGAGACCACCACCAACCTGCTCGGCAACGGCCTGGTGGTGCTGCTGGGTCACCCCGAGGCCGCCGCCGCGCTGCGCGCCGACCCCGACCTCGCCCCGGCGTACGTCGAGGAGCTGCTGCGCTTCGACTCCCCGGTGCAGCTGACCACCCGGACCAGCACCGCGCCGGTGACCTGCGGTGGGGTCGACCTGCCGGCCGGCAGCACGACGCTGCTGCTGCTCGGCGCGGCCAACCGGGACCCGCGACGCTTCCCCGACCCGCAGCGCTTCGACCCGGCCCGTGACCAGGCACACCCGCTCTCCTTCGGCGCCGGCCCGCACTACTGCCTCGGTGCCGGCCTGGCCCGGCTGGAGGCGCAGCTGGCCTTCCCGATGCTGCTGCGCCGCCTGCCCGAGCTGGCCCTGGCCGGGACGCCCCGACACCGCACCCGGCTGACCCTGCGCGGTTACGAGAGCCTGACGGTGACACTGGGCACACCGGCGGTGGCCGATCGAGGTACGCCGGCCGGCGCGCGTCCGAGCACTCCGTAGACTGGTACGGCACCGCCCGTCCCACCTGTCGAAGGAGCCATCCCGCGTGACCGTTCAGCCCATCCGTCTGTTTGGGGATCCGGTGCTGCGCACGCCGGCCGATCCGGTGGTCGACTTCGACGCCGAGCTGCGTCGGCTCGTCGCCGACCTCACCGACACGATGCGTGAGCAGAACGGCGCAGGCCTGGCCGCGCCGCAGCTCGGCGTGAGCCTGCGGGTGTTCACCTTCGACGTCGACGACGTGCTCGGGCACCTGATCAACCCGGTGCTCGAGTTTCCCGACGAGGAGGAGCAGGACGGCCCGGAGGGCTGCCTGTCGATCCCCGGGCTCTACTTCGACACCAAGCGTCGGCAGAACGTCATCGCCAAGGGTTTCAGCTCGTTCGGCGACCCGATGCAGATCGTCGGCACCGGTCTGATGGCGCGCTGCGTCCAGCACGAGACCGACCACCTCGACGGGGTGCTCTTCCTCGACCGGCTGGACTCTCAGGGGCGCAAGGAGGCCATGAAGGCGATCCGCCAGGCCGAGTGGTACGACGCGGCGGCCCCGCCGACGGTCAAGCTGAGCCCGCACATCAGCGACCCCTTCGGTCTGGGGCGGTGACCCCGATGCGCGTGATCTTCGCCGGTACGCCGGCTGTCGCCGTGCCCGCTCTGGCCGCCGTCGCCGCCTCCGGGCACGACCTGGTCGCCGTGGTCACCCGGCCCGACGCGCCCGCCGGGCGCGGGCGTGGCCTGTCCCGCTCCCCGGTCGGCGAGTGGGCCGACGAGCAGGGTGTCGAGGTGCTCACGCCGGCCCGCCCCCGCGACCCCGAGTTCCTCGACCGGCTGCGCGAGCTCGCACCGGACTGTGTGCCGGTCGTCGCGTACGGCGCGCTGGTGCCGCCGGCCGCCCTGGAGATCCCCCGACACGGCTGGATCAACCTGCACTTCTCGCTGCTGCCCGCGTGGCGTGGCGCCGCACCCGTGCAGCACGCCGTGCTGCACGGTGACGAGCTGACCGGGGCCAGCGTCTTCCAACTGGAGCAGGGCCTGGACACCGGCCCGGTCTACGGCACGCTGACCGACGAGATCCGCGCCGCTGACACCTCCGGTGACCTGCTGGAGCGGCTCGCCGAATCCGGTGCCGGTCTGCTGGTGGCGGTGCTCGACGCGATCGCCGCCGGCACCGCCAGGGCCGAGCCGCAGCCCGCCGACGGGGTGTCGCTGGCGCCGAAGCTGACCGTGGACGACGCCCGGGTGCGCTGGAGTGACCCGGCCTTCGCCGTGGACCGCCGGCTGCGGGCCTGCACCCCGGCCCCGGGCGGCTGGACCACGTTCCGGGGCGAGCGGGTGAAGCTCGGCCCGGTCGTGCCGGTGCCCGACGGCCCCGAGTTGAAGCCGGGGGAGTTGCTGGTGGAGAAGTCCCGGGTGTTGGCTGGCACGGCGACCGTGCCGGTGCGTCTCGGTGAGGTCCGAGCCGCGGGCAAGCGGGCCATGGGCGCGACGGACTGGGCGCGCGGTGTCCGCGTGGGCACCGGCGAGGACTTCGCGTGACGGCCCCGGAGGGGACGCGCCCGATGCGCTCCGGCCCGTCGGCCGGTCGTGGCGGGGACCGCCGTCCGGTCCGGCCAACCGTGGACCGGCCGCGCCGCGCGGCGTACGAGGCGGTGGCCGCGGTGCACCGCGACGACGCGTTCGCCAACCTGGTGCTGCCCACCATCCTGCGCGAGGAGGGGCTGTTCGGCCGGGACGCGGCGTTCGCCACCGAGCTGACCTACGGCACCCTGCGCCACCTGGGCACGTTGGACGCGATCCTGACCGACGCCGCCGGCCGGGACGTGGCCCGGATCGACCCGCCGGTACGCGACGCGCTGCGGCTCGGGGCGTACCAGCTGCTGCACACCCGGGTGCCGGCGCACGCCGCGGTCTCGTCGACGGTGGACCTGGTTCGATCGGTCGCACCGGGCGCGACCGGCTTCGCCAACGCGGTGCTGCGCGAGGTGTCCACCCGTGACGCGGACGCCTGGGTGGCGAAGCTCGCCCCGCCGATGGAGACCGACCCGGTCGGGCACCTGGCGTTGGCGTACAGCCATCCGCAGTGGATCGTGCGGGCCTTCTCCGAGGCGCTCGGCGGCGATCTCGGTGAGACGGCCCGCCTCCTGATCGAGGACAACGAGCGTCCGCCGGTGCACCTGTGCGCACGACCCGGGCTGATCGACCCGATCGAGCTGGCCGACCAGGTCGGCGGGGCGCCCGGCGCCTTCTCGCCGTACACCGTCTATCTGCCCGGCGGCGCGCCGGGCGACGTGCCGGCGGTGGTCGACGGCCGTGCCCACGTCCAGGACGAGGGCTCCCAGCTGGTGGCCGCCGCACTCGCCGACGCGCCGTTGGACGGCCCGGACGGGCGTTGGCTGGACCTGTGCGCCGGCCCGGGCGGCAAGGCCGGTCTGCTCGGCGCGCTGGCCGCGCAGCGTGGTGCGCGGGTGACCGCGGTCGAGGTGGCCGAGCACCGGGCCCGGCTGGTCTCCCAGGCGACCCGGGGTCTGCCGGTGGCCGTGCTGGCCATGGACGGCCGTGAGGTCGGCGCCGACCCGAAGCTCCCGGAACAGCACTTCGACCGGGTGTTGGTGGACGCCCCGTGCACGGGCCTCGGCTCGCTGCGTCGCCGGCCGGAGTCGCGCTGGCGCCGGCAACCGTCCGACCTGCCGCCGCTCACCCGGCTGCAACGGGAGCTGCTCGGTGCGGCGCTGCGGGCGGTCCGCCCGGGTGGGCTGGTCGCCTATGTCACCTGCTCGCCGCACACGGTCGAGACGCACGTGACGGTGACCGAGGCGGCGCGCCGTAGTGGGGTTCCGGTGGACTTCGTGGACGCCCGGCCGCTGCTGCCGGCCGGCATGCCCGGTCTGGGCGACGGGCCGACCGTGCAGCTCTGGCCGCACCGCCACGGCACCGACGCGATGTTCCTCGCCGTTCTGCGCCGAGGCTGAGCCGCGCCGGCACCGAGTCCGATGTCAGGAAGGGCCCCCGATCAACGCCAGGCGTTGGCCGGGGGCCCTTCCGTTCAACTCGCTCAGGTGATCGGGAGCCCCTTGGTGCCGGCGTTCCTCATCGAGCGGGTCAGGTTCCGGTCGGAGATCCAGAGGAAGCACTGCACGCCACGGTTGCCGTTCTTCCACTCCTCCTCGTACGGCTGGTAGTAGATCGTGCCGGCGCGGAAGTCGAGCTGCGAGTTGTCCGGAACCTTGGCGTACTTGGCGATCATCGTCTGGCAGGCCCGGTGGGTCCGCTTGACGGTGCGGGAGAACTCGGCGTAGCTGACCTCCGGGGCCTGCCAGACCCCGACGAACTCGGCGTGGTGCTTGGCGGTGCAGGAGACCGGCACCATCTCGTCGATGTCGTCCTTGACCAGCTTCGGGTTGAAGCAGCGGTACGCCAGCGGGGCCGCGCCGGACAGCGCGCCCCGGAGGCTGCCGGTGCGCACGCCCACCGTGGTGTCGTCGATGCTGGCGATCTCGGTGACGTCGCAGCGGTACCAGCGGGCCCCGCCCGTCCAGGCCTGCGGCGAGGGCAGCACGACGGTCAGGCCGAGCCGACCGGAACGCCAGTCGGCGCCCACCGCCTTGTTGACCTGGGTGTCGCACGCGGTCTGTGCGGCCCGCAGGCCCGCCGAGCCGGGCTGCGGGGGCGTGCCGGGCTCGGCGTTCGGCCCGGTGAGCGTGCCGACGTGCATGGTCTCCACCAGGTGCGACTCGGTGCACGCCGTCGGGTTGTAACCGGTCAGGAAGCCGACCTGCTGGGGGGTTTGGTGGCAGACGTCGGCGGCGGGTACGAACTGCTGCGCCGCGACGGGCGCTGGCCAGTCGTCGATGAGGTCACGGTCGACTCCGGCCGGTGTGCTGCACCCGGTCAGCACCAGGGCCAGAGCCGCACCCCCGGCGAACGCCGCCAACCACCGTCGCATTCCTGACCTCCCGCTGCGGTGGCCTCCAGCCGGACCCCGCCGGTAGGTAGCGCCACGGCGCAGCAGCATACGGCACCGATGCTCAGATCGCGGGCAGTCCCTTGGGGCCGGCGCCGCGCATCGAACGGGTGAGTTTGCGGTCGTCGCTCCACAGGAAACAGCGCACCCCACGGTCACCGTCCTCCCACTCCCGTTGCGACGGTGGGTAGTAGATGGACCCGGCCCGGTACGGCAGGTCGCCGTCGTTCGGCACCGCCGCGTACGTGGCGATCAACTCCATGCAGCGTTTGTGCGCCTGCTCGGCGGAGCGGGTGAACTCAGCCCAGCTCACGTCCCGTTCGTCGTAGACGCCCACGAACTCGGCGCGGTGCGGCTCGGTGCAGAGCACCGGCGCCATGTAGTTGAGGTTGTCGCCGATCAGCTTGGGGTCGAAACAACGGTGGGTCAGCGGGGTGTCGCCGATCAACGCGCCGCGCAGGCTGCCGGTGCGGTTCACCGCGCGGGTGTTGTCGATGCTGCCGGTCTCGCTGAGGTCGCAGCGGAACCAGCGCGCTCCGCCGGACCAGGCGGGCGCTGAGGGCAGCGCGAGGGACAGGGTGAGGCGAGCGGTGTGCCAGTCGCCGCCGAGCATCTCCCGGGCCCGCTGGTCGCACTCGGCACGGGCCCTGCGCAGCGCCGCCGATCCGGGTTCGGGACGGGCCTCGGCCAGCGCGTCGGGCCCGACGAAGGTGCCGACGTGGATGGCCTCGGCCACGTGGTTACGGGCGCAGTCCACCGTCTCGTACGTGCTCGCCTGCACGATCGCGGTGATCCGGGGCAGGCAGGTGTCGGTGGCGGGGGCGAACGGCGTCGGCTCCCGCAGCGCCGGCCAGTCGTCGGTGAGATCACCGTCCGCGCCACGGGTCGGCGCGCAGCCGGCCAGCAGCATCGTCGTGACGCCGGCCAGCACCAGCGCTGGAAACCACCGTCGCATCGTCCGCCCTTCCGGGAGCTGGCGGCCGGTCACCGCGCCCCGCGGCGAAACCCCGGCGGGCGTGCAGCCTACGGCACCGTCCCGCTTGGAGTGTCGTCGTGTTTCCGTCGATCGGCTAGCCACTCATGTCTATTCGTCCGAATTCGGCGGTCCGGACCGACTTATTCTGCACCACTGGTCACTGCCGGATCACAGCGCGTCGGAGTTGGTGCCGCCATGCGGGATGTAGGTGACCGCGTTCGTACACTGGCCCCGTGACCGTACCGCCGCCGATCGTCGCGCCGAGCATCCTGGCCGCCGATTTCGCCCGCCTCGCCGAAGAGGTCCGTGCCGTCGAGGACGCCGCGGACTGGTTGCACGTCGACGTGATGGACAACCATTTCGTGCCGAACCTGACCATTGGGCTGCCCGTGGTGCAGAGCCTGCGGGCTGTCACCGCGATGCCGTTCGACGTGCACCTGATGATCGAGGATCCGCGCCGGTGGGCCCCCGGTTACGCCGACGCCGGGGCGTACAACGTCACCTTCCACGCGGAGGCGTCCGACGACCCGGTGGCGCTGGCCAAGGACCTGCGCTCGGCCGGCGCGAAGGCCGGGCTGGCCATCGACCGGGACACCCCGATCGAGCCGTACCTGGACCTGCTGCCGAGCTTCGACACCCTGCTGATCATGACGATCAAGGCGGGCTTCGGCGGGCAGCGGTTCATCCCGCAACTGCTGGACAAGGTGCGTACCGCCCGCCGACACGTCTCGGCCGGGCACCTGGAGCTCCGCATCGAGGTGGACGGCGGGATCGCCGCCGACACCATCGAACAGGCGTCCGCTGCCGGCGCCGACGCGTTCGTGGCCGGCACCGCCGTGTACGGCGCCGCCGACCCGGCGGAGGCGGTACGGCACCTGCGGGCACTGGCGGAACGCGCGGCTCCCGAGGCCTGAGATGGACCCCGACGGCGACCGCAAGGACATCATTCTCGTCGTCGACGACGACGAGGACATCGCTCGTTTCGTCGAGTTCAACCTGCGGCTGCACGGCTTCGAGGTGATCCACGCCAGCGACGGCCAGGAGGCCCTCGAGGTCATCGAGCGTCAGCGGCCGGACCTGGCGGTGGTCGACCTCATGATGCCCCGCATCGACGGGCTGGAGCTGACCCGGCGGCTGCGCGCGGACCCGATGACCTCCGCCCTGCCGGTGATCATGCTGACGGCGAAGGGGATGACCGTCGACAAGGTGCACGGGCTCAGCGCCGGCGCCGACGACTACCTGGTCAAGCCGTTCGACACCGCCGAGTTGGTGGCCCGGGTCTCGTCGACCCTGCGCCGCAACAAGGAGTTCCGGGAGGTGTCGCCACTGACCGGTCTGCCCGGCAACAGCCGGATCCGTCGGGAGATCAGTGACCGGGTCCGGCACGGTGTGGACTACGCGGTCGGTTACATCGACATCGACCGGTTCAAGAGCGTCAACGACCGGTACGGCTTCGTCCGCGGCGACGACTTCATCTCCGCGCTGGCCCGCAGCCTGCACCGGGCGGTGGTGGCGGTGGGGCTGCCACCGGCCTTCCTCGGCCACGTCGGCGGCGACGACTTCGTCATCGTCTGCGCCCCCGACCAGGTCCGCCCCCTGACGTCGCGCGCGGTGGTCGACTTCGAGAAGTCCGCCGACACGCTCTACGACGCGACCGACCGGGAGCGCGGCTTCGTCGAGCTGAAGGACCGGCGCGGCAACATCCGCCGCGCCGCCCTGGTCACGCTCTCGATCGGGGTGTCCCTCTCCGACGCCGGCAAGCGGTTCACCGACCCCCTCGAGGCGATCGCGGTGGCCTCGGAGATGAAGACGGTGGCCAAGAGCCAACCGGGTTCGTACGTGGCGGTGGACCGGCGCCGCGGGGTCACCTGAGCGTGATCCCGCTGTGAAGTAGCTCGCCTAGGTGGCGACGCACCCGGATCGGCGTGTAAGACTTCGAGGTACCCACCACGCGCTGGCGGGACTCGGTGAGATTCCGAACCGGCGGTGATCCACGGTCCAACCGTGGTCAGCCCGCGACCCGGACGGCTCTGCCGTCCGGTGGACCTGGTGAAAATCCGGGGCCGACGGTTGGGAGCGGTTCGTCCGCCCCCAGACAGTCCGGATGGGAGACAGCGCGCGGGACGGACGGGTCCGAGCCGGCCGCTGGCTTCAGCGTGCCGTGCCGACCCTCCGGGTCGGCTGTGCCGTTCCCGGAATCCGCCACCGCCTGCCCGCGGCCCCATGGCCGCAGCCTCCCTGACCGCCCGCGCGCGGACCGGCGAGTGAGAGGGCAGGGGCAGGGCGATGGTCAGCGTCTCCGTCGATGAGGCGATGCGGCGGGCGATCGAGTTGGCGGCACGCGGACTCGGCACCACCAGTCCCAACCCGGTCGTCGGTTGTGTGCTGCTCGACGAGGACGGCCAGGTCGTGGGTGAGGGTTTCCACGCGTACGCCGGCGGGCCGCACGCCGAGATCGTCGCCCTGGCGCAGGCCGGGCGACGCGCCAAGAACGGCACCGCGGTCGTCACTCTGGAGCCCTGTGACCACACCGGTCGCACCGGCCCCTGCAGTTCCGCGCTCGTCCAGGCCGGGGTGGGCCGGGTGGTCATCGCCGTGCCCGACCCCAACCCGGTCGCGTCCGGCGGCGCCGCCACCCTGCGGGCCGCCGGGGTCCGAGTCGACCTGGGGGTACGCGGCGAGGAGGCCGAGTCCGGCAACGTCGCGTGGCTGACCTCGATGCGCCGGGGCTGGCCGTACGTCATCTGGAAATACGCCGCCACGCTCGACGGGCGCTCCGCCGCGGCCGACGGCACCAGCATGTGGATCACCTCGGAGGCGGCCCGGATCGACGTGCACGCACTGCGCGGCACGGTCGACGCGGTGCTCGCCGGGGTGGGCACCGTGCTCGCCGACGACCCCCGGCTGACCGCCCGCAACCTGCGCGACGGCAGCCTGGCGATCCGGCAGCCGCTGCGGGTGGTGGTGGACAGCTCGGGGCGTACCCCGGATGACGCCCGGGTCCGCGACGGCGCCGCGCGCACGTGGATCGCGACCGCCGACGAGGTCGGCGCCGGCCCGGACGGCCGGGTCGACCTGCCGGCGCTGCTCGCGGCGCTGCACCAGCGCGGGGTCCGCGCGGTGCTGCTGGAGGGCGGCCCCCGGCTGGCCGGCGCGTTCCTGGCCGCCGGCCTGGTGGACAAGATCGTCGGGTACGTCGCGCCGCGGTTGCTCGGCGCCGGACCGACCGCCCTGGTCGACGCGGGAGTGACCACCATCGCTGAGGCCATCGATCTGGAGTTCGTCGACGTTACGCAGATCGGTCCGGATCTCCGGATCACCGCTTTGCCCCGCAAAAGGGAGGGCTGACATGTTCACCGGCATTATCGAGGAGTTGGGCGAGATCGTCCGGGTGACGCCGACGGCGGGCGATTCGGCGCTGGTCGCCGTTCGCGGTCCGCTGGTCACGTCCGACGCCCGGCACGGCGACTCCATCGCGGTCAACGGCGTCTGCCTGACCGTCGTGGAGGTGGTCGACGGGACCTTCACCGCCGACGTGATGGGGGAGACGCTGCGCCGCTCCGCGCTGGGCGCGCTGCGCCCCGGCGACCCGGTCAACCTGGAGCGGGCCGCTGCCCTCGGCAGCCGACTCGGCGGGCACCTGGTGCAGGGCCACGTGGACGGGGTCGGTGAACTGATCTCCCGGGAGCCGGCCGAGCAGTGGGAGACCGTCCGGTTCCGACTGCCCATCGCCCTGTCCCGGTACGTGGTGGAGAAGGGCTCCATCACCATCGACGGCGTCTCGCTGACCGTGGCCGAGGTGGGCGAGGACGAGTTCGCCGTCGGGCTGATCCCGACCACGCTCAAGCTGACCACGCTCGGTGCGAAGGGTGCCGGCGACCCGGTCAACCTGGAGGTCGACGTGTTGGCCAAGTACGTCGAGCGGCTGCTCGGCAGCCGGTCCGCCGGCACCGACGCTCACCCGGTGGCCTCGAGCACAGGCGAGGTGGCCTGATGGGTCCGCTCAGTTGGCTGCTGGACGCCCAGGTGCACGTTGCCGGCTCGCCGGTGCTGGCCCGGGAGATCGTCGGCAACGCGTTCGGGCTGATCTCCGCGCTGCTCGGGTTGCGCCGTCTGGTCTGGGCGTGGCCGGTCGGGATGATCGGTAACGCGCTGCTCCTCACGGTGTTCCTCGGCGGGGTGTTCGCCACCCCACAGGAGCACGATCTGTACGGCCAGGCCGGCCGGCAGGTGTTCTTCTTCGCGGTCAGCGTCTACGGCTGGTGGCGCTGGCGGCGGAACCGTCGCGCCGATGCCACGCAGGCGGCGGTCGTCCCGCGCTGGGCCACCGGGCGGGAACGTCTGGTGATGCTGCTGGCCGCCGTGGTCGGCACCGCCGCCGCGTACCCCGTGCTCGCGGCGCTGGGCTCGTGGGGTCCGCTGCCCGACGCCTGGATCCTCACCGGCAGCCTGCTGGCCACGTACGGCATGGCCCGCGGCTGGGTGGAGTTCTGGTTGCTCTGGATCGCGGTCGACGCGGTCGGCGTGCCGTTGCTGCTGCGCGGCGGGTTCTACCCGTCGGCGGTCATGTACCTGATCTACGGCGCCATCTGCGTCTGGGGCTTCGCCGCCTGGTGGCGCACCTCGCGCGCCACCCGGCCGGCGCCGGTCCGTCCCATCTACACGGAGGCCGTCGCATGAGCGAGCGTAGCGAGCGAATCATCGAGTTCAGCGCCGTGGTCGGTCATGACGTCACGGAGCGAAGCGGAGTGGCGGCATGACCAGCTTCGGGGATATCGAGCAGGCGATCGCGGACATCGCGGCCGGTCGGCCGGTCGTCGTGGTCGACGACGCCGACCGGGAGAACGAGGGCGACCTGATCTTCGCGGCCGAGCTGGCCACGCCGGAGTTGCTGGCGTTCACGGTCCGGTACACGTCGGGCTACCTCTGCGTCGCGCTGACCGGCGTCGACTGCGATCGGCTCGATCTGCCGCAGATGGTGCACCAGAACCAGGACTGGACGGGCACCGCGTACACCGTGACCGTGGACGCCCGCGCGGGCGTCACCACGGGCATCTCGGCCGCCGATCGCGCCCACACCACCCGGTTGCTCGCCGACCCTGCCGCCGGTCCGGCTGACCTGGTCCGCCCAGGTCACGTCCTGCCGCTGCGCGCCAAGGAAGGTGGGGTGCTGCGCCGTCCCGGGCACACCGAGGCGGCCGTGGACCTGACCCGACTGGCGGGGCTGCGGCCGGCCGGCGGTCTCTGTGAGCTGGTCAACGACGACGGCACCATGATGCGGTTGCCGGACCTGGAGAAGTTCTGCGCCGAGCACGGCCTCACGCTGATCACCATCGCCGACCTGATCGCCTACCGGCGGCGTACCGAGAAGCAGGTCGAGCTGGTCGCGGACGCCCGGATGCCGACGCGGCACGGGGTGTTCCGGGCGCTGGGCTACCGTGCCGAGCACGATCCCGCCGAACACATCGCGATGGTGCTGGGCGACCTTGGCGATGGCCAGGACGTGCTGGTCCGGGTGCACTCGGAGTGCCTGACCGGGGACGTGTTCGGCTCCCTGCGCTGCGACTGCGGACCGCAGTTGGACGCCGCGCTGGCCCGGGTCGCGCGGGAGGGTCGGGGCGTCGTGCTCTACGTACGCGGGCACGAGGGGCGCGGCATCGGGCTGCTGCACAAGCTGCAGGCGTACCAGTTGCAGGACCTGGGCCGCGACACCGTCGACGCGAACCTCGACCTGGGTCTGCCGGCCGACGCCCGCGACTACGGCACCGGCGCGCAGATCCTCTACGACCTGGGCGTGCGCTCGATGCGCCTGCTGACCAACAACCCGGCCAAGCGGGCCGGGCTGGAGGGGTACGGGTTGACCATCACCGGCCGGGAGGGGCTGCCGGCCGGCGCACACCCGGAGAACCTGCGCTACCTGCGCACCAAGCGGGACCGGATGGGTCACCTGCTGGACGAGTTGGACGAGGTGTCCGAGGCGCCGCTGGGGCGTCCGGTCGCCAACGACGAGATCGGAGCATGACGATGGCGGGTTTCGGTGAGCCGGGAGTCGACGCGGTGGACGCCGCAGGGCTGACCGTCGGGGTCGTCGCCGCCCGGTGGCACGGCGACCTGACCGACCACATGCTGGAGCGTGCGGTGGCGGCGGCCGAGGCGTGCGGGGCTCGCTCCGTTGTCGCCCGCGTCGCCGGCTCGGTCGAGCTGCCGGTGGTCGCCCAGGCCCTCGCGCGCCGCTGCGACGTGGTGGTCGCCCTCGGCGTGGTGGTCCGTGGCAGCACCGCCCACTTCGACTACGTCTGCCGTTCGGTCACCGACGGGCTGACCCGGGTGGCGCTGGACGAGGGCAAGCCGGTGGCGCACGGGGTGCTCACCGTGGAGAACATCGAGCAGGCGCGGGACCGGGCGGGTCTGCCCGGCTCGGCGGAGGACAAGGGTTGGGCGGCCACCGTGGCGGCGCTCGACGCGGCGCTGGCCGTTCGGACCGTGGCGGCGGGCAACGCCCAGCGGGTCGGCTTCGGCGGCTGACACGTCCTCGAAGACGGCCGGCTGTCCTCCAAGGCCGGCCGGCCGGCTTCAGAGGCGGCCGGCCTGGATGATGCGGTGCAGGAACTGTTGGGTGCGGGGCTGGGTCGGCTCGCCGAGCACCTGCTCCGGCGGGCCGCTCTCGACGACCCGCCCCCCGTCGAGGAAGCAGACCTCGTCGGCCACCTCGCGCGCGAAGCCCATCTCGTGGGTGGCCAGCACCATGGTCATGCCGTCGGCCTTGAGGTCCCGGATCATCGCCAGCACCTCACCGACGAGTTCCGGGTCCAGGGCGGAGGTGACCTCGTCGAGCAGCATCAGTCGAGGTGAGTTCGCCAGCGCCCGGACGATCGCCACCCGCTGCTGCTGACCGCCGGAGAGTGCGTCCGGGTAGGCGTCCGCCTTGGCACCGAGGCCCACCCGGTCGAGCAACTCCCGCGCCTGCGCCTCGGCCTCCGCCCGGGCCCGCCGGTGTACGCGGCGCGGCGCGAGGGTGATGTTCTCCAGCACGCTCAGGTGCGGGAAGAGGTTGTACGCCTGGAAGACCATCCCGATCCGACGACGGACCCGGTCCGGATCCACGCGGGGATCGGAGATGTCCTCCCCGTCCAGCTCGATGGTGCCGTCGTCGAGTTCCTCCAGCAGGTTCACACACCGCAGCAGGGTCGACTTGCCGGACCCGGACGCGCCGATCAGGGCCACCACCCGGTGCTCGGCGACGGTCAGGTCGAGCTGGTCGAGCACGACGTGGCCGGCGAACTCCTTGCGCAGGCCCCGGCAGCGCAGCAGTGCCATGGTCAGCCTCCCGACTGTCGGCGGGCCGCGCGCAGCGTCACCCAGTCGGTGACCGCGATCAGCGGGATCGCGAGCAGCACGAAGAGCACCCCCGCCACGATGTACGGCGTGTAGTTGAACGTCTGGGCGGTGGCGATCTGGGCGGCACGGACCGCGTCGATCGGACCCGCGAGGGAGACCAGCCCGACGTCCTTCTGCAACGCCACCACGTCGTTGAGCAGGGGCGGTGCCACCCGACGGACGGCCTGTGGCACCACCACGTGCCGCATCGTCTGCCGGTAGGTCAGGCCCAGCGACCGGGCCGCCGCGAGCTGGCTGGGATGCACCGACTCGATGCCGGCCCGGAACACCTCGGCGAGGTAGCCGCCGTAGGTGAGGATCAACGCGATCCCACCGAGCACCAGCACCGGTGGCATGCCCTGCAGACGCAGCCCCGGCACGCCGAGGGTGAGCAGGTAGAGCACGATGATCAGCGGCAGGCCGCGGAACGTGTAGGTGTAGCCGGCGGCCAGTGCCCGGACCGGGAAGAAGATCGGGCCGCGCAGCGTCCGCAGTACGGCGATCACCAGCCCGAGCACCAGCGCGCCGGCCGCACAGCAGACCAGCAGTCGTACGTTCAGCCAGAGCCCACTCAGCACCGCCGGCAGCGCGTCCCGGGCGATCGTCGGATCCAGGAACGACTGCCGGACCCGGTCCCAGCCGGGCGCACCGGTCACCGCGATGACCAGGAGCGTGCCGAGTGCCGCCGTCGAGGACGCCGCGACCAGCACGCTGTAGACGGTCTGCCGATGCCGGTACGCCGAACGCCGCACCTGCGCCTCGGAGGGGACGTGCTGCAGAAGCGTCACCGCAGCTCGGCCGCCCCCGCCACCTGCGCGAGCCACTTCTCCTCCAACTGCTTCAGCGTGCCCGCCTCACCGAGCTGACCGACCGCGCCGGTCACACAGGAGGTCAGCGGCGAGTTCTTGTCCAGCAGCAACCCGAACGCCTCGGGCGTCCCGACCTGCGGCACCTGCCCGACGATCGTCGCATCGGTGATCTCCGCGCCGGTGATGTAGAAGGCCGTCGGCAGGTCCACCACCAGACCGTCGATCTGCCCGTTCTGCAGGGCCTTCTTGGCGTCGTCATTGCTGTTGTAGACCTGCGGCTTCGAGGCCGGCTTGAGCACGTCGGTGATCGCCTGGTAGCTGGTCGTGCCGACCTGGGCGCCGAGCCGGGCGTCGCGGAAATCGGCCAACGACTTCTTGCCGGCGATCTTCGAGGACTTCAAGGCGATGACGGTCTGCCGGACCAGGTAGTACGGGGCGGAGAAGTCGACCGCCTGCTTGCGCTCGTCGGTGATGGAGAACTGGTTGATGTCGAAGTCGAAGTCCTTCGGCCCCGGGGCGATCGCGGTGTCGAACTTGACCCGGGTCCAGGTGACGTCGGCGCGGGCGTAGCCGAGCTTCTCGGCGACCGCGTACGCGACGGCGGACTCGAAGCCCTCGCCGTTGTCCGGCTTGTCCTTGGAGAACCACGGCTCGTACGCGGGCTGGTCGGTGGCGATGGTGAGCTTGCCCGGCGTACGGGTGGGCAGGCTGTCCTTGGCGCAGGACGGCGACGTGGTGACAGTTGGCATCGGTTTCTCCACCTGTGGCGCGCACCCGGCGGTTGCTGCGACGACGGCACCGGCGAGGCTGAGCGCGAGGAGACGTGAGCTGCTGGCCATGGCGGACAGCGTAGAGCTCCATGCGCATCGATCGAAGATTATCCCACCGTGTTGATAGGGAATTGTCCGCTGGCTGGGTTTCGGTGGACCCGGACGCGGGGCGTCGGTCGGTCGGCTGGAAGAATCGTCTCCCGTGAAGACGTTCGAGGAGTTGTTCGCCGAGCTGCAGGCCAAGGCCGCTGCCGGCACCCCGGGCTCGGGCACCGTCGCCGCCCTGGACAAGGGGGTGCACTTCATCGGCAAGAAGGTCGTCGAGGAGGCGGCCGAGTCGTGGATGGCCGCCGAGTACGAGGGGCCGGAGCGTACCGCCGAGGAGATCTCCCAGCTGCTCTACCAGGTTCAGGTGCTGATGCTCGCCAGTGGTCTCGAGCTCAAGGACGTCTACCGACATCTGTGAGTGCCCCCAACCCGTTGATCGCCATCCGGATCGAAGGAGCACTCCTGTCATGCTGCGTGTCGCCATCCCCAACAAGGGCACCCTGGCCGAGCCGGCCGCCCAGATGCTGCGTGAGGCGGGCTACCGCCAGCGCACCGACCCCAAGGACCTCGTCTGCCGCGACGAGGCCAACGACGTCGAGTTCTTCTACCTGCGCCCCAAGGACATCGCCACCTACGTCGGATCCGGTGACCTCGACCTCGGGATCACCGGCCGGGACCTGCTGATCGACTCGGCCGCGCCGGCCGAGGAGGTCGTCGACCTCGCCTTCGGTCAGGCCACCTTCCGCTTCGCCGCCCGCCCCGACGACATCGCCTCCGTGCAGGACCTGGGCGGGCACCGCATCGCCACCGCGTACCCCGGCCTGGTCGAGCGGCACCTCGGCGAAGCGGGCGTCAAGGCCGACGTGATCCGCCTCGACGGTGCGGTGGAGAACGCCGTACGCCTCGGTGTCGCCGACGTGATCGCGGACGTGGTGGAGACCGGCGCGACCCTGCGTCAGGCGGGCCTGGTGGTCTTCGGTGAGCCGTTGCTGCGCTCGTCGGCGGTGCTGGTCCGGCGCGCCGGCGCCCCGGCCCAACCGCAGGCCGAGCAGCTGCTGCGCCGCCTGCACGGTGTGCTGGTGGCCCGCCGTTACGTGATGCTCGCCTACGACGTGCCGGCCGGTCTGCTGGACCGGGCCAGCGGGCTCACCCCGGGCATCGAGTCGCCCACCGTGTCGCCGCTGCACCGCGAGGGCTGGGTGGCGGTGCAGGCGATGGTGCTCCGCGACGACGTCCACGGCATCATGGACGAGCTGTACGAGCTGGGCGCCCGCGCCATCCTGGTCACCAACATCCACGCCTGCCGGCTCTGACCACGCGCCTCGCCTTCTTGATCGACTCAGGATCGCCGAGGTGGGGGTGTCCGCCCGCAAGGACACCCCCACCTCGGCGAACTTGAGTCGACCTACCAGCCGGCGGGGCCTGCCGTGGGGTGACGCGCCTGACGATCGCGCCCGCAGCGGCAAGATCGCACTCGAGCATGGAAGTAGTGGCCTCACGCGCTTCCGACACCACTACATCCAGGATCGAGCGCGCTCGGCGGGTGGTGCGTTCGACGGGCGGGGGCGGATGGCAGACTGGTGGGGTGAGTGAAACCGAGCTGATCCGCCTGAAGCCCCGCCGCATCCGGCTGGTCTGCTGGTCCGCGGCGATCGCGCTGGTAGTGGTGTTCGGCTTGGTTGCCACCTCGTTGAGTGGGCCGACCGGCGACGGCTACGGCAGCTTCCAGCGCGGTGATCAGATCGCCATGATCGGCCTGGGCATCTTCGGTGCCCTGGGCCTCCTGCTGTTCACCCGCCCGCAGGTCGAGGCTGACGCGCGTGGCGTCCGGGTGCGCAACGTCATCAGCTCGTACGAGCTGCCCTGGGAGGTCGTTCGGAGTGTCCGCTTCGACCGGAGCGCGCCCTGGGCAAGCCTGGAGCTGCACGATGACGACCTGCTGCCGATGATCGCCCTGCAGGCCGCCGACAAGGAGTTGGCCGTCGAGGGGGTCCGGGCGCTGCGCCGACTGCACCAGGCGCACCAGGCCCGCCTCGCCGAGCGCGCCAGCGGCCGCTGACCTAACCACCCCACCCTCGCCCCGGCCGAGCGTCCGGCGCACATACCGCACATTCCAGCGGGCCGAATCCGGGCAACATCGCCGAAACCGCGCGGTTGGCCGGCGGCACCCGCACCCGCAGGGCGGGGCGGGCGTGTGGGTCCAGCGTGACCTGGGTGACCTGGTGTGCCCGGTTTGGGGGCGGCCGGGGCTCGGGTGTAGTGTTGTCGAGTCGACCAGGCTGTCTCCGCGTGCGAGCAGGCAGCCTTTGAAAGCGGAGCGCCTGCTCCCACCCGAGTCGCCTCTTCGGTGGCCGGGTCCGGTCACCGGTTCCGGGCATGTCCCGGCGTCGGATGCGCGATCCTGTGATCGTGCCGACCGGTCGAGCGGGCCCTGGCATACGCCGGGGCCTTCTGTTTTCCGGGTCGGTTCCCACCTGGGAGCCGCGGGGGTCGGCACCTGAGCAGAAACGACTCGAGGAGGCCCCATCAGCGTCGAACCACGCGTGAACGAGCAGATCCGGGCACGTGAGGTCCGACTGGTCGGCCCCGAGGGTGAGCAGGTGGGCATCGTCCCGCTGGAGCGCGCCCTTCAGCTGGCCGCGGACGTCGATCTGGACCTGGTCGAGGTTGCGCCGATGGCGCGCCCGCCGGTGTGCAAGCTCATGGACTTCGGCAAGTTCAAGTATGAGAGCGCACTGAAGGCGCGCGAAGCGCGGCGTAACCAGCAGCAGACCGTCATCAAGGAAATGAAGCTTCGGCCGAAGATCGACCCGCACGACTACGAGACCAAGAAGGGTCACGTGGTGCGGTTCCTCAAGGCGGGCGACAAGGTCAAGGTGACGATCATGTTCCGCGGTCGCGAGCAGAGCCGCCCGGAGCTGGGTTACCGGCTCCTGCGCCGGCTCGAATCCGAGATCACGGATTTGGGATACGTCGAGGCCGCCCCCAAGCAGGACGGCCGAAACATGATCATGGTTCTCGCCCCGCATCGGGCCGTCAAGGCCTCCGCGGTCGCCGCTACGGCGTCCCGCGGCGCACCTCGGGACCGGGCAGCGGACGAGTCCGCCGAGCCGGTAGCCGATGAGACCGCGGCGGTCGGCGAGACCGCAGCAGCCGGTAACACCGGCCTCGCCGCCGACACCAGCGGCGAGTAACAGGGGAGAAGACGTTCCACATGCCGAAGATGAAGAGCCACACGGGTATGGGCAAGCGGGTCAAGGTGACCGGCCGTGGCAAGATCGTGGCCGAGCAGGCCGGCAAGCGCCACCTGTTGGAAGGCAAGTCTTCCACCCGTACCCGCCGGTTGACCGGCACGGTCGAGGTGGCCAAGGCTGACGTCAAGCGCATCAAGAAGCTGCTCGGCCGCTGACGCGCGCCACCTTTACCTAATAAGGAGTTGAGATGGCACGCGTCAAGCGGGCTGTAAACGCCCAGAAGAAGCGTCGTACCCTGCTGGAGACCGCGAGCGGTTACCGCGGTCAGCGCTCCCGGCTGTACCGCAAGGCCAAGGAGCAGGTGCTGCACTCGATGCAGTACGCCTACCGGGACCGTCGCGACCGCAAGGGCGACTTCCGGCAGCTGTGGATCCAGCGGATCAACGCGGGCGCCCGGGCGAACGGGATGACCTACAACCGCCTGATCCAGGGCCTGCGTCTGGCCGGTATCGAGGTCGACCGCAAGATCCTGGCCGACCTGGCCGTCAACGACGCCGCTGCCTTCGCGGCGATCGTCGAGCTGGCCCGGGCCGCGGTCACGGCCGAGGGCACCGGCGGCGCGGCGGCTCAGGCCGCCTGATCCCCACGCACCAGAGCGAGGCGTCTCCCGGGTCGGTACCACCGCCCGGGGGGCGCCTCAATCGTGCCGGAGGAGCGCACATCATGGCCTTCACCCCGCGTACACCCAGGGTTGTCGCCGCCCGCCGGCTGCAGCGCCGCCGGGACCGCGACGCCACCGGCCGTTTCTTGGCCGAGGGCCCACAGGCGGTCCGCGAGGCCCTCGCGCGGCCGGGGGTGGTCACCGAGCTTTTCGGTACGCCCACAGCCCTCGACCGGCACCCGGAGTTGGCCGCCACGGCGGCCCACGCCGACGTGCCGGTCTCCGAGGTGACCGACGACGCGTTGGCCGCGTTGGCCGAGACGGTCGCCCCACAGGGGCTGGTCGCGGTCTGCCGGCACCTCGACGTGTCGCTGGAGCAGGCCATCGCGGGCGCGCCCCGACTGGTGGCGGTGCTCGCCGAGATCCGCGACCCCGGTAACGCCGGCACGGTGCTGCGCACCGCCGACGCGGCCGGGGCGGGTGCGGTGATCTTCGCCGGCGACGCCGTCGACCCGTACAACGGCAAGTGTGTGCGGGCCTCGGCCGGCAGCCTCTTCCACGTCGACGTGGTCCGCGCCCCCGACCCGGTCGCGGTGGTCGACGCGCTACGCGCCGCCGGGCTGTCGATCTTCGCCACCACGGGGTACGGCGACAGCGACCTGGACGACCTGACCGACTACGGCCGGCTCGTCGGGCCCACCGCGTGGTTGTTCGGCTCCGAGGCGCACGGCCTGCCCGAGGAGTTGACCGCCGCAGCCGAAGCTCGCGTGCGGGTGCCGCTGTACGGGCGCGCGGAGAGCCTCAACCTGGCTGCCGCAGCCGCCGTCTGCCTGTACGCTTCAGCGAGAGCACAGCGCTGAGGGTGACCGAGCCCGGCGCGACTGACCGCAGGGGAGAGCGTCCGTCCATGAACGCGCCACGGCGTTCGTTTAGCCAGCCCGCCGGTGTCGGCGGGCGGCGGGCCTGACCTGCTCCCTGCGCAACTCCTACCGGCGGGCTGCGGCACAGCCGCGCGTCCGTAGACTCGCCTAGCCGCCCCGGTGAGGGCTGGCGCCGCCGTGAGGGAGTGCCCGTACGCCATGAGCTACCGCAACGATCCGTACGACCCGAAGCAGGTCGCCCTGCTCGACCCCGCCGCCCTGGACGAGGCCGTCGCGGACGCCACGAAGGCGTTCACAGCGGCCACCGACCCGGACGCGCTGACCGCCCTGCGCTCGGTGCACCTCGGTGACCGGTCACCGGTCTCGCTGGCCCGCCGGGAGATCGGCGCGTTGCCGCCGGCTGCCAAGTCCGACGCCGGTAAGCGGGTCAACGAGGCCCGCCGGGCGATCGAGACCGCGTACGCCGACCGCGCCGAGGTGGTGGAACGCGAGCAGGCCGAGCGGGTGCTGGTCGAGGAGCGGGTGGACGTCACCCTGCCCTACGACCGGCGTCCCCGGGGAGCCCGGCACCCGCTGAGCACCCTGATGGAGTCGATCAGTGACCTCTTCGTCGGGATGGGCTACGAGGTGGCCGAGGGGCCCGAGGTCGACCTGGAGTGGGTCAACTTCGACGCGCTGAACATCCCCGCCGACCACCCGGCGCGCGGGTTGATGGACACCTTCCACATCGCACCGGAGGGTTCCGGCCTGGTGCTGCGCACGCACACCTCCACGGTGCAGACCCGCACGATGCTCAGTCGCAAGCCGCCGATCTACGTGATCGTGCCCGGCCGCGTCTACCGCACCGACGAGATCGACGCCACCCACAGCCCGGTGTTCCACCAGGCCGAGGGCCTGGTGGTCGACAAGGGCATCACGATGGCGCACCTGCGGGGCACGCTCGACCACTTCGCCCGGGCGATGTTCGGCCCGGAGGCGAAGACCCGGTGGCGGCCGCACTACTTCCCGTTCACCGAGCCGTCGGCGGAGTTCGACGTGTGGTTCCCGGAGCACCGCGACGGCCCGCAGTGGGTCGAGTGGGGCGGCTGCGGGATGGTCAACCCGCGGGTGCTGCGCGCCTGCGGCGTCGACCCGGAGGTCTACTCCGGCTTCGCCTTCGGCATGGGCATCGACCGGACCCTGATGGTCCGGCACGGGGTCAGCGACATCCGCCATCTCTTCGAGGGCGACGTGCGGTTCAGCCGCGCGCTCGGGACCGGGGCGTAGGCGATGCGGGTACGAGACACGGGAACGGTGGTCTGAAGTCATGCGAGTTTCTGTCAGTTGGCTGCGGGAGTACGTCGACCTCCCCGCCGACCTGCCCGTCGGTGACCTGGAGCAGGCCCTGGTCGACCTCGGTATCGAGGTCGAGTCCGTCGTGGACCTCGCCGAGACCGTCACCGGCCGACTCGTCGTCGGTGAGGTGCGTGAGATCGAGGAGCTCACCGGCTTCAAGAAGCCGATCCGGTTCTGCCGGGTCGACGTGGGTGACGCGAACGGCACCGGCGAGCCGCAGGAGATCGTCTGCGGGGCCCGGAACTTCGCCCCGGGTGACCGGGTCGTGGTGATCCTGCCCGGAGGTGTGCTGCCCGGCGGCTTCGCGATCGGCGCCCGGAAGACGTACGGGCACAACTCCGCGGGCATGATCTGCTCGGCGAAGGAGCTGGGCCTGGGCGACGACCACTCCGGCATCATCGTGCTGGGGCCGGACGTGACGGCCAAGCCGGGCGACGACGCGAAGCCGGTGGTCGGCCTCGACGACGTCGTACTCGATCTGGAGATCACCCCCGACCGCGGGTACGCGCTGAGCCTGCGTGGCCTGGCCCGGGAGCTGTCGCACGCGTTCGACGTGCCCCTGCGCGACCCGGCCCTGGTGCCCGCGCCGAGCGGCACCGAGACGCCGGCGTACCCGGTGGAGGTCCGCGACACGGTCGGCTGCGACCGGTTCACCGCCCGCCTGGTCCGCGGCGTCGACCCGAACGCGCCCACGCCATCCTGGATGGCCCAGCGGCTCGTCACCGCCGGCATCCGCAGCATCTCGCTGCCGGTCGACATCACCAACTACGTGATGGTGGAACTGGGCCAGCCGATGCACGCCTTCGACGCCGACCGGATCGCCGGGTCGCTGGTGGTCCGTCGCGCCGAGGCGGGGGAGAAGCTGACCACCCTCGACGGGGTCAACCGGGTGCTCACCAGCGACGACATGGTCATCTGCGACGACACCGGTCCGATCTCCCTGGCCGCGGTGATGGGCGGTGAGACCAGTGAGGTCGTCGCCGACACCACCAACGTGCTCTTCGAGGCGGCGCACTGGGACCCGGCGATGGTCGGGCGCACGGCCCGCCGGCACAAGCTGTTCAGCGAGGCCGCGAAGCGCTGGGAGCGGGGCGTCGACCCGGCCGTGGCGCTGGTCGCGTTGGAGCGTGCCGTGCGGCTGCTCACCGAGCACGGCGGCGGCTCCGCGAGCGCGGAGATCCTGGACATCGACCACGTCCGCCCGCGTAGCCCGATCATCCTTCCGGTGGACCTGCCGACCCGGCGGATCGGGGTCGAGTACCCGCCGGCGCGGGTGGTCGCCCTGCTGGAGCGGGTCGGTTGCACGGTCGCGCAGGGCGCGGACCGGTTGGCCGAGGACCCGGGCACCGTCGGCGCTGGGGCGACGCTGAGCGTCACCCCGCCGACCTGGCGGCCCGACCTGACCGACCCGGCCGACCTGGTCGAGGAGGTGGTCCGCCTCGACGGGTACGACCGGGTGCCGTCGGTGTTGCCGACCGCGCCCCCGGGACGCGGCCTGACCCCGCGGCAGCGTCGGCGCCGGGCGGTCGCCGGGTCGCTGGCGGAGCGGGGGTACGTGGAGGTGCTCGCGCACCCGTTCGTGTCGCCGGGGTTGGCCGACCTGCTCGGCCTGCCGGCCGACGACCCGCGCCGACCGGCGGTGCGGCTGGCCAACCCGTTGTCCGAGGAGGAGCCGCTGCTGCGCACCACGCTGCTCGGCCCGCTGCTCGGCATCCTCAAGCGCAACCTCGGCCGGGGTCACCGCGACCTCGCCCTCTACGAGATCGGGGCGGTCTTCCACCCGCGCGTGGGTGCCGGCAGCCCGCCGGCGATGGGCGTGGACCGGCGCCCCACCGATGCGGAGTTCGCGGCCGCCGACGCGGTGGTGCCGGCGCAGCCGGTGCACGTCGCTGCGGTGCTCGCCGGCGACTTCGACCCGGCCGGATGGTGGGGTGCGGGCCGACCGGCCGGCTGGGCGGACGCCATCGAAGCGGCCCGTGACGTGCTGGACGCCGCCGGTGTCCTGGGCGAGCGGGTCGAGGTGCGGGCGGCCGAGTACGCGCCGTGGCACCCGGGCCGCTGTGCCGAGCTGCTGGTCGACGGCGCGGTCGTCGGGCACGCCGGTGAGCTGCACCCGCTGGTGGTCGCGGCGTTGGAGCTGCCGCGCCGTACCTGCGCGATGGAGCTGGACCTGGACGCGCTGCCCGCGGCCGGGGTGACCCCTGCCCCGGCGGTCTCCGGCTTCCCGCCGGCGCTGATCGACGTGGCCCTGGTGGTGGACGACTCGGTGCCGGCGGAGCAGGTGCGCCGGGCGCTGGAGGCGGGCGCCGGTGAGTTGCTGGAGGACGTGCGGCTGTTCGACGTGTATTCGGGCGCGCAGCTCGGTGCCGGCAGGCGGTCGCTGGCGTACAAGCTCACGTTCCGGGCGCCGGACCGGACGCTCACCGTCGAGGAGGCGGTCGCGGCCCGGGACGCGGCGGTCGCGGTCGCGGCCGAGCGTCTCGGCGCCACCCTGCGCGGCGCCTGAGGTCTTCTGTCCCGCGTCGGGATGACCCGACGCGGGACAGACCGGGTGTGACCCGCACCATCCTCTCCATTTCCATGCAGCGGCCTGTATTAAGTTGCAGTCGGTAGCTCGCCGCTGTTAATCTTCGCTGCATAGTCATGCGGAGGTGAGTATGGGAATCCGAGTCGCGGTCGCCGGTGCGAGCGGCTACGCCGGAGGCGAGCTGCTGCGACTGGTCGCCGGGCACCCGGAGTTCGATCTGGTCGCTGCCACCGCGCACAGTCAGGCCGGGCACCGCGTCGACGTGGTGCACCCGCAGCTCACCGGGCTCGACCTGGTGCTCGGCACCACCGACCCGACGGCCCTGGCCGACGCCGACCTGGTCTTCCTGGCCCTGCCGCACGGTGAGTCGGCGGCCCTCGCGGCCCAGCTCCCGGCCGAGGTGCGGATCGTCGACCTGGGCGCCGACCACCGGCTGGCCGACCCGTACGCCTGGGCGCAGTACTACGGCGGCACGCACGCCGGGCAGTGGACCTACGGCCTGCCCGAGCTGCCCGGCCAGCGGGAGCTGATCGCCGAGTCCACCCGGGTGGCGAACACCGGCTGTTACGCCGCCGCGATCACGTTGGCGCTCGCGCCGCTGATCGCCGACGGCGCGGCCAGCCCCGCCGACGTGGTGGTGGTCGCCGCCTCCGGCACCTCCGGCGCGGGGCGGGCGGCGAAGCCGCACCTGCTGGCCAGTGAGGTGCTGGGGGACCTGTCGCCGTACCGGGTGGGCACCCACCAGCACGTACCGGAGATCAAGCAGGCCAGCGGCGCGACCGGGCTGTCGTTCACCCCGGTCCTTGCGCCGATGCCGCGTGGCATCCTGGCCACGGTCACGGCGGTGCCGGCGCGCGGTGTCGACCCGCAGCAGGTGCTGGCGCAGGCGTACGCGGACGCGCCGTTCGTGCACGTGCTGCCGGAGGGCCGCTGGCCGCACACCGCGGCGACCCTGGGTTCCAACTCGTGTCACCTGCAGGCCACCGTCGACATCGACTCGGGGCGTCTGATCGTGCTCAGCGCGTTGGACAACCTGGGCAAGGGCGCAGCCGGTCAGGCCGTCCAGAACGCCAACCTGATGCTCGGTCTGCCGGAGACGACGGGCCTGTCGATCTGGGGAGTTGCTCCGTGAGTGTCACCACCCCACGGGGGTTCCGGGCGGCCGGCGTGGCCGCCGGTCTCAAGGCCAGCGGTGGCGCGGACGTCGCCCTGGTGGTCAACGACGGCCCGGACGCCGGTGTCGCCGGCGTCTTCACCACCAACCGGGTCAAGGCCGCGCCGGTGCGTTGGAGCCAGCAGGTCGTGCAGGGTGGTGTGGTCCGCGCCGTGGTGCTCAACTCCGGTGGCGCCAACGCCTGCACCGGCCCGGGCGGTTTCCAGGACACCCACGCGACCGCCGAGCACACCGCCGCCACGCTGACCTCGGTCAGCCCGCGGCTGATCCTCGGCGCCGGTGAGGTCGCGGTCTGCTCCACCGGGCTGATCGGTGAGCGGCTGCCGATGCCGAAGCTGCTGCCGGGCGTCCGCTCGGCGATCAAGGGGTTGTCCCGGGACGGCGGACCGGCCGCCGCCGAGGCGATCATGACCACGGACACCCGGTCGAAGACCACCGTGGCCCGGGGCAGCGGCTGGACGGTCGGTGGCATGGCCAAGGGCGCCGGGATGCTGGCGCCGGGCATGGCCACCATGCTCTGCGTGCTGACCACCGACGCGGTGGCCGGGCCGGCGACGCTGGACGAGGCGTTGCGCGCGGCCACCCGGGTCAGCTTCGACCGGGTCGACTCCGACGGTTGCATGTCCACGAACGACACGGTGTTGCTGCTGGCCAGCGGTGCGAGCGGCATCGAGCCGACTCCGGCCGAGCTGACCGCTGCCGTCACCGCGGCCTGTCACGACCTGGCCCAGCAGTTGGTGGCCGACGCCGAGGGCGCCACCAAGCAGATCGCCATCGACGTGGTCGGCGCCGCCGACGAGGACGACGCGGTCGAGGTGGGCCGCACGGTGGCCCGCAACAACCTGGTCAAGACCGCTCTGTTCGGCAACGACCCGAACTGGGGTCGGATCCTCGCCGCCGTCGGCACCACCGCCGCCGTGTTCGAGCCGGACGAGGTGGACGTGGCGGTAAACGGGGTGTGGGTGTGCCGGGGCGGCGCGGCTGCCGAGGACCGCTCGAAGGTCGACCTGACCGGGCGGGACGTGACCATCCGGATCGACCTGCACGCCGGCACGTCGGCGGCGACGATCTGGACCAACGACCTGTCCCACGCCTACGTGCACGAGAACTCGGCCTACTCATCGTGAGCGCGAGGAACGTAGCGCAGCGGAGTCCCGCAGTCGCGAACGGAAGGCTGGCGCGGTGAGTCTCAGCAAGGACCTCACCCGCGCTCAGGTCAAGGCGGAGACGCTGATCGAGGCGCTGCCGTGGCTGGCGCGTTTCTCCGGCTCGACGGTCGTGGTCAAGTACGGCGGCAACGCCATGACCGATCCCGAGTTGCAGCGGACGTTCGCCGCGGACATGGTCTTCCTGCGCTACGCCGGCCTCAAGCCCGTGGTGGTGCACGGCGGTGGTCCGCAGATCTCCGCCATGCTGGGCCGGCTCGGGATCGCCAGCGAGTTCCGGGGTGGTCTGCGGGTGACCACCGCCGAGGCGATGGACGTGGTCCGGATGGTGCTGGTCGGTCAGGTGGGCCGCGAACTGGTCGGGCTGATCAATTCACACGGCCCGTACGCCGTGGGCCTGTCCGGTGAGGACGCCGGGCTGTTCACCGCGGTGCGCCGCCCGGCGTACGTGGACGGGCTGCCGGTCGACGTCGGCCAGGTCGGCGACGTCGAGTCGGTCGACGTGTCCGCGGTGACCGACCTGATCGAGGCTGGTCGGATCCCGGTGATCTCCACGGTGGCGCCGGACGTGGACGGGGTGCTGCACAACCTCAACGCGGACACCGCCGCCGCCGCGTTGGCCATCGCGTTGCAGGCCCGCAAGCTCGTCGTGCTCACCGATGTGGCCGGCCTGTACGCGGACTGGCCGGACACCTCGAGCCTGGTCTCCGAGATCACCGCGGACGACCTGGCCAAGCTGCTGCCCCACCTGGAGTCGGGCATGGTGCCGAAGATGGAGGCCTGCCTGCGGGCGGTGCGTGGGGGAGTGCCCGCCGCGCACGTCGTCGACGGTCGGGTGGCGCACTCCACGTTGTTAGAGGTGTTCACCTCGGAAGGGTTCGGGACCATGGTGGTGCCGGGAGACGGGACGGTCGTGTCATGAGCACGTTGGTGCAGCGCTGGACGCAGTCCATGATGGGCAACTACAGCACGCCGCAGTTGGCGCTGGTCTCGGGCGCCGGCTCCGTCGTGGTCGACGACGCCGGCCGGGAATACCTCGACCTGCTCGGTGGCATCGCGGTGAACGCCCTCGGCCACGCCCACCCGGCCGTGGTGGCCGCGGTGTCGAAGCAGGTCGCGACCCTCGGGCACGTCTCCAACTTCTACGCCGCGGAGCCGCCGGTGGCCCTGGCCGAGCTGCTGCTGGCGCTGGCCGGCCGGCCCGGCCGGGTCTTCCTGTCCAACTCGGGCGCGGAGGCGAACGAGGCGGCGTTCAAGCTGTCGCGGCAAACCGGGCGCACCCACGTGGTCGCCACCTGGGGCGGCTTCCACGGCCGCACCATGGGTGCCCTCGCGCTGACCGGCCAGCCGGCCAAGGCCGATCCGTTCCGGCCGCTGCCGGGCGAGGTGACCCACATCGACTACGGCGACGTGGCCGCCCTCGAGGCGGCCGTCAGTGACGCCACCGCCATGGTGATCCTGGAGCCGATCCAGGGCGAGAACGGCGTGATCGTTCCGCCGGCTGGCTACCTCGCCGCGGCGCGCCGGATCACGGCCCGACACGGGGCGCTGCTGGTCCTCGACGAGGTGCAGACCGGCATCGGGCGTACCGGGCACTGGTTCGCGCACCAGGCCGAGGGCGTGGAGCCGGACGTGGTCACGCTGGCCAAGGGCCTGGGTGGCGGGCTGCCGCTCGGGGCCACGCTGGCCTTCGGCCGGGCCGCGGACCTGCTCACCCCCGGCTCGCACGGCACCACCTTCGGCGGCAACCCGGTCAGCTGCGCGGCAGCGCTCGCCGTGGTGGCGACCATCGCCCACGAGGGGCTGCTCGACCACGTCAAGCGGATCGGTGAGCGGTTGCGTCGGGGCATCGAGGCGCTGGGTCACCCGCTGATCGGCGGCGTACGCGGCGCCGGGCTGCTGCTCGGTGTGACCCTCACCGCGCCGGTGGCGCCGGTGCTCGCCGAGGCGTTGCGGGAGGCCGGCTTCCTGGTCAACGCGGTGCAGCCGGACACGATCCGGCTGGCCCCGCCACTGATCCTCACCGCCGCCCAGGCGGACGCCTTCGTCGCCGCGCTGCCCGCCGCCCTGGACGCGACCTCCCCGGCGGCGGCCGGTGCGGAGCTCACGTCAGCCACGACCACCACCACGACGGGGACGACCGCATGACCCGGCACTTCCTGCGCGACGACGACCTCTCGCCCGCCGAGCAGTCCACGGTCCTGGACCTGGCGGCGCGGATGAAGGCGGAACGGTTCGGTCACCGGCCACTGGCCGGCCCCCGCTCGGTGGCGGTGCTCTTCGACAAGCAGAGCCTGCGGACCAGGATCTCGTTCGACGCCGGGATCGCCGAACTGGGCGGGCACCCCCTGGTCGTGGACACGCAGGTCACCCACTTCGGCCGGGGTGAGTCCCTCGCGGACGCGGGGCGCGTGCTGTCCCGCTACGTCGCGGCCATCGTGCTGCGGACCCACGGCGACGACCGGATCGCCGAGGTGGCGAGCGGCGCCAGCGTGCCCGTGATCAACGCGCTGACCGACGGCTTCCACCCGTGCCAGTTGCTGGCCGACCTGCTCACCGTGCGCGAGCGGTGCGGCGGCACGGCCGGCCGCACCCTGACGTACGTGGGGGACGGCGCGAACAACATGGCGCAGTCGTACCTGCTGGCCGGGGCGATGGCCGGGATGCACGTGCGGATCGCCGGGCCGGACGGGTTCGCGCCCGACCCGGCCGTGGTGGAGCGGGCGGCCCGGATCGCCGCCGGCACCGGCGGGTCGGTGCGGGTGCTGACCGACCCGGCCCAGGCGGTACGCGACGCGGACGTGCTGGCCACCGATACCTGGACGTCGATGGGCCAGGAGGCCGACGGGCTGGACCGGATCACCCCATTCCTGCCGTACCAGGTCAACAAGGAGCTGCTCGGCCAGGCCGCGCCGGACGCGATCGTGCTGCACTGCCTGCCCGCACACCGCGGCGAGGAGATCACCGACGAGGTGCTCGACGGCCCGCAGAGCGCGGTCTTCGACCAGGCGGAGAACCGGCTGCACGCCCAGAAGGCACTGCTGACGTTCCTGCTCCGAACCACGACCGGGGACACCACGACCGGCGACACCACCGCCGGCGACACCACGATCGGGGAGCTCCAATGAGCGCGCCACTGACCCGCGCGGCCCGGCACGCCCGGATCGTCGAGTTGATCCGCGACGGGGCGATCCGGTCGCAGACCGAGCTGGCTGACCTGCTCGCCGCCGACGGTGTCGGCGTCACCCAGGCCACCCTCTCCCGCGACCTGGAGGAGTTGGGTGCGGTCAAGGTGCGCGGCGGCGACGGCCCGGCCGTCTACCTGATCCCCGAGGACGGCCAACGGCCGCTGCGCGACGCCGAGGCGGCGCCGGCCCGGCTGGTACGGCTGCTGCGCGAGCTGCTCAACGGGGTCGACTCCAGTGGCAACATCGCCGTACTGCGCACCCCGCCGGGCGCAGCCCAGTACCTCGCCAGCGCGTTGGACCGAGCGGGCCTCCCCGAGATCGTCGGCACCATCGCCGGCGACGACACCATCCTCGTCGTGGCCCGCGAGGCCGTCGGCGGGGCCGCACTCGGTGACAAGCTCGCCGGCTGGGCCCGTCGGGAAGACACCGTTGAAGGGACCACACCATGACCGAGCGGGTCGTGCTTGCGTACTCCGGAGGGTTGGACACCTCCGTCGCCATTCCGTACCTGGCCGAGCAGACCGGCGCCGAGGTGATCGCGGTCGCGGTCGACGTCGGGCAGGGCGGCGAGGACCTCGACGCCATCCGTCAGCGTGCCCTGGACTGTGGCGCCGCGGAGTCCGAGGTCATCGACGCGCGTGACGAGTTCGCCGCCGACTACTGCCTGCCGGCCATCCGGGCCAACGCCCTCTACATGGACCGTTACCCGCTGGTGTCGGCGCTGTCCCGGCCGCTGATCGTGAAGCACCTGGTGGCCGCGGCGCGTAAGCACGGCGGCACGATCGTGTCGCACGGTTGCACCGGCAAGGGCAACGACCAGGTCCGGTTCGAGGTGGGCCTGAACGCGCTCGCCCCCGACCTGAAGATCATCGCTCCGGCCCGGGACTTCGCCTGGTCGCGGGACAAGGCGATTGCCTTCGCCGAGGAGAGGGGCCTGCCGATCGACGTGTCGGCCAAGTCTCCGTACTCGATCGACCAGAACCTGTGGGGTCGCGCGGTGGAGACCGGCTTCCTGGAGGACATCTGGAACGCCCCCATCGAGGACCTCTACTCGTACACTGCCGACCCGGCGCAGGACCGCGACCCCGACGAAATCGTGATCACCTTCGACGGCGGCGTGCCGGTGGCGATCGACGGTGAGACGGTCACCCCGTACCAGGCGATCCTGGAGCTGAACCGGCGCGCCGGCGCCCAGGGCGTGGGCCGGCTCGACATGGTCGAGGACCGCCTCGTCGGTATCAAGAGCCGCGAGGTGTACGAGGCTCCCGGCGCGATCGCGCTGATCACCGCCCACCAGGAGTTGGAGGCGGTGACCGTGGAGCGGGACCTGGCCCGGTTCAAGAAGAGCGTCGACCAGCGTTGGGGCGAGCTCGTCTACGACGGCCTGTGGTTCTCGCCGTTGAAGGAGTCGCTGGACGCGTTCATCGACGACGCGCAGCGGCACGTGAGCGGCGAGGTGCGGATGATCCTGCACGGCGGCCGGGCCACCGTCACCGGTCGGCGCTCCGAGGCGAGCCTCTACGACTTTGGGATGGCCACCTACGACACCGGCGACACCTTCGACCAGTCCCTGGCGAAGGGTTTCGTGCAGTTGTGGGGCCTTCCGAGCCGGATGGCGTCCGCGCGGGACGCCCGGGTCGGCGGTGCCTGATCGTGGGAACCACAATGGGTGACGTGGACGACAAGAGCCTGACCGAGAACAGCGCCGCCACCAACCGGACGAGCCTGTGGGGTGGCCGGTTCGCTGGCGGCCCCGCCGAGGCGCTCGCGCGACTGTCGGTGAGTGTGCAGTTCGACTGGCGCCTGGCCCCGTACGACATCGCCGGTTCCCGGGCGCATGCCCGGGTCCTCGCCGGCGCTGGCCTGCTCAACCCCGAGGAGTTGGGCCGGATCCTGGCCGCCCTGGACGACCTGGAGGCCGCGTGTGCCTCGGGGTCGTTCCGCCCCACCATCGACGACGAGGACGTGCACACCGCGCTGGAGCGCGGTCTGCTGGAGCGCCTCGGCAGCCTCGGTGGCAAGTTGCGTGCCGGCCGTTCCCGCAACGACCAGGTCGCCACCGACCTGCGGCTCTACCTGCGCGACCATGCCCGGGGCGTGGCCAGCCGGCTCGTGGAGCTGGCCGAGGCGCTGGTCGAGCAGGCCGAGCGGCACGTCGACACGGCCGCGCCCGGCATGACGCACCTGCAGCACGCCCAGCCGGTGACGTTCGGGCACTGGTTGCTCGCCCACGTGCAGCCGCTGCTGCGGGACCTGGAGCGGCTGCGCGACTGGGACCACCGGGCGGCGATCAGCCCACTCGGCGCGGGCGCCCTCGCCGGTTCCGGGCTGCCCCTGGATCCGGTGGCCGTGGCCAAGGAGCTGGGCTTCCGGACGTCGTTCGCCAACTCGATGGACGCCGTCGCCGACCGCGACTTCGTGACCGAGTTCCTCTTCACCACCGCCATGATCGGGGTGCACCTCTCCCGGCTCGGCGAGGAGGTCGTGCTCTGGACCTCGCACGAGTTCGGCTGGGTGGAGCTGGACGACTCGTTCGCCACCGGGTCGTCGATCATGCCGCAGAAGAAGAACGCGGACATCGCCGAGCTGGCCCGCGGTAAGTCCGGCCGGCTGATCGGTGGCCTGGTGACCGTACTCACCATGCTCAAGGGCCTGCCGATGACCTACGACCGGGACATGCAGGAGGACAAGGAGCCGGCGTTCGACGCGGTCGACACCCTGGAGCTGCTGCTCCCGGCCCTGGCGGGAATGATCTCCACGATGACGGTCCGGGTGGACCGGCTCGTCGCCGCCGCGCCGGTCGGCTTCTCCCTCGCCACCGAGGTCGCTGACTGGCTGGTCCGGCGCAACGTGCCGTTCCGTGACGCGCACGAGATCACCGGCCGGCTGGTGGCGCTCTGCGCCGCTCGGGAATGCGAGCTGGAGGACGTCTCCGACGAGGATCTGGCCGCGGTCAGCGAGCACCTCGACCCGTCGGTTCGTGACGTGCTCTCGGTCCGCTCGGCCCTCGCGGCCCGGACCACCCCCGGCTCGACCGGCCCCGGTCCGGTCGCCGACCAGCTCGCCGCCGCGGCGGACCGGCTGGCCGGCTGGCGGGAATGGTCCACCGAGCGGGTCGTCCCGCGCTGAGGGCACCGTGGCGTCGGCGCGTGCCGCCGGCGCCACGGCCGGTTCAGGCCGTCGGGCGCTCCCGCTTCGGGAGCTTGGCCACCACCATGTCGTACGACGCGTCGACCGCCTCGGTCAACTCCTCGCCGTCGATTCCGCCGTCCAGACGCAGCGTGTTCCACCCGGACCGGCCGATGTAGGCCATCACGCTGGCGTCGTCGGGGTACCGGTGCAGCCACTCGTCGGCCACCTCGCGGGTCGCCCCGCACTTGATGCCGACCGTCGGGTTACCCGCGCCGTTGCCGAGGAACGCGAAGATCCGGCTGCCCACCTTCACCACCTCGTCGCCCTCCCACGGCTGGTCCAGCCACGCTCCCGGCTTGGCCAGGCAGTACGCCAGCATCTCCGCGCGCTCCATGGGTGCCTCCTCGTCGTGGGCACAGTCTGCCCGCCCGGCGACCGGTAGGCACGCGGCGTGCCGATCCACCCGGCTCGGCCTGCTCCGCGAACTCGGCCTGCTCGGCGGGTTCGGCCTGCGCGCTCCGCGCGCTCCGCGCGCTCCGCGCGCTAGGCCCGCTCCGCAAGATCGTGCTCGATCCAGGATCTAGTGGCCTCAACTGCGGCGGAGGCCCCTATTTCCATGTTCGAGCACGATCTTGCCGGTGCGAGCACGGTTGTCCGCGGGTAGACGTCCGACTTCCTGGTGTGAGCGGGGGGTTGTCAGCGGCCAGACGTCCCGACGAGCCCGGGTCGGCGGGAGCGGAGGGCGACTCTGGCGGTGACCGGGGCAGGCGGTGGACCGGGGCGCGCGTGAGCCCGCAGCGGGATGGCGGTCAGTCGGTCTGCTCGGCCGAGCGGGCGGCGACTCGCTCGTAACGCTGCCGGGCCGCCTGCGCGCTGCCCAGGCCCAGCCCGTACGCGATGGCCTGCCAGGTCAGCCCACGGTCACGGGCCAGCGTCAAGAGCCCGGCCTCCAGGGCGTCCAACTCGGCGCGGACGTGTGGCAGCAGGGTCAGCGCGGCGGTGAGGTCGGCGGCGTCGACCGGCTCCTCTGCCGGCTCCCGCTCGGCTCCGCCCGCGGCCAGCGCGGTGACCAGGGCGACCGCCTCCCACGGGTCGAGCACGTACGGGTGGGCCCAGCGCCCGCGTTGGGTCTCGGTGCCGGCGTGCCGCTCGCTGATGCGATGGAGTGCCTCGTAGGTGCGGTGGGCGCGGGCACGGGCCGGGTGAGGTGCGGTGAACGGATCGTCCGTCGTCATGCCCCGAGCACACCCTATCAACGCTTCCTTGTCAACATAATGTTGAAACCACTCGGTCAAAGCGGGTCGAACTTGCCGATCCTCGTTGCCCGACGTTTCCTGTACCGGTGGACTACTCGTGGCTGCACGCCCCCGCCGCTCAGGTGCCCGAGACGGCACAGAGGCTTCTCGGCTGGGAGATCACTGCCGGGGGCGTCCGGGTCAGGCTGACCGAGGTCGAGGCGTACGCGGGCACGGGAGAGGACCCTGCGTCCCACGCTCATCGCGGTTCCACCCCCCGCACCGCGGTCATGTTCGGCCCAGCCGGGTACGCCTACACCTACTTCGTGTTCGGCATGCACTGGTGTCTGAACATTGTGTCCGGCGGCGAGGGGGAGGCGGCGGCCGTCCTGCTGCGAGCGGCTGAGGTCGTCGACGGCGTGGACATCGCCCGCGAGCGCCGAGGGGACGTACCCGATCGAGACCTCGCACGCGGGCCCGCACGGCTGGTGGTCGCCCTCGGGATCACCGCCGCGGCCAATGGCACATCCATGATCGACGGCAACGGTCCGCTTCTGTTGACGCCGCCAACGCGCCCGGTCCCGCGGTCGGCCATCTCTGCCGGCCCGCGGGTCGGGGTGGCCGCGGCGCATGACATCCCGTGGCGCTTCTGGATCACCGACGATCCCACCGTCAGTAGCTACCGGCGCCACGTGCCCCGTCGACGGCCCACGAGGAAGCCGGCGAGGTAGTCCAACTCATCGGTCAGGTGCCGGCAGAGACCGAAGCCTTTGTCACGGCGGTGCCGGCGGGGCCCGGCGGGGCGGACCGGTCAGCCGTCGAGCCTCTGGTCAGGTTCGCGACCGGAACGGGGCAAGGGTGGCACGGATCTGGTCCGCCGCGCCCCAGTCGTCGTCGAACTGGGCCAGTACGGCGAGGTGTTGTCGCAGTTGGACGATCGACATGCGGGCCCGCCAGTCGCTGTCGAGCGAAGTCAGCTCCGCATAGACCTCGAAGAACCGTCGCGCCTCGGGCGGGGGCGAGGTGGACCACACATGGGCGAGGTCGACCTCGGCCCACAGGTAGGACACGGCCGGGTCGATCAGCGCGGGCCGCCCGTCGGGGGTGGCCAGGATGTTCTGTGCCCACAGGTCGCCGTGCGTCAGGCAGGCCGGCCGGTCCGGCAGCAGGTCGGGCAGGCGGTGACACAGCCGTTCCAGCGCCGCCCGGTCCGCGGAATCGAGTGCCGCCTCGACGCGGGGCTGCCTGAGCCACCGCAGCAGCCGGTGTTGTGCGAAGAACGTGAAGCCGTCGTCCTCCCACGCATTGATCTGGCGGCGGCGGCCCAGCCAGTTGTCGCGGTGCCATCCGAAGCGGGGATGGGTCGTGCTCATGTGCATGCGGGCGAGCGCGTGTGCGCACTGTTCCCAGAAGGTCTCGCCGCGCGGCTGCGGGCGCAGCACCGACAGGACAAGCAGCTCTCGGCCGGCCAGGATCACCTCGGGTGTCGCCACGCCGCCGAGCTCGCGTAGGGCGGTCAGCCCTTCGGCCTCCGCGACGAAGACGTCGTCGGTCGGCGCGTCGGTGAAGGCCTTGACGAACACCGGCGGCGCGTCCCGGCGGGTGGCGATGCCCGCGAGCGCCGCGAGCCCTCCCGTCGCCGGTTCCACGGTGACGACATCGCGCATCCCGGCCCGGAGCAGGCACTCCCGCAGGAACGTCGCCGAGCGCATCCCGCGATCGTAGGAGTTCGACGGTTCGAGCGGAGGGGCAGCGGCCGTCGAGGTGTGAGCGCGCGATTGTGTCGGTGGGTGTGGCCATAATCACTGGATCTGCCCAAGGATGGTTCGGAGGACGTTATGGCAACGCTGCTCGCGATCGGCACCGCCAAAGGATTGTTTCTCGCCACCAGCACCGATGACCGGCACAGCTGGGAGATCACCGGCCCGCACTTCCCGATGAACGGCGTCTACGCGGTCGCGGTCGACACCCGTCGCGCCACCCCGCGGCTGCTCGCCGGGGTGACCAGCTCACACTTCGGGCCCAGCGTCGCCACCAGCGACGACCTCGGCGCTTCCTGGGACGAGCCCGACCAGGCGCCGGTCGCGTTCCCGGCCGACACCGGCGTCTCCCTCGGGCGGGTCTGGCAACTGATGCCGGGCAACCCCGACGAGCCGGACGTCGTCTGGGCCGGCACCGAGCCGTCGGCGTTGTTCAAGTCCACCGACGGTGGCCGCAGCTTCGAGATGGTCCGCTCCCTCTGGGACCACCCGCACCGTCCGCAGTGGGAGGCCGGATTCGGCGGCCAGGCCATCCACACCGTGCTGCCCCACCCGCGTGACCCGGCCCGGCTGCTGGTCGCCATGTCCACCGGCGGGGTCTACCGCTCGGAGGACGCGGGGGCGAGCTGGACCCCGGGCAACACCGGCATCCGTGCCTACTTCTTTCCCGACGAGTGGCCGGAGTTCGGCCAGTGTGTGCACAAGGTCGCCCGGGACGCCGGCAACCCCGAACGGCTGTATGCGCAGAACCACCACGGCGTCTACCGCTCCGACGACGACGGCCGCACCTGGTCCTCGATCGCCGACGGGTTGCCCAGCGACTTCGGCTTCCCGATGGTGGCGCACCCGGGGCGGGGCGGCGTGGTCTGGACCTTCCCGTTGGTGGCCGACGGCGAGCGGTTCCCGACCGACCACCGCTGCCGGGTGTTCCGTTCCGTCGACGCCGGCGGCAAGTGGGAGCCGCTGTCGGTGGGGCTGCCCGAGGGGCCGTTCTATCCGGCGGTGCTGCGCGACGCGATGTGCGCCGATGACGCCACCCCCGGTGGGGTCTACTTCGGCACCCGCTCCGGCTCGGTCTACGCCAGCCGCGACGAGGGCGACTCGTGGTCCTTGGTGGCGGCGCACCTGCCCGACGTGCTCTGCGTCCGAGCCGCGGCGGTCTGAGCGTGGTCACCGTGTTGCTGCCCGGCCCGCTGCGTGGCGAGGCTGGTGGTGCCAGTCGGCTGAACGTGAGCGCCGCCGGGACACTGCGGGCGGTCCTCGACGAGCTGGCCACCGCGCACCCGCGGCTGGCCCGACGGATCCGCGACGAGCGAGGTGAGCTGCGCCGTTACGTCAACGTCTTCGTCGACGGTGAGGACTGCCGGCACTCGGGCGGTCTGGCCACCCCCGTCGGCGACGACGCCGAGGTGCAGGTGTTGCCGTCGGTCGCCGGCGGCTGAGGCGACCGCGGGCCACCCGCGTTCGCCCTTGGTACGGCATCGTGCGGGTCGGCGATGTGGCGGTGTCCCGGCTCCGGATACCGCAATGTCGCGGATATGGAGTGGATCTGAAGGGCGGGCGGTCCATGGCGCTTCGTCCGGCCCGTCCCTGGCCGGCGAGGTCGGTTGCCGGCTGGTCGTCCGTTTCCCGGAGTGACCGACGCCACCTCGGGCCGTGCCGCGTTCGGAATAGTTGCGTCGTCAAATAAGTTGTGAGCTGCGTCCGGGTAACCACGAAGGACCCGGTTCGACAAGCGAGGAGCTGGTCATGCAGTTCGGAGTCTTCACCGTCGGCGACGTCACGGTTGACCCGACCACCGGGCGGGAGCCGACCGAGCATGAGCGGATCAAGGCGATGGTCGCCATCGCGCTCAAGGCCGAAGAGGTCGGTCTGGACGTCTTCGCCGCCGGCGAGCACCACAATCCGCCGTTCGTGCCCTCGTCACCGACCACCATGCTCGGCCACATCGCGGCGCGCACCGAGCGTCTGCTGCTGTCCACCGCGACCACGTTGATCACCACCAACGACCCGGTGAAGATCGCCGAGGACTACGCGATGCTTCAGCACCTGTCCGACGGCCGGGTGGACCTGATGATGGGCCGTGGCAACACCGGCCCGGTCTACCCGTGGTTCGGTAAGGACATCCGCGCCGGCATCCCCCTCGCGATCGAGAACTACGACCTGCTGCACCGGCTGTGGCGCGAGGACGTGGTCGACTGGAAGGGGAAGTACCGCACACCGCTGCAGTCGTTCACCTCGACGCCGCGCCCCCTCGACGGCGTGCCCCCGTTCGTCTGGCACGGCTCGATCCGCAGCCCGGAGATCGCCGAGCAGGCCGCGTACTACGGCGACGGCTTCTTCGCCAACCACATCTTCTGGCCGAAGGAGCACACCCAGCGGATGGTCCAGCTCTACCGCCAGCGGTACGCGCACTACGGCCACGGCACCGCCGACCAGGCCATCGTCGGCCTCGGCGGTCAGGTGTTCATGCGGCGCAACTCGCAGGACGCGGTCCGGGAGTTCCGGCCGTACTTCGACAACGCCCCGGTCTACGGGCACGGGCCGTCGCTGGAGGAGTTCACCCGGGAGACGCCGCTGACCGTGGGCAGCCCGCAGCAGGTCATCGACCGCACGCTGGGCTTCCGCGAGTACGTCGGCGACTACCAGCGGCAGCTGTTCCTGATGGACCACGCGGGCCTGCCCCTGAAGACCGTGCTGGAGCAGCTCGACCTGCTCGGCGAGGAGGTCGTGCCGGTGCTGCGCAAGGAGTTCGCCGCGCTGCGCCCGGCGCACGTGCCGGAGGCGCCGACCCACGCCTCGATGGTCGCCGCGGCCGGCGGCGCCAAGGACAGCACCGTCCACGCCGTCGACGACGTGACGGGCAAGGCGCCGGAGGTGGCCCGATGACCCACCGCACCCTGGCTGTGGTCTCGGCGGGGCTGAGTCAGCCGTCGTCGACCCGGCTGCTCGCCGACCAACTCGCCGCGGCTACCCGCGACGAGCTGGTCCGGCGCGGCTCTGAGGTGGAGCTGCACGTCGTCGACCTGCGGGAGTACGCCCACGACGTGGTGAACAACATGCTCACCGGGTTTCCGCCGGCAGCGCTGCGCGAGGCCATCGACGCGGTGACCGGGGCGGACGGGATCATCGCCGTCACCCCGATCTTCAGCGCTTCCTACAACGGCCTGTTCAAGTCCTTCTTCGACGTGTTGGACGCCGAGTCGCTGGTCGACCGGCCAGTGCTGATCGGGGCCACCGGCGGCACCGCGCGACACTCCCTCGCCCTGGAGCACGCCGTCCGTCCGATGTTCGCCTACCTGCGGGCGGTGGTGGTCCCGACCGCGGTCTTCGCCGCCCCGGAGGACTGGGCGGATGGCACCGCCGACGGCGCGTTGCGTGCTCGGATTCGCCGCGCCGCCGGCGAGCTGACCGACCAGATCGAGCGTCGGCCGCCGGCCAGTGGCCCCGCCGACCCGTTCGCCCTCACCACCGATTTCCTCCAGATGCTCGGCCGGGGCGGGGACGCCGCGGTCAGCTGACCGGGTGCGGGTGGGCGACCAGCACCGGGCAGTGCGCGTGCTGGATCACCGCCTGGCTGACCGAGCCGAGCAGCAGACCGGTGAAGCCGGCCCGGCCCCGGGTGCCCACGACCAGCAGCGACGCCGTGCCGCTGGCCTCGATGAGCCCCTGGGCCGCGCCGGCTGCCCGGACCGGATGCTCGCGCACCACCAGGTCGGGGTGCGCGGCGCGCACTGTGGTGGAGGCGTCGGCCAGCAGCCGCACCGCCTCGGCCTGGTACGCGGCCTGCGACTCCTCGATCTCCTCCGGCACCGCCCGGTGCCCGTTCGGTGGGCCCACGTGCACCAGCACCAGCGGCACGTCCCGTAGCGCTGCCTCGTCGCCGCCGTAGCCCACGGCGAGCCGGGACGACTCGGACCCGTCGACGCCGACCAGCACCGGGGCGTCCATCGGGATCGGCGGCGCATCCGGGCGGACCACCAGCACCGGGCAGTGCGCGTGCGCGGCCACCTGCGCGCCGACCGAGCCGAGCAGCAGACCGGCGAACCCGCCCAGCCCTCGACTGCCCACCACGACCAACTCCGCCCCGCGGGACTCCTCGACCATCGTGATGCCGGGACCACCGGCGACCTGGCGCACCTCGACGACCAGGCCGGGCCACCGGTCAGCCAGGTCGGCCGCCGTGCGTTCCAACATCTTCTGCGCCTCCTCGGAGGGCACCGGCACCCCGATGTCGTACGGGTTGACCGGCACGCCGTAGCCGCGCGGATGCAGGTAGCCGTGCACCAGGAGCAGCGGGCGGGACCGGAGCAGGGCGGCGCTGGCCGCGTGCTCCGCGGCGACGAGGCTGGACGGCGATCCGTCCACGCCCACCACGACGGGTCGATTCATCGGCACTCCCTGGGTCGGTCCGGTCATTGTCGACCGCGCACCCCCGCCCCGGCGCCGGACGCGCCGCCGAGTCAGCACCCGACGCGGCGCTTGCACGAAAGTACGTATGTTCGTACTATCGTCGTATGAGCACAGTGGAGGAGCGGCTCGCCGCGCTCGAGACGCAGGTCGCCGCGCTGACCGAGCGATCGTCGGCACCGCCAGAGCCGCCCGCCGCCGAGGGCACCTTCTGGGCCCTCGACGGACTCAAGCAACGACTGCCGCCCGACGGCGCGGGCGCGGTCCTCTACACCGGCACCGTCCGCGTCGCGGACCAGCACTACGACTGGCAGTACGGCCGCACCGTCGACGACGTGCTCGCCGCCGACTGGACGGAGCTGGCCAGCACACTCTCCGCGCTGGCCCACCCGGTGCGGCTGCGGCTGCTGCGGGAGGTCCTCGGCGGTCGGCAGAGCACCAGCGAGCTCGCCGAGATCGAGGAGCTGGGCACCACCGGCCAACTTCACCATCACCTGCGTCAGATCACCGCTGCCGGTTGGCTGCGCAGCGTCGGCCGAGGCCGCTACGCGGTTCCCGCCGAACGCGTGGTGCCGCTGCTGGCCATCCTCACCGCCGCCGGCCGCTGATCCCGCACCCGAAGCGCCGGTCGCCCGAGCCACCACCACGGTGGAACCGGAAGGAGCACCATGCGCAGGACGACCGTCACCGCTCTCGTCGTCGCACTGGCCGCAGTCCTCGTCGGGGTCGCGCTGATGCCCCGGGTGGCCCGACTCGGCCCGCACGCCACCGGTGATCCAGACCTGGCCAGGGCCACCCGAGCGGCCGTGCCCGACCCGGCGGGGCACCGCGGGCTCGCCGTCGCCCTGGTCGAGAACGGTCGGATCCGCACCGCCGGCCTGGGCGATCGGGACCCCACCGGCCGGCCCGTCGAGCCGGGCACCCCGTTCGAGATCGGCTCGGTCACCAAGGCGTTCACCGGCATGCTCCTCGCCGACCAGATCGCCGCCGGTGGGGTCCGCCCCGACGACCGCCTCGGCGCCACCTGGCCCACGGTCACCGGCCCCGCCGGAGACGTCACGCTCGCCGAGTTGGCCAGCCACCGCGCCGGCCTGCCCCGGCTCGCCCCCGGCTCCCTGCTGGGCTGGGCCCGCATCCTCTGGTCCAACGTCTCCGGTGGCAACCCGTACGCCGGGCAGGGCATCGACACCGTCCGCAGCGCCGCCGACCGGGTCACCCCCGGCGACGGGCGCGGCGAGGTCCACTACTCCAACCTCGGCCCGTCCGTGCTCGGTCACGCGCTCGCCGCGAAGGCCGGCGTCGCGTACCCCGACCTGCTGCAGGCGCGGCTGCTCCGGCCACTCGGCATGGCCGCCACCGTGACCACCACCCGCGCCGACGATCTGCCGGCCGGCCGCGCCCAGGGCAGCAGAGCGGGTGGGCGGCCCCTCGACCCCTGGATGGGAGCCGGGTACGCGCCGGCCGGCGTCGGCATGTGGTCCACCGTGGAGGACCTGGGCAGGCTGGCCGCCGGGACCCTCGCCGGCACCGCGCCCGGCGCCGACGCCGCCACCGCCCGCTTCACCGAGGACGGGAAGACCCGCATCGGGTACGGCTGGTTCACCACCCGCCACGGCGACCACGAGGTGGTCTGGCACAACGGCGGGACCGGCGGATTCCGGTCCTACCTCGGCTTCGAGCGGGTCACCGGCCGGGCGGTGGTGGTGCTCGGCAACACCGACATGGACGTCGCGCCGATCGGTCTGCGGCTGCTCGGGCTGCCAGCGCAGGAGGCCGAGGCGTCGCCGGCGGTGCAGGTCTGGCTCGGTGCTGGTCTCGCGGTGGTCTTCACCCTTCTCGGCGGCCTCTCCCTGCTCAGCACCGCCCGCCGCCGTGACCTGGACCGCGCGACGTTGCTGACGGCGGCGGTATGGGCGTTCGCCTATCTCGGGTTGGGGCACCGCATGGGGGACTGGTCGGTGGTGCCGGCCTGGCTCTGGCCACTCGGGGTCGGTCTGTCGGCAGCGGCGACGACCCTCGCCGTGACCCGGTGGCGTGCCCTGCCGGTGGTCGACGCGCGGGTGCCGTGGCGTCGCCTGTTGTCGGTGGCGAGTTCCCTGTTCGCCGCCGCGCTGGCCGTCGCGGCCGTCAGTACGTGAGCCCGCCCGGCCAGAGGTCCCAGACTGTCACTGCCACTGCGTACCCTCGTCGGATGACACCCGATCTGCGGCTGCGCCCGGTCCGCGAGGACGACCTTGTGGAGTTCTTCCTGCACCAGCAGGACCCGGAGGCCAACCGGATGGCAGCGTTCGGCCCCAAGGATCCGACCGACCGGCGCGAGTTCGCCCGGCACTGGGCCCGGGTGCTCACCAACCCGGCGAACACGGTCCGCACCATCGAGGTCGACGGCGAGGTGGTCGGGTACGTCTCCGCCTTCCCGGTCGGCGACCAGACCGAGGTCAGCTACTGGATCGACCCGGCCCGCTGGGGCCGGGGTCACGCCACCGCAGCCCTGGACGCTCTGCTGCGCGAGCTGCCCCGACCGGTGCACGCCCGCACCGCCAAGGACAACGCCGCCTCCCTGGCGGTCCTCCGCAAGTGCGGCTTCGTGGTGATCGGTGAAGACTCGGGGTACGCCAACGGCCGCGGAGAAGACGTCGGGGAGTGGCTGCTGGAGCTGCCCGCCGACGGGCCTGACCTGGGCGGGCACTAGTCTCGCGGAGTGAACTGGTTGGATCTCGTCGGCTGGGCCGGCTCCGCGGTGCTGGTCTGGTCGCTGCTGCAGTCGCGCGTCCTGCGGCTGCGGGCGCTCAACCTCGTCGGCAGCGTCGTGCTGATCGGCTACAACGCCGCGCTCGAGGTCTGGCCCATGGTCGGGCTCAACGTCGTGCTCGCGGCAATCAACATCTGGTACCTACGCGGGATGCTCGCCACCCGCCACGACGAGAAGACCTACCAGGTGGTGGAGGTCGGTGTCGGCGACCAGTTCCTCGCGCACACGCTGCGGGTGCACGCCGCCGACATCGCCCGGTTCAACCCTGACTTCCACTGGGACCCGAAGGTCACGGGACGCTCCGCGTTCCTGGTGGTCACGGCCGACGAGGTGGTGGGGGTGGTGCTGTCGCACGCCGAGGCGCACGGCGTCGCCCAGATCGACCTGGACTACGTGACCCCGAAGTTCCGTGACTTCACCCCGGGCGAGTTCGTCTACCGACGCAGCCACCTGTTCACCGAGCGAGGCTTCCACCGGGTGGTCAGCCCACCCCGGATGGTCGCCCCGTACTACCACCGGCTCGGCTTCCGCCCGGAGGGCGACTCGTACGTCCTCGATCTGCCCGCATCACCGGCCGCCGATCCGGCGTAGCCTCACCGGCCGTCGATACGGCCGTAGCGTCGTCAGCCGCCCAAGCGGCGTTGCCTCACCGGCCGCCCCTGCGGCGTGGCGTCGCCGGGCAGGATTCGGCCGGCGCCGCACGGGGCAAAGACACGCCTACGCCGGGCGGGCTCGCCGACCGGCGGGGCGCCGCGCGTACCTGCCGGTGCCACCACCGGAGAGGGAGCGAACCGGGCGTGCAGAGCTACGGAAGCCAACTGGCCCTGGTCGGGATCCTGGTCGTGATCAACGCGCTCTTCGCTGGCAGCGAGATGGCGCTGGTGTCACTGCGGGACAGTCAGATCCAGCGGTTGGAGCGGACCAGCCGGGCGGGGCGGGTGCTGGCTCGCCTCGCCAAGGACCCGAACCGCTTCCTGGCAACCATCCAGATCGGCATCACCCTGGCCGGGTTCCTGGCCTCCGCCGCCGCGGCGGTCTCGCTGGCCAAGCCTCTCGTGCCGCTGCTCGGGGTGTTCGGCGGCGCCGCCGAGACCGCGGCGATCGTGATGGTGACCCTCGCGCTGACCTTCGTCACCCTGGTCTTCGGTGAGCTGGCACCCAAGCGGATCGCCATGCAGTCCGCCGAGCGGTGGGCGCTGCTGGTGGCCCGCCCACTCGACCTGCTCGCCAGCCTCACCCGCCCGGCCGTCTGGGCGCTCGGCGCCACCAGCGACCTGGTGGTCCGCCTGGTCGGGCTCAACCCGAAGCACCAGCCGGAGGAGATCGGCCCGGACGAGCTGCGCGACATCGTCGCCGGAAACCACGGCTTCACCAAGGAGCAGCGCACCATCATCGCCGGCGCCGTGGAGATCGCCGACCGGCGGTTGCGGGCTGTCCTCGTACCCCGGTTGCAGGTCTTCACGCTCGACAGCGGGACCACCGCGGAGGCCGCACGGCTCGTGCTGGCCGCCACCGGGCACTCCCGGGCGCCGGTGGTGCGCCACGGCGGCCTGGACGACACGGCCGGCGTGATCCATCTGCGCGACCTGGTAGGGGTGCCCGACGACCGCCCGGTCGACGAGATCGCCCGGCCCCCGATGCTGCTGCCCGACTCGCTGCCGGTGGTGGACGCGTTGCGTCAGTTCAAGGCCGAGCGCCAGCACATCGCGCTCGTCGTGGACGAACGCGGCGCCGTCGACGGCATCGTGACGCTGGAGGACATCCTGGAGGAGATCGTCGGCGAGATCTACGACGAGACCGACCGGGACGTGACCTCGGTTCGCCGTGACCCCGACGGTGCGCTGCTGCTCCCCGGTACCTTCCCGGTGCACGACCTTCCCGACATCGGCGTCGAGCTGCCGTCACGCCCGGCCGGTGACTACACCACCGTCGCCGGGCTGGTGCTGGCCCGACTCGGGCACATACCCACCGTCGCCGGGGAGGACGTGACGCTGGACGGCTGGGTGCTGGTGGTGGCCGGCATCGACCACCGGGCGATCACCGAGGTACGAGTCAGCCGCGTACCCGATGACGCCGACACCGACACCGACGCCGACCAGGCGGCGGAGCCGGTGCTGGACGAGGCCCGCAGTTGACCCGTCCCGAGAAGGCCGGCGCTCAGTCTCGCGAGAGGTTCTGCAGGCGGACCTGACCTCGGGCGACCAGGCGCTCGTCGGCGTCGGTGATGTCCACCTGCCAGAGCTGCTGGCTACGACCCCGGTGCACCGGGGTGCCGACTGCGGTCAGCTCGCCCTCCCGGACGGGCCGCAGGAAGTCGGTCTGGTTCGACACCCCGACGACCGTGCCCCGGTCGGCCAGCCAGAGCGCCCCACCGACGCTGGCCGCGGTCTCCACGACCGAGGAGTACACCCCGCCGTGCTGGATGCCGAACGGTTGGTGCAGCTCCGGGCGGACCCGCCAGCTGATGACCACCTGGTCGGCGGTCGCCTCCTCGAACTTCAGGCCGAGCAGGGCGACGAAACCACCTGTCATGTCCGGTATCTCCACGGCGAACCCCTCCTTGATCGACGGGGCGCAAGCCTAACCTCGGCGGGTTGCGCGAAACCCGGTACGGGTCGATGCCGGCGATGGGGGAGAATCGGTGACCGTGACCGACAGTAGCCTCCCGCCGCCCGGGCGGGACTCCCTGACCGACGACCTGCTCTGGCGTGGCCTCATTCAGGACTCGACCGGCCTCGACGAGCTGCGCGAGCTGCTCGACGGTGGGAGCGGCGCCACCTACTACGTGGGCTTCGACCCCACCGCGCCGAGCCTGCACGTCGGCTCGCTGATGCAGGTCACCATGGCCCGCCGGCTGCAACTCGCCGGCCACCGCCCATTGCTGCTGGTCGGCGGGGCGACCGGGCAGATCGGTGACCCGAAGGAGAGCGCCGAGCGGACACTCAACCCACCCGAGGTCATCGCCGGCTGGGTCGAACGGATCCGCGACCAGTTGGCCCCGTTCGTGTCGTACACCGGCGAGAACGCGGCACAGTTGGTCAACAACCTGACCTGGACCGGCGAGATGTCGGTGGTCGAGTTCCTGCGCGACGTGGGCAAGCACTTCCCGGTCAACAAGATGCTCGCGCGGGAGGTGGTGCGGGCGCGGTTGGAGACGGGCATCAGCTTCACCGAGTTCAGCTACCAACTGTTGCAGGCCAACGACTTCTTCGAGCTGCACCGCCGGCACGGCTGCCAGCTCCAGTTCGGCGGGTCCGACCAGTGGGGCAACATCACCGCCGGCGTCGACTACGTGCGGCGACGTGGCGCGGGGCCGGTGCAGGCGTTCACCACGCCGCTGGTCACCAAGTCCGACGGCACGAAGTTCGGCAAGACCGAGGGTGGCGCCGTCTGGCTCGATCCGACGATGACCAGCCCGTACGCGTTCTACCAGTTCTGGCTCAACGTCGACGACCGGGAGGTCGACCGCTACCTGCGCTACTTCAGCTTCCGCACGCGCGACGAGTTGGAGGAGTTGGCGAAGGCGACCGCCGAGCGGCCGGCGGCCCGCCTGGCGCAGCGGGCGCTCGCCGAGGAGCTGACCACTCTGGTGCACGGCCCCGATGAGACCCGGCAGGCGGTCGCCGCCAGTCAGGCGCTCTTCGGGCGTGGATCGCTGGACGAGCTCGCCCCGGAGACGCTGCGGGCGGCGCTGACCGAGGCCGGGCTGGTGCGTCTCTCCGGCGAATTGCCGGATGTGGCGGGCCTGCTGCGGGAGTCCGGACTCGTGAGTGGCCTCAAGGAGGCCCGTCGGGTGATCGCTGAGGGCGGCGCCTACGTCAACAACAACCGGGTGACCGAGGTGGACGCCGAGGTCTCGTCGACTGATCTGCTGCATGGGCGATACCTGGTGTTGCGCCGTGGCAAACGCTCGTTCGCGGGCGTTGAGCTGGGTGAATAGCCGTCCGTCGACGATGTGACCGGGGACGCGTCCGGCGGATTTGACGATCATCCCGCCGGACGCGTAACTTTCTCTCTGCCAGCGCGGAACGGACGAAACAGGCGAAAGCCTGAAACGGCCGGAGCGCAGGCCAACGGCCTCGGGGTCGGGCGGGCATGCCCACCGGATCCCGAACCGGGAGGTGCCGCCAGAAACGCCGCGAGGCGGATTTGGTGCCGCGAAACCGACCGGGTAGTGTTACCAACCGGCAGGGCACCGGGCGGGTCGCGGGAAATCGCGACGGCCGGCCTGCCGAATCCGTGACGAGAGCGGCGCAAGCCGGTCGAGACATGGTGCCCGCATTATCGGGTGAAGCACGACGAACCGCGAAACACCGGTTTGACACGGCGGAAACGAGCGGGTAACGTAGTAAAAGTGCCTGGCGCTGGAAAGCGCTAGGGACGCAGAACGAAAAGCCCCGGATCGGGGTTCCACTGAGTGTGGGGCTTTGGTTTGGTGTGTGGTTGTTCTTTGAGAACTCAACAGGGTGCTTGTAAAGCCAGTGCCAATTATGATTTATACCCCGGACTGGTCAGTTTTTGCTGGCTGGTTGGGATTCCTTTGGCAACATTTGTTTGTTGTCAGGATGCTGTTCAACTAATTTTTTGTTGGAGAGTTTGATCCTGGCTCAGGACGAACGCTGGCGGCGTGCTTAACACATGCAAGTCGAGCGGAAAGGCCCTTCGGGGTACTCGAGCGGCGAACGGGTGAGTAACACGTGAGCAACCTGCCCCAAGCTTTGGGATAACCCCGGGAAACCGGGGCTAATACCGAATAGGACCTTCGGCCGCATGGCTGGGGGTGGAAAGTTTTTCGGCTTGGGATGGGCTCGCGGCCTATCAGCTTGTTGGTGGGGTGATGGCCTACCAAGGCGACGACGGGTAGCCGGCCTGAGAGGGCGACCGGCCACACTGGGACTGAGACACGGCCCAGACTCCTACGGGAGGCAGCAGTGGGGAATATTGCACAATGGGCGGAAGCCTGATGCAGCGACGCCGCGTGAGGGATGACGGCCTTCGGGTTGTAAACCTCTTTCAGCAGGGACGAAGCGAGAGTGACGGTACCTGCAGAAGAAGCACCGGCCAACTACGTGCCAGCAGCCGCGGTAAGACGTAGGGTGCGAGCGTTGTCCGGATTTATTGGGCGTAAAGAGCTCGTAGGCGGCTTGTCGCGTCGACCGTGAAAACTTGGGGCTCAACCCCAAGCCTGCGGTCGATACGGGCAGGCTAGAGTTCGGTAGGGGAGACTGGAATTCCTGGTGTAGCGGTGAAATGCGCAGATATCAGGAGGAACACCGGTGGCGAAGGCGGGTCTCTGGGCCGATACTGACGCTGAGGAGCGAAAGCGTGGGGAGCGAACAGGATTAGATACCCTGGTAGTCCACGCTGTAAACGTTGGGCGCTAGGTGTGGGGGGCCTCTCCGGTTCCCTGTGCCGCAGCTAACGCATTAAGCGCCCCGCCTGGGGAGTACGGCCGCAAGGCTAAAACTCAAAGGAATTGACGGGGGCCCGCACAAGCGGCGGAGCATGCGGATTAATTCGATGCAACGCGAAGAACCTTACCTGGGTTTGACATGGCCGCAAAACTCGCAGAGATGTGAGGTCCTTCGGGGGCGGTCACAGGTGGTGCATGGCTGTCGTCAGCTCGTGTCGTGAGATGTTGGGTTAAGTCCCGCAACGAGCGCAACCCTCGTTCGATGTTGCCAGCGCGTTATGGCGGGGACTCATCGAAGACTGCCGGGGTCAACTCGGAGGAAGGTGGGGATGACGTCAAGTCATCATGCCCCTTATGTCCAGGGCTTCACGCATGCTACAATGGCCGGTACAATGGGCTGCGATACCGTGAGGTGGAGCGAATCCCAAAAAGCCGGTCTCAGTTCGGATCGGGGTCTGCAACTCGACCCCGTGAAGTCGGAGTCGCTAGTAATCGCAGATCAGCAACGCTGCGGTGAATACGTTCCCGGGCCTTGTACACACCGCCCGTCACGTCACGAAAGTCGGCAACACCCGAAGCCGGTGGCCCAACCCTTGTGGAGGGAGCCGTCGAAGGTGGGGCTGGCGATTGGGACGAAGTCGTAACAAGGTAGCCGTACCGGAAGGTGCGGCTGGATCACCTCCTTTCTAAGGAGCACCTTCACCTGAAAGGGTGCAAGGAGCCCGCGGCCCACGAATGTTGGGTCGGGGTGCTCAGATGGCGGAGACACTGGCAAGTTTTTCCTCGGCAACGGCCGGGATCGCCTAGTACAGCCACTCTTCGGAGTGGTGGGAACGGTTGCTTCCGGTGCGGCTGAGGAGGAATGTAAGCACCCTGTTGGGTCCTGAAAGAACAACCTCTGGGTTGTTGTTTCAGAGCCTTGAGTGGAGCGTGAACGCTTCGCGAGGTTACCAGGCATGGCCTGGCCCCACATACCGCTGGTCTGAGGACTGGGTTTGGTGTGGGGCGGATCGGGTTGTGGGTTGGTCGTTTGTTGAGAATTGCACAGTGGACGCGAGCATCTTTGTGGTCAAGTTGTCAAGGGCGAACGGTGAATGCCTTGGCACCAGGAGCCGATGAAGGACGTGGGAGGCCGCGATAGGCCTGGGGGAGCTGTCAACCAAGCTGTGATCCCAGGGTGTCCGAATGGGGAAACCTGGCACCAGTCATGTGGTGTCACCCACACCTGAACACATAGGGTGTGTGGAGGGAACGCGGGGAAGTGAAACATCTCAGTACCCGCAGGAAGAGAAAACAATTTAGTGATTCCGTGAGTAGTGGCGAGCGAAAGCGGATCGAGGCTAAACCGGCTGCGTGTGATACCTGTCAGGGGTTGCGTGGTTGGGGTTGTGGGACCCTGCTGAACAAGCTGACACTTGTTCGAGAAGTTACAAAGTTAGTGGCTAGTCGAACAGTCTGGAATGGCTGACCGTAGACGGTGAAAGTCCGGTAGGTGAAAGTTGCTGACCTTCTGTGGGTGTTCCCGAGTAGCGGCGGACCCCTGAAATCTGCCGTGAATCTGCCAGGACCACCTGGTAAGCCTAAATACTTCCTGGTGACCGATAGCGGACAAGTACCGTGAGGGAATGGTGAAAAGTACCCCGGGAGGGGAGTGAAATAGTACCTGAAACCGTTCGCCTACAATCCGTCGGAGCCTTGCGGGGTGACGGCGTGCCTTTTGAAGAATGAGCCTGCGAGTTAGTGGCATGTGGCGAGGTTAACCCGTGTGGGGGAGCCGTAGCGAAAGCGAGTCTGAATAGGGCGATTCAGTCGCGTGTCCTAGACCCGAAGCGGAGTGATCTAGCCATGGGCAGGCTGAAGCGCGGGTAAGACCGCGTGGAGGGCCGAACCCACCAATGTTGAAAAATTGGGGGATGACCTGTGGTTAGGGGTGAAAGGCCAATCAAACTCCGTGATAGCTGGTTCTCCCCGAAATGCATTTAGGTGCAGCGTCGCGTGTTTCTTGCCGGAGGTAGAGCACTGGATGGTCTAGGGGGCCCACAAGCTTACCGAAATCAGCCAAACTCCGAATGCCGGTAAGTGAGAGCGCGGCAGTGAGACTGCGGGGGATAAGCTTCGTAGTCGAGAGGGAAACAGCCCAGATCACCAGCTAAGGCCCCTAAGCGTGTGCTAAGTGGAAAAGGATGTGGGGTCGCATAGACAACCAGGAGGTTGGCTTAGAAGCAGCCACCCTTTAAAGAGTGCGTAATAGCTCACTGGTCAAGTGGTTCCGCGCCGACAATGTAGCGGGGCTCAAGCACACCGCCGAAGCTGTGGCATTCACATTTTATCCTCGCTTGGACTTGATTCCTTGTGCAGGTGTGTGGATGGGTAGGGGAGCGTCGTGCCGCGAGTGAAGCAGCGGGGTGACCCAGTTGTGGACGCGGCACGAGTGAGAATGCAGGCATGAGTAGCGAAAGAAGGGTGAGAAACCCTTCCGCCGGATGACCAAGGGTTCCAGGGCCAGGCTAATCCGCCCTGGGTGAGTCGGGACCTAAGGCGAGGCCGAGAGGCGTAGTCGATGGACAACGGGTTGATATTCCCGTACCCGCGAAAGAGCGTCCCTGATGAACCTCGTTGTGCTAACCACCCAAACCTTCCAAGACCTTCGGGTTGAGGAGGGGGAGCGTGGGAACCTGATGGGTAGTAGTCAAGCGATGGGGTGACGCAGGAAGGTAGCTGAGCCCGGCCGGTGGTTGTGCCGGGGTAAGCGTGTAGGCCGTGTTGTAGGCAAATCCGCAACACATATAGGCTGAGACGTGATGCCGAGCCGATTCAGGTGAAGTCAGTGATCCTATGCTGCCGAGAAAAGCCTCTAGCGAGTTCTTAGCGGCCCGTACCCCAAACCGACACAGGTGGTCAGGTAGAGAATACCGAGGCGATCGGGCGAACTGTGGTTAAGGAACTCGGCAAATTGCCCCCGTAACTTAGGGAGAAGGGGGGCCGGAGACGTGAAGCCCCGCGCGGGTGGAGCGTTGTATGGCCGCAGAGAGCAGGGGGAAGCGACTGTTTACTAAAAACACAGGTCCATGCGAAGAAGTAATTCGATGTATATGGACTGACGCCTGCCCGGTGCTGGAACGTTAAGGGGACCTGTTAGCTCTTCGGGGCGAAGCGGAGAACTTAAGCGCCAGTAAACGGCGGTGGTAACTATAACCATCCTAAGGTAGCGAAATTCCTTGTCGGGTAAGTTCCGACCTGCACGAATGGCGTAACGACTTCCCCACTGTCTCAACCACAGGCCCGGCGAAATTGCAGTACGAGTAAAGATGCTCGTTACGCGCGGCAGGACGGAAAGACCCCGGGACCTTTACTATAGCTTGACATTGGTACTCGAATTAGCTTGTGTAGGATAGGTGGGAGCCGGTGAAGTCCATACGCCAGTATGGGTGGAGGCAATCTTGAAATACCACTCTGGTTGATTTGGGTATCTAACTTCGGACCGTTATCCGGTTCAGGGACAGTGTCTGGTGGGTAGTTTAACTGGGGCGGTTGCCTCCTAAAAGGTAACGGAGGCGCCCAAAGGTTCCCTCAGCCTGGTTGGCAATCAGGTGTTGAGTGCAAGTACACAAGGGAGCTTGACTGTGAGACTGACAGGTCGAGCAGGGACGAAAGTCGGGACTAGTGATCCGGCACTTGCGAGTGGAAGCGGTGTCGCTCAACGGATAAAAGGTACCCCGGGGATAACAGGCTGATCTTCCCCAAGAGTCCATATCGACGGGATGGTTTGGCACCTCGATGTCGGCTCGTCGCATCCTGGGGCTGTAGCAGGTCCCAAGGGTTGGGCTGTTCGCCCATTAAAGCGGTACGCGAGCTGGGTTTAGAACGTCGTGAGACAGTTCGGTCCCTATCCGCCGTGCGCGTAGGATACTTGAGAAGGGCTGTCCCTAGTACGAGAGGACCGGGACGGACGAACCTCTGGTGTGCCAGTTGTCCTGCCAAGGGCACGGCTGGTTAGCTACGTTCGGAAGGGATAACCGCTGAAAGCATCTAAGCGGGAAGCCTGCTTCAAGATGAGGTATCCCACCCACTTTGTGGGGTAAGGCCCCCAGCTAGACGACTGGGTTGATAGGCCGGAAATGTAAGCCCGGTAACGGGTTCAGTTGACCGGTACTAATAGGCCGAGGACTTGACTACTAAGCTGCTACGCGTCCACTGTGCAACTCTCGATAAACGAACAACAGACCACATGGTTGGTGTTGTTTGATATGTCGATAGAGTTACGGCGGTCATGGCGGAGGGGAAACGCCCGGTTACATTCCGAACCCGGAAGCTAAGCCCTCCAGCGCCGATGGTACTGCACTCGTGAGGGTGTGGGAGAGTAGGACGCCGCCGGACAATCTTCCAGTCGAGGGCCGCCCCATCCGGGTCGGCCCTCGACTGCGTAGCGCCATTGGTGGCGCAATCAGGAAGGATGTACCTGTGAGTTCAGGACCGCAGGGCGGAGACCGTCCCCGTCGTTACGAAGACCGTACTGACGGTGCGGGCGGACGCGACCGCGGCCCGCGCCGCGAAGACCGAGACCGGCCCCCGTACCGGGGAGACCGCGACAGCGGCGGCGGCGCCCGAGGTGGCTACGCAGGCGGCCGTGACTCTGCTTCCCGTGGTGGTGACCGGGACAGCTCGCGGTCCAGCGCTCCGCGTGAGGGCGGCTACCGTGGTGGCGACCGCCGCGAGGGTGGCTTCCGCGGCGGTGACCGTGATGGTTCGCGTTCGGGCGCCCCGCGTGAGGGCGGTTTCCGTGGCGGCGACCGGGACGGTTCGCGGTCCAGCGCTCCGCGTGAGGGCGGTTTCCGTGGCGGCGACCGTGATGGTTCGCGGTCCAGCGCTCCGCGCGAGGGTGGCTTCCGTGGCGGCGACCGGGATGGTTCGCGCTCGGGCGCGCCCCGCGAGGGCGGTTTCCGTGGCGGTGACCGCCGCGAGGGTGGCTTCCGCGGCGGCGATCGTGATGGTTCGCGGTCCAGCGCTCCGCGTGAGGGCGGTTTCCGTGGCGGCGACCGGGACGGCTCGCGGTCCAGCGCTCCGCGCGACGGCGGTTTCCGTGGCGGTGACCGCCGCGAGGGTGGCTTCCGCGGCGGCGAGCGTGATGGTTCGCGCTCGGGCGCTCCGCGTGAGGGCGGTTTCCGTGGCGGCGACCGGGACGGCTCGCGCTCGGGCGCGCCCCGCGACGGTGGCTTCCGCAGCGGTGACCGTCGTGAGGGTGGCTTCCGCGGTGGCGACCGTGAGGGTGGCTTCCGTGGTGGCGATCGTCGTGAGGGCGGTTATCAGGGTGGCGACCGTTCTCGCTCCGGCCCGTCCCGCGAGGGCGGTTTCCGTGGTGGGGACCGTGAGGGTGGCTACCGTGGCGGCGACCGTGAGGGTGGCTTCCGCGACGGATCTCGGCCTGGCGCACCGCGTGAGGGCGGCTTCCGGGGCGGCGACCGTGAGGGTGGCTTCCGCGGTGGTGACCGCCGCGAGGGTGGCTTCCGGGGCGGCGACCGGGACGGCTCGCGGTCCAGCGCTCCGCGCGAGGGCGGCTTCCGGGGCGGCGACCGGGACGGCTCGCGCTCGGGCGCTCCGCGCGACGGTGGCTTCCGTGGCGGCGACCGCCGTGAAGGCGGTTTCCGCGGTGGTGACCGCGAGGGTGGCTTCCGTGGCGGTGACCGTCGTGAGGGCGGCGCGCCTCGTGAGGGTGGCTTCCGTGGTGGTGACCGCGAGGGTGGCTTCCGTGGTGGCGACCGTCGTGAGGGTGGCTTCCGCGGTGGCGACCGTCGTGAGGGCGGTTTCCGCGGTGGTGACCGTGACGGCTCCCGGCCGAGCGGGCCGCGCGACGGCGGCGCGCCCCGTGAGGGCGGCTTCCGTGGCGGGGACCGTCGTGAGGGTGGCTTCCGCGGTGGTGACCGCGAGGGTGGCTTCCGCGGCGGCGATCGTCGTGAGGGTGGCGCGCCTCGTGAGGGTGGCTTCCGTGGTGGTGACCGTGAGGGTGGCTTCCGCGGCGGTGACCGTCGTGAGGGTGGCGCGCCTCGTGAGGGTGGCTTCCGTGGCGGTGATCGCCGCGAGGGTGGTTTCCGCGGTGGTGACCGCGACGGCTCGCGTTCGGGTGCTCCCCGCGAGGGTGGCTTCCGGGGCGGCGACCGTGAAGGTGGCTTCCGTGGTGGCGAGCGTGCGGGTGGTTTCCGGGCCGACGAGCGGCCGCGTCGCGAGGGTGAGTTCCGCCGCGACGACCGCGCTGGCGGCTCCGAGTCGTCCGGGGGCGGGCGTACCTCGGCCCCGGCGCTGCCGGACGACATCGTCGCGACCGATCTCGACAAGGACGTTCGCGCTGAGCTGCTCTCGCTGAACAAGCCCGTCGCCGAGACGGTGGCGCGACACCTCGTCGCGACTGGTCAGCTGATCGACGAGGACCCGGCCGAGGCCTTGGCGCACGCTTTGGCCGCCCGGCGGCTCGCGTCGCGTATCTCCGCCGTCCGTGAGGCGGTCGGTCTGGCCGCGTACCACGCGGGGGAGTGGCAGACGGCGATCGCCGAGCTGCGCACGTACCACCGGATGAGCGGGCTGCAGAGTCACCTGGCCGTCCTCGCGGACTGCGAGCGGGCTCTCGGTCGGCCGGAGCGGGCCATCGACCTGTTCCGCGGCGCCGACCGGGACAAGCTGGATCAGGCCGTCGCGATCGAGCTGCTGATCGTCGCCGCCGGCGCCCGGGGTGACCTCGGGCAGAAGGACGCCGCGGTGGCGATGCTCCAGGTCCCGGACCTGACCAGTGAGGCCACCGTGCCGTGGACGGCCCGGCTGCGTTACGCCTACGCCGACGCACTCCTGGCGGTGGGCCGGCGCGAGGAGGCCCGCGAGTGGTTCTCCCGCGCCGCCGACGTGGACACCGAGGGCGAGACCGACGCCGCCGAGCGGCTGCTGGAACTCGACGGCGTGGTCATCGAGGGTGACGACGAGGACGAGGCCGCCGAGGAGATGGCCGCAGGCCCGGGCGTACCCGGCGCGGTGCCGGTTCGACCGGACGCTGACTTGGCGGACGACGAAGACGACGCCGATGACGAAGACGACGACGAAGACGAAGACGACGACGACGACGGCGAAGACGACGAAGACGACGAAGACGACGAAGACGACGACGACGACGACGAAGACGACGACGAAGACCGCGAGGACGAGGACTTCGACGACGACGAGGAGGACGACGCGGTCGGCCGTCCGAACGACGACGAGGGCTTCGACGACGAGGACGAGGATCGTCACGCGGACCAGGGCGGCAACGCGGACGCGGACAGCAGCGCGGAGAGCAGCGTGACGTCCGGCGACGCGGTGAGCGCCGACGGGACCGTGCCGGCCCGGGACGACGAGTCGGGGTCGACGCAGCGGTGAACGCGGGCGCGGGGGATCGGCTGGTCGACGGGTACACCCTGGTCGTCTTCGACCTGGACGGGGTGATCTACCTGATCGACCGGCCGATCGCCGGCGCCGTCGAGGCGGTGGCCCGACTGCACGCCGAGGGGCGGGCGGTGGCGTACGCCACGAACAACGCGTCCCGGCGGTCCAGCGAGGTCGCCGACCTGCTGACGGGGATGGGTGTGCCGGCCCGGCCGGAGGAGGTGCTCACCTCCGCCGCCGCCTCGGCCGAGCTGCTCCGTGACCGGCTGCCCGCTGGCGCGCCGGTGCTGGTGGTCGGCGCGGAGGCGCTGCGCGCGGAACTGCGCGCGGTCGGCCTGACCCCGGTCACCAAGGCCGACGAGAACCCGGCCGCGGTGGTGCAGGGGTACGGCCCGCAGGTCGGCTGGGCCGAGTTGGCCGAAGCGTCGGTCGCGGTACGGGCCGGTGCGCTCTGGATCGCCACCAACACCGACCGGACCCTGCCCAGCGGGCGGGGACCGTTGCCGGGTAACGGTTCGCTGGTGGCGGTGCTGCGTACGGCGCTGGAGCGGGATCCTGACGTGGTGGTCGGCAAACCGGAGCCGGCGCTGTTCGAGACCGCCGCTCGGCGCAGTGGTGGTGGCGGGAGCCTGGTGGTGGGCGACCGGCTGGACACCGACATCGAGGGTGCCCGCCGTGCCGGACTGGACAGTCTGCTCGTGCTCACCGGTGTCAGCGGCGTACCGGATCTGTTGGCGGCCGGGCCGCAGCGGCGGCCCACGTACGTCGCGAGGGACCTGGCGGGGCTCTTCGACCCGGCTGCCGCCGTGCGTGTCCCGGGCCCGGCGAACGCTGGCGGCTGGTCCGTGACCGACCGTGACGGCATCCTCGAGCTGGCGGGGTCGGGTCGGCCGTTGGACGCGCTGGCCGCGCTCTGCGGGGCGGCCTGGTCGGCGGCGGAGCCGGCGCTGCCGAAGATCCGCCCGATGGGCGCGGACGCGGCCCACGCTCTGGAGAGCTTCGGTCTGGCTGCTGCCGCGTGAGCCGGGTCAACTGACCCGGCGTTCGTCAGAGCAGCTTGCGCAACTTCAGCAGGTCGAACGGGTTCGCCTTGATCGACACCCGGCGGGAGGTCACCGCTCCGGTGACGTCCAAGTCGCCGCGGACCAGGGCGAGCAGGTCATCGCTGGACGTGCTCAGCGCGATCTTGGCCTTGGGGTCGTCGCCGTCGGTCAACTCGACCAGCCGACCGCCGGTGATCCGGCCGTGGAAGGCAGTGTCCAGGTCGGTGATGCGGCAGGCCAGCGTCCGGTCCAGGTCGATCCGCTCGCGCACCGTCTCGGCGTTGTGATCAAGCCGGGCGGCCAGGTCCTGCAATGCCTGCCGGCACTCGTCCACGCTGGCCACGTCTCCCCCTCGTTGATCGCCACGCCGTCCTCGGCACCGTACCGCACAGGACAGTCCGGGGTGCCCGGTAGCGTGACACCTGCACACCTCGCCCCGTGGAAGGACTCAGGCATGCAGGACGCGTGGCGCGCCTACCTCGAGCTGGCCATGGGCCTTGCGGAGGCGCCGCGGAAGAAGGCCCAGGACGTGGCACGTCGTCTCGTCGGCTCCGGCGGCGCGACCGCCGCCCAACTTCAGGCCCTCGGCGAGGAGCTGGTGACCACCGGCGCCGCCAACCGGGAGGCGTTGACCAAGCTGGTCCGCTTCGAGGTCGACCGGGCTCTCGGTGCGGTCGGTCTGGCCACCGCCGACGAGGTGGCCGAGCTGACCCGGCGGGTGCACGACCTGGAACGGCAGCTCCGCGAGGCACGCGCCGCTGAGCCGGCGAGCGCGTCGACCGCCGCTGGGCCGGCCCACGCGCCGACCACCGCCGAGCCGGCCCACGCGCCGGCCGTCGGCCCGACGGAGCAGGCCGACCCGACCGCCGCCGCACAGCCCGGCGATGCTCTGGTGTCGTCCGATGGTTCGGCGGGTGCCCCGGTGGCCAAGAAGGCCGTCGCGAAGAAAGCCGTGGCGAAGAAGGCGGTCGCCAAGAAGGCCATCGTGAAGAAGCCGCCGGCGACGATCAGCCGGACCGACGACGAGGCCCCGACCCCGGCGGCCATGCCCGCCAAGAAGGCGGTCCGCAAGCAGCGGCCGGACGACGCCGAATGAGCCGCCCCGGTCCGCCCGGTGGGTCGTTCCCAGCCCGGCCGGGCCCGCCGGCTGGTGGGTCGTTCGCCGCCCGGCCCGGCCCTCCGGCCGGTGCCCGGCCCGGGCCGCTGCCGGACGTCGGGGACGACGAGGCGCGGCACCCGGCCGTGGACGCCGCCGTGCACGCCATGGCCAACGCGGCGACGTTGGCGCCGGCCGACCAGATCGCGCAGTACGAGGCGGCCTACGAGACGCTGCGGGAAACCCTCGCCACCATCGACCAGACCTGAGCGGGACGACCAGGCCTGAGCAGACCGGAGAACCACCCATGGCACGTCGTAACCGGCTGGACGCCGAACTCGTCCGCCGCGGTCTGGCCCGCTCCCGGGAGCAGGCTGCCGCGTTGGTGGAGGCCGGCCGGGTCAAGCTGCGCGGGGTTACCGCCCGCAAGGCCGCCGCGATGGTCGATCCCGCCGATCCGCTGCTGGTGACCGGCGCGGACCCGACCGAGGAGTACGTCTCCCGGGGCGGGCACAAGCTCGCGGGCGCGCTGGCCGCGTTCGGGCCCGGTGGGCTGAGCGTGGCCGGGCGGCGCTGCCTGGACGCCGGCGCGTCGACCGGTGGCTTCACCGACGTGCTGCTGCGCGCCGACGCCGCCGAGGTGGTGGCCGTCGACGTGGGCTACGGGCAGCTCGCCTGGTCGCTGCGTACGGACGAGCGGGTCCGCGTCCTGGAACGCACGAATGTCCGTACGCTCGATGTCGACGTCATCGGTGGCCCGGTCGACCTGACGGTGGCCGATCTGTCGTTCATCTCGCTGCGGCTGGTGCTGCCGGCGCTGGCTGCCTGCACTCGCATCGACGGTGACCTGGCGTTGATGGTGAAGCCGCAGTTCGAGGTCGGCAAGGACCGGGTGGGCTCCGGTGGTGTGGTCCGCGATCCGGAGCTGCGTGCCGAGGCGGTGCTGGACGTGGCGGCGGCGGCCGCGCAGCTCGGCCTGGGGTTGGCCGACGTGGCGGCCAGCCCGCTGCCTGGGCCGAGCGGCAACGTGGAGTTCTTCGTATGGTTGCGCCGGGGCGCACCAGCGGCCGACCCGGAGCGGGTGCGGGCGGTGGTGGCGGCCGGGCCGGAGGGCCCGACCATGACCGGTGACGGGCCGGGTGGCCCGACCATGGCCGGTGACGTGCCGGACGTGGCGGCGGAGGAGGTCGCAGGGTGAACGCGTGTAGCGAGGGCGCCGCAATGGCCCGTGGAGGGACACGCGGCCGTGCGGGGGCGACGGTGACGGTGGTGCCACGCCGCCCGGTCCCGGACGGGCGGGTGGCCCGATGAGCCGGACCGCGCTGCTGGTGACCCACACGGGCCGTCGGCGCAGCACCGAGCACGCCCGGTCGGTCGCCGCCGACCTGATCGCCGCGGGTTTCGAGGTGCGGGTGGTCGCCGATGAGGCCGACGACCTCGATCTGCCCGGGGTGGTGCCGGTCGCCGGCCCGCAGGCCGCCGAGGGCGCCGAGATCGTCTTCGCGCTCGGTGGGGACGGCACCTTCCTGCGCGCCGCCGAGCTGGCCCGACCGGCGAAGGCGCCGCTGCTCGGCATCAACCTCGGCAAGGTGGGCTTCCTGGCCGAGGCGGAGATCGACGACCTGGACACGGCGGTGCGTGACGTCGTCGGCCGCAACTACACCGTCCACGAGCGGCTCACCCTGGACGTCACCGCCGAGTTCGACGGTGGGCCCACCATCGAGTCGTGGGCGCTGAACGAGATCAGCATCGAGAAGGGCGAGCGGGCGCAGATGCTCGAGCTGCTCGTCGACGTGGACGGGCGGCCCCTGTCCCGTTACGGCTGCGACGGTGTCGTCTGCGCCACCCCGACCGGCTCCACCGCGTACGCGTTCTCCGGTGGCGGTCCGGTGGTCTGGCCGGAGGTGGAGGCGCTGCTGCTGGTGCCGATCAGCGCGCACGCGTTGTTCAGCCGCCCGCTGGTCACCGCCCCGACGTCGACCTTCGTGATCACCGTCGACCCGTTCACCACCCTGGCCGTGCTCTCCTGCGACGGGCGGCGGGTCTACGACCTCCCACCCGGTGCTCGGGTGACGGTGCGTCGGGGTGCGCTGCCGGTGCGCATCGTGCGGCTGCGGGCCCGCCCGTTCACCGACCGGCTGGTCGCCAAGTTCGACCTTCCCGTGCACGGGTGGCGCGGCAGCCGCCGGTGACCGTGTCACACACCGTCGGTGGACGTCAGTTGTCCACCTGACGACATGTCGCCGCTGCGGCGGCTGACGACTAGTGACCTGGCGACGGGCTCCGTCGCAGACTCCGATCGGCCCTCATCTACGGATGGCGGGCCTGGAGGAGTAGAGGAGCGCATCGCATGCACTGGTCCCCCCGCTGGCTCGCCGTCGGCGCGGTCGGCGCGTTGGTGGTCGGCCTCGCCGCACCGGCGTCCGCTGACCCGCCCACCCGGCCCACCGACCCGCACTCGGGCACGCCCGCTTCGGGCGTCGCGCCCGTCCGCATCACCCTGATCACCGGCGACCAGGTCGAGCTGGCGCAGGCCGCGCCCGGCCGGGTCACCGCCAGCGTCCGGCCCGGCCCGGGTCGGGACCGGATCACCTTCCAGACCGTGGAGGTCGACGGCGGGTTGCGGGTGCTGCCCAGCGACGTCATGCCGTACCTGTCCACGGGGGTCCTCGACCCGAACCTGTTCGACGTGCAGGAGTTGGCCGCCGACGGGTACGGCGACGCCGCGCAGGGCGCGTTGCCGCTGATCGTGCGGTATCAGGAGCCGGCGGCCGGTCGGGTCCGGCCGCTCGCCGGCGCCACCGCCGCCCGGCCGTTGGAGAGCATCAACGGCGCGGCGGTGCGGGTCGGCAAGAGTGACCTCGGTGGACTGTGGACGTCGCTGCGGGGCGCGCCGGGGCAGCGTGTCGCCGCCGGGGCGTCGGCCACGCTCGGCGCCGGTGTCGCCCGGATCTGGTTGGACGGGAAGGTCCGCCCGGCGCTGGAGCACAGCGTGCCGCAGATCGGCGCTCCGACGGCCTGGGCGGCCGGCCGGGACGGTACCGGCGTGAAGGTGGCCGTGCTGGACACCGGTGTCGACGCGACCCACCCCGACCTGGCCGGTCGGATCGCCGAGGCGCGGGACTTCTCCGAGAGTGGCAGTGCCCGCGACGGGCACGGCCACGGCACCCATGTGGCGTCCACCATCGCCGGCAGTGGCGCGGCGTCCGGCGGTCTGCGCAAGGGCGTCGCGCCCGGCGCGCAGCTGCTGATCGGCAAGGTGCTCGACGACAGTGGGTCGGGCTACGACTCGTCCATCATCGCGGGGATGGAGTGGGCTGCCCGCTCCGGTGCGAAGGTGGTCAGCATGAGCCTCGGTGGCTCCGCGACCGATGGCACCGACCCGATGAGTCAGGCCGTCAACGATCTGACCGCCGAGACCGGGGCGCTGTTCGTGGTCGCGGCCGGCAACGAGGGCGCGGCGCGTACCGTCGGGTCGCCCGGCGCGGCCGCGGCGGCGCTGACCGTGGGCGCGGTGGACCGCGACGACAATCTGGCGGCGTTCTCCAGTCGGGGCCCGCGCCTCGGTGACAACGGCCTGAAGCCGGAGATCACCGCGCCGGGCGTCGGCATCATCGCGGCGCGGGCCGCCGGCACCAGCATGGGTACGCCGGTGGGCGACGCGTACACGACCGCGAACGGCACCTCGATGGCCACCCCGCACGTGTCCCGGGCGGCGGCGATCCTCGCGCAGGAGCACCCTGACTGGACCGCCGGCAGGCTCAAGGACGCGCTGGTGAGCACCACGAAGGCGAACCCGGCGCTGACCGTCTTCGAGCAGGGCGGCGGTCGGGTCGATGTGGCCCGGGCGCTCGGCCAGCGGGTGTACTCGTCCGGGACCGCTGACTTCGGCCGGCTCAGCACCGGTGGCGCTGCGGCCGAGCGGACCGTCACGTACACCAATGGCACCGCGGTCCCGCAGACCCTGCGGCTGGCCCTGGAGCTGCGCAACCTGGACACCCGCGCGGTCGAGACCGACGGTGTCTCGGTCGGCGACGCCGAGGTGAGCGTGCCGGCCGGCGGCAGCGTCGCCGTGCCGCTGCGCGCGGACCCGGCGAAGTTGGACCGGGGTCTGCACGGCGGGTGGCTGGTGGCGACGGGCGCGGACGGTGTCGTGGTGCGTACCGCGGTCGCCCTGACCCTCAGTGGTCCGTTGCACACCGTGACCGTGCGGGCGCTGGACATGCAGGGGCAGCCGGGTCTCGCGTCGGTGCTCACCCTCTTCGGTGAGCAGCCCGAGTCCGACTGGCTCGGCTGGGTCGGCGGTGAGGTGCAACTGCAGGTCGAGGAGGGCCCGTACCTGGTCGAGGCGTTGATCGAGCACGGCGCTCCGCTGGACGAGCAGCTCACCCTGGTCACCGACCCGGAGTTGGTGGTCGACCGGGACGTCACGGTGGTGCTCGACCCGCGCAAGGGCACTCCGGTGCGGATCGAGACGCCGAAGCCCTCCGAGCAGCGGGCGACGATCAGCTTCTACGAGCACCGGGTCTTCGGCAACGGCCGGCAGATCGACCATGGGGTGATGACCTTCAGTACCGTCCAGCAGGTCAACGTCACGCCGACCCGCCCGGTGCGCAAGGGCGAGTTCGAGTTCTCGTCGCGTTGGCAGTTGGTCGCACCGATGGTGGACGCGAAGATCAGCGGGGTGTCCGGTCCGCTGGACATCAACCTGATGGGGTACTCGCCGGCGCCGTCGGACCGGCGGAAGCTGCCGCTGGTCTGGGCCGGCACCGGCACCCCCGGGGAGCTTGCCCGGGTGCGTGGCGCCGCGGCGCTGCTCACCACCAGCCCGGACGCCTCGGAGGAGGAGCAGATCGCCGCGGCCGCGGCGGCCGGCGCGAAGACGGTGCTCATCGTCCGGCCGGCCGACCAGAGCGCGTGGACGTCGTGGACGCCGCTGGGCGACCGGCTGCCCGTCCCGGCGTTGGCGGTGGCGTACGACGACGGGCAGAAGGTCATCGCGGCCGCCAAGCGTGGCCGTACGACGTTGGACCTGACGTTGACCGTGGAGAGCCCGTACCTGTACGACGTGTGGCAGGTCTCGAAGGGTCGGGTCCCGGAGCGGATCACGCACAAGGTCACCGCGCAGAACACCGCCGAGGCGACCAGCCACTACGGGGGCGTCGGCGGCGAGTGGGCCAGCGAGCAGCGCTTCGGTTGGCGTCCGTGGCAGGAGACCTCCTGGAACGACAACCAGCGGCTGGTGCGTGCCGGCAGTACCCGGCAGGAGTTCGTCAGCGCCGGGGACTCCTGGTGGCAGCACCGGGTCCTGCACAAGGTGATGTTCATGAGTTGGGGACAGCTGACCGGCGGCCTGACCGAGCAGCCCCGGCGCTACGCCGGTGCCGACCGGGTCACCGAGAGCTGGCACGCCCCGGTGATCCGGCCGGCCGTGCCGGCTGGCGGTGGGGCGCCGGTGCCCACGCGTACCGCGGACACGCTGGACCTGCGGGTGGCCGAGTTCGTCGACGCCGAGGGTCACTACAGCGTGGCCGGCGGCAGCGAGGAGTCGGACACCGTCGAGGCGCGGCTCAGCCGCAACGGGCAGCAGATCGCTGACCTGTCCGGTGGGTGGGCCCCGGTGCCGACCACGGCGGGGCAGGCCCGCTACCGGCTGGACCTGACCACGAAGCGTTCCTCGCCGGAGTGGGGCTACGCCACCCGGACCGACACGGCCTGGGAGTTCACCTCGGCGCGACCGGCGGGCGACGCCGCGAAGCCGTTGTCGCTGCTGCAGGTCGACTACCGGGTGCCGGCCGACCTGCTCGGCACGGTGCGCGGCAACCGGCCGCACGAGCTGGGGGTGACGCTGCGTCAGCCGGTGGGGGTGCCCGCGCCGACCGGCACCAGCGTCCGGGTGCAGGTCTCCTTCGACGGGGGCGTCACCTGGCGGAACGCGCCGACCAAGGGGTCGGGCACCTGGTACACCGCGACCGTGCCGGCGGGGCGTGGAACGGTGTCGCTGCGGGTGCGCGCCGCCGACCGGGCGGGGAACGTCGTCGACCAGACGGTGCTCCAGGCGTACGGGCTGCGCTGAGTTGTGCGGGGCGGGGCGGTTGAGCCGTCCCGCCCCTGCCCGGACAGGGTCCGTCGTCGGCCGACGGCGGACCCTGCGGCGTCAGAGCCAGCCGCGTCGGGCGACCTGGAACGCCAGCCCCGGCCGGGTGTCCACACCGGCGGCGGCCATCAGGTCGGCGATGCGCCGTTGTACGGTCCGCCGGCTCACCCCGAGCTGGGAGGCGATGGACTTGTCCGGTACGCCGGCCACGAACAGTGACAGCAGCCGCGCCTCGTCGGCGTCCGGTTGGTAACCGTCGCTGGGATGGTCTGCGGGGTCCGGCCGTCGGTTCTCGGTCGCCGTGACGGCGAGGGGGTCGTCGAGCCGCAGCCGGGTGGCCACCCGCCAGTGACTGTCGAAGAGGGCGAGCAGCGCGTCGAGCAGTTGACTGCGGCCGATCACGGCGGCGCTGGGTTCGCCGCCGTCGCGGTCGGGCACCAACGGGCAGATGGCGATGCGGGCGTCCACGATGGCCAGTCGGACCGGTAGTCGGTCCAGGACCCGGGCCTGCTCGCCGGCGGCGACGCCTTTGGCCAGGTCGGCCAACGCGCCCGGTTCCAGCAGCAGGTCACGTTCGTAGATGGCCCGGTAGCTGACGCCGCGGGCCAGCGCGTCGAACTCCTCGACGTTCTCCGGGCCGGCCATGGCGAGCGGGTTGGCCCGACAGAACCACAGCACCTCGGTACGCGCCGCATTCTGCAGATCGCGCAGACGGTCCCGGAGCACCCGCGCGCCGGTGATCACCTCGACGAGGTGGTCGACGTCGTGGCGGCGTAGCCCGGACCGGTACTCCTCGGCCAGTTGGGTGACCCGCCGGCGGGCCGCCTCCAGGTCCTCCTGGCGGCGCAGCAGCGTCGCGCCGAGGGCGACGTCCGGGGCGGTCGGGCGCAGCGGCGCGTTCGGATCGTTGTCGGTGGGCTGCACCAGGCCCTTGGCGCGCAGTGCCTCGACCTGGGCGACGACCTGTTCGCGGGGCCGGTCCAGGCGGCGGACCAACTCGTCGATGCGGGCCGTGGTGAGCTGGAGCAGGCAGCGGTAGAGCTCCTCCTCAGCCGTGGTCAGGCCGATCACGTCCAACACGGGGCAGAACACTACGTCGGCCGGGTGTCGGCCGCACCCGGGCCCGTCGGCTGGTCAACTGTCGGGCCTCGCGTCTACTGTCGGTGGCTGTGCTGGAAGAGCTGCGCATCACCGGACTCGGCGTCATCGACGACACCACGCTGCCGTTGACCGGCGGCATGAACGTGATCACCGGCGAGACCGGTGCGGGCAAGACGATGGTGGTGACCGGCCTGGGCCTGCTCTTCGGCGGCCGGGCCGACGCCGGGCGGGTCCGGGCCCAGCCCGGCCGGGCGGTGGTGGAGGGGCGGTTGCGCCTGCAGGGGCGGGTCGCCGACGCCGTGCACGCGCGGATCACCGAGGCCGGTGGCGAGCCCGACGAGGACGGCTCGGTGCTGCTGAGCCGCACGGTGACGGTGGAGGGGCGCTCACGCGCCCACGTCGGCGGGCGGAGCATGCCGGTGTCGATGCTCGGTGAGGTCGGCGAGCAGGCGGTCGCCGTGCACGGTCAGTCCGACCAGCTGCGGTTGCTGCGCCCGGCCGAGCAGCGGGCCGCCCTGGACCGGTTCGCCGGCCCCGGGCACGAGAAGCTGCTCGACGCGCTGCGCGAGGCGTACACCGGGTGGCGGCGGGTGGTCGACGACCTGGCGGACCGGCGACGTAACGCCCGCGAGCGCAACCAGGAGGCGGACCTGCTGCGCCTCGGCCTGGACGAGATCACCCGGGTCGATCCGCAGCCGGGTGAGGATGACGAGCTGAAGACCGAGGCGCAGCGGCTGGAGCACGCCGAGGGGCTGCGGACGGCCGCGCAGATCGCGCAGCAGTGCGTGGCGGGCGGTGCGGAGGCCACCGACGAGGCGCCCGACGCGGCGGCGCTGCTGGGCACCGCCCGACGGACGTTGGAGGCGCAGTCGGGCACCGACCCGGCGCTGGGTGAGCTGGCGGCCCGCCTGGAGGAGGCGGCGACGCTGGTCACCGACGTGTCGGCGGAGCTGTCGGCTTACTTGGCGACGCTCGACGCGGACCCGGCCCGGTTGCAGCACGTCTACGAGCGGCGGGCGGCGCTGCGCGCGTTGACCCGCAAGTACGCCGACGACGTCGACGGGGTGATCGCGTGGGCGGATCGGGCGCGTACCCGACTGTCCGATCTGGACACGTCCGACGATCTGCTCGACGAGTTGGAGCGCGACGGTCAGCGGCTCGCCGTCGAGGTGGCCGACCTGGCCGGGCGGGTGTCGGTGTCCCGGCAGGAGGCGGCGGTCCGTTTCGCCGACCAGGTCACCGTCGAGTTGGCGGGTCTGGCGATGCCACACGCGCGCATCGAGGTGGCGGTGGTGCCCCGACCGGCTGGGCGGGCCGAGCCGACGCTGTCGGTCAACGGCGTCGAGGTGGGTGTCACCTCCGACGGTGGTGACGAGGTGGAGCTGCGGTTGCTGGCTCACCCGGGAGCACCGTCGTTGCCGTTGCAGCGCGGTGCCTCGGGCGGTGAGTTGTCCCGGGTGATGCTCGCCATCGAGGTGGTCTTCGCCGGTTCGGGTGGCCCGCCGACGTTGGTCTTCGACGAGGTCGACGCGGGCGTCGGTGGTCAGGCGGCGGTGGAGATCGGCCGGCGGTTGGCCCGGTTGGCCCGTAGCCACCAGGTGCTGGTCGTCACGCACCTGCCGCAGGTGGCGGCGTTCGCCGATCGGCATCTGGTGGTGGCGAAGGACACCGGTGGCGCGGTGACGACAAGCGGGGTGCGTGTGGTGGAGGACACCGAGCGGGCCCGGGAGTTGGCGCGGATGTTGGCAGGTTTGCCCGATTCGGATCTGGGTATCGCCCACGCTGAGGAGCTTCTGGCCGTGGCCGCCAAGGAAAGGCGGCTGTGACGCCGCGTATTGTGAGCGCAAGCACAACGGCTTGTGCCGACGTGTGCTTCCCTGGGTAGGCGGCCCTGCTCAGGCATGTCGCGACAGAAAAGCCTGCCTCACATGCCAGGATGGTCACGATGCGTCTACCCACGTTGCGCCGGAACCGGAGCTCCGACCCGGGCACAGTCCTCGGTACCGCGCGCCTTGATCGCCGGACGAAACGCCTGGTCGGTCGGCTGCGCCCGGGTGATATCGCGGTGATCGACCATGTCGATCTGGACCGGGTGGCGGCCGATTCGTTGGTCGCTGTCGGTGTCGCGGCGGTGCTCAACGCCAAGCCGTCGGTCTCCGGTCGTTACCCGAACCTCGGCCCGGAGGTGTTGATCGCCGCCGGCATTCCGTTGCTCGACGACCTCGGGGAGGGTGTCTTCGAGCAGGTCCGCGAGGGCGACCAGGTGCGCATCGAGGGCAACACGGTCTTCGCCGGTGCCGAGCCGGTGGCGCACGGGAGCCTGCAGGACGCCGAGTCGGTCGCCAAGGCCATGGCCGACGCCCGGGAGGGTCTGTCGGTGCAGTTGGAGGCGTTCGCCGCCAACACGATGGATTACCTGCGCCAGGAGCGCGATCTGCTGCTCGACGGTGTGGGCGTGCCGGACATCGAGACCCAGATGCAGGGTCGGCACTGTCTGATCGTGGTGCGCGGCTACGACTACAAGGCCGACCTGGACGTGTTGCGCCCGTACATCCGGGAGTTCAAGCCGGTGCTGATCGGTGTCGACGGCGGCGCGGACGCGCTGGTCGAGGCCGGGTACACCCCCGACATGATCATCGGGGACATGGATTCGGTCACCGATGACGTGCTGCGCTGCGGGGCCGAGGTGATCGTGCACGCCTACCCGGACGGGCGGGCGCCCGGCCTGCCCCGGGTCAACGGCCTCGGCGTACCGGCGGTGACCTTCCCGGCCGCGGCGACCAGCGAGGATCTGGCCATGCTGCTCGCCGACGAGAAGGGCGCCTCGCTGCTGGTCGCGGTCGGCACCCACGCCACGCTCGTCGAATTCCTCGACAAGGGTCGCGGCGGTATGGCCTCGACGTTCCTGACCCGGCTGAAGGTCGGCGGCAAGCTGGTCGACGCCAAGGGTGTGAGCCGGCTCTACCGGCAGAGCATCTCCGGTTCGTCGCTGCTGTTGCTGGTGCTGTCGGCGATCGCGGCGATGGCGTCCGCGGTGGCCGTCTCGACCGTCGGGAAGGCGTACCTGGGCGTGGTCGCCGAGTGGTGGGACAATTTCGTGTTCCAGCTGTACCGGCTCTTCTAGTTCCCGACCGATCAAGAGGCTGCAAGCGTGATCAACTTCCGCTACCACGTGGTGTCCCTCACCGCGGTCTTCCTAGCTCTGGCGATCGGCCTGGTGGTCGGCACGGCCGCCCTCAACGGCCCGGTCGCCGATTCGCTCGAGGGACAGGTCACCGGGCTGCGTAAGGACAACCAGTACTGGCGCCAGCAGGTCAACAACATGGAGAAGCAGCTCGGGCTGGAAGAGGAGTTCGCCGAGGAGATCTCTCAGGTCGTCCTCCCGGGCACCCTGACCGGGCGGCGCGTGCTGGTGCTCACGCTGCCGAACGGGCGCGACCACACCGAGGGTGTGCTCAAGAAGCTCCAGCAGGCCGGCGCCACCATCACCGGCCGCGTCGACCTGCAGGACAAACTCATCAACCCGGACAACAACTCCAACCTGCTGGAGTTGGCCGTCACCGCCGCCCGCCCGACGGCGCAGACCACCGGCCTGCCGGGCAACGGGCACGGGGTGGAGACCTCCAGCGCGCTGCTGGCCAGCGTCCTGCTGGACCGGGCCACGGGCACCACGCCGGTCAGCGACGCCGACCGGCGGGCGGTGCTCGCCGCGTACAACAACGCCGGGTACCTGACCACCGACAACAACAAGGTCACCGGCTCGGCGGAGGCGGTCGTCGTGGTCAGCGGTCAGCCGTACGTCGACAAGGACTCCGAGAAGCGGGACGAGTCGGTCGTCAAGATCGCCGAGCAGTTCGACCGCACCGGGTCGATCGTGGTGGCCGGCAACGGCTCCGCCGGCGGCAACCTGGTGTCCGTGGTCCGCGGTGACCCGGTGCTCGCCCAGACGATCTCCACGGTCGACAACGCCAACACCGTCCAGGGTCAGCTGGTCACCAGCCTCGCTCTGGTGCAGCAACTCACCGAGAAGAAGGCCGGACAGTACGGCGTCGGCGACAACGCCCCGTCCCTGCTGCCTAGACTGCCCCAGTGAGCGAACGACGTACCCCCGTGTCCGTAACCGACGAGGCGGCGCGTGCGCGAGCGCCGCGAGCCGACCTGAGGCACGGCGGGGCGGCGGCGTGAGGACGCTGGGTCGGCTGCTGCTCGCCGGTGCCGGTGCCGCCGCGGCCCGGTACGCGCTGCGCGAGGTGCGGACCTCCCCGGTCGGGCCCACGCTGCAGCGCACCAACTTCCGTGGCCGCACGGTGACCCTGGCCGCCGGGCCGGCGCTCGCCGCCGGTGCGGCCGCCGCTGGGGCCTTCGGTGCCACCAGCGGCGCCGCCGGTGGGGCCGCCCTGGTCGCCGGTCTGGGTGCCGGTGGTGTCGGGCTCTACGACGACGTGGTCGGCGCCCGGCCGGAGCAGAAGACCGCCAAGGGCTTCGCCGGCCACCTCGCCGCGCTGCGCGAAGGGCGGGTCACCGCCGGCCTGATCAAGGTCGTCGGAGTGGGTGCCGCCGGGCTGGGTGCCGCCGCGCTGCTCGCCGCCGACCCCCGGGTCGCCGCGCACCCGCGCCGCCAGCGCCAGGGAGCCTTCGGTCGGGGCGTCGACGTGCTGCTCGGCGCCGGCGTGATCGCCGGCACCGCCAACCTGCTCAACCTGCTCGACCTGCGGCCCGGCCGGGCCATCAAGTCCGGGCTGCTGCTCGCCGCGCCGCTGACCGGCGGCCCGCACGGCGGGATCGCCGCCGGCGCGGCCGGAGCCGCCGCCGGCCTGCTCCACGACGACCTGGCCGAGGACGTGATGCTCGGCGACAGCGGCGCGAACGCCCTCGGGGCGCTGCTCGGCGTCGCGCTCGCCGCCCGGACCGGCCCGCTCGGCCGGGCCGGTCTACTCGCCGTGCTCGCCGGCCTCACCGCCACCAGCGAGAAGGTCAGCTTCACGGCGGTGATCCAGCGGACACCGGGGCTGCGCGAGCTCGACGCACTGGGCCGACGCGCCGACTGACGTGAGTAGACCGGCCCCCCTCGCCGGCGCCGGCCGGCTGGCCGGAGCAGCCGCGCTCATCGCCGTCCTCACCGTGGCCAGCCGGCTCGCCGGCTTCGGCCGCACCGCCGTGTTCACCTGGAGCCTGGCGCCCACCGACCTCGGCGGCACCTACGTGGTGGCCAACGCGGTGCCGAACTTCATCTTCGAGATCGTCGCCGGGGGAGCGCTGGCCAGCCTCGTCGTACCGCTGCTGGCGGGCGCGGTCGCCGCGGGTGACCGCACGGCGGTGGCCCGCACCACCGGCGCGCTGCTGACCTGGACGCTGGCCCTGCTGGTGCCGCTCGCGGTGCTGGTGGTGCTGTTCGCCGGGCCGATCGTCGAGTCGCTGGGCCATCACCTGACCGCCGCCCAGCAGCACAGCGGCGTGCGGATGCTGCGGGTCTTCGCCCCCCAACTGCCGCTGTACGGGGTCGGCATCGTGCTCACCGGGGTGCTGCAGGCGCACCGCCGGTTCGCCTGGCCGGTGCTCGCCCCGTTGCTGTCGAGCCTCACCGTGATCGTCGTCTACCTGGGGTTCACCGCCACGCAGGGCCGGTACGCCACCGTCGGTGGGGTGAGCCCCGGTGGCGAGGTGCTGCTCTCCGCCGGCACCACCCTCGGCGTGGTGGTGCTGTCGTTGTCGTTGCTGATCCCGGTCCGCCGGCTGCGCCTGGGGTTGCGGGCCGGGTTCGGGTTCCCCGCCGACGCGCGGGCCCGGGTCGGCGGGTTGGCGGTGGCCGGCGCGGTCACCGTCACCACGCAGCAGATCGCCCTGATCGTCAGCCTGAACCAGGTCACCGCCGGTGCGCGCAGCAACCCGGGCGTCTACAACCTGGCGCAGACCGTCTACCTGTTGCCGTGGGCGGTGCTGGCGGTGCCGCTGGCCATCGCGGCCTACCCGACCCTGGCGGCGGCCCGCGCCGCCGGCGACGAGGACACCTACCGGGCGACCCTGGCACCGGCCGTGCGCGGTGTGCTGCTGTTCAGTTGCCTCGGCACGGCCGCGTTGATCGGCACCGCCGGGCCGGTCGGGCACTTCTTCTTCTCCGAACCGGCCGCCTCGAGCGCCGCCGCGGCGATCATCGGCTACGCCCCGGGCCTGGTCGGCTACGGCCTCTTCGCGGTGCTCACCCGCGCGCTCTACGCCCGGGGAGAGACCCGCGCGGCGACGCTCGCCACCGCCGTCGGCTTCCTCGTGGTGCCGGCCGTCGTCCTGCTGCTCGGTGCGCTGCTGCCGCTGCGGGATCGGGTGCTCGCGGTGACGTCCGCCAACTCGGTGGGGATGCTGCTGCTCGGGGCGTTGCTGCTCATGGCGGTGGCGCGCAGCGCCGGCCGGCTGGCACTCGCCGGCGCGGCACGGGCCGGGGCGGCCGGTGGCCTCGCCGGTGTGCTCGCCGCGCTCGCCGGTCTGGGCCTCACCCGATGGCTCGACACGCCGGGCGGCGGCACCCCGACGATGGCGGTGGCACTCGGTCAGGGCATGCTGTCCGGGGTTCTGGTCGGGGCGGTGTTCCTCGCCGTGGTCTGGTTCGTCGACCGGCGGGACGTCCAGCCACTGCTCGCCGGGGTGTTGCGGCGTCTGCGCCGGCGAGGGCCACGGGGTGGCGCGCCGACGCCCCCTGCGAGCTCCCCGGAGCGGGGCGACGGGAAGGAGACGGCGACTCGATGAGCGAGGCACATCTGCCTGCCGGCTGGTCGGGCACCGTCGCGTTGGTACTCGCGTCCAGCACCGGCGGGGTCGGCCAGCACGTCCGCTCGGTGGCACGTGGCCTCGTCGCCGGCGGCGCCACCGTCCTGGTCTGCGGGCCCGCGGCAACCCAGGAGCAGTTCGACTTCGTCGGTGTCGGCGCCCGTTTCGAGCCGGTGGAGATCCCGGCCAGCCCAACCCCGGCCGACGCCCGCGCGGTGCTCGCCCTGCGTCGGGTGCTCTCCGCCGCCGGCGTCGACGTGGTGCACGCGCACGGCCTGCGGGCCGGGTTGGTCGCCGTGCTGGCCCGACCCGCCGCCCCGCTGATCGTCACCTGGCACAACGCGGTGCTCGCGGGCGGCCTACGCGGCGGGGTGTCCCGACTCGTGGAACGCGTGGTGGCCCGGGGCGCCCGGGTGGCCCTCGGCGCGTCCACGGACCTGGTGCGGCGGGCTGCCGCGCTGGGCGCCGCCGACGCCCGGCTCGCCCCGGTCGCCGCGCCGACCCTGCCCGCGCCCCGGCGACGCCCGGCGGCGGTACGCGCCGAGTTCGGCGTACGCCCGGACCAGCCGTTGATCGTCTCGGTCGGCCGTCTGCACCCGCAGAAACGCTACGACGTGCTGATCGACGCGGCGGCCCGCTGGCGTACGCGTACCCCGCCGCCGGTCGTGGTGATCGCCGGCAGTGGGCCGGCGTATCTGCCGCTGGCCGCGCGGACCTCCGCGGCCCGCGCTCCGGTGACCCTGCTGGGGCACCGCACCGACGTGGCGGACCTGCTCGCCGGCGCCGACCTCGCGGTGGTGACCAGCGACTGGGAGGCGCGGCAGCTCTTCGCCCAGGAGGCGCTGCGCGCCGGCGTACCGCTGGTGGCCACCGCGGTCGGCGGGCTGCCGGAGCTGGTCGGCGACGCCGCCACGCTGGTCCCCGCCGGCGATGTGGACGCGGTCGACGCCGCGGTGCGCGCGTTGCTGGACGACCCGGCGGCCCGGGCCGAGTTGGGCCGACGCGGCGCCGAACGGGCGGCGACGTGGCCGACCGAGACGGACACGGTGGCCGCGCTGGCCGCCCTCTACGCCGAGGTGAGCGCCGACCGCACCGGTCCGGCGGCCACCCCGGACTCCGACGCCCCGAGAACGGGACACCGGTGATGCTGCGCCGAATCGCCCCCGCCCTGCTGACCGTGCTCGTGGTGGCGCTGGGCGTCACCGCGCTGGCCGCCCGCCCACCCCGGGGCGTCCCGCAACACACCGCCGACTTCGTGGTGCTCGCCGGGGTCGCCGGGCTGCGCTGGGAGGACGTGGATCCGCAGAGCACCCCGACGTTGTGGCGGATGGCCCAGGAAGGGTCGATCGGTTCGCTGTCGGTGCGCTCCGCGCACCGACCCACCTGCCCGGTGGACGGCTGGCTGACCTTGGGCGCGGGCAGCTTCGCCGCGTGGAACGGCAGCCGGGTGGCCGACGGGTGCCCGCCGGCCGGGGTGGCGGTGGAGCAACCCGACGGCATCGGCGCGAACCTGCCCGACCAGGAGAGCGTGGTGCAGTACAACCAGCAGCGCCTGTCCTGGGGTGCCATGCCCGGATCGCTGTCGGAGTCGGTCCGCTGCTCCGTCGCCGTGGGCCCGGGTGCGGCCGTGGCGGCGGCCCGACCGTTCGGCCGCGTCGACCGGTACGCCTCGGCGCTGCCGGCCGACCCGCGGGCGCTGCTCGGCTCGTGCGTCCTGAGCATCGTCGACCTCGGCACGGTCGAGGGCGCCGACCCGGCGTCACGCGCCGAGGAGGCCCGCGCGGCGGACGCCCAACTGGCCCGGGTGCTGGCCGCCCGGCCACCGCGGTCGTTGGTGCTGGTCGCCGGGATCTCCGACACCGCCCAGCCGTCGCGGTTGCACGTGGCGGTCGCCGACGGGCCGGGCTGGGAGCGGGGGTGGCTCACCTCGGCCAGCACCGGCCGGGACGGCTACCTGCAACTTGTCGACCTCGCACCGACCGCCCTCGCCGCGCTGGGCCGCCCGATGCCGGAGCGACTCTTCCTCGGCCGTCCGGCGATCAGCACCGGCGGTCGTCCCACCGACCTGGCGGACGCGATCGACGCCCCGGCGGACGCCGATCGGGAGGCGGCCGCCCAGCGGAGCATCTCCGGCAGGTTCTTCACGCTGCTCGCCGCCGTGCAGGTGCTGCTGGCCCTGGCGATCCTGCCGCTGCTGCGCCGGGCCCGCCCGCACGCCGGACCGGCCGGCCCGACCCCCGTCTCCGGGCGGATCGTGGCCGTGGTGGAGGTGCTGCTGGTCGCCGCGGCGTTGACGGTCCCGGCGGCGCTGCTCGCCGACGCGGTGCCCTGGTGGCGTGGCGAGCACCCCGGCTGGATCTTCGCCGGGGTCACCGCGCTGCTGGTGGCCGCCGGCGCCGCGGCGGTGCGGTTCGCCCCCGGGTACGCGGGCACCCTCGGCCCGGTCGGTGCGGTGGCCGGCCTGACCACACTCGTCGTCGGGCTGGACGTGCTCACCGGGTCCAGCCTCCAACTCAACGGGGTGGTGGGCTACTCCGCGTTGCAGGGTGGCCGCTACGCCGGGCTGAGCACCGTGGGGCTGGGCGCGTTCCTCGCGGGCGCGTTGCTCACCGGGGGTTGGCTCGCGCAACGGGTGCACCGCGGCTGGCGTCCGGCGGTGATGGTGGCCGTGGGTGGCCTTGCCGTGGTGGTGGTCGGCAGCCCGTACCTGGGCGCCGACCCGGTCGGTGCGATCGCGCTCACCGCCGGCGTCAGCGTCGCCGCCGTGATCAGCGCCGGCGGCTGGTTGACGATCAGCCGACTGGCCTGGGCCACCATGGCCGCCCTGGCGGTCGGCATCGGCTTCGCCGTGGTGGACCTGCGCCGTTCGGCGGCGGAGCGGGGCAGCCTGGGTCGGTTCCTCTCCGCGCTCAGCGACGGCACCGGCGGGTTCACCGTGCACCGATCCAGCACGGAGAATTTCGAGACGTTGGTCAACAGCCCGCTGACCGTGCTCGCCCTGGCCGGCGGGTTGCTGGTGTGGTTCGCCCTGCTGCAGCCGTGGGGCGGGCTGATGCGGCTGTTCGGCATCTACCCGGCGGTGCGGGCCGCGATGGCCGGCACCGTCGTCGCCGCGGTGCTCGGTGGTGTCCTCGACGGCGCGGCGCTGGACGTGATGGGCGCTGCCGCCGCCCTGGTGGTGCCGATGGCCGCCCTGGCGTCGCTGCGGGTCCTCGGACACGCCGCCGACCGGACCCGCCCGGTCCCCGGCCGCTCCCGCGCGGACGGCTCCGACGACGACTCGGGGTCGGGCGGGATTGGCCGGGCCGCCGGTGGTGACGGACCGACCGGTGGTGGGGGGCCGCTGGGCGCGGTCCACCCCCGCCCGATCAGCGCCCCGCCCGCCAGCGCAACACAGGCAGGCGCAGCACAGGCGGTCGCACCGCCGGACAACCCGGCCGACCGCCCCTCCGCCACCGACGACGACCCGCCGGGACCGACCGCGAGCGGATCGACCGACCCGACGGGGCCGACCGCGAGCGGATCGACCGACGCCGTGGAGCCGACCGCGAGCGGGTCGGCGTCGGACGCCACGCCGACGGTGCCGGTGCCGCCCCGGCAGGTCACCCGATCATCGACCGAGGTTGCCGCACCCTGAGCGTCGGGCCTCCTCCGGGTGGCCCGGTGGTGTCGCAGCCGGGGTGCGGCCTGCGGGTACCCGCCCGGGAGGTGTTACCGTCGAGTCCCGTGGATCGCGTGATCACTTTGTTGATCAAGCACGGCGGTCTGCATGACCGCGACAGACGACACGGGAGCAGGCCTTGGCCCCATCAGCACGGACGACCAGGCACATTTTCGTCACCGGGGGCGTCGCCTCCTCGCTGGGTAAGGGCCTCACCGCCTCCAGCCTCGGCAACCTGCTGACCGCGCGCGGGTTGCGCGTGGTGATGCAGAAGCTCGACCCCTACCTGAACGTCGACCCGGGGACGATGAACCCGTTCCAGCACGGTGAGGTCTTCGTCACCGAGGACGGCGCCGAGACCGACCTCGACGTCGGGCACTACGAGCGCTTCCTGGACCGGGCGTTGTCCGGTAAGGCGAACGTCACCACCGGTCAGATCTACTCCGACGTGATCGCCAAGGAGCGGCGCGGTGAATACCTGGGCGACACCGTCCAGGTCATCCCGCACATCACCAACGAGATCAAGTCGCGGATCCTGGCGATGGCCGACCCGGACGAGGACGGCCAGCTCCCCGACGTGGTGATCACGGAGGTCGGCGGCACGGTCGGCGACATCGAGTCGCTGCCGTTCCTGGAGGCGATCCGTCAGGTCCGCCACGACCTTGGCCGGGACAACTGCTTCTACCTGCACGTCTCGCTGGTGCCGTACCTGGCGCCGTCGGGGGAGCTGAAGACCAAGCCCACGCAGCACTCGGTGGCGCAGCTGCGCAACATCGGTATCCAGCCGGACGCGATCGTGCTGCGCTGCGACCGGGAGATCCCGGTGAAGCTCAAGGAGAAGCTGTCGCTCTACTGCGACGTGGACACCGAAGCGGTCGTCGCCGCCCCGGACGCCCCGAGCATCTACGACATCCCGAAGGTGCTGCACCGGGAGGGGCTCGACGCGTACGTGGTGCGTCGGCTCGGCCTGTCCTTCCGGGACGTGGACTGGACCAGCTGGGACGACCTGCTGGAGCGGGTGCACCGGCCCCGGCACACGGTCACCGTCGCGGTGGTCGGCAAGTACGTCGACCTGCCTGACGCGTACCTGTCGGTCAGTGAGGCGATCCGGGCGGCCGGGTTCGGCCACCGGTCCCGGGTGCAGCTGCGCTGGGTGCCCAGCGACGAGTGCGTCACCCCGGCCGGCGCCGCGGCGGCCCTGGCCGGCGTGGACGGCATCCTCATCCCCGGCGGCTTCGGCGTCCGCGGCATCGAGGGCAAGATCGGCACCGCCCGGTACGCCCGCGAGAACGGCATCCCGCTGCTCGGCCTGTGCCTCGGTCTGCAGTGCATGACGATCGATGTGGCCCGGCACCTGGCCGGCCTGGACGGCGCCAACTCGTTGGAGTTCGACGAGCAGGCCGCGCACCCGGTCATCGCCACGATGGCCGACCAGGAGGACATCGTCGCCGGCAAGGGCGACCTGGGCGGCACCATGCGGCTCGGGGCGTACCCGGCGACGCTGACCGAGGGTTCGATCGTCGCCGAGGCGTACGGCAGCACCGAGATCAGTGAGCGGCACCGGCACCGTTACGAGGTCAACAACGCCTACCGGGACGCGCTGACCAAGGCGGGCCTGCACATCTCCGGCACCTCGCCGGACGGCCGGCTGGTGGAGTTCATCGAGCTGGACCGGGGCCTGCACCCGTTCTTCGTGGCCACCCAGGCGCACCCGGAGCTGAAGAGCCGCCCCACCCGTCCGCACCCGCTGTTCGCGTCGTTCGTCAAGGCCGCAGTGGCGTACTCGCAGGCCGACCAGTTGCCGGTCGACCTGGACGCCGCGGCGGAGGCCCCGTCGACGCGCAAGGCCGCCCGCAACGGCGCCGCGACGAAGGCGTCATCCGCGTCGTGAGCGAGCGGAGCGAGCGAACCATCAGGCTCAGCAGCGTGGCGCCTCGCGCCGCCGCTGAGCGCAGCGAGGCGACGGCGTGAGCGAGCGGAGCGAGCACCGCTACGAGGTGCGCTCCCGCGAGGAGCGGTACCGGGGGCGGATCTTCGACGTGGTCACCGACGAGGTGACCATGCCGGGCGGCGGGACCGGGCTGCGGGACCTCGTCCGGCACGTCGGGGCGGTGGCCGTGGTGGCGCTCGACGACGCCGGCCAGGTGGTGCTGATCCGGCAGTACCGGCACCCGGTCGGGCGGCACCTGTGGGAGCTGCCCGCCGGACTGATGGACGTCTCCGGTGAGGACCTGCCGGCGGCCGCGTTGCGGGAGTTGGCCGAGGAGGCGGACCTCACCGCCGCGCGGATCGACGTGCTGGTCGACCTGCACAGCTCGCCCGGGTTCACCAACGAGCTGGTGCGGGTCTTCCTGGCGAGGGACCTGGCCGCGGTGCCGGCCGGCGAGCGCCACGAGCGCCACGACGAGGAGGCCGACCTGCAGGTCGTCCGCTTCGACCTGGACCAGACTGTCGCCATGGTCCTGGCCGGTGAGATCACCAACGCGTCCGCGGTGGCCGGGCTGCTGGCCGCGGCCCGCGCCCGGGACACCGGCTGGTCGGCGCTGCGTCGGGCGGACGCGCCGCTGCCACGCTGAGCGCCGTCGCCGGTTCAGCTGGCGAGGGGAGTACGCGCACAGGGGCCCCGCGGTCAACCGCGGGGCCCCTGTGGTGTCGGTGTGGTCGGTCAGTCGCGCAGCGGGCGGCCCTGTGCGTCAGTGCCGCCGTTGACCAGGATGAGGATGCCGTCGATGAAACCCCAGATGCTGCCGAAGCCGAAGGTGCACACGCTGACGACGAGCTGCAGCACGCCGATCTTGATGTCACCGATGTAGAACCGGCCGGCGCCGAAGAAGCCGAGCAGGATCCCGAGGACGCCCGCGACGACCTTGCTCTTGTCCGAGACGCCTTGGGGGTACCCGGGTTGGGGGTACCCGGGCTGGTAAGGGGGAGTGGTCATGCGCGGACACGATAGTGATCCACTCTTGCGCTGTCCGCACCGCCACCCAGCAGATGGGACGATAGGGGTCGAACCTGTCCTGACGGTGGAGGCGATGATCGACCGGGAAATCCAGGCGGTGCCCTGACACATCGTCAGGACACCCGGGCACCGGATGGCACTGTGCTGGCTCGCGGCGGCACCGCACGCGCCTAGACTGCCGCCGGCGGGACCGGTGACCGCGGTGGCAAAGGGGCCATTGCGGCACCGAGCAGTCGGGGGAGAGCAGCCCCGAAGAGAGGTGTCTGCATCGTGAAGGTCGGAATCCCACGCGAGGTCAAGAACCACGAGTACCGCGTGGCGATCACGCCAGCGGGCGTCAACGAGTTCACCCGCAGCGGCCACGAGGTCTTCATCGAGTCCGGCGCCGGGGTCGGCTCCAGCATCACCGACGAGGAGTTCGCCGCCGCCGGCGCGAAGGTCCTGGCCACCGCCGACGAGGTGTGGGAGACCGCCGAGCTGGTGCTCAAGGTCAAGGAGCCGATCGCCGAGGAGTACCACCGGATGCGTCCCGGGCAGGTGCTCTTCACCTACCTGCACCTGGCCGCCTCCAAGGAGTGCACCGACGCGCTGGTCGACCGCAAGGTCACCGGCATCGCGTACGAGACGGTCGAGCTGCCCGACCGGTCGTTGCCGCTGCTCGCCCCGATGTCCGAGGTGGCCGGCCGGCTCGCCCCGCAGGTGGGCGCCTTCTATATGATGCGGACCGGCGGCGGGCGCGGCGTGCTGCCCGGCGGTGTCTCCGGGGTGTACGCGGCCAAGACCGTCGTCATCGGCGCCGGCGTCTCCGGCCTGAACGCCGCCGCGATCGCGCTGGGCCTGCAGTCCGAGGTGCTGCTGCTGGACAAGAACGTCGCCCGGCTGCGCTCCGCCGACGCCATCTACCGCGGCCACCTGCAGACCGTCGCCTCCAACGCCTACGAGGTCGAGCGGGCCGTGCTCGACGCCGACCTGGTCATCGGCGCGGTGCTGGTGCCCGGCGCCAAGGCCCCGAAGCTGATCTCCAACGAGCTGGTCTCCCGGATGAAGCCGGGCAGCGTGCTCGTCGACATCGCCATCGACCAGGGCGGCTGCTTCGAGGACTCGCGCCCCACGACCCACGCCGACCCGGTCTACAAGGTGCACGAGTCGATCTTCTACTGCGTCGCGAACATGCCCGGCGCGGTGCCGAACACCAGCACCTACGCCCTGACCAACGTCACCCTGCCGTACGCCCTGGAGTTGGCCAACCACGGCTGGCGTGAGGCGCTGCGGCGCGACCCGGCGCTGGGGCTGGGCCTGAACACCCACGACGGGCACGTCACCTACGGCCCGGTCGCCGAGGCGCACGGCATGGACGTGCTCCCGCTGGCCGACGCGCTGGCCTGAGCGGTGGCGGGCTGACCGGCAGCACGGACTCCGCCGGCGTGGGCGATGAGCCCACGCCGGCGCTGCGCCGTGCCGTGCGCGGCTACCTCGACCACCTCACCGTCGAACGTGGCCTGTCGGCGAACACCCTCACCTCGTACCGCCGGGATCTGGACCGCTATCTGGCGACCCTGGCCGATGCCGGCGTCGCCGACCTCGCGTCGGTCGGCGCCGGCCTCGTCGAGTCGCACCTGGCGCGGCTGCGCACGGGCGACGACGCGCACCCGCCGCTGGCGGTGTCCTCCGCCGCCCGCGCGGCCAGCGCGGTACGCGGCCTGCACCGCTTCGCGCTACGCGAAGGGCTGGCCGGCGCCGACCCCAGCCGCGACGTGCGCCCACCCACCCCACCGCGGCGGCTGCCCCGGGCGCTGCCGGTCGACGACGTGATCCGGCTGCTGGACACCGCCGGCCCGATCACCGCGACCGGCGAGGACGCGCCCCTCGCGCTGCGCGACCGGGCGCTGCTGGAGTTCCTGTACGGCACCGGCGCGCGGATCTCCGAGGCCGTCGGCGCCGCCGTGGACGACCTGGACACCGACGACGGCACCGTGCTGCTGCGCGGAAAAGGCGGCCGGGCGCGGCTGGTGCCGATCGGCGGGTACGCCGTCGACGCGGTGCGCGCCTACCTGGTCCGGGCCCGTCCCGCCCTGGCCGCCGCCGGTCGGGGCACTCCGGCGGTCTTCCTCAACGCCCGCGGTGGCGCGCTGACCCGGCAGGGCGCCTGGGGCATCCTGCGCGGCGCCGCCGGCCGGGCCGGGCTGCCCGTCGACGGGCCCACCGCCGTGTCCCCGCACACCCTGCGCCACTCGTACGCGACCCACCTGCTCGACGGCGGCGCCGACGTCCGGGTGGTCCAGGAGTTGCTCGGCCACGCATCCGTGACCACGACACAGGTCTACACCTTGGTCACCGTCGAACGGCTGCGCGAGGTGTACGCCACCGCCCACCCACGCGCCCGCGGCTGAGGCCGGTCGCGGTCGGCTCCGACACGCCGGGCCGGTGCCGAACCCCCTGCTGGTCGGTGGCGTACAGTCGGCATCGGCGCGGACCTCCTGGAGCGAGACGACCGGGGTGCGCAGCGGCGCCGCGAAGGACGTCGGACGGCTCCGACGCCGGGTGGGTCGTCGGGAGGGGGCAACGAGCACATGGCTGGCAACGGTGACCGTGCCGAGACCTGGACGTCGGAGCTCCGCGAGCAGCAGGCCACGCTCGGCGCGGACCTGGGTCCTGCGGACCCGGCTGCCTACACGATGCGCAAGCCCATCCCCGAGCCGATGCCGACCGACCGGCACGGCCCGGCGCGCATCATCGCCATGGCCAACCAGAAGGGCGGCGTCGGTAAGACCACCACCACCATCAACCTGGGCGCGGCCCTCGCGGAGTACGGCCGCAAGGTGCTGCTGGTCGACTTCGACCCGCAGGGCGCCCTCTCGGTGGGGCTGGGGGTCAACCCGCACAACCTCGACCTGTCCATCTACAACCTGCTCATGCAGGACGACATCCTCGCCGAGGACGTCGTCATCAAGACCGACGTCGCGGGGTTGCACCTGCTGCCGGCCAACATCGACCTCTCCGCCGCCGAGATCCAGCTCGTCAACGAGGTGGCCCGGGAGATGGCCCTGGCCCGGGTGCTGCGCACGGTCCGCAAGGAATACGACTACATCCTGATCGACTGCCAGCCCTCACTCGGCCTGCTGGCGATCAACGCGTTGACTGTCGCGCACGGCGTGCTCATCCCGCTCGAGTGCGAGTTCTTCAGCCTGCGCGGTGTGGCGCTGCTGCTGGACACCATCGACAAGGTGCGGGAGCGGCTCAACTTCGACCTGGAGCTCGAGGGCATCCTCGCCACCATGTACGACAGCCGCACCACGCACTGCCGTCAGGTGTTGCAGCGGGTGGTCGAGGCGTTCGGCGACAAGGTCTACCAGACGGTCATCACCAAGACGGTGAAGTTCCCCGAGTCCACCGTGGCCGGTGCGCCGATCACGACGATGGACCCAGCGTCCTCCGGGGCGCGGAACTACCGTCAGCTGGCCCGCGAGGTGATCGCCGCCCAGTCGGAGCGGTAGCCGGAACTCCCGGTGCCCGCCTCGTGGACTACGGTCGTCCGGTGACCGCGCCACCCCTCGACCCGCCCGATACCGCCGCCGCGGCCGTGGTCGACGGTGTGCCGCCCACCGACCCGGTCGCCACCGGGTTCACGGTGCGGCTGGCCAACTTCACCGGCCCGTTCGACCTGCTGCTGCAACTGATCGGCAAACACAAACTCGACGTCACCGAAGTGGCCCTGCACACGGTCACCGACGAGTTCATCGCCTACATCCGGGCCATGGGCGACGACTGGGACCTGGACGAGGCCAGCGAGTTCCTCCTCATCGCCGCGACCCTGCTCGATTTGAAGGCGGCCCGGCTGCTGCCCTCCGCCGAGGTGGAGGACGAGGCCGACCTGGCCCTGCTGGAGGCCCGGGACCTGCTCTTCGCCCGGCTGCTGCAGTACAAGGCGTACAAGGAAGCGGCGGCGCACATCGCCGAGCTGGAGGCCGTCGGCGGCCGGCGGTACCCGCGGGCGGTCAGCCTGGAGGCCCGCTACGCCGAGGCGCTGCCCGACCTGGTGCTCGGCATCGGCCCCCAGCGGCTACTGAAGCTGGCCGTGAAGGCGATGACCCCGAAACCGGTGCCGGAAGTCTCCATCGCCCACGTGCACATGGTCCGGGTCAGTGTCCGAGAACACGCGGCGATCCTCAGCGCCCGACTGCGCCGGGCCGGCACCGCCACGTTCTCGCTGCTCTGCGCCGACTGCGAGGCGACCCTGGAGGTGGTGGCGCGGTTCCTCGCGCTGCTGGAGCTGTACCGGGAGGGCCTGGTGTCCTTCGTGCAGGAGCAGGCCCTGGAGGAGCTGACCGTGCGCTGGACCGGCCCGGCCGACGGCGACACCGAGTTGCACGTCGACGAGTACGCCGGCACCCCGGCTGAGTCTTTGGCTGTGGAGTCTTTGGCAGTTGAGCCGGATGCGGGCGGTGGGTCGGTGGGGGAGGCCGGCGGATCGGACGGGACGGGAACGACGGAGGGTGCTGGGGATGAGTGACGAGGAACGCCGGGACTCCGGAGATTCCCTGGCCGATCAGGCCGCCGCCTGGATCCCCCCGTGGGAGCGCCCCCGCCCGCCCGCTTCCACCCCCGCCGGAGCCACCGACGACAGTGACGCCGACGACGGCGTCGACGACAGTGACGTCGACAACAGCGGCGTCGACGAGCGTGCCTCCGACGTGCCGCCGGACACGTCCGTCACCGCCCCGTCCGACGCCGTTCCACCCGTCATTGCGGCAGATCATGGAGGGGACCTTCCGCTCCCCGGGCCGGAATTCTCGGACGAGCCGGGTGAGCCGGCTGAGGCCGCTGAGACGCTAGAGGCTGCTGTTCTCGGCGAGTTGGACGGTGCCGGTGGGGACTCGGCCGGCAGCGTTGGGGAGGCGGCGGACGCGCAGGCCGTACCCCGACGGCAGCTGGCGGGCCGGCGGCGGGCGCCCGTGGTGCCGGAGCCTGCGCCCGAATTGTCCGACGCCGAGTTGCGGGGCGCCCTGGAGGCGATCCTGCTGGTGGTCGACGAGCCGGTCAGCGAGTTGGTCTTGGCCCAGGTGCTGGAGCAGCCCGCCGAACGGGTCGGGCCGATGCTCGACGAGATCGCCGCTGGCTATACCGCGGCGGGGCACGGGTTCGAGCTGCGCCGGGCGGCCGGCGGGTGGCGGCTCTACACCCGGCCGGAATACGCTACCTACGTCGAACGGTTCGTGTTGGACGGGCAATCGGTGCGGCTGACCCAGGCAGCGTTGGAGACGCTCGCCGTGGTCGCCTACAAGCAGCCGGTGACCCGTTCGCGAATCTCAGCCATCCGGGGTGTGAACTGCGACGGGGTCATCCGTACGCTGGTCACCCGCGGCCTCGTCGAGGAGTGCGGCACCGAACAGGACAGCGGGGCGTTCCTCTACCGGACCACCACGTTGTTCCTGGAGAAGCTCGGGTTGAACACCGTCGACGAGCTGCCGCCCCTCGCACCCTTCCTGCCCGACGACGTAGAAGAGCTTGCTGATGCGACCCGATAACCGTTCCCCCAAACCCGACGCCCCTGTCTTCGAGGGGGCTGAGCGCCTGCAGAAGGTGCTCGCCGCCGCCGGCGTGGGTTCCCGGCGTGCCTGCGAGGACCTGATCTTCCGCCGCCGGGTCACCGTGGACGGGCGGGTCGCCAAGCTCGGCGACAAGGTCGACCCGGCCGTCGCCGTGATCCACGTGGATGGCGAACGCCTCCAGGTCGACGTCCGCCTGGTCTACGTGGCGATGAACAAGCCGCGCGGCGTGGTCACCACCATGGCGGACGAAAAGGGACGCAACGAGCTGTCCGACTTCATCGGCGCCCGGCTGGATCAGCGGGTCTACCACGTCGGGAGGCTCGACGCGGACAGCGAGGGCCTGCTGCTGCTCACCAACGACGGCACCCTCGCGCACAGGCTGATGCACCCCTCGTACCAGGTGCTGAAGACCTATCTCGCCGAGGTGGTCGGGCCGATTCCGCGCAACCTGAGCAAGCGGCTTCTGGCCGGGGTCGAGCTGGAGGACGGGCCGGTGAAGGTCGACTCGTTCAGGGTGGTGGACACTCTGGGCAAGTCCGCCCAGGTGGAGCTGAGTCTGCACGAGGGGCGCAAGCACATCGTCCGGCGGCTCATGGAGGAGGTCGGCCACCCGGTCACCCGGCTGGTGCGTACCTCGATCGGGCCCATCCGGTTGGGTGAACTGCGGACCGGGCGGATGCGGCGGTTGACCAACGCGGAGGTCGCCGCCCTGTTCAACGCGGTGGGTGACTGACCCCGGAATCCGGGGTACGGGTGCCGGTAGGCTCCGCAACGGCCGAGACGCGGCCGCTGGGGGTGGCGTGGGTCGCCTCCGGTGGCGTCGCGCGTGGGTCCGTCACGGACCCCGGGCATGATTGATGAGGATGGACAACCGCTTGCGGCGCCAGAGCACCGGGCGATCCGTGAGGTACGGGCTGAGGAGGACACGGTGGAGGAAAACGTACGGGCCGGGCGATGTGTGGTCGCTGTGGATGGGCCGTCCGGTTCGGGTAAGTCCACCGTGTCGCGGCGCCTCGCCGTCGGCATCGGTGCACGCTACCTCGACACCGGGGCGATGTACCGGGCGATCACGTGGGCCGTGCTGCGCTCCGGCGTGGATCTCACCGACACCGCGTCGGTGGCTAAGGTCGCCGGCGAGGTGGACCTGCACATCGGCACCCACCCGCAGGGTTACGCCGTGTCCGTCGACGGGGTCGGGGTGGACGCTGACATCCGGGGCCCGGAGGTGACCGGGGCGGTCTCCGCCGTCGCCGCGGTGCCGGCGGTCCGCGAGTTGCTGGTCGCCCGCCAACGCGAGATGATCGCCAACGCCGGCCGGATGGTGGTCGAGGGTCGTGACATCGGCTCGGTCGTCGCTCCGGACGCTGACCTGAAGGTCTTCCTGACCGCTTCCGAGGCGGCCCGGGCGGCGCGGCGTAGCGCCGAGGACGCCGCCGACGTGGCGGCCACCGCCGCTGACCTGGCCCGACGGGACCGGCTCGACTCGACCCGCAAGGTCAACCCGCTGGCGCAGGCGCCCGACGCGGTGGTGCTGGACACCACCGAGCTGGGCATCGACGAGGTCGTGGCGCGGTTGCGTGACCTGCTCACCGAGCGGGGCGTGGCATGAGTAGCGATGGTGCGGGGTGGGTCGAGCTGCGTGAGCCCGACGTCGCCGTCGAGGAGCAGGCCGGCCCGCAGCCGGTGGTGGCCGTGGTCGGTCGCCCCAACGTGGGTAAGTCCACTCTGGTCAACCGGATCATCGGCCGCCGCCAAGCGGTCGTTGAGGACGTCCCCGGCGTGACCCGCGACCGGGTGCCGTATGACGCGCAGTGGAACGGCCGGGCGTTCACCGTGGTGGACACCGGCGGTTGGGAACCGGACGCGAAGGACCGGGCCGCGGCCATCGCGGCGCAGGCCGAGACGGCCGTCGTGACCGCCGACGTGGTCCTCTTCGTGGTCGACGCGATGGTGGGGTCCACGGACGTGGACGAAGCCGCGGTGAAGATGCTGCGCCGCAGCGCCAAGCCGGTGATCCTGGTGGCGAACAAGGCCGACAACACCTCCATCGAGATGGAGGCGACCTCGCTGTGGTCGCTGGGCCTCGGCGAGCCGTTCACGGTCTCCGCGCTGCACGGGCGGGGCTCCGGCGACCTGCTGGACGCCATCCTCGCCGCGTTGCCGGAAGCACCGGCGATCGTGGAGAACCGGCCGCGTGGACCGCGCCGGGTGGCGTTGGTCGGGCGGCCGAACGTGGGCAAGTCCAGCCTGCTCAACCGGTTCTCCGGTGAGGAGCGGGCGGTTGTCGACTCGGTGGCGGGCACCACTGTGGACCCGGTGGACAGCCTGGTCAGCATCGGCGGTCAGACCTGGCAGTTGGTGGACACCGCCGGGTTGCGCAAGCGGGTCGGTAAGGCCAGCGGCACCGAGTACTACGCGAGCCTGCGCACCGCCGGTGCGATCGAGGCCGCCGAGGTCGCCGTGGTGCTACTGGACTCCAGCGAGCCGATCAGCGAGCAGGACCAGCGGATCCTGTCGATGGTGACCGAGGCCGGCCGGGCAATGGTCATCGCGTTCAACAAGTGGGACCTGGTCGACGCCGACCGCCGGTACTACCTGGACAAGGAAATCGACCGGGAGCTGCGCCGCATCCCCTGGGCGATCCGCCTGAACCTGTCGGCGATGACCGGCCGCGCGGTGGACAAGCTGGCTCCGGCCCTGAACAAGGCCCTCGCTAGCTGGGAAACCCGGGTGCCGACCGCGCAGCTCAACCAGTGGTTGACCGCGCTGGTGCAGGCCACCCCCCACCCGGTGCGCGGCGGTCGTGCTCCGCGCATCCTGTTCGCGACGCAGGCCGGGGTGGCGCCGCCACGGTTCGTGCTCTTCACCACCGGCCCGCTGGACGCCGGTTACCAGCGCTTCGTCGAGCGCAAGCTCCGCGAGGAATTCGGGTACGAGGGCAGCCCCATCGAGATCTCGGTCCGCCCCCGTAAGAAGCTCGGCCCCGGCGGCCGAGGCAAGGCACACGGCTAACCAGTCGTCTCGAAAATGCCGGATGGGTCCACGCGACCCATCCGGCATTTCCGTTACCCCACCCTCCTAGGACGCTTTAGGGGGTGTGCGGTGGGTGGTTTCCGGGTCGCCTCGACCCAGGTGGGGCCTGTGCGGACGCGCCGGGAGTGCTGCGCTAAGCTGTACCGGCTGCCGCGGGGGAAACCACGCGGAGGCGGGACGTGGCGCAGCTTGGTAGCGCACTTGACTGGGGGTCAAGGGGTCGTCGGTTCGAATCCGGCCGTCCCGACGCAGGTGAGGGGCCATCTCGGAAGATCGAGACGGCCCCTTTGTCATACCTGGGTGACTAACTGAGTGACTACGCCTCAGCGTCAAAGGTCCGGTCCATGGCAACTGCACCGCCCAGGAGCACCGGCCGTAGTTGATGCCGGTAGACGCTCTCAGTAACCGTCGTACCGGAGTGGCCGCAGAGATCCGCGATCTGCTCAAGGCTCATGCCGGTCGTGCCACCACCGGGCATGGTCGACCTGAACCGAACCAATCTGGTCGTGGTCGGCAGTCCCCGGCCTGCCGTTCGTCGGGCAGGTGCTTGCGTCTGATCCGAAGCTGGGCTTCGGCAGCGATGACGACCTTCAACGCCCGTTCCGCGGCCGGCCCGGTGGTGCCGGTGGCCTCGATGTCGCGGGTCTGTCTTACCGTCGTAGTCGCGGAACCGCGCTCGTGAGCGGAACCGATTGGCTCCGAGTTTCTGCGTGCGGATCTTGCCCCAGGTGCCATGACTGGCTAGTAAATCGTGTCTACTTTGGACGCTTGTTAGATGTTGTGTCGTCGCTCGATGTCATGAACGTGGCCGGTGCGCTGAGATCCGCGTGCTGGTGTCGCGTTGGGCCTGGTCATGGGACGTGTGGCCTATTCGACTGATCTCACCGATGCGCAGTGGGCGTTGATTGATCCGTTCTTGCGGGCGTGGAAGGCGAAGCGTCCGTCTCCGTCGGGTCATGTGGGCCGCTATGAGCGGCCAGTACCGGTACACGCGAACGGGCCCTCCCGACGGGGAGGGGCCCGATCTACGCTTCGGCCGTCAGCCCGAGGTCCGGATCTGCTCCAGGTAGGTCAGAGGCTCCCGGAGGTACTCCATGAGCTCCCGCAGCGCGTCCTTCTCCGCCGTGGTGATCACGACGTCCTCCTCCGACAGGGCGCCGACGAGCTCCGTGATCGCCAGGTCCCAGGCGCCGGCGCCGGCGGCGGTCAGGACGAACGGCCGGTGATTCGGGCTGATCCTGGGTGCGAGCTGGTCGGTGATCCGGCGGCTGCGCCGGTAGTAATCGTTGACTTCCATGGGTCTCCCGTGGGTTCGGTGGCTAGGCCTTTGAGTTGGTGGTGACGCCCTGGCCGCTGACGGGGAAGCCGCCGGAGATGCTGCCGTCCATGTCCAGGGTAACGATGCAGGTGATGCCGTCGCGGGTGCCGGTGACGCGCCAGCCGTCGCCGTTGGCACGTGGCTGAGGGCGGCTGTCGGGGTTGGTGGCGATGCTCTTGAACCAGCCCTCGACCTGCGCCTTGGTGGTGCCGGGCGGGAAGAGCGTCTTGCCGGGCTCGGTGGAGGAGGGCTTGTGGTTGCCATTGCCCAGGCCGTCGCCGTCCCAGATCTTGTCCATCGCCCCTTCGCCCATCTGACCGAAGCGGTGCATGTCGTACTTGGCGTCGGTGAACTCGGGGTCGTCCCAGGGGTTGGTCCTCTTGGGCGCCTCGGGCTCGGATGTGTCGGCACCCTTCGGGCGGCCCTCCTCGGCGCGCTGGATGCCGTGCTGCTGGGCTGGTCCCACGCGCTTGGGCATCATGCCGGGGCTGAACTTGGGACGCTTGGGGCCATCGCCGTCACCGCCGTGCGGTGGGGTGGGGCCTGAGGGGTGCTTGTTGTGGAGGCCCGCCACAGCGAACAGGACCACCAAAACGGCGGTGGTCCGCAGAGCCGCCATGAGTTGTCGCATCGAGGGCCGCCTAGACGTCGAGGAGTGCGCGAAGGGCGGAGAGGCTGGCGATCAGGCCCATCAGCCAGCCGAAGATGCGGCCGGTCCAGCGGACGACGGCGACCGCGAGCTGGGAGGCGACAAGCGGTGTGGCGAAGCCCAGAGAGAAGACCACCTCGGCCAGCCACACCACGACCTTGGCGATGCAGTCGGCGATGAAGGCGCGCACGACCTCCCGCACTATCTGCACCACGGTTCCCGCGCCACGGGTCGCGGCACCCATGCCGGCGGCCGTGCCCGCGAAGATCCCGGCGACGTCGATGTTGATGGTGAGGATGTCGCGGTAGGCGTCGGCGGCGGCGCCCTGCCATCCGTCGAGGTCGCCGACCAGCCGCGCCTTGAGGTCCTCGGCGATGGAGAACAGCTCATTAGCCATGTTGTCCCAGGTCATGGCGTGCGTCTCGATGGTCTCGGGATCACCGGCGAGCCAGTCGAGTGCCTGCTTCAGTGGCTCGACCTGCTCGATGGCCCACTCGATGCCCATCGACAGGAGCGTGCTGAATGGGTCGATGGCGATGGCCGCCCCGTCGAGAGCGGCGCCCAAGCCCGCGATTGAGCCGTCGATCCAGCTGCCGGAGTCGATGGCGTCCTTGATGCCCATGTAGTCGTCGGCAAGCGGCAGGCCGGTCCAGCCGTCGCGGTGCGCGGCGCTGGTCGAAGGGATGTCGGAGGTCGTGGCGACCAGTGGGTTGCTCATGAGAGGACGCCGGGCCGGCTCAGGTCGCGGAGTGGAAGGAGTTGAAGCCGTCGGTGGTCGACTCCTCGGCCCGCTGATAGGCGTCGGCTGTTTTCTTGATTCCCGCGGCGAGCAGCTCGATGTTCTCGGCGAGCATCCCCACGCCCTTGTCCTGGTCCCGGTGGCGTCCCTCCAGGATGGGCGGTAAGAACTGGCAGAGCTGCCCGTACGCCTCGTCGGCCTGGAAGATGGTGCCGCTCGCGGCCTTGACGGCGGCGAAGCGGTCGTGAATGGCCAACATGGCCGTGGCGTGCGCGCGCAGGGCCTCGATGTCGACCTCGAACCCACCGTGCATCAGTAACGCCCCTCTTCGTCCTCGGTGTCGCCGGTCCGGAATCCGGCCAGCAGGGCCCGGCCGGTCGCCGAGTCGGCGCCGACCGTCTCCCGTACGACCTCGGCGGCGGCCTCGGCGAGCTTGACCCGCGCGTTGCGGTAGGCGCCCATGATCGCCTGCTGAGTCTGCTCCAGGCTCATGCGCTGCACCCGCGCGGAGAGCCGGACGTCGGCCATCGCCCCCGTGGAGTCGACGGTGACCTCGACGATCTTGTGGGCGTCGGTGGCCGTAACCCGCAGCGCGCGCAAGCCGGCAGCGGCGGCCTGCGTGTCGGCGGCCCGGCGCGAGGCATTGGCCTGCCAGGCCTCCAGGCGTTCCCGCGCATCCTCGGCGTCCAACAGCGGATTACCCATCGCGCCTCCGTTTCGGTTGCCGAGTAGGGGATGTAGACGCGTGAGTGTAGCCGCGGCCCACCACGCCAAGATTGCCGAGCGCGGGATGCGGCCGACGCGGTGACCGGACGCAGGGCGTGTGCTCGGGGTTGTGGGTGGTGCCCAGGACGGCGATGCGGCGGATCGGACGGTGGGACTCTCATCCGGGGACGATCAGGGCGGCGCCATGGACACCGGGGCTCTCTCGGATTCTGAGTGGGCTATAAGTGACCTGTCCGACCGGCAATGGGCGTTGATCGATCCGTTCCTGCAGGCGTGGAAAGCGAAACGCCCGTCACCATCAGGCCATGAGGGCCGCTACCCGCTGCGGGCGATCGTGAACGCGATCTTCTACCAGAACCGGACCGGCTGCCAGTGGATGTACCTTCCGAACGACCTGCCGCCCCGGTCAGCGGTGTACTACTACTTCAGACTCTGGCGTGACGACGGCACCGACCAGGCCATCCATGACCTGCTGTTGCCAGGCCCGCGAGAAGGCCGGCCGCGCCGAGGACCCGTCGTCGCTCCCGACCGCTGCATCCTCTCCAGCACGATGACCTGGAGCCGGGGACCAGTCGGGGACCACACGTCGTGCGCGTCCATGCGCCGCACGAGTAGACAGTCGGGGCCGCCGAACGCTCCCCATCGGGCGTGACGTGCGCGGACGTTCGACCATCCGTCCTGGGGGTCAAGGGGTCGTCGGTTCGAATCCGGCCGTCCCGACAGACAAGAGGCCCTGACCAGCGGAAACGCTGGTCAGGGCTTTAATTTTGTCTATAGGATTTTGAACCGCCCCCGAAAACCCCCCGTTACCGGAGGGACCGGATCCACGTCGTGTGGGTCGAGGATTCACGCAAGATCGTCTACGGCTAGCTCGCCAGCTCGTCCCACGCGTCCGCCACGGCCAGGTGTTGATCCTGTCCGCGCCGACCCACGCAGCCTGCGATCCCGTTGGCGCCCTTCCAATTCATCCCGACAGATCCGTGGCGCCTTCGAGCTCTGCGAGGAGGAGATGCTCCGCACCGTCCAGGGTCAGATGTGCGCTCATCTTGACGCCCGGCATGCGCCTGGTGCTCGACCCGATGCGCCACTGCCACCTGACCAGCCCCTGGGCATCGGCGGTCGCCGCACCCAGTCCTCTCGCGTGGCTGGTGCGCCCGCTGGGATAGACGATTCGCAGATTGCAGGGAGCATGGGCGCGGGTGGAGGCGAGCACACGGCAGTGCCCGCCGATCCACGGGGTGCCGATGGCTGCGACGTCCAGCACGAAGATGTTCAACGTGTCGCAGATCCTGGACAACGACTTCCCCCACGCCCGGACCTCTGGGCTGCTGATACCCGCGAAGTGCAGTCCGACCGCCGTGAAGGTGTTCCGGTCCAGCCACAACGCCCCCGAGTCGCCGTGATCGCTGAGCACCCCCTGAGGCAATGCGAAGTCGTCGGGAACGACCGAGAACTCGATGCCGTCCGTGCCGTCGATGGTGCCCCCGGTGACTCCGGTCCGCAGCCCGGACTTGAGCACCTTGAGGCCGACGACGTGCGGTTTGCTACCGGATGCCGGCAGTGGCAGCCCTTCGATGTCGGTGGACACGTTCCGGCTGCGACTGCCGTCCTGCTCGCCGATCGAACTCACGGCGGCATCCAGACCCTGGTCCCAGCGCAGCAGGCGGCCAAGGAAGTTGTTCGGCGGCTCCGGATCGGGCGCAACCGGGTCGGGTTGGATGATCGGATCCATCGCGACCGGCGGATCAGCGACCGCCACGTGCCAGTTCGTCAACGCAAGAGGCCGCAGCGTGCCCCGTTCGAACACGATGGCCCCCAGCGTCCCCGGGTCTCCGGTGCCGGGACCTCCGACCTTGAGGTTTCCGACGTTGATGCCGCCGAGGACAGGATCGTGCCGAGAGTGCCGAACATCCACATTCGGTACGGGATTGCTCTCGATGACGTCGACCGGCACCCCCTCGATCTCGTCGGGGAGTTGCTCCGACGGGGTGAGGCTGCTGTCCGGCATCTTGCGGGTGACGTGAACGCGGATTGCCAGCCGGTCCGAAGGGCGCTTGCGTTTGAACTCGAAGCCGATGTCGACAGAACGGACGTTCGGGAATGACATCAGCTGCTTTCGGTGCCGACGCATGAACCTGAGCAACTGGTCCTGTTCTCGCGAGGTGATCTCGTGCATGACGGCCCCCTCTCGGTGACCCCGCTCGTCGCTCCATTCCCCACCTCGGCCGGGCCATGCCGCAGGACGGACCGCCGACCACATCCGCGCCGGCCGCTGACCCGGTTGCAATCGTCGGCGACCCTCGCCCGAATGCCCGTCTTCGGCAGTGGACTGCTTCGGACGACAGGGGCGGCCGTGACATCGTCGTCGCAACCGATGAGCGATCGGTTCGGGTCAGTTTGATGCGGCCCGAGTGGGAGGAACGTCCTCAGTCTCTGGTCCGGCTCTCGATCGAGGACGGGGCGCAGATCGCGCAGCTCATCCTGTCCGCCCCGGCGTCTCTGGTGCGCTGTGCCGACGGTCTACCGGCCGTCGCACCCGCCGGGCATGTCGGGGAACGCAGCAGGCTTCGTATCCGGCGTGGCAGCCGGGCCTATTTTCGGGAGATCGACCGCGAGCGCGAGTGGACGCCCGAACCGATTGAAGCCTGGCTCACCGCGGCCAACCTCAAGGATCCGCCGATTGCCGGGCGTCCGCGTGAACCGACGGAGCGTGATTTCCGTCGCCTGCTCCCGTACTCGTGGGTGCCGGGGTGAGACACATTTCGCCGGCCCTGGCGTGGAGACCACGGACGGCAGTCTCGTGCATGCCGGCATCGTGTATCACGGCTGCAGGTTGCAGCCTGGCGGCTCGTTCGTAGTACGGCGCAGGGTGACCAGTGGAGAGCCGCGCTGGGTCTTCCGGACCGACCGGAAGGCCACCGACCTCGACGCGGCCGCGGAAACCGCGTATGTCGCCTACGACGGCTGGCTGGCCAAGCGTGGCATCCCCGCCGAGATCATCGACTCCTACCTACGGCCGAGCTACGGCAGCCGGCAGATCCGCAGGGATACCAAGCGGTTCATCGTTGGCGTGCACAACAGGTACACGCTGGCCGCTGCCAAGGCACTGACCGGATTCAGCAAGCCGGTGTTGCTGGTCCGCGCGGAGGACGATCGGATCTTCCGTGCCCAGCTCTTCGAACGACTCGCCGCGACCCTGCCCGACGCCCGCCTGGTCACGGTCGCCGACTCGTCCACCTTCGTGTCGGAGGATCAACCTGCCGAACTCGCCCGGCTGGTCGTGAGCTTCGCCGCCGCTTGAGCCCTCGTGCTCACCGGTGGTAGCAGGTCGGCGCGAGGCCAGCGAGGTCTCGCCGGGGCGCTTGCCAACCTGGCGCTGGCGTTGAACACGGTCAGCCTGCGCCACGCCGAGCTGGGGCAGGTGAGCGCGGCGGTGGCGGCTGCCGAGGAGGCGGTGGGAATCTTCCGCGACCTCGTCCGGGCCAACGCGGTGGGCATCGAAATCGAAGGTGAAAGCTGTAATGGCAGCCACCGCCCGGTCGACCTGGCCGTGGAGCCGCCGTCTGACCGCGGAGCGGTCCCCTGCGCCGCGGTGTTAGTTGTCTCCTGCGCTTGCTAAGGGGTGTTCTGCGCATCCCTGGCGGCTTCGACGAAAGCGCGGATCAGCCCGGTCTCGCGGCGCTGCGCCACACCGGCGCGTACCGCAGGACCGGCCCGTCGTCGACGGGCACGAACGTGATGTCCGGGCGCACCCGGGAGGCGGCCACATGCGCTCCGACGGGGGAGATGACCAGGCCGGCACCGATCGCCGTGAAGGCCTCTTCGAGAGTGTCCACGGTGATTCCGGATCGGATGGGCCGGCCTGCGGGTGTCACGGACGGCGTGTGCGCCTCCCACACGTAGCCCGGAATTGGCCCCTCGGGACCCACTACCGGGTGATCGCCGAGCTCCTCCATCGAGACCCGGTCCCGACCAGCCAGTGGATGATCGGAGCCGACGGCCAGCACCAGCTGCTCGGTGTGCAGATGCGGCCCGACGGCGAGGTCGGGTTCGCGGACAGGTAGCCAAAGTATCCCGACGTCGACCCGGCCGGCGCGCAGTGGACCGAACGGGTCGCTGGGAAGAATCTCGCGGGTACGCAACGCACACTGCGGATGCCGCTGCCGGAACAGGTCGAAGACGGCCGCGATCTCCTGGTGATGGGGGCCCATAGTGCCAACGGTCAGCGTGCCGATCTGCCCGCGCGCGGCGGCGGCAGCCTCCTCGATGCCCACCATTATCTCGCGGTAGCCCGCGTCGAGTCGGTCGCGAAGCCGCTCGCCGAGCGGGGTGAGCCGCACGGTGCGGCTGGTCCGCTCGAACAGGGCTGCGCCGATCCTGCGCTCCTGCTGTTTGATCGACTGACTGACCCGCGCCTGAGACACTCGGAGCCGCTCGGCTGTCCGTCCGAAGTGGAGCTCCCCGGCCAGGGTCAGGAAGATCTCGATGTCACGCAGCTCCACCGAGCCGTCTCCCTCCGGTTGCAACGCGTCCGAT